>DASZBM010000002.1:0-600000 GCA_035944135.1 Acidobacteriaceae bacterium
GTCGCGCGGCGGCAAGGGCGTCATCAACATGAAGGCCAACTCCAAGGTCGGCAAAGTCGTCAGCATCCAGCTCGTCGACGACACCACCGAGATGATGGTCATCAGCCAGTTCGGCAAAATCATCCGCATCGACACCAAGAGTGTCCGCGCCGCCGGCCGCTCCACCTCCGGCGTCCGCCTCCTGAATCTCGAGGCCGACGACAAGGTCGCCAGCGCCACCGTCATCCCACCCGAAGACCCCAAAACCAACGGCGAAAACGGCACCCTCGTGCAGTAACCGCCGCTTCAAAGAGCGCAGCCTCAGGGCTGCGCTCTTTTTGTTGTCATTCCCGAAGGGCATCTGCCTCTCCTTCGGATCACAACCAAACTTGAAGGGGCACGGCTTCAGCCGTGCCATAAGACACCCCATAACACCAAAGGCTCGGGCTTCAGCCCGAGCCTTTGATTTCGTTGTGAGCGCGATTATAGCGATCGATGAGTGAGCGGTAGGTATCTGCAGACGTCATCCAAAATGACCAGTATGTCTCGAAAAAAAGTTTTCCATAAAGCCTTTGGGTGGTATTAATCTGTCTGCATTCATAACAACTAATCCGCCGCAGTACTAAACCGCTGAGTAATAGGAGACTGCTATGGCAACCCCCTTCAAGCGCCTTGTGGTGTTGATGATGGAAAACCGCTCGTTTGACCACATGCTCGGTTTTCTGAAGGCAAAAGACTATCCGATCGATGGACTGAACGGCGACGAAACTAATCCCGCCGCAGATGAGGGAACACCTATTAGGGTCAGTCCGGATGCCCGCAACGTGAATGATCTAACTCCAGATCCAAGCCACGAGTTTCCCGACATCAACTGGCAGATATTTTCTAATGCCGAAGGCACCGACAACGGTCAGGAGAAAATGCAGGGCTTCGTCCAGAACTATGCAACTGATAGCAACGACGCTGTGCATGGTGCAGTTGTGATGAAGTGCTTTCACGAAGGTACACTGCCAATCCTATCGACACTGGCCAAGCAGTTTGCAGTTTCGGACAAATGGTTTTCATCGCTACCAGCATCAACCATTCCGAACCGGTTGTTCGCGCACGCCGCATGGTCTGGTGACTCAATCACGCAAGATGCAATCGCAGCGCCAGCAAAGGCCAGAACGATTTTCGAAGTTATCGACGATCCCAACAATCTAGATGCAACGTACCGCATCTACAGCAGCGGCTCTACGATTCTATTGGCGAACATTTATCTGATGCATCATCAAGACAAATTCTTCGACATAGGAGACTTTGCTCAGGACTGTAAAGATAATGTCATCCCTCAATACACATTTATCGAGCCGATCTACGATGGAGTGAACGCCAACAGCCAGCACCCTGATTTCGCGGTAGACAAAGGCGAGAGTCTTATCGCGGAGGTCTACAACGCTATACGGGACAGCCCATTGTGGGAGGACACCCTACTCTTAATTGTTTACGACGAGCATGGCGGCCTCTACGATCACGCGTATCCGCCTACTCTTCAGAACAACACTGGTTTGCCCGATCTACCGCCCACTAAGGATTTCGGGTTCCGCTTCGACCGCTTGGGGGTCAGAGTTCCGGCCGTCTTCGTGTCGCCATGGTTGGCGCCTGGAACTATTCTCGCGGATCAGTTTGACCATTGTTCGATTGTCAAGACCGTTCGGGAACTGTTTTGCCTTGATAAGCAACCGTTCAATTGGAGAGAGGCGCAGGCGGCGAGCTTTGCCAACATTGCGAATCTGACCGAGATGAGGGTTGACAAACCCGCACTTCCCGACGTTGTAGCGTCAGACGGGACGATGCAGCTGTCGGCTAGGCGGAAAGTGCTTCCAGCAGCACACAGAGGCTCTCAGGCTCAGAGCCCTGGAACCATCCAAACCATCCAAGCTCTATCGAAAAGCACTCGAGTCCCCAAGCTTCCAGCTCAGCAACCGCCAAAACTCCGAAAGCCCACGGACCTCACAATGCTAATGGCCCAAGCGATGGAGTACTCACTCCACACACAAGGCATTAATTTGAGCAAGAGTACCCATCAAATCTACTCAGCCCAGGATGCAGTGAATTACCTCAAGGAAGCCAAGAACGCGATAAAGGCTATAGGTCAATAATGAGACGACTGTCATACGCGATCTTAGGTTCCACTGTCCTTTTTGCCACGTTCCTCCATGCACAGACGATCGGGGTCTCGTGCCCGCAGTTCTTCAAAGATGGCCATCAACGTATCGCCTGTGTGGAAGCCTTGCTTTCGCAGGATGACTATCATTTCACCCTCGCATCCTTGCCCCCCTCTAACGGGTTTGGCCTCGGGCTTGTTCTTATGCATTCGTTCAAAAGCACCAAGAGTGACAACGAGGTCGACCTCAGTGTCACTGCCGCCGGCACAACGAATAATTCGTGGTACACAGGTGGCGATATTGTCTGGTCCCTACCTTTCCGCACGTCGGAAACGGACGGTAACGAGGCAAAGCTTGCATCCGCTACAGAAAAGAATTGGCATCAAACAGCATTTCATTTCCAGGTAGCTCACCAATCGGTGAAGACGCTGTACTTCTATGGAATTGGCTCAAGGGCTCCTGCTACTGCCTACGTCTACGCAGAAGACGACACATGGGAAAAGTTATCAGGTCGATTGCCAATCTCTCATCATATTGTGCTAGTAGCCGAAAACGGCGTGCAGGCGACGAATCTGCCTATGTCATCCGATCCGTCCGCCATCACCGCCAATGTGCCAAGCAGCCAAGTTCCAGGAATAGATCATCAACCCACCATGTTGGAGACCAACGTCGGTCTTCAAACCCGTGCTCTCAAACGTATTAGTCACGAAATCGAGAAATTGCCTAAAGGCGGGACCCCACACCTTCAACCATTATCGCAGTTCCTGTTCGAGAACGACGCGACCGTCCAGTGGGATCATCCCCTCGACGGATCGCAATTGGCATTTAGGCAATTTCGTTTTGATGGCGACGAAAAGCTCAATCTGCGAGCATGGCTGCGGAACTCATTCGTTCCGGCGCAACACCCATTTGTCTATCATGTGCTCTGTCAGGACAGTAACAAGCAGACCGATGAATGCAATCTGGGTCAGTTTGATGTTAGAAGCAGACTCATCTTGTCAGGAACGCCAGCCAATAACCAAGTACCGTTCTATCTCCAACCCACATTGGGTGGCAGTGATATAGACAACAACGTCACCCTGCGTGGATGGGACAATTACCGGTTTCGCGGACGTGATGCCGCGCTGCTTCAGTTCGAGTCGAATTTCGTTGCATGGGATCCGTTTGGTGTATACCTCTTTTACGACGCGGGCGGTGTTGGCCAGAACGCAGGCGACCTTTCTTTAGCTCACCTGCGGCAAGACGCAGGAGCGGGAGCATCGTTGCGCATACAAGGCAGTATTGTGGCGCAAACCTACTACGCGTGGGGCGCAGGCCACGGAGGCCGGTGGGGATACAATTTTGCAAAGGTTTTTTAAGCTCCAGTGTTGGCTGATTGGGACATTGCGCCGCTTCGCCAAAAAAGCTTAGTGGGCCAGAGAAAGGCAGGCTACACGGCTACCTTCGCTGCGGCTCCGCCCACGTCTAACCTCTGCGGAGCCTCACCATGATCCGCGCGACTCTCCTGCTCGCCGCTGCAGCCGTCCTCATCCCCACCGCCCACGCGCAAACTCCGCAGGACCCCTGCACCCTCCTCACCCCCGACCAGATCAAAGCCGTCCTCAACTCGCCGGTCGAGCCCGGCCAGCCGGGCGTTGCCAAAGGCTCCAACGAATGCACCTGGGGCGACGCCCACGGCGAGGACCGCGTCTACATCGCCCTCCGCCCCGCCGCCGACTTCCGCACCACCCGCACCAGCCTCGAGAAGTCCGGCGTCCACCCCACCCCCGTCGTCGGCCTCGGCGACGACGCCTTCTTCGTCTCCCCCGACGACTCCTCGTCAGCCCTCTATGTCCTCACCAAAAACCACCTGCTGCTCCTCACCGTCACCCTCCCCGACGCCACCCAGCAGACCAATCAGGCAGCCGAAAAGTCCCTCGCCACCCAGATCCTTCCCAAACTCTAACCAACAGAAAAAAGTGACCCCCCCCACCCGTTAACTTCCCTGAATCCAATACTTTACCTATAACTCAATTCAAGACTTTGCGCAAAAAGTCCAAGCCTAAGTCCCATCTTCTGAAGACTTTGCACAAAAACCGGGGGGAGGGGTACCCGTCCTTTATTTGCAAGGCGCCGGCAGCCGCGAACTCCCGCACGTGAATTTCGCAGTTGCATTCTTAAGTGGAAAGGCCGATATCGCCTTCGAGCACTTGCTGGACGAGCTTCGGCCTTTCGCCCGCTCGCCAAAGCCGCGCGGTATGCACGACGCGATAGCGAAGGGGTCCGCCGTCGGCGCGTTCACTGCGCGTGATCGGCCGCGGGATGCAGACGAACTCGGTGCGCATTTCATTCGCGGTGAGCCGAACCGTTGCATAGCCGTGGCCGCCAAGGTCGACGAACTCGAGGTGTGGGGCGAGTTCGGGGTTCGAAGCGGCATGGGCGCGCTTCAGGTCAAAGCTCTTCGCGTACTCAAGGCACGACCGGACGCCGTGCTTGAGCAGCATGTTGTAGGTCCAGTCGGGTTTGCCTCCGCCGGGGCGATCGGCAAGGAACAGCGGACGAAGCGGATCGGCTTTCGGAAAACCATGCTCGAGCGCTTCCATGGTGCCAGCGCTCGAAAGCGACGCGCCGACGAAGCTCAGGCCTACGGGATAGAACTTGCCCGGCGGCAACTCCGACGTTGCGTAGCCCGCCCAGAAGCTGTGCCGGTCGCCGGAGACAATCGCGAAGCCCGTAATTTTCTCGTCGCGCACAAGGTCGTATATCTCGGCGCGCTCCCGATAAGCCGATCCATAGTCGCCGCTACTCATCAGGGCGTAGGTGGACTTCGGCCATGTCTCCTTTGTGAGTCCAGGCGGAAGGTTTTGCGGGTCGCTCCGCCAATCCGGCGCGCCTTCGGAATTGCCCCAAATCTTCCAGGTCGCATTGGATTTGCGTAGCTGGTCCTTGAACCAGGTCTTCTGGGTGGCGCCGAGGATCGTTTGCGGTGGCGCATCCTTTCGCGTGTTCGGAACGTGCGCGCCGTTGAAGGAGATTTCGTTCGGCGGGTTGCCGCCATTGAAGGTACGGCCTCCATCAAAGATCTGGGCGGCATCCTCGGGGTACATGCCGGTGAATTCCGGACCAAAGCTGGCGACAGCTTTGTCGGTGAAGGGATCTGCACTGCGGTAACTATGCTGGTCGGTGATGATGAGATCGAGATGCCGACCGTAGCGGTAGGACCGATAGCCGATGAGGCTGTTGATCGCCGTGAGATTGTTGGGCTCGAGGCCGAGGCCGTTCTCATCCCATTGCTCGATCCGCACATCCTTGACCGGGGGCGGACCGAACGTCTCGAGTGATCCGCTCGGCGGAGCGACGCGCGCGGGCAGATATTCGAACCATGCCTGGTTGGCGGCGATCTTGATGCTCTGTCCCGGGCGTTCTGGGCCACCTGCCTGCTGGATGCTCTGCCAGCCCTGCCAGGAGAATTCGTGATTGTCCCACATGGCCACGAACGGCCAGCGAGCCCTTGCATCCTGCAAGTCTGGATCGGCAAGATAGCCGCGATAGATCGCGCGGTAGCCTTCGACCGTCAGCGGATAGTGGAAGTGGCCGACCTTGCCGCCATCGGGGATCCGCGCGACCTCGTAAATCGTGCGGTCGTAGCGTGTCTTCACTTCGTCGGGGTATTCGACGACCTCGTATATGAAATCGCCGAGGTGCAGGACAAAACCGAGTTGGTCGGCCGGCGCCGCCCGCTCGTCCTCGAAGATCATGCGGCGGTAGGCGTTGAGCTTGCCTTCGTTGACGTCCTGGCAGCTAATGAAGGCGAAGTTGACCGGGCGCGGATCATTGGTTGTCGGCGCAGTAATCGTTCGGCCCACGCGACTTCCATTTCCCTCGCTGTCGGTAAAGCGATACCAGTACACCCTCGCCGGCCTCAGTCCACCCGCCAACACGCGGCACGTCCAGTCGGACTCCACCGAAACTCGCGCTGCCGCGCTCACCACGACCCGCCGGAACGCAGGGTCTTCGGCCACTTCGACATGCAGCGTCCGCGGCGCAACACCTGCAGCGTAAGGCCGTCGAGTCCACAACAGAACGCTGCTATGGTCCGGGTCGCCCGAAGCGACGCCCTCTGGGAACATCGTCCGTTGCTCACGCCACGCAACCCGCGATGCGTGCGCGACGCCATTGCCCCACGCCGCCGTGGCGCCGACGCTCAGAGCTGCCTGGAGAAACGCGCGGCGATCGATGCGCGACATGAGTATCCTCCGTTGAGCTTCTGATTATTATTTGTCCGGGCAGCACATGGCTGAAATTGTGACGACTGGTATGTATGCAAGGCTGAATGGCGCTTTACCGCCGCCGTAGCCAGTAAACTCAAAAAGAAGCTCCCAAAGCTTCCGGTCGCCGCGCCGCTGTTACTAGCGCTTTGAAAAGAGACCGGCTACACCACAGCTGAGAGGGCAATGTTCGCGCATCAGGGCCAAACGCCCCATTGGGACCGGGGCAAGAAATCTAATTGGTTGTTCCTCTCGTCTGCGCGGACATCGGTTCCAAGGTAGATGGCAATAAACCGCTTAATAGAACGGGCACAATACTGCAGTCTCTTCACTTCTTCTCGAACAGGGACTTGAGCATCGACTGCCCGGATGGCCTCGCTGCAGGTTCGCCACGTACGGGGAGAGCGCTTTCCAAGAACCGCTACGATAAGCCGCGGATTGCGGGCGGGTCCAGTTGCTGTCCAAGGCCGCCTTGGATTTCCGCTGTCTGCCTTCACTGCGGCGCCGTCCATCCGACGAAACGTCTTATCGTCTTCAAGCCTCCAATACTGTAACGCCCCGGCCGGCCCATTACTGTCTTGCGGAGTCACCGCTAACTCCTTTACTGCTCTCGTTCGCGGCGTTAAGTTCGCCATGGGCGAGTTATCTCCTTCGTTTTTCAGCGGCGGTATCCCACCTCCGCGTCATTGGTGAACTAAAGTCGCATTGGCCTTTTCTTTAGTAACCCCTACACCTATGCCCACGACTTCTCTGTTCCTGTGAGGATGCTCAAGAGCACGGAACGGCTGAATCGTCGGTCGTAATCGACCGTTGGGTATGCAATGACGTTTCCGTCCAAAGCGGTTGTATGCGCGGTGGTGACTGCCGGCGCTGCCAGTCTCTACTCGGCGCGCGGAACCCCGGGTCGGCACTGGCTGCATTTCTTCGTCTACCTTCTCGCGATACTTCTCAGCTCGGGGATGAAGGTCGCGATGCCCAAGACCAACGGGACGATGTCAGTAAACTTCCCGTTTGTCCTTCTCGGTATCGTTCAGCTTTCGCCGCTCCAGGTCATCGCTTTGGCGGTCGCGAGCGTCATTGCGCAATGCCGGATCAAGGTCGTCAAGTCATTCACCGTAGTTCAGATTATCTTCAACGTGGCCAACGTTACCACGGCGACGGTGCTGGCATGTTTCATCTATACACGGTCGCTGCATGTGGTTCACGGCGAAGTCGCGCCCGCACTCACGATAGCGGCAACAGCGTACTTCCTGGCGAATACCGTTCCGTTGGCTCTGGTGCTCTCTTGCGAGTCGGAGTCCTCGCCTTTCAAGCTCTGGGGCCAGGAATTCCCATGGTATTTCCCGTTTTACGTCGTGGGCGCGATTCTGGCGTTTCTAGCCGATTTTGTTGGCATCCACTTCGGCTGGATGACATCGCTGCTGATTATTCCAATGGTCTACACCGTCTACCGCGCGTATCGCGCTCAGATGGCGATCATTCGCGATCGCGAGCAGCACATTGTTGAGATCGAGGCTTTGCACTTGCGCACCATCGAAGGCCTTGCTATGGCCGTCGAGGCAAAGGATCAAAACACCCACGAACACCTGATGCGGGTGCGCGTCTACGTGTCCGAGTTGGGCAAGATCATGGGCCTCGACTCACTGCAAATGAAGGCGCTGGCCACGGCCGCCTCTCTGCATGACATTGGCAAGCTGGCGGTGCCTGAACACATCATTAACAAGCCAGGCAGGCTGACCCCGGAAGAATTCGAAAAGATGAAGATTCACCCTGTGGTCGGCGCCGATATTCTGGAGCGCGTACGGTTCCCGTATCCGGTCGTTCCCATCGTACGGTCGCATCATGAGGCTTGGGACGGCAGTGGCTACCCGGATGGCCTGGAGGGTGAAGAGATTCCGATCGGAGCGCGCATCCTTTCCGCGGTCGACTGTTTCGATGCGCTTGCTTCGGACCGGCCATACCGCCGGGCATTGCCGGTTGAGGAAGCTCTGGCATACCTGAAGAGCAAAGCCGGCGTTCAGTTCGACCCTGAAGTCGTTCGCCTGTTGGAAGAACATTACCCAGAGCTTGAAGCGCGCGCGCACCAGGAAATCGAAGAGATGATGCCGCTCGACACAGACCTGGTCATCGAGCGCGGCGCAGCGCCCAGCGCCGGATTTGAGCAGGAGCATGTCGCGCTGGAATCCGCCTCGCCGATATTGCAGTTCAAATCTCCGCGACTGGCGGCCACGAGCGATCAACGAGCCCAGGCAATTGCCAAATTGAAACAGGCGTTGGCAGCGTCGCGTAGTTTGCGCGGAGCAAGCAGGGCGATCGCTGAGGTCTTGCAGTCCGTGACTCCCTTCGATTGCTTTGCGGTGTATCTGAAGTCAGAAGCAAGCATCATTGCGATGTACATCGAGGGTCCTGGCGCCGAAGGATTCTCGACGCAGCCGATTCCGATAGGAGAGGGTCTATCGGGATGGGTCACGAAGAATGCACGTAGCATTCTCAACGGTAATCCCACGGTGGAACCCAACATTCTCATCGAAGCCGACTTGTTTACAAGCCGCAGTTCTGCACTTTCAGCTCCCGTGTTGAGTTCAAGCGGCGATGTCATGGGTGCGATCACGCTTTATTCCCGCGAACAATCGGCGTATTCGAAAGACCATCTGAGAGTCCTTGAAGAGATCGCGCGGGAGTTTGCATGGGCGATGCAGAATGTGCCCCAAGACACGGATGCAGCATTGGAGGGAATTTACTCGGACGCAGTGGACGGCTCCATTCTTGAAGTCGAACACGCGTCATGAGGCGAATCTTCGCGATCATCAAGTGGCTTGGCAGAACGCTGGGCATCGTTGTCCTGGTCATGATCGGCTCTACCGTTCTCGTTCGCTACGCTCCCGGATACTTGAGCGACCCGGGTGAGATGGACGCGCGTTACGCGCACGTAGTTCGTGCAGAACTGTCGGAGGAGGCCGCGCGAAGCCACTCCATCACGCAGATGCTCGGCACCGAAATCACGGGAATGAGCCGGGGGAGCGCCGGGATTTCGCGGCAATTTGACGTCCCGGTCCTAGAACTCATCCGCCCGCGCCTGGCAGTTACAGGAGAGCTGCTGCTGCGCTCGCTGCTTGTTGGCTGGGCGCTGGCGTTGTGCGCTTCGCTTATTGCGAGCGCAGGAAAGGAGCCGTCCCTGCTGTGGCAGGCCCCAGGGACGCTTTTACTCGCGGTGCCCACCGCAGCCATGGCGACTCTGTGTCTGCTGGCGGAGAAGGGCGGTCCGGTTCTCGTGATGGCTCTCCTGATTGCAGCACGCGACTTCAAATTTCTCCATCGGCTATTGCGCAAGGCATGGCTTGACCCGCATGTGTTGCACGCGCGCGCCCAGGGGATCAGGCAGCGGCGCTTGCTTGTGGCGCACCTCTTGCCGGCGTTCGTTCCCCAGCTTGCCGCGCTTGCCAGTCTCTCCATCGTGACGGCGCTGAGTGCGTTGGTGCCCGTCGAAGTCCTCTTCAACGTACCCGGGCTCGGCCAATTGGCATGGAACGCCGCGCTCAACCGCGACCTTCCCGTATTGCTGGCCGTTACGCTGACGATGGCGATTGCGGTTGCGTGCTCTGGAATGGCGCCGAGCCGCAAGGTGGAGCTGTGCGCATGAAGTTCCATCGCTTGCCGGCCTGGCTCCTTCTCGGTCTTGTTCTGATTGCAGCGGCGATCATCGCCGCACCGGGCGCAAGCTATTCTCATCAGGATCGCGACCAGCCTCTCGCCATTGCTTCCGTGCGCCACCCGGCTGGCACCGACGCTCTCGAACGCGATCGCCTGGTGCGCGTCTCGGCTGCTCTCTTGCTCAGCCTGATCGGGGCGCTGGCTGCCGCAGCCGTCACGACCGCCGCCGCCGCAGGTGTGGGGACGTTGGCAGCCTTCGCGGCGAGCGGCCTTGGTTGGATCCTCATGCTCGCTTGCGACGTGTTTCTCGCGCTCCCATGGCTCTTTCTGCTCATGATGGTTCGTTCTGCGCTGCCGCTGAACACGTCGCCTGCCCATTCGGCAGCCATTACGTTTTTCGTCCTTGCGGCTCTGGGTTGGCCCGCATGTGCCCGCGCGGTCTACCAGGGAGCAATCGACCTGAAAAACTCCGAATGGATGCTGCAAGCTCGTGCGGCAGGACTGCGGCGCCCTCAGGTGGTTCGCCATGTTGTACCCAACCTGCTGCCGCTGCTTCTGCCGCAGTTTCTCGTTTGTGTTCCCGCATTCGTGATGGCCGAAGCGAACCTTGGCGCCCTGGGGCTGGGAATCGGTGAGCCGCTGCCGTCCTGGGGAGGGATGCTGCTCGAACTCGACAACTCCTCTATGCTGCTCCAATCCAATTGGGTGTATTTTCCCGTTGCCCTGCTGGTTGTGGTTCTGCTTCTGCTTGAAGCAGTCGCGGTGGAGAACTGAGATGCGGCGCGTTCGCATTCACACGGTCTCGTTCGCTGCCGTCCTGGCGATCTCGGCCGTCACGCTGATCGCGAAGTGTGGTGCCCAGGCCGCGCAGCGCCTGCCCGGCGAACTCGCATGGACCATTGGCTACGACCCGAAGACCTTCGATCCCGCCAAAGTCGACGACCTCGATTCGGAGACGATTCGCTATCTCACGGCCGGCGTCCTGCTGCGCGTCAATCGGCTTACCCAAAGTGTGGAGCCGCAGCTCGCCCAAAGTTGGGACCTTTCGCGGGACGGCAAGACTATCGTCTTCAAGGTTCGATCCGGACTCAGGTTCTCTGACGGCAGCAGCCTGACTTCACGCGACGCGGCCTGGTCTATACGCCGTGTTCTGCTTCCGGCCACGGCCGCTCCGGTCGCAGATGAGTTCATCAATGCGGGCGGCGTCACCGTCGAAACCCCCGACCCAGCCACGGTCATCGTTCATCTGCCCCAGCGAGTGATTGGCATCGGCAAGGTCTTCGACGAGATCGCCATTGAACCTGCCGACCGTCCCAGCGAAGGCCGGATCACCTCCGGCCCGTTCGTCGTGGCCGATTACCTGCGGTCGCAATACGTGCGCCTGCACCGCAATCCTTACTACTGGGAAAAGGGCTCGAACGGTCTCTCCATTCCATACGCAAGCGGCGTACGCCTCGACATCCTCAACAATCCCGAGCAGGAGACCCGGCTCTTCCTGCGCAGCGAATACGACCTCATCGATCACATCCCACCGGATTACTTCGAGCTTCTGAAGAAGAAGGCTCCATCCACAGTGCGCGACCTCGGCCCATCGCTGAACACCGAACAGATGTGGTTCAACCAGTCGCCGTCGTCGCCGCTTCCTGCGTGGGAGAGATCCTGGTTTCAACAACGAGCGTTTCGCGTCGCTGTTTCGGAGGCCATTCACCGCGACGACCTGGCGCGTATCGCCTATCAGGGCCACGCCACTCCGGCTTATGGTTTTGTCTCGCCGGTTAACGCGGTCTGGTACAACCGAAACCTGTCCGCGCCCCACACCGATATCTCAGCCGCAAAGGCTGCGCTCGCCCGCGCCGGCTTCCATTGGGCTGGCTCGCGGCTCGAAGATGCGGCAGGCCACCCCGTCCGCTTCTCAATCCTGACCAACGCCGGAAATGCCGCGCGGCAAAAAATGGCAACTCTGATTCAGCAGGATCTTGCTGCACTGGGCATGGAGGTCAATGTCGTCGCACTCGACTTTCCCGCGCTTGTCGAGCGCTTGATGCATACCCAGGACTATGAAGCCTGCTTGCTCGGACTCGAGAACGTCGAGCCCGACCCCAACGCCATGATGAACGTATGGCTCAGCTCCTCGCCCAACCATCAGTGGAGCCCGTCGGAAAAAGCGCCGGCAACACCGTGGGAGGCAGAGATCGACCGTGAGATGAACGTGCAGGCCACGAGCATGAAAGATCCGGTCCGTAAGCAGGCTGTCGATCGTGTGCAGCAGATCGTCGCCGATCAGCAGCCTTTCATCTACCTCGTTTATCCCAATGTTCTAGTTGCGGTCTCACCGCGCATTGAAGGCGTGCAGCCCGCAGTGCTCGAACCGGAACTGATCTGGAATGCTGAGTATCTTCGGCTGCGGAGTTCGCGATGAGCACCCAGCCTCTTCTGCGTGTGCGGCTTCGCGCCAGTTATGGCGACAAGTCCGTCCTGCACGACATCGACTTCGATCTTCATCGCGGTGAAGTGTTGGGACTCGTCGGCACCAGCGGCGCGGGGAAGAGCACGCTGGTCCTGTCGCTGCTAGGCCTGCTGCCCTGGCGTGGTGGGCGAGTCACCGGCCAGATCGTCCTTGACGGACAAGACCTGCTTCAACTCTCCGAGGGCAGACTGCGCGAACTGCGTGGTCGTCAACTTGCCTTGATTCCGCAGAGCCCCATGACCGCGCTCAACTCTGCAATCAGTCTTGAGAATCACTTCCGCGAAGCATGGAGAGCGCATGAGAAGAATGGGAGTGCAGAATTCTCGGCGCGCGTGCAGAGGCTTTTCGACGAGGTCCAACTGCCATCGGACCCGGAATTTTTGCGCCGGCGGCCATCGCAGATTAGCGTTGGCCAGGCCCAGCGCGTACTTATTGCACTCGCGCTGCTGCACTCCCCGGCGCTGATTATTGCCGACGAACCCACCAGCGCACTCGACCCTGTAACGCAAGCCCAAATCGTCGACCTGCTCAAGGGATTGAGCCGCAATCACGGCGCCACGCTTCTCTATGTCTCGCATGACTTGGTCTCTGTGCTCAGGATTTGCGACCGGATCGCTGTGCTCGAATCCGGGGCGATTGTGGAGACGCTGCCTGTTCACCAGCTCGCTGCCGCTCGGCACCCCGCCACCCTCAATCTCTTATCGACGCTCCCCGTGCCTCCTTCCGTTTTACTGAGTTACCGTAGCCGACCTGTACGAAAAGGTAGCTATGCAGAAGAGCATTTCCGTACCAAAGCGCTCTCGCAATTCGTTACCTAAGTCGATAATGTGACCCACTCTGGTTACAACGAAGGGGTCATTGAGGTTGTAGATCCCCCCCCACTAAAGTTGCGTGAACACAGGGGTATTTCAAGTTGAACGGCCCTCTTGCCGTCACAACTTCGTACCCACGTGAGCCAGCAACTGTGAGACGACCTGGCGGGAGGTAACCATCTTGAATTCGAGGCTTCGTTCGATTCTTGTCCTTGGGTTAACGATTGCGATTGTGGGCTCGACCTCTGTCGACGCGCAGACCACAAACAGCAAAATATCGCCTGATCTGGCGGCGAACCCGACCTCCGGAAATGTCCAGGTAATCGTGCAGTACTACAAGCCGCCTTCTGCTGGTGAAGGTGGGCTGCTGGGCGGCGTGCTCGGCCTTGTTGGAGGCTTGGTCAAAACGGTGCTCGGGATCGTCGATGCCGTCGTGGAGGTCGTTCCCTACAGCAATCTCAACAGCATTGCCGCTGATCCAAACGTGAAATACATATCGCCCGACCGGACGGTCGGCGCGCGCCAGGTTGTGTCGATCCCCAGCGCCGAATACACGACCGAGCCCATCAACGCACCTGCGGTGTGGCACGCGGGCTATCAGGGAACGAACGTCGGTGTGGCCGTGATTGATAGTGGAATCACACCGGTGCCCGATCTCAACCTGACCCCCTCACTCATGCTGGGCACTGCCATTCTGTCCGAGCCGCTGTTCTCGTCGACCGAGGCGCCTCCTTATGCCACCGGCAGGATCGTGTACAGCCAGAATTTCGTGCCGGGTCAAAACGATGCGCTGGATCACTACGGACACGGCACGTTAGTCGCGGGCCTCATCGCCGGAAACGGCGCTGCGTCTACGGGCTCGCAATATTTCCGCACCTTCCGCGGCTCCGCTCCCAACGCCAACATCATCAACCTGCGGGTCCTCGATCAGAATGGCGCGGGAACCGATTCGGCAGTGATTAGCGCGATCGGTCAGGCGATCTCTCTTAAGAGCAAGTACAACATCCGCGTCATCAATCTTTCGATTGGGCGCCCGATCTATGAGAGCTTCACACTGGACCCTCTTTGCCAGGCCGTGGAGAAAGCCTGGAAGGCCGGCATCGTGGTGGTGGTCGCGGCAGGCAATGATGGTCGCGACCTGACGCTGAATCCTGAAGGCTACGGCACCATCGACGCGCCCGGCAACGATCCGTATGTCTTGACGGTCGGCGCGATGAACACCAATCTCACGCCGCAAATCAATGACGACGTCATTGCAAGTTACAGCTCTAAGGGTCCTGCGTTCATTGACCACACAGTGAAGCCGGACATCGTTGCGCCGGGCAACATGGTTACCAGCCTCAGATTCGCGAACGATCCGCTCGCTACCGATAATCCCGGTTTCTACACGTTGTATTCCTTCTACCAGACCCACGGCGCGAACAGCCCGTCATCATCCTATTTCGCGATGAGCGGCACCAGCATGTCAGCAGCTGTGGCTTCCGGTGCCATTGCCGATCTGTTGCAGGCCGCCCCGAAGCTGACCCCGGATCAGGCCAAGGCTCTGCTCATGGCCAACGCCGACCGCAGCTATTTCCCGGTTACCAGCAGTGTCTCGGCTGATGGAGTGAACTACGTCGCGAATTACGATGTGTTCACCGTCGGCGCCGGCTATCTCGACATCGACAAAACAATCCAGGCTGCGCTCGTGAAGAATGGCTCGGTGCCGTCGGGCACCGCCATGTCACCGATCGCAACCTACAACACGTCGACCGGCAATATCACTGCCATTACTGATCCAAGCGCGCTTTGGACGAACTCCGGGCCTTGGTCGGCATCCAGCGTCTACGCCGGCAATGCGTTTCTCTCTGGAACAGATTCCGCCGCGATGTGGGGCGTAACCCCGCTGTGGACCAACGACGACCCTGATGGCGCCACGGCTCTGTGGGGTAAGACGGCTCTTTGGGGCAAAGGTTCCCCCGAAGCCGAAACGGCTTTATGGGGCAAGACCGGAACCGACGCCTCGTCAGTGCCACTCCAATTCTGATCGGCCAGTTGGCCGATCAGAGTTCGCCACTATAGCTCAAGTAATAGGGCTCACTCTCGCCACCCCAGCCTTGCCGCCTGCTCCGCAGTGAGGTGTAACAGATATAAGAAGCCCTCATGGCTCTCAATGTGAGCCAAGACATCTCGCACATCAGAACCCTGCGGGAGAAGGGGATTTACGGCTTCGACTAGTTCGAACTCGTCGCCGAAGTCGTGCTCCCGCGGCCTCGCCCCTTGCCGGGTGCTTGGTACCCACGGGCGTATGTGCCCGACGTAGTGCCACTTCCCGGATTCCCCCCCCCAAGTGCACGAAAGATGGAGTACGTACCGTCTGGTCCGCCGGGCAATGCTCTGTTTTGGATCCAGCGAAGTCATGAGAGTGCAGTAAAAGAACTTGTGCGTGCGAAACGAGCAAGTAGGATCCTGTTATAGCGTTGCGCGAGGATGCACGGCAGATTCGCTGCCGACGCATAGGAGATGATCACCACTCGCGCCCAGAGTGGATTCCACAGCAGAAAAAGCGGCAAGAACCCGAGCATGCACCAATGGGCGATCTCTGCGCGACGCGTCTCGGCAAGAAACCTGAGAACCTGTTTGTGGTTCCACGCAAAGAGCCCCGTCTTTGCTACGCCGCCAATCCAGGGCGCACCGTCTGGCAAAAGGCGCTTCCACTTGCGGATGGCGAACACGTCGCGGTAAATCCTGCCGTCTCGCTCCCAGTGTCTCGGCGCCGTGAGCCATGTATCGTGTGCGAAGAACTCGTCCGGGATGCGAACGGCAGCGCTGCCAATGAGAAGGTGAATCGCCGGCCAACCAAGCACGTTCGCGATCCATGCTCCTGGGTTCATACCTCCCGCCCTCGCCACACCGATTTTTGCTTTAACATGCGTCGCAATGCAGACCGACTGAATACCGCACAGTAGTAGCTGAGCGGGACAGGGTAGATGAGACACGTGAGGAGCCGGTAGCTCCCGAACTGCCGCGCCAGCCACGCGAGCTGCAACGCAAGCAGAAGATAGATCATCAACAAGGCGCCGCGATTCGCGACATCGAATCCGATCATCAGGACGACGCTCCAGAGTGCTGAGATCCAGACGATGGAGTACATAACAACGCCTTGACCTGAGGCAGCGGCGCCCTGCACGAATGCTTTGGCCCAGCTCTCCGACATCTGACGCATCCCGTCAGGGAACATTCGCATGTGCATTGTTCCGCGGCCGCCGAAGCAGAGAATGCGTCCGCCGGATTCCTGAATTCTGCTCGAGAGCCGCAGGTTCTCGAGGATGACATCGCGTACCGCGGAATGTCCTCCTGCAGCAAAGTACGTCGACTTATCGATCAGCAGCGACTGCCCGAAGAGGCGAGGCACAACGCGAACTCCGAATCCGCCGGCACCCGCAGCCATCAGGATGTTGAAAACCAGCGAGAGTTGCTCATACTCTGCTCTCGTCTCGTGATACGGCAGGATTGAAAACACAAGGCGGGGGTCGCGGTAACGAGACCACAGTGAGAGCGTGCGATCAAGGCCGCCCGGTCGCAGGTATGTGTCTGCATCAAGAAACAGCAGTATCCTGCCCGACGAACCTTCTGCTCCTTGCTGACAGGCCCACGCTTTTCCCGTCCAGCCGGGTGGTAAAGGCTTGGATCGCACCACCTTCGCGCCTAGGGCCTCTGCTATAGCCGCGGTTTCATCTGTAGATTCATCGTCAACGACGAGGACTTCAAGTGGAGGTGCTCCGGCCGCCGGAAGCGAGGCTAGCAATCGGGCCAGGTTCCGTTCCTCATTGCGAGCGGGAATGACGATCGATAACCCCGGTGCGTCGTACGCGCACGCTGGTGGACACACGGGTACCCTCCGTATCAAGAAAAATCCCGCGCTGAGTCCAACCACCGCAATGATTAGTGGCACGATCACGAGTGTCGCTCCGCTGCATCCTCAAGTATGGTCTTCGCTACCAACTGTCCGCTGAGCGCAACCATAGGCATCCCTGCGCCCGGATTCACGCTTCCGCCCACGAAGAAGAGATTGCTGAACTCCTTACTACGCTTAGGCGCTTTGAACGCGAAGTTGCGACGCCTGTCGCACACCACGCCGTAGATCGATCCGCGATTAGAGTTGTAGCGCTCTTCAATGTCGAAAGGTGTCCAGAAGTCTTCCACAATAATGTGGCGGCGCAGATCCGTGAGTCCCATACGCTCCAGCTTGTCGAGACAGAGCTCCTTGAGCGCTACATAATCCTGTCGAGTGTAGGGATGCCGCTCATTAACGTGCGGAATATGCGGAAGTATCTTGATGTTGTCGCATCCTACCGGTGCCTGCGTCGGATCACTGCGCGTCGGTGCTACCAGGTAGATCGTCGGATCGTCGGGCAGCTTCTTCTCGCGGAAAACGCGGCGGAAGTGAGCATGAAGATCGTTCGAGTAAAAAAAGTTGTGATGAGCGAGCTGCGGATAGACGCGATCAAGCCCGAGATGCAGCACGATGCCGGAGCACGAAGGCTCGAAACGCTCGAGCTTCTTCATGGCCTGATCGGGCATATCGAGCAACCGCCGCATGGCGGGGATCACTTCCATGTTCGAGACAACATAGTCGGCAGGTAGTATCCGGCAAGTGCCGTCGCCATTGCGAACCTCCACGCCAGTCACTTTCCTTCCATTGCGAGTAATTCGCAGCACCTCGTGGTTCAAGCAGAGCGCGACGCCGGTCTCATCGAGACGCTTTTTAAACGCGCGCGCGAGTTGATACATTCCGCCCGCGACGTACCAGAGCCCGAACTGCATCTGGATATTCGGCATGAGATTCATAAAAGCCGGCGAGTCGAGCGCACTAGAGCCCACATACTTGATGAAGTACTCGAATGTGTCGCGAAGGTACTTATTGCTCAGCCGCTTGTGGATGCTGCCGGACATTGTGTGCAGAAAGTCGAGGTCCCGCGCGTCTTTCCACCCGTAGAAACGCATGAACTCACCGAAGGTGTCGAATCCGTGGCTCAGATATCCACGCTCAACGATGTCGTATTGACGGCGCGAGTATTCCAGGAAGCGTTGGTACTCTTCGAATGCGGTGGGGCCAAATCGAGCGAGTTCGTATCGCATGCGTTCGCGATCTTCCCAAAGATCGAGCACGACCCCGTCTTCGAAGAAGTTCCGCCACTGCGGATCGACCCGCTGAAGGGAAAAGTAATCTTCGAGTGTCTGCCCGTCGCCTTCGAACAGCGGTCGAAATATCTGTGGGAGCGTGAAAATCGAAGGGCCGAGATCAAAACTGAATCCTTTTGTCTCGAGGACATTCAACTTGCCGCCGACGTGCGCGTTCTTCTCCAGGACGGTTACTTGAGCGCCACTGCGTGCCAACATAATGGCTGCGGACATTCCGCCCAAGCCGGCGCCAATTACGATGACCTTTTGATTGTTCATCATGCTGTTGGAACCACCGTGATGGATATCGTCTGGTTGGCTCCACTCAGCCGGAACGAGCATTCCTCAAATCGTGGCGCGCCATGGCGAGCAGGCGGATTGTTGGAGACACCCACCGGTTCGCGCGGAATTCCTAAAAAGTTGCGATCCAACTTGTGATTTCCGTTCAGATCTTCGTAGACGCTCACAGCGTACGTGCCGGCGGGAAGATCCGTGCTGAACTCGATCATTTGCGAGCGATTTGCAATCGGAAGAAAACCGCGGCGGACAGCTTTATCGCGGTCACTTGGGAAGCCGTTTGCTGAAGCAAAGATCAGGTACGCCAGCTCGCCGTGTGCGCCGGGCGCCAGGCTGACGCGTACTGAAAAATGAGTTTCCGGGCCTGTCCGTCCCGCCCACGCGACCGCTAAAAACGCTGAAAAGATCAGCGATAGCAATATGGAAAAGCGCGCGAACGAACGGAATCCCCCGTGCCGCAGCCGGATGACCGACGCAAGCTGACGAGTTATCTTTTCTGCGAACGGAAACCAATGGATCTCCCGCGCTGCGCTGTCATTCGAGATCATGACAGTCTTAACCCGCGAAAACGTACGGAGCCCTTCCGGGCCGTGATAGCGCCCGTAGCCGCTCGAGCGATTGCCGCCAAAAGGTGCGAACGGGTTTGCAATCACACGGATTACGTCATTGACGGCGCAGCTGCCGGACGAGAGTTGCGACGCGACTTTGCGGCCGTGCTTGCGATCGCTCGTCCACACGCTACTGCTCAATGCAAACTCGCTGGCGTTTGCGAGCGCTACTGCTTCTTCTTCATCTTGGAACGAAGAAACGCAGACAACAGGGCCAAACAATTCTTCGAGGAGGATACGGGCTTCCCGAGGAACATTCGAGAGCACCACAGGACCGGCAGTAAGCTTTTCCGCTTGCTCTGGAAACTCAAGGATGGCACCGCGGGCCAGCGCATCCTCGATCTGTTGTTGCAAGCAGATCGAGAATCCGCCCGGCTCGGGGCAGAGATCGGCTCCGAGATCTGGGCCAACATTGAGGCGCTTCAAGCGATCCTTGAAACATTCAAGGAAGCCGGCATATATGCCGGTCTCGACATAGACGCGCTTGACAGCAACGCACACGCGTCCGTCGTTCGAAAACGCACCGTAGGTGATGCCCTCGATGGCGCGTTTGAGATTGCAGTCTGCGAATACGATTGCGGCGTCTTTGCCGCCCAGTTCGAGAGCGCAAGGAATCAGATTCCTCGCTGCATGCTCAGCTACCGCGCGGCCGTTTGCGCTGCTCCCGGTAAAGAAGATAAAGTCTGGCCGAGCGTCGATGAGCGCCGCAGCTTCATCTGGTCCGGAACACAGAACCTGCACAAGTCCTCTCGGCAGCCCGGCACGCTCGCAAAGGTGTGCGATGACCGATGCCGTTGCAGGAGTGCGTTCAGAACACTTAAGCACCACGGCATTTCCAGCAACAAGAGCCGTCGCAAGTGGTATTACGGATAGTTGGAAGGGGTAGTTAGAGGCGCCGAATATGAGAGCTACGCCGTGAGGTTCCGGATAACTCTCGAATTGTGATCCGCGGAAGAAGATCCATGGCTTGCCTACTCGTTCTTTGCGAAGAATTCGCACCGCATGGCGTTCGTAGTACCGAAGATGCTCTAGCGTGACCAGAACATCTCCTGAGAGCGCATCAAGAGCAGGCTTAGCTACTTCCGCTGCAATGGTGCCTGCGATTTGTTCGGCGCTGGCCGCAATCTCACGCCGGAGACGTCGAAGCATCTTGCACTTTCTGGATACCTTCAGCGCGGCCCAATCCCGCTGCGCCTCTCGTGCGCGGAGTAGAATTCGGCTTGCCGTGAGCGGGGTCATGCGTGTGCCAGCTCCAGCGGCTTAGCCACCGGATGTGGAATCTCGTACTTTTGGCAGAGCAGATTCGCTGCGATTCGGGCGGACTCGAAAATGGTTGGCAGACCACTGCCTGGATGCGTCCCACCTCCAACGAGATAACAATTCGAAAACTCTTCGAATTCGTTATGAGGGCGCATGTAAAGCATCTGATTCCAGCTGTGCGCCATGTTGAAGGTGGCGCCCAGAAATACGGAGTGCTTGTGCTCCCAGTCTTCGGGAGTGATGATCATTTCCTGTCTAATGTGCGGCGTAATGTCGCCAAAGGCTGTCCGTTCGCGAAGTGTTCTGAGAACGTATTCCCGGCATTTCTCCTTCTGCTCTGTCCAGTTGATCCCGCTGGTGTTGTTAGCGACCGGAACGAGAACGTAGACGGCCGAGTGACCCTCAGGTGCCGAGGATGGGTCGGTAACTGCGGAGTTCCGGATATAAAGCGACATATCCTCAAAGCTCGCTTGCCCTCTGGTGATAGCCTCGATGTTCTTCTTGTAGTTCTTGGCAAAGATGATTGTGTGATGGTCAACGTTGTACTTCCGATCGAGACCTATGTACATCATGAAGGTTGAGCAGGAGAAGCGCTGCTTCCTCAACTGATCGGGCCGATAGCGTGAGCGAAGGCGCTCGCTCTCGAACAACGTGCTCATCGCGTGGCCGAAGTCGGCGTTGATAACTACGTCATCGCATAAGATTTTTTCACCATTCTCCAACTCGACTCCGCAACTCCGGCGACCATCGAGAAGGATGCGCTTGACTGGAGTAGAGACGTGGATCTCAGCTCCTTCCTCGCGCGCCACTTCGGCGAAGGCTTCGCTGATTCTCGACAGACCTCCCATCACGTGGTAAACGCCATGAGCGTGCTCCGTGTAGGGAATCATTGTGAACAGTCCGGGACAATCCCACGGTGACATGCCCAGATACTTAGACTGAAACGTGAATGCCAGTCGCAGCTCCTCGGACCGGAAGTAATCGGCGAGCACGTTGTGCAGAGAGCGTCCAAGGGCGACGTGCGGTACGGCGCCGAGAAGAGTTGGACTGATGAGGCTCGCAAGTGTGCCGTAGGGCTTCTGCAGGCACGGATAAAGCTTCTTGAAGCGCAGACTCTCGCGCTCAATGAAGCAGTCGAAGCTCGCTCCCTCTCCGGGAAAGTGGCGCTCGATCTCAGCCTTCATCGCGTCCGGTTCGGATCGGGCGCGCATGATCTTGTCCGGAAAGGTCAGCGCGTACATCGGATCCAGCCTGCGAAACTGGAGATAGTCGCTTGACCTGCGCCCTCCCTCAGCGAAGAGTTCGTCGAGAAGGAACTTCATCATGAGGAAAGTGGGCCCAAGATCAAAGCTGTACTCGCCCAGCGTGACCCTGGCGTTACGTCCTCCGATGGTGTGCTGTTTCTCAAAGACCTGCACACGGAAGCCACGCTGCGCAAGAAGCATTGCACTCGCCAGGCCACCGGGCCCCGCACCTACGATGATGATGTGTTTCTTGGACCATGGCTGGTAGCCGCTCATGAGCCCACATTAGTTGTCAGGGGAGAGCCATTGAACGCCGGCGGATCGTCGCCACGCAATCATTTGACTGGTATGCAAGATAACGGACTCACAGTTAACTGCCACTCAATCGCACAAAATTGCTCGGCGTTATCGGTTCTGACCGGTCGTAACAACGACAGCTGCGCATGGAGCTTTGGACAGACTCCGGTAGGAATGCTTCTGCATGGAGTCGAAATAGATTGAATCGCCCCGGGAGAGTGTGTAGTGCTCTGTACCAACGATCATTTCCAGCTTTCCCTCGATTAGATACAGAAGCTCAACTCCCGGATGGAAGTGCGGAGTGACACGTTCGGGAGCAACCGGGTGGAAGTGAGCTAGGTAGCCGTTAAGCTTACGTTCGTTCACGCGAAAGTCGAGGCTCTCGAAATGCCACGGAACCGAACCTGCCTCTTTTGGATCTGACGGTAGAATCTCGCGTTCGCTGCGTCGGGCGACGGCGACGACATGGCGCTTCCTTGGATCGCTGAAAAAATAGTCAAGACCAACGTTGAAGACCAGAGCGATTCGGGTAAGGGTCGGTAAAGTTGGCAGTAGACGACCATTCTCTAACCGGGAGAGCATCGCTACTGAAAGTCCGGTGTGTTCGGACAGTTGTGCAAGGCCCATACTGCGCCTCAGCCTCAGGGTGCGCAGTTTGTCCGCAATCGCATACGGTCGTATCGACTCTGCGATCGCAGAGTCTCCTGAGGCGAGCCGAGATTTGTCCTTATGGTTGACTTTACGCACGCTCAAAATGCTTTGCATTATTGTAAATGTCGCGTGCAGTAAGAATGACAGGAACGTAGGTCGCGCCAGACATCACCTACAGGAGCGAGTCTCGCTTGTCGTTCAAAGTATTGCGGATAACCTATTGATTATAAAAGGGAATTATAAACTTCGCTTTCGGGGCGTTGCAGCCCCCGCAGTGTTACTGGTGCGAGGGGCGCAGCCGCAGCATAACTACTCCGTGGCTTGGTACCACTGCGGTATAGCTTTCGTGCAGGACGCCGATCTTGCTGTGCGTCCACAGGTCTTCCGCTTCCGCGTCGCCGTGAATTCCGAGATCTGTGAGGTTGAGGATCATGTGAGTTGCGGATGTGAGTTGATTGAAGAGGCCTACTGCCACTGCGCCACCGCTCAGCGGACGTGCCCACACCTCAAGTGGTCCTTGCTGCGACACGCGCTCGCCAGCCTTGCCGAGAGGATCCTGATCCACCGCAATGACATCACGATTCAGCAGAATGCTCTTCGTCTGCGCTGACATATCCGTGAGATCGTTGCCTGCCATCAACGGGGCAGCCAGCAGTGCCCATAAGCTGAAGTGCGACTTCTGTTCGTCAAAGGTCATTCCACTGTTTCCGACTTCGAGAAAGTCGGGATCATTCCAATGGCCGCGGCCGGCAAAGCGTGAGAGGCCGGATTGGCGGTCCGCGATAGACATCATGCGCTCATAGGTGTCATTGATGTCATTGCTTGTGCGCCACATGTTGCCCCCCACCTGCGGACCCCATTCCCATACCTCGCCAAGTCCGTACTGGCACAAGCTAAAAACCATCGGGCGCCCGGTCTTCAGGATTGCCCGGTGCATTTTGTCGTATGCTGCCCGCATCATTGACTCGGCCTTTGTTACATCGCCGCCGGATTCAATCTGCATGATCATGCGATAGCTGCAGAGGTCGTATTTCAGGTAGTCCACACCCCAGCTCGCAAACATCTGGGCGTCCTGTTCTTCGTGCCCGTAACTTGCCTCGGCGCCTGCGCATGTGACCGGGCCCGGGCCGCTGTACAGACCAAACTTCAGACCTTTGGAATGGATGTAGTCGCCGAGCGCTTTCATGTCTGGAAACGTGGGCAGCGGATGCAGGACGCCGTTTGCGTCGCGCTGCCCCTCCCAACCACCGTCAATGTGCACGTACACGTAGCCCGCGTCGCGCATACCGCTCGCAACCATTGCATCTGCCTGTTCACGGATCAGCTTGTCCGAGATGTTGTGAGCGTAATGGTTCCAGGTGCTCCAACCCATCGGTGGAGTCGCAGCAATGATTGTTGTCGCGGGTGGACTAACCTCAGGTGCACGCTGCGCCGTACTTACTGATCCAGCGCCAAACATCAGTAACAGTGCGCATGCGAAGGCGCGCATCGTTCTTCCCTCCTAAATTCGTTCTTTCAGGCGTGCGACGAAAGCTGCTGGCGTACGAAAGCCATGTTTGCAACTGTGTCTGCGATGCATCGCTCGGGCGAGGCGTGCTCGGTCTCGAAGCAATACCAATGGTTGTAATGGATCACACGAAACTCACGAATCGCTTCCGCCCAGTTGACCTTGGCAGGCTCCTGGTTTAATAAGCGGTCTCCATTCTTGAGGTGAACCTCGCCAATATAGTTGCGAAGAGTCAGGATGCCAGACAGCGACGAACCAGGATGATAGGTTTCGACATTTGTTGCGTCGAAGTAGACGCGGAACGCCGGATGGTTCACCATCTCGATCAGCTTGCGATCATGCTCCGGAAGCAGGGAAGTCTCCACACAAAGCTTTGTGTGCGCGTCTGCTGCCCGCGGCGCCATCCTGCGAAATAACTCCACGACCGGACCGTACGACTTCGGGTCACTCATGTCCGGACAATTTTCCTTGAACATGACGACAAGGATGACACCGGCTTCGAGTGTGGCAGCGGTGCGGATCGCATTGTTGATCGCACGCTCAGCTACCGCGCCGGCGAAGATGTTTTCGCCGTGTTGCCAGATGCCGGCGATCGATGGCGTGAGCATTCCGTTGTCGCGTGCCTGCAGTTTCAATTCGCGTGCGCGGTCACCCTGGGAGATGTCCTCACCCTGCCAGAACATCTGCAGTTGCACACCCGACAGCCCCGGAATCTTCGCCGCAAACTCAAACACATTCTGACCAGGCGGTAGCGGCATTTGCGCCTGGCGATGCGCGAACCGCGGCCCCTCAGGACGAGACGGTTGTGCGCTGACTGCAGTGGCCGCCAAAGATGCGGCGAGGAATTCCCGGCGATTCACGCTCACACTCCAAAGATCCTATGAATGTAAGCACGATCAGGACCCACGGCGGCGCTGTCGGCCGTCTTGCCGCCGCCTTCTTCATCGATCAGCCAGCCGTGCCATCCTGTGCTGCGGATGGCGGCGGCAAGATACTCAAAGCCGAAGTCACCCTGGCCCAGAGGTACTTGTTCTGTTTTGTTCCTGAAGGTCTTCAGGTGGCATCCGACGAGTCGGCGGGGATTTCGGCGGAGAAACTCGGCAGGATCACCTCCGCCCTGATAGGCGTGCCCTGCATCCATAAGGAAGCTGACCAGTTCTGGGTTCGTGCGGTCCGCGAGTCCTTGCATCTCGGCATTGTGGTTGGCGAACTCCGGCATGTGGTTGTGGTAGGCCAGAGTTATCCCATGCGCCTTGCATATCTTTCCGTAGCGTTCGAGATGCGCCGCCTTCTCCGCCAGCGCGTCGGGCGTAAATACGCCTGCAGGAGAGAGCCCTGCGGCACTCATGACGATATTGCGACAGCCGAGCGCAGCACCTCCCGCGCAGATCGCGTCCAAACTACTATCAGCTTCATTCATGGACATGTGCATCCCGATAAACTCGAGCCCCGTGGCCTGAATCTTCTTGTGGGCCTCGGCTGGATTCGCAAATTGGCTTTGCACCAGATGGTTGTTGCACTCGAATCCGGCATATCCCAGTGAGGCGATCGTCCTCAAGACCGGCAGCAGCGCTTCAAAGTCGCCGGTACGCGTCACAAATCCATTCGCTTGGCAGCCGACTCGCGGCTTCAGGGCTTGCGCCATTGACCTCCACGTGAGGCTTGCTGCAGCCGCTGTACCGAGGAATGTTCTGCGATTGAGCTTGTGCATATTGACCGGGTGTCTCTCCTGAACATTCTGCAATGT
The DNA here is from genome assembly GCA_035944135.1 of Acidobacteriaceae bacterium. Lineage (NCBI taxonomy): Bacteria > Pseudomonadati > Acidobacteriota > Terriglobia > Terriglobales > Acidobacteriaceae > Acidobacteriaceae bacterium. The sequence continues at coordinate 26,078 of DASZBM010000002.1, forward strand.
GAGAGTCGGCACCCTGGAAAGAGTGCCGACTTCGATTGAGCGCTGACCGCTGGCTAGAAGATGATCTTCGCGCCGAACTGGAAGACGCGCGGCAGGCCTAGGCTGTCCAAACCGGTGCTGCTCGGTGTCGCGGTGATCTGCCCGAACGTTCCGGAGTTCACGGCTGAGGTTGGATTTGCAAAGTTTGGATGATTGAAGAGATTGAAGCACTCTGCCCGGAACTGCCCATGCACACGTGCCTCTGGGAAGAAGTTTTTGAACAGCGAAGCATCCACTTCTTCGTAGCCGGGGCCCGTGAGGTTGTTGCGGTGGACACTTCCAAAGGTGCCCAGCGCTGCTGGTTGGAACGCTGCAGTATTGAACCACTCCTTGTGGAAGTCCACTCCCGATGGGCGCGCTGGGCTCACGCCCGGGACAGGATCGGCAAAATCGTTGCCCACGCCGGACAGCGAACGATCCGTTCCGCTGGTGACCGTAAAGGGAAGGCCGCTTTGACCTTGCCAGATCAGGTTTGCTTCATAGCCGTTAACCACCTCAGAAAAGAATCCGTTCCCGACCGGGATCTTTTCCTCAACATAGTTGACTGAAATGTTGGTGCGGAACTTCTGATTGAAGTCGGCTGGACCATAGGCGGCACTCAGGTTGAATGGGTTGTTCGGACCGGCGCTACCCTCATTTCCGCCCGACGCATTATCCATGTCCTTCGACCAGACGAAGTTTGCCATGACCTTAAAGCCATGCGAGACGCGGCGAGTCAGTGTCGTCTGTAGAGAGTTGAACTCTGCATACTCGTAGGCGTCGGCGAACTCGACTGCGCCCAAACCCGGAAATAACCGTCGTGCATTCTCGTTACCGGTAGTGCAGGTGGAGCATGTCGAGTTGTTGAAGTTTGAGCATGGTGCACCAGCGGCGCACACTGCAGGATTGAACTGACGCGAACTCATAATGTGTTCGGCGTGGTTGCCAACGTAAGCGACAGTCGCGGAAAAGCCTGCCGGAAGCCTCTGGTCGATGGTGAGGTTGTAGGCCTGCGTGTACTCCACGTGCGACGCCGGGTTGAGCACACCGCCCGAGACCGGCAGCAGGAACGAATACGTAGAAAACTGGCTCGGCGTTACGTGGGCGCGCGGGAACGGGTCCCCGCCCGGGTAATTGTTGTAGGTGTTGTCCCACGTTCCGCCAGGGTTGTTCCCGCCCGGTGCCGAGATGTTCAGGTAAAGATCCACCGGCTGCATTGCGTCCGTGCGCTGATAAAGCAAACCTTCGGGGAAGCCATAAAAGAGGCCGTAAGCTCCGCGGACCACTGTGTTCGCCTTGCCTCCGATGTTGTATGCGAATCCGATGCGTGGGGCAAAGTCCTTCCAGTCCTGCCGGTAGATCGAGGCAGACACGCCAGGATCCCCAACGAACTGCATCCCGACTGGCGCATTAGGAGCAATGGTTGATTTGAATCCTGGTTGAAAACCTACGAGCGTACCGTTACGGTCGATCGGCGGAAGCCATGGATCCCAGCGGAGTCCCAGGTTCAGAGTCAACTCTCTGGATACCTTGTAATCATCCTGAAGGTACGCAGCGGGCCGGCTTTCGCGCAGATAAAAGCGGCGACCATTGTCCTGGAAGAATTGGGAATCCAGGCCGAAATAAAAGTCGGACATACCCAGTCCACTACGGCTGCCGTCAAACGTGTTGTCGCCCGGCGTGTAGGAGTAGTCGGTCGCGTTGATCTGGTCATGCTCGAATGTGAACCCGAAGCTGAACTGGTGAGGTCCGTGAATCTTTACTGCCTCTGCGCGATATTCCAGGGAGGTCGGATCCTGTTGCAACGCTCCGCCGGAGAAGATGTTCACAAAGCCGCCTGAGATATTCGAGCGGATGCCCGGAAAAATCGGAACCTGAGTACCCAGCGCCACCTTCGACCCAAGGTCTTGCAGCGATTTCAGTCCTGGGGCCACAGGAATCTGTGTGCGTGCGTAGCGCCCGAAGTCCAGATGGAACATTGCCGTCAGCGTGTTGCTGAACGTTTGCACGTCAGAGAGAACAAGGTTCTGGTTGCGGAAAAGATTGAGAGCGAAGAATCCCAGCGGTGCGGCGAAGGGGCGTTGGAAGTTGTCCTGGTTGTAGAAGTAACGCGCCGTGAAATGGTTGCTCTGCGTGACCTGATGGTCCATGTTCAACACGTACTGCGTGCTATCGATGTTCTTATTCTCAAATGTGATATAGCCGCCGCTAACCGGATCGACGCCAGCCAGGGGAATTGTGTAGGTCTTCGCGACCGCCAGCGAAAGCGGATTCACCGCATCGGTGATGATGTTGTTCGCGTAGGCGGCGCCGGTCACTGGATTTTTGATCTGCTTGCACGCCGAAGTGCCAAGCTTGATCGCTGCAGTGGATGCAGCCGGGCAGGTGCCCCCGCTCGGATAAAATGCCGAAAAGTCTCCGGACATCTCTTTCGCCGTGGGTAGAAAGATCGTCGCGGTTACAGGAGATGAGCGCCTCTGCAGGTCCTCGGCGGAAAAGAAGAAGAAGGTCTTATCTCGCCCGTTATAAATCTTCGGGATGTACAGCGGACCGCCAATGGTTCCGCCGAATTGATTTAGCTTGAAGGGCGGTTTGGCTTGCGGTGGTGGATTGAAATAATTGCGTGCGTTCAGCACTGTATTCCGGATGAACTCGAATGCATCCCCATGCAACGAGTTTGTTCCTGACTTGCTCGAGAGTTGCACCAAGCCACCGGCGCCTCCATATTGCGCCCCGAAGTTTGCGGCTTCTACGGTGAACTCCTTCAAAGCGTCCGGATTCGGCATGATCGGTACGGAGTCAAAGAAGCGGTTCTCGAACACTGCTCCGTCCAGCTGAAAGTTGTTTTCGGTCGCGCGCAGACCGTTCACCACAAGTCCGGTCTGATCCTGCTGTCCACTTTCAGTGCCGACCGTCGTAAGTACGGCGCCAGGAGTGAGTGACGTGAGTTGAAGTGCATTGCGCTGGTTCAGTGGCAGATCCACCATCTGCTGCTGGTCAACCGTGCTGGCCACCTCTGAGGTCGCGGTCTGCACCTGCTGGGTCTCCGTGCCTACCTCGACTGTTTCCACCTGGGTACCGATCTTAAGAGAAACGTCGATACCGATGGTTTGCCCCGTCAGCAATTCGGTTGCGGTGCGCTTCTGGGTCTCAAAGCCATTTTTCGAGATCTGCATCGTGTACGAACCAATGGGTAGATCAGGAAACAAGAAGACGCCGCTGGCGTTCGTCTGCACTGAGCGGCTCTGTCCAGTGCCGACGTTGTTGACGGTCACGGTGGCATCGGGGATGGCAGCATTCGTGGGATCGATCACTGAGCCGGTGATGGTGCCGGTCGACTGTGCCCTCGCGCCGGTCGCGGCGAGGAACAGCACTAATAACGCAAAAAACAGATAGGTGAGTTTACGAGCTTCTTTTCCAAGCGTCATGGCGGAGCGGCATCCTTTCAAGGTCAATCGAGCAGCTGCGGCTTCAGGTTTTATCGTTTTGTACTGTGATTTCTGGGGCCGTAGGGTTACGAAAGGTCTTCAGGAGTTGCAGTCTTGTGAGACCAGTAGGACTTGAGGCACATCTGTACCGGAAGCGTCGCGTCCAAGCCGGCGCTGAGGGGCGCGCTGACGGGCGTTCCAGTGATGATCGCGTCCAGGAAATTCCTGGTGTGCGCCACCTCGAGATCTTGCGTTGACTTAAAGATCACCGGTTCACCTTTGTTGGGCGAGTAGGTGTAACCGGCACGTGTGATGTTCAGCGTTCCGTCCGTTCCTTCAAAGAAGACTGAAGGGTGCTCGTCCCGCAGAGAGAGCACGCTGGACTCAAAGTTCAGATTCCAGCCCTTGTACTGCACGATTGCGCTGACAGTATCAGGGTTCTGGAAATATCCATGCAGATCGTACAGACCACCCAGCGCGGCCGCAGAGACCGGATGCGCGTCGTTCAGCATCCACTGCGCCACGTCCACCCAGTGCGTCAGAATGTCGGCGAGCACACCTGCGCCGTAGTCAGGGAAGGAACGCCATGAGGTATAGCGCGGATACTCATATGGAACCTTGGGCGCGGGTCCAAGGAAGAGCTCCCAATCCAGATCCGCAGGCTTGGACGTATCTGGAAGCTGACGCCGCTGCCAGGGAAAGTTATGCCACACGGCGCGCGCGAGAACCACCTTGCCCAGCTTGCCGGAGTCAAAGAACTCCTGCTTCGCCTGCGCATAATGCGATCCACTGCGCTGTTGCGTACCACATTGCAGAAGCTTTCCACTGCGTTCAAGCGCCTGCTCCAGGCGCATGCGATCGTTCCAGTGGTGAACGGTAGGCTTCTCCAGATACACATGCTTGCCGGCGGAAAGTGCATCGGTCGCAATCATTACGTGCAGGTGATCCGGCGTCGCGATGTAAACCGCGTCGACATCTTTGCGCGCCAGGAGGTCCTGGTAGCGAATTGAGACGGCCGGCTGCGAAAGATGTGCCTGCATCTTCGATTGGTAATTGCGTGTTTGTTCTCCGTAAACATCACAGAGAGCGACAATGCGGACGCGCGGATCCTGCACGAAGCCGTTGCTCACGATAAGCCCACGGCGTCCCAGCCCAATCACACCGAGTCCGACGCGATCGTTCGCGCCCGGCACAGCAGCATACGATCGCGCCGTCATTCCGGCGCTTGAAAGTGTCCCAAGGGCCGCTGCTCCGGCCACAAACTCACGGCGGTTCATCACGCGAATGCCTCTTTCATAGCGCGGTATGCGGGCTCGATGACCTTGGCGCCGTTATGCGACAGGTCTTCTCGCTCCTCTTCGTTCTCGACCCAGCCTTTCCACCCAATCTCCTTGATGGTCGTCGCAACCTCCTTCAGCGGAAACGTGCCGGTACCGAGTGTCACCAGGTGGCCATCCTTGTAGTCCCGCAGATGGAACACTACGATCCGATGCTGATGAGTGCGGATGAACTGTGGCACATTAGCCCCGCCGCGATAAGCGTGCCCCGCATCCAGCACAAAGGAAACGATGCTTGGGTCCGTGCGGGTATAGAGGGCATCAATCTCCCCGATCTTGGATTCGAACTCGGGCCAGTGATTGTGGTATGCGGCCTTTAGGCCCACCGACTTTGCAAAGCTCCCCGCCTTGTTCAGCGCGTCGATCTTGCGTTTCAGCATGTCACTGTCGGAGGCGGGCGCCCCGCTCAGGATAAGGTAGCGGGCGCCAAGGGCCGCACCGCCGCGCGCGACCTCCTCATACAGTGACTCGGGTGCGATGCCGGTCGCGGCGTCGTACATTGGCGTGCTCAAAAAGATGTGGATTCCAACGAAGGTCAGTCCGGACTGTTCAATCCGTTTGCGTGCTGCCCCGGCATTCTTGAACTGTCCATTTACAAACCGGAAGCCGCTCTCGAAGCCCTCGTAGCCGATCCGCTTTACCTCTCCGAGCGCGCCGAGAAACGTCTCAAAGTTCGCTGGATCGATCGGAAATGCGTTGAGCTGCACGCCAAAATGCACGTTCGAACGCGCTCCTTCTTCCTGCGCAAATGCGGAGCAGATTGGTGCCCGACCGAACGCTCCGGCCGCTGTTCCGGCAGCGAGACACTTCACCACCGATCTGCGCGTTAACCCCCGTCCGTTCAGCATTCAGCAACGCTCCGACTAGGCTCTGGATTTTCGGCCGGAGTATAGATACACGGCAACTGCTATGTCAATCGATTGAAATCGATGAAGGGTGGATTTCGTCTGGACGGACTCACCAGGCTCGAGACCACCGCGCACTTGTTGAGTCCTCACGTAGTCGCGCATCATCTCCAGCATTTCTCTCCAGAACCCGGCCAAAGAGCCAAATCAGGTCAGACAGCCGGTTCAGATAGGCAATCGTTTCCGGCTGGACGTCCTCGCCACTTTCCGCCAGCCGAACCGCGCATCTTTCCGCACGGCGGCATACCGTCCTCGCCACCTCAAACGCCGACGAGGGCACCTGCGCCCCGGGCAGTGACCAGTCAGCCAGTATCCCCTCGATCGCTTCTATGCGATGGACTTGTTCTGTGAGGTCTTCCACATCAGCAACGCTCAACACTGCTACGCCTTTTCGGCTCTGCGCGGGTGTCGCAAGCGACGCGCCCACGTTGAATAGCATCCTTTGGATCTTCTCGGTGGCAGTGCGAATGGATTCATCCGGGCAAAGACTACGGGCAAGCCCCAAGGCCGCATTCAGTTCGTCTACCGTTCCATAGGCCTCGACTCGCATATCCGCCTTTGATACACGCGAGCCCCCGATAAGACCTGTCTGCCCGCTGTCTCCCAGTTTCGTCGCAATACTCATGAGCGTCTCCCGCTAATTACTCCAATGGTAATGTGGTTATTCCAACTCCACGCGCGTTGAGCCGAGAGCGTATTCTTGCAACCAGGAGCGAGTACTTGGCTACACAATCGCGCAATACGCGTCAGAAAGCAGCGATTCGGGAGGCATTTCTCCGGGCCGATCGTCCGCTCTCACCTGAAGAAGTTCTAACAACAGCACAGACTGAAGTCGAAGGGTTGAGCATCGCTACCGTGTACCGCAACATCGGTTCGCTGCTCGAGAAGGATTGGCTCACAACCGTCTCAATGCCCGGTGAAGCCTTGCGATACGAGGTTGCAGGCAAGGCGCATCATCATCATTTCCGCTGCAATGGATGTGGGAAGGTCTTCGAACTCCAGGGATGCGATCTCAGCGCTCACCCGAAGCTTCCGCGCGGCTTCCGCGTCACCGGCCATGAATTCTTCCTTTTTGGACGTTGCGCCGATTGTGCCTGATGACTCTCGCTACGACGCCAGTCGTGTAGCAAAAAATATGAGCAAAGCCCCGCCTGCTACAGCCAGCGCCAGGAGAATCCGTGGTGTGCTGTCGGCGCGCAGTTGAGGCAACAACTCGTCGGCTACCATGTGCAGAAAAAAGCCCGCCGTAATCGCGAGTAGCGCAGCCGAGCCAGCCATCGACAGCGGCAGCCATGCGGTTAACAGGCCGCCAGCTAACGGTGCCAGGCTATCTGCGGCCAGCATCAGATAGTCGAAGCGTTCCGGGTTATTACCACGCGTGCTCAACAGGATTGTGTTAACCCCATCGCCGATGTCATGCGCTGCAATTCCTGCCGCAACGATGTAACCCGCCTGCCTCGACGCAGCGTAGGACAACCCGATCGCCATCCCATCCCGGAAGCTGTGCGCAATCAGCAGTCCGCCGCCGATCCGGCCCAATGTACGCGGAGAGTTTTGCAGATTGAGGTGCGCACTCCACGTGTCGAACAGATTCTGTAGCAGCAGAAATGTGACAAATGACAGCAGCACCAAGGCAAATGTTGTCGCTATCCCATGGCCTGCAAGGCGTTGGAGGTTGACCGCCTCCGGCAGGAGATCGAGCAGCGCGGCTCCAAGCAGCAATCCGGTACTCAGCGCTACCAATATCCCCAGCGACGACCGGAGGCGCAGTGCGAGCAGCCCGCCCAGCAGGGTTGAGAAAACCGGCACGATAAGGAGATAAATCGGCAAAGAAGAGATCACTCTCTTCTAAATGATACTAAATTCTCAATAAAGGCACGGCGGTATTGCGGTTGGCCTATGCAGAGTTGACTCACGCTGCGTGCGCTGCGAGCCCTGGTTGCATCTCGGTCGGCGGGCGAAGTATCGTGCGACCGGCGAGCAATGCGCGATACATCTGTTCGTATCCATTCGTCATTCGCTCAGCCGTAAGTTCGCTCGCTCGCAGGAACGCCTGCTGGCGTAACATCGCGAGCTCTCCCGGATTCCGATTCAACTGGTGAAGCACCGCCGAAAGCGATCGTGCTCCACTGAAGTACAAGGCTGCGTCTCCCCAAACCTCTCTCAGAGACGGAATATCGTTTGCTACCACTGCGCATCCGCACAGTGCAGCCTCGAGCGGCGCAAGCCCGAACGGTTCGTAGATTGACGTCGCGATGTAGATACTGCTCCGGGTGAGTAGAGAGACAAGCGCCGGGTCCGATAGAGAGCCCAGCAAAATCGAGTGGCCGAGCTGCTTCGGTGCGACAGCCTTTCCATGGTGTCTCTCGCCTGCCACGTAAATGGGAATCGGCGAATTTACATCCCTCAGCATTCCGACGTTCTTGGCTACATCCCACAACCGCCCAACGGTGACAGCCTGCACTGTCCGCATCTGACCCTGCGGCGCACTCAGGTTTCGGCCATTCGACACCACATAACAGCCTGGAAGCCCATCGTAGTGACGCGCCAGTGCGTTCGCCATCCACTGCGTCGGAGTAGTGACTGCCTCACAAGCGTGCAACCCATGCGTCACGAGCGACCGATACTGTCTCAGCCAGCGCGAGTTCTCAAGCCCGCGAGGACGGCAGGCGTCTGCCCAGCTCAACACATCACTGTGCGCAGTTATCAGCTTCGGAATGTCCAGGCTCATTGCGCCGAAACAGAATTGGTTGGAATGCAGCAGGTCTGGGCGGAAGTGCCTTGCGACGTGGGACAGAACCCCCGCGCCTTGAGTAAACACAAACTCGTTCTTCTCCATCCACTCCAGCGGAGCATTGGAGGCAGTGAATTGAAAATCGTCCCCATGCCTCAAATGGAGTCCGGCACACCATGCCTGTTGCTCGTGTGACGGCTGCCGGCCAAAGCTTACCAGCGCGACTGCATGACCCCGGTTCAGTAGCTCCGTCGTCAACTCTTTTGTAAACGTCCAGACACCGCCAATTGTGTCAGTCGTCAGCAGAATGCGCATGCAAACTCCTTATCTGAAGCGTCCCGTCGCAGAACGCGCGGGAATGCGTATCGAAGACTGCTCTTCGCCGAAAGTCAGGTTCTGTTGTGCGCAAAGGAGGCACCGTGTGTAGACACGCAGCCGAGTCCGGCAGTCGACATCAGTCGTTGCGCGCGACGACCTCATATCCGTAGCACTCACCCCCAGGTGTTCGTGCTGGAAATCGTTACCGCGTCAATGTGTACAAGACACACCGCACCCGGCGCATATGCTGGTAGAAGCTCGAAATGTGGATTTGGTTGCCTGCACTGTTTCGAATTGGTTTCGATCGCCGCTGGGCGGATTAGCCGGATCCTGATACGCTGGCCTCCCATGATCGATGCAGCGGCAGTCATCTCGCATCTTGAAGAGCTTCGCTCACTTACGGCCGACGAGAACGGCGCGCAACGCATTGCCTGGTCTCCCACGTGGCTCCGCGCACGCGCATGGTTCGAGCAGAAGCTCGACGGCCTTCCCGTCGAGCACCATTACGATGCCGCAGCCAATCACTGGATCACACTCCGCGGCGAATCCGAACGCGCTCTCGTCCTCGGCAGCCACCTCGATTCAGTCCCCAACGGCGGTTGGCTGGACGGCTGTCTCGGTGTTATCACCGGTCTCGAAGTCCTCAAGCATCTCGCACGCAAGTACAACAACCGCCCTCCCTGCACGATCAAGCTCGTCGACTGGGCTGATGAAGAAGGCGCGCGATTCGGCCGCAGCCTGTTCGGCTCTTCTGCCTTCGCGGGCACTCAGACTATCGAGGCCGATCGCAAGCGCGCGGATCGCGATGGCACGACCCTCGAAGCCGCGCTCGCCGGTTGCGGCATCTTGGTAGACAACATCGGCGAGGCTGCAGTCGAGCGCAAAAACCTCGCCGCATACCTTGAGCTCCACATCGAGCAGGGGCCCATCCTCGAACGCCTCAACAAGCCTCTCGGCGTGGTCCTCGGCACCAAGGGTGTCGAACGCTGGGCCATCACCTTCCACGGCCAGGAGGCCCATTCGGGCTCAACACCGATGGAGGTTCGCCGCGACGCACTGGCAGCCTGCGCGAAGCTCGCGCTCGAGATTCGACCTATCGCTCGCAAGCATCCGAACTCCGTCGCCACCATGGGCAGCGTCAAAACCTTTCCCGGAATCGTGACCTCTGTCGTCGGCCGTTGCGAGGCCACGCTCGACATGCGCGATCTCAACGCAGAAGTCCTTGCCAGCATGCTTCGCGAAGCTCGCGAGGCTAGCGAACGTTTCGCCGCCGAAGAGCGCTGCACCGTCGAGTGGTCACAGATCTGGTCCATCGAACCCATCCCATTCAACCCTGACCTCATCAAGCTCTGCGATAAAGCAATCTCGGAAACGGTCGGTGTCACCGAACACCTTCCCTCCGGCCCGCTCCACGATGCTGCTGAGGTCGCGCGCCTCGGCATTCCCACCGTCATGATGTTCGTGCAGTCGCTCAATGGGCTCAGTCACAACCGCGCCGAAGATACAAAGCGCGAACACCTTGAGCAAGCTGCCACCGCGATGAATCGCCTCGCTGAGCTCACCATGGATTGGATCCTGCGCCACTAAAGAGTTACGGCCCATGTTCACCATTCGAGTCCAAATGATGCATAATCGTGACTTCCAATCGCCGGGGCTGGGAAACTCCTGAACCTGCAGCCTCGCTGCCCGGTTCTATCGTCTCTCCCCACTCGCCGGCGGGAAGAGGAGTGCACGACGCCTTTGAGTGAGCCGTTGACCTTCTTTGAGCAGTCCCCTTGTAGTCCGGAGATTGCTGCGCGTTTTCCCGACCTGCATCCGCCCTTCGACAAAACTGCAGCCGTGGCCGAGGCCAATCGCTGCCTCTATTGTTTCGACGCGCCCTGCACCACCGCCTGTCCCACACACATCGACGTCCCGCGCTTCATCAAGAAGATCGCCAGCGACAACCTCGAAGGCTCCGCGAAGACCATTCTGGACTCCAACATCCTCGGCGAGAGCTGCTCGCGCGCCTGCCCCGTCGACGTCCTCTGCGAGGGCGCCTGCGTCATGCATCGTTACAACAAGCAGCCCATTCAGATCGCGCGGCTGCAGCGCTTCGCCATGGACTCACTCACTGAATCGGGCGCTGGCCTTCCATTCACGCCCGCACCCGACACCGGAAAGTCCGTCGCGCTCATCGGCGGCGGCCCCGCATCGCTCGCCTGTGCGGCCGAGCTCCGCCGCCATGGCGTCCGCGCCGTCATCTACGACGCGCATCCACTCCCCGGCGGTCTCAACACCTACGGCATCGCCGAGTACAAACTCACTCCCGCCGCCAGTCTCCGGGAGATCGACCGCATCGCCGCACTCGGTGTCGAGTTCCGCCTCAACACCACCGTCGACGCCGACATGCTCACGCGCCTTGAATCCGAGCACGACGCCATCTTCATCGGTGTCGGTCTCGGTGCCATCCATCGCCTCGGCATCGCCGGCGAAGAGATGTCCGGCATCACCAACGCGCTGACCTTCATCGCCGACTACAAGCGCGGCGCCCTCACGCAACTCTCCGGACACGTCGCTGTCGTCGGCGCAGGCAACACCGCCATCGACGCCGCCAACGCCTCCGTCCGCCTTGGCGCCGACTCCGTCACGATGATCTACCGCCGCGGCCCCGAACAGATGTCCGCCTTCGACTTCGAGTACGAACACGCCAAGCAGGAAGGCGTCAGCTTCCTCTGGCACGTCCAACCCGTCGGCCTCAAAGGCAAACAGCACATCGAATCCCTCCATCTCGAGCGCCTCGAAACCACCACCGACGGCTCGCTCATCCCCATCGCAAACTCCGCCTTCGACCTCCGCGTCGATCACGTCGTCCTCGCCATCGGTCAATCGACGCACACAGACACCCTGATCGCCAACAGCACCACACCCGCGAAGCTCAAGCTCGAGCGCGGCCGCATCCTTATCGACCGCGCTACAGGTCAGACATCGAACCCGAAATATTTCGCCGGCGGCGACTGCACCAACGGCGGCCGCGAAGTCGTCGACGCCGTCGCTGACGGCAAACGTGCCGGCATCGCAATGAGCGCTTGGATTCAAGGGAGAGATGCCAATGCCTAACCCAACCCTCGAAACCACCTTCGCCGGCATTAAATGCCTCAATCCTTTCTGGCTCGCTTCCGCTCCACCCACCAACTGTGGCGAGCAAATCATGCGCGCCTTCGACTCTGGCTGGGGCGGCGCCGTCTGGAAGACCATCGGCGAGCCCATCACCAACGTCTCCTCGCGTTACTCCTCCATCGACTACAACGGCACCAAGATGATGGGCCTTAACAACATCGAGCTCATCAGCGACCGCCCCATCGAGGTCAACCTCCGCGAGATCGCCGAGGTCAAACGCCGCTACCCCAAGCACGTCGTCATCGCCTCGCTCATGGTCGAATCCAAACGCGAAACATGGCACGACATCGTGAAGCGCGCCGAAGGCGCCGGCGCCGACGGCCTGGAGCTCAACTTCGGCTGCCCGCACGGCATGAGCGAACGCGGCATGGGCTCCGCCGTCGGCCAGGTTCCCGAATACTGCCAGCAGATCACCGAGTGGGTGAAAGAAGCCGCGCGCACTCCCGTCATCGTCAAGCTCACGCCCAACATCTCCGACATCCGCATGCCCGCGCGCGCCGCCAAGCGCGCCGGCGCCGACGCGCTCTCCGCCATCAACACCATCAACTCGATCACCTCCATCGACCTCGACACCTTCGAGCCGCGCCCCAACGTTGACGGCAAGTCCTCGCACGGCGGCTACTGCGGCCCCGCCGTCAAACCCATCGCACTCAACATGGTTCAGCAGGTCATGAGCGATCCGGCCGCCGCGCTCCCCATGAGCGGCATCGGCGGCATCGCCACCTGGTCTGACGCCGCTGAGTTCATCCTCCTCGGCGCCGGCACCGTGCAGGTCTGCAGCGCCGCCATGCACTACGGTTATCGCATCGTCGAAGACATGGCCGACGGCCTCCTCGCCTGGATGCGCCGCAAAAACTTCGCCACACTCGACGACTTCCGCGGCCGCTCGCTTCCCAACGTCACCGAGTGGAAGCACCTCAACCTCAACTACAAAATCGTCGCGCACATCCACGAAGACAAGTGCATAGGCTGCGAGCTCTGCTACACCGCCTGCTGGGACGGCGCGCACCAGTGCATCCATCTCGACCGCACCCTGCCGCACCCAGACACCACACGCACACCGCAGTCCATCGCTGCTGAAGCGCCGCTACGCATCACCACCACACCCATCCCCAAGCTCGACCTCAACGGCGCCGGTGCAGACGGCCCATATCTCACGCCACTGTCTCGCATCCCACGCGTAGACGAACACGAGTGCGTTGGTTGCAATCTCTGCTCGCTTGTCTGTCCTGTGCCCGACTGCATCACGATGGAACGCATCCACAACGGTCTCCCGCCGCAGACTTGGGATGAACGCGTCGCCGCCGGCATCGTGCCCGAAGCTGCAGAACACGCAAGGTTGGCGAACCCAAACGCTTAGCATAACTATGGCCGAGATCGACGTTACTTTCGCAAACCAGATTCTGAACGAGGTTGTGAATGGATTCCGCATACCGCATTTCGAAGAGACGTTAGGCGTAACCCACACCAGCGCTAGGGAATTGCTAGCGAAAGTCCATGCCGCAGCTATCCGGCGCGGGGGTAACACGCAGGCCTTCACTTTTTCGGAAGAAGAAACTCGCTTCTTTCGAAGAGCGCTTCTAGCAACGCTCGATGAACTTGGCGAGGACGAGTTTGAGACGCGAACCGGTTATTCACTCGAAGACGGGCAGAAGACGCTAGCCGGTTTGCCGGAGTAAATATGGGAACCCTGATCAAGAATGGAACCGTCGTTAACGCAAACGGCTCACAACGCGCCGACGTCCTCATCGAAGGCGAGAAGATCGCGCAGGTTGCACCGAACATCGCCAACGACAGTCACAAGATCGTCGACGCAACCAACCTTCTCGTCATGCCCGGCGGCATCGACGTGCACACACACCTCGACATGCCCTTCGGCGGCACAACCTCAGCCGACGACTATACCACCGGCACGCAAGCCGCAGCCGTCGGCGGCACGACCACCGTCATCGACTTCGCGCTGCAGAACCAGCAGAGCACGTTGCAGAACGCCCTCGAAACCTGGCTCAAAAAATCCGACAACAAAGCCTGCGTCGACTTCTCGCTCCACATGGCCGTCACCAACCTGCACGGCAAGAACGGCGAAGAGACACTCCACGAGATGGAAGAGATGGTGAAGTTCGGCATCACCAGCTTCAAGCTCTTCATGGCCTACCCGAACGTGCTGATGATTAACGATGAGCTCATGTTTCGCGTCATGCAGAAGGCCGCGAAGCTCAACGGCCTCTGCCTCATCCACGCCGAAAACGGCAGCGCCATTGATGTTGTTGTGGCGCAGATGATCGCCGAAGGCAAAACCGCGCCGCACTTCCACGCACTCTCGCGCTCGCCGAAAGCCGAAGCCGAAGCCACGCATCGTTCTATCGCGCTCGCCGACATGGCCGGCGCCGCCGTCTACATCGTGCATCTCTCTAACGAGTACGCACTCGACGATCTCAAGTTCATGCAGCAGCGCGGCGCACGCGCCCTTGCCGAGACCTGCACGCAATATCTCGTTCTCTCCATCGAAGACCAGATGCCCGGCAAGAGCTGGGATGAAGCAAAGTTCGTCTTCACGCCCCCGCTGCGCGAGAAGCGCCATCAGGCGCCGCTCTGGAACGCGCTCAACGATGGCTCGCTCTCCGTCGTCTCCACGGATCACTGCCCCTTCCGCTTCAAAGACCAGAAGGAACTCGGCCGCAACGACTTCACAAAAATCCCCAACGGCGGCCCCGGCATCGAAAACCGTCTGCAGATCCTCTGGCACTTCGGCGTAAATCAAGGGCGCATCACACCGGAAAAGTTCGTCGAGCTTAGCTGCACCAACCCCGCGAAGATCTTCGGCATGGGCAAGCAGAAGGGAAGCATCACACCGGGCCTCGACGCCGACATTATGCTCTGGGACCCGAACGCCAACTACACCATCACCGCCGCAACGCAGTGCATGGCTACCGACTACAACATGTTCGAAGGCTGGACGGTGAAAGGCAACGCCGCCAAGGTCTTCTCGCGCGGCGAACTCGTCGTCGACAATACAACGCAGCCCGGCAAATTCCTCGGTAAAACCGGACGCGGCCGCTTCGTCAAGCGTGAAGCGAACGCTGGAGGGCTCGCCTGATCTCATCCGCCAACGCGATGGATCCCGAAATGGATCCAGGCTCGCCGCATCGTCTCGACGGCCGCGATCTTGCGCCTGACCCGCGCCTCTACAACGCCGATCTCGCACCCACCGAGCCCATCCGCCGCACGTGGTCGACCTACAACTACATCGCGCTCTGGTTCTCGATGTCGATGGAGGTGACGACCTACATGCTGGCGTCGTCGCTCATCGCCGGCGGCATGAACTGGAAGCAGGCGGTGCTTACGATCCTGTTGGGCAACCTCATCGTGCTCGTCCCGATGCTGCTCAACGCGCATGCAGGAGCAAAGTACGGAATTCCATTTCCAGTCTTCGTGCGTGCGCCATTCGGTCCGGTTGGCGCAAACATTCCTGCCATCCTGCGCGCCATCGTTGCGTGCGGATGGTTCGGAATTCAGTCATGGATTGGTGGGCAGGCGATTGATGCGATGATCAACGTGCTCTGGCCGCAGACCACAGGCAAGCCGCTTGTCCTTTGGCTCTGTTTTCTCGGCTTCTGGCTGCTCAACATGCTGGTGGTATGGCGCGGCGTCGAGTCCATCCGTTTCCTGCAGAGCTACTCCGTTCCATTCATGATCGTGATGTCCGCGCTTCTGCTCGGCTTCATGCTGCACAAGGCAGGCGGGTTCGGTCCCATGCTCTCCGCGCCCGATCACTTCGCCACGCGTCACGATTTCTGGAAGTTCTTCTTCCCCTCGCTTACGGCGATGGTGGGTTACTGGGCGACGTTGTCACTCAACATTCCGGACTTCACCAGGTATTCGAAGAACCAGGAGGCGCAGCTCGTTGGACAGGCGATCGGTCTGCCGGTTGCGATGGTGCTGTTCTCTTTTCTGGGCATTGCAGTCACGTCAGCATCTGCGGTTGTCTTCGGCAAACCGATCTGGAATCCGGTCGAACTGCTCGGCCGTTTCCATCAGCCGCTGCTCGCCTTTCTCGGCTTGATCGCGCTGCTCGTTGCGACGCTAAACGTCAATATCGGAGCGAACGTCGTCGGCCCTTCGAATGACATTTCGAATCTTGCGCCGCGCTACATCAGCTTCCGCATGGGCGGCCTCATTACCGGCTTCCTCGGGATACTTATGTGTCCCTGGTACTGGTTGTCTACGTTCGGCAATTACGTCTTCGGCTGGCTGCTTGGTTATTCCGGACTGCTTGGCCCTGTAGCGGGAATCATGGTCACGGACTACTTCCTTGTGCGCGGCACGAAGCTTGACACGTACTCGCTCTACCGCCGAGGCGGCCTCTACGAATACCGCAACGGCTTCAATCCCGTCGCGATCTTCGCGCTCGTCTGCGGTGTCGTCACTGCATTAATCGGCCGCTTCGTGCCAAGCCTCGCGTTCCTCTACGGTTACGCTTGGTTCGTCGGTTTCTTCGTCGCCGGCGTTATCTATTATTTGTTGATGGTCAGGCTGCGCTCACGCCTCGAACATCCACTCCACCAGGAACGAAAGGCAGCCGCATGAGCACTACTACAACGAATCCATCCGAGACGACGCAGAACTCCCTGACCTCTCAGGAGGTCGTGCAGATCACGCGCGAGACGAATTACGGCACATGGCGCTTCCAGAAGGGATGGAACCCTCTGCACATCGTCGATGCGGAGGGATGCTACATCACTGACGCGAACGGTAAGCGCTATCTCGACTTCAGCGCGCAGCTCATGTGCATGAACCTCGGCCACAAAAATCAGGCGGTGATTGACGCGATCAAGCAGCAGGCGGAAGACCTCGCCTATGCAATGCCTGGATATGCGACGACCGCGCGCGCGGAGTTGTCGAAGCTACTGCTCGAGGTGCTGCCGAAGGGGCTGAACAAGTTTTTCTTCACGACCAGTGGAACCGACGCAAATGAAGCTGCGTTCAAGATCGCCAGGATGTATACGGGCAAGACGAAGATCATTGCGCGTTACCGCTCGTATCACGGGTCTACATCATCGAGCATTGCTGCGACCGGCGATCCGCGGCGGTGGGCGATGGAGCCGCGGGGGAAGGGGCCGGGGGTGATCTTCGGGCCGGAGGTGCACTGCTACAAGTGTCCGATCCAGCATTCCTATCCTCAGTGCGGGATCGCGTGCGCGGACTATATCGAACACATGATCCGGAACGAGAGCGATGTGGCTGCGGTGTTGGTTGAGCCGATCGTGGGGACGAACGGTGTCATCGTTCCGCCGCAGGAGTACATGGCCAAGCTGCGCAGGATCTGCGACGACAACGGCGTGCTGCTGATTGCGGATGAGGTGATGAGCGGGTGGGGCCGGGCTGGGGCGTGGTTTGCGATGGACCTGTGGGGGGTCGCACCGGACATCCTGACGACGGCGAAGGGGATTACGTCAGCGTACGTGCCGCTGGGGCTGTGTGCGACGAGCGAGAAGATAGGGGACTACTTTCAGGACCACTACTTCGCGCATGGGCATACCTATGAGGCGCATCCGATGACGCTGCTGCCGGCGGTGGCGACGATCAACGAGATGAAGCGGCTGAAGCTGGTGGAGCGGGCGAAGGAGCTGGCGCCGTTCGTGGAGCAACGGCTGAAGGCGCTGAAGGCGAAGCATCCGAGCGTGGGGGATGTGCGCGGGAAAGGGCTCTTCTGGGCTGTGGACTTGGTGAAGGACCAGCAGACCAAGGAGCCGTTCAACACGTACTCGGACAAGGTCAGCGGGAAGCCGCTGCTGGTGGACCAGATAGCGGCGAAGATGGCTGGGGATGGAGTGATGATTCAGGCGTGGGTGAGCCATTTCGTGATTGCGCCACCGCTGATCGTGACTCGCGAGCAGCTGGATGAGGGAATTTCTGTTCTCGACCGGCACTTGTCGATTGCGGATGAGCAGTGCGTTTGAGGAGATGAGGGAGGGTCCCCCTCCCCCCGGCTTTTTGGCAAAATCTTCATAAAAGGGGACTTAGGCTCGGACCTAATGCGCCTGTGTTGTGCAAAATATTGAAAACAAATGGTATTATCTACAAAATCTTAGAAACAAAGGACTTAGATGGTTGAAAGCCGGGCTGCGTGAGGTGAGTTAATTTTTGCCCCCTGCCTGGACGCTCGGGTTTGTCAAGCAGGGTGGATTCGGTTCGTGGTTGAAAAGGGTCGCGAGCTGGAGGCGCGCCGCGCGGTCTCGGGGTCCTTCGACTGCGCCCGCTATGCGGCTTCGCTCAGGATGACGGTCCATCGGTGAGGGCGGCAAAAATACTGAGGTCCTTCGCCTGGGGCTCAGGATGACGGCTCTTTTACGCAGCTCAATATGACGGTTTGTCGGTGAGGGCGGCAAAATAGCGAGGTCCTTCGCCTACCACCGACGAGGAGAGAACGCTCGCCGGGGGCCCCGGACGGCTCAGGATGACGGTGCGCCGGTGGGCGCGGGCGTGTTGCCGCGTACGGGCGT
Organism: Acidobacteriaceae bacterium; assembly: GCA_035944135.1. NCBI lineage: Bacteria > Pseudomonadati > Acidobacteriota > Terriglobia > Terriglobales > Acidobacteriaceae > Acidobacteriaceae bacterium. The sequence goes on from DASZBM010000002.1 coordinate 44,480, forward strand.
GTTGCTGTGCGCGTGGGTTGGTTCGGTGAGTTGGACGGAGCCGGAGGGGGTGGAGGTGAAGGTTTCGGTGTAGAGGCGGCGCTTTTCGATGTCGAGGTAATCGATGGTGAGGTGGGGCCCGGAGATGGTGAGGTTGGCGTAGCCGTTCCAGCCGGCGGTGTCGCCGTTGCCGATGGGGTAGTCGTTGCGAGAGTCGTAGAAGCGGAGGGGGACTTCCTTGAATTTAGGCGGAGTCTTTTCGACGGGCATGCCGCCGTGGCCGATGCAGCGTCCGAAGCAGCTGAGGGCGGGGGTGTCGGGTGGCGCGTGGAGATCGTAGACGGCGAGGCGGTGCTCATGGCCCCAGAGCCAGAGGACGTCCTGGTTGGGGAAGAACTCGGCGAGCTGCTGGCCGGGCTTGGGGAAGGTTTCGTCGGGGAAGGCGGAGTAGTACTGGTGGTGCGAGAGCAGGATGGTGGCTTTGGGGCGCTCCTGCGGGCGGACGTTGGTGCGAAGCCAGTCGATCTCGCTGGGTTCAAGCCGGCCGTCGCCGCCGATGGCTTTGATGGAGCGCAGGCCGGGGACGGAGCCGAGGATGGGGACTCCGGCGGAGTTGTAGCCGGTGTCGAGGCCGATGATGCGCCAGTGGTCGGACTCGAGGCAGAAGTAGCTGGCGCGTTGCTGCTGACCGGGTGTGGGCGAGCCGAAGGGCAGGACCTTGGTGTAGTAGGGGCGGCCGCCGGCGTAGAGCTCATGGTTGCCGGGCATGGTGAGCGTGCCGACGGCGCCGCGGGGGAATCGGACGGGAGTCTGGCCGGTGCATTGGATGCCGAGGAAGTTTTCTTCGACCTCGACCTCATCGCCGATGTAGTAGACGTCGCCGAGATGGATGGTGTAGTCGGGGTGAAAGTCGGCCATGTTGGTGGCGATACGCGCGGCCTCTTCGGTGCCGGTGCCCCAATCGCCGGCGATGGAGAGGCGGATGGGGTCGTGGCCCTTGGCGGAATGGAGCGGGTAGATGCCGGAGTGGCCGTCGAGTGGGTAGGTGGGGAACGGCTTGTAGCGGCCGGTGAAGATGCCGCGAATATATTTGCGGATCCAAGGCCAGGGACGCTGCACGAAGATGGCGAGCAGAGGATAGCGGCCGATATGGCCGGACTCGGCGAGCGAGCTCTGCATGTGGGCCATGAGCGGCGAACGGCCGATCAAGGGGATATTGCTGTGGCGGGCGATTCGATTGGACTTGTAGTGGTGCTTAGCGTTCTTGGACATTCGATGGGTTGGATGCAAAACGGAATGAAGGATTACTGTTGCCGTGGGTGGGTGAAACAGCCCCAACCGTCATTGTGTCCGCCCCATACATCGGCAGTCTTTTGCAGCAGCGATTCAAACTCCTCTATTTCCTGATGAGACGGCTGCATACGCTTAGCAACAACGACGTCCCACGGAAACTCCTGCTTACATTCTGTCAACTTGACCGCTACTCTGTAGCCGAGTTCTTCCAAATCTCGAGCGAAGCCTTCTGCCGATGCCTGGTCGGGAAACACCACTGTGAAATCAACGTTTCGTGGCAGGGACAGATCATCTCCTTCTGCGAGTAGCCGCCTGAGGGCATCTCCATTGTCGTCATTGGGAAGAAACATTCTGGTAACAGCAAGTGTAGCTGCAGTGTCAATGCGGAATTGCGCCGGGCAGGCGGTTCTGGAAAGAGGTACGCAATCGCTTCCAGCTGCGAGCCGCGAGCTGCCAGATAGAGTTGCGGCGTGCGATTCATCTATTGCGGGCAGACGGGCTGCTCTGGAAAGGGGCAGGCAATCAGCTGTGAGCTGTGAGTTGAGGCGACATCGCGGCCACGAGATGAGGAAAGCTCCGTCCCATGCGTAATGAGGGCGAGTTATCGGACGATTTCGTTGTAAGGTGGGGCGGAGTTGTGGGCTACGACGGGAACGATTTGTAGAAGCGAGGGGTGAGTGAATATGCGATCTGAGCAGCGGACGAGCGATAACCCCGGGACGGGGAATGTGACGCGGCGTGAGGTGCTTCGAGGAGCGGCGGCGGTGGGGCTGGCTGCGCTGGCTTCCGGCGGGGAGCCGTTGTTTGGTGAGGCGAAGAGCGGACGTCCGAATGTAGTCTTCATCATGGCGGACGATCTGGGTTATGCGGATGTGGGGTGCTATGGGCGTCCTGATCTGCGAACGCCGAACATCGATGGCCTGGCAGCAAAGGGTGTGCGGTTTCTGCAGGCTTATGCGAACTCCGCGGTGTGCTCGGCGACGCGCACGGCGCTGATTACGGGTCGCTATCAGGATCGGCTGTCGATTGGGTTGGATGAGCCGCTGGCGGGACGCGATGTGGGTCTGCCTCCGGATGTTCCGACGCTACCGTCGTTGCTGAAGAAGGCTGGGTATGGAACGACCCTGGTGGGCAAGTGGCATCTTGGACTGCTGCCGGCATATGGTCCGCTGAAGAGTGGATATGACCATTTCTACGGGATTCGGAAAGGAGCGGCAGACTACTACACGCATTCGAATGATTTGTGGGATGAGGATGTGCGAGTGGACCAGGTGGGGTATCTGACGGACCTGCTCGGCAACCATGCGGTGAATGTGGTGAATGGATATGCGAAGGCGGGGCAGCCGTTTCTGCTGAGTCTGCACTTCACGGCACCGCATTGGCCGTGGGAGGTGCCAGGAGATGACTCAGAGTCGAAGCGGCTGGTGGGCAAACGTCTGGATGACTTTGATGGGGGCTCGCAGAAGACGTATGAGCTGATGGTCGAAGACCTGGATCGGCAGGTGGGGCGCGTGCTTGAAGCGCTGCGCAGTAACGGGCTGGATGAGAACACGATTGTGATTTTCACGAGTGATAACGGTGGCGAGCGCTTTGCGGATACATGGCCGTTTACGGGAAGGAAGACGGAACTGCTGGAAGGTGGGCTGCGGATTCCGGCGATCTTCTCGTGGCCGGCGCGCAATCGGCAGGCGCGAACGACGAACCAGGTGGGGATCAGTATGGACTGGCTGCCGACGTTGCTGGCCGCGGCGGGCACCGCGCCGGATGCAGGGTTTCCTTCGGATGGGATGAACCTGCTGCCGATGCTTGTGGGAGATGCGGCGCCGGTGGAGCGCAGGCTGTTCTGGCGATACAAGGGGAACGCGCAGCGGGCCGCGCGAGATGGCGATTACAAGTTTCTGAAGATTCTGGACAACACGTTTTTGTTCAATGTTGTGGAGGACCCGATGGAACGAGCGAACCTGAAGGTACGCGAGAAGGAGATCTACGATCGGCTGGAGGCGGAGTGGTTTGCGTGGAATGCGACGATGCTGCCGGAGATCGACGAGAGTTTTACGGACACGTTTGACGGATCGCAACTGGCGGACCACATCGGTCTAAAGCCGGCGAGTGGGAAAGCGGATAATCCGACGCAAGGCAAGCCGGGGCCGAAGTAGATGGGGCTGCGCTTTGCTTGTCGTGCCGGGTTGACGTAGTGTTTTTGGTGTTGTCTCAGGAGAGCGCGATGAAGCGAGTTTTGTTTGCAGCGGCAGCGGTGTGGTTTGCGGCGGTGACTTGTGGAGCTCAGAGTGCGGCGCCGAGTGGGCCGGCGGCTGAAGTGCAAGGGAGCTATAACCGGCTGAAGCCGAATGTGATCAAAGCGGCGGAGAAGATGCCGGATGCGGATTATCAGTTCAAGCCGACGCCGGATATCAGGACGTATGCGCGGATTGTGAATCACATTACGGAGGCGCAGCAGCATACGTGCTCGGCGTTGAATGGGACGGCGTTTGATGCGAAGACGGTGCCGAGCGATACGGCGGACAAGGCGACGATTGTGGCGGCGCTGAAGGCGTCGTTTGATAACTGCGATAAGGCGTATGGCGCGCTGACGGATGCGAATGTTGCGGAGATGGTGGGCACGGCACCGAGACAGCGGTCGCGGATTGGGATGGCGTGGGGGAATGTGTCGCATGACAACGAGCAGTATGCGGAGTTGTCGACGTATTTGCGGCTGAAGGGATTGGTGCCGCCGACGGCGGAGAAGTGAGCGGCGCGTTCGTCAGAAGGTGACGGAGGGGAGGAAGGCGCCGGCGGGGGCGTTGTAGAGGCCGAGGCTCATGAGGGTCATGGGCTGGGTGACGCGGAGGCCGTTGGCGAGGCACCAGCGGAAGAGCGCGGCGTTGCGGGTGGGGACGAGGATGCCGGGGCCGGCGAGGGTGTCGGCGGCGGCGATGAGGGCGCAGAGGTCCGGGGTGGTTTCGGCGGTGGCGTGGCCGAAGAAGCCGAGGATGTTGGCGTAGGCGGTGATGCGGCCGGCGCGCTCGGTGACGATGGCGCTGCCGTGCTCGATGGAATGCGCGAGGTCGGCGGAGCGGTCGAAGCCGTGCACGGCCATAGAGAGCGCGTTGCACGCGGCGAGGTCTGCAGGTGTGGCGGGGCGTACGGTGCAGCCGGGGATTTCGCGTGTGGTGCTGCGGCCCTGCATGCAGGCGAGAGGCTCGCGGACGTCGAAGCCGAGGCTGGTGTAGAGCGAGAGCGAGCGGTTGTGGAAGGCGGCCTGCACGAGTCGGACGCCGGCGGCGTGCTGTGCGGTGGAGCGGTCGAGCACGGCCTGCATGAGGAGGCGGCCGACGCCGCGGTTCTGCGTGGTGGGGTCGACGGTGATGGGGCCGATGCCGTGGATGATGGCGCGCTCGTCGAGGACGTTGCTGCCCAGGATGCTGCCGCTGTCTTCGGCGACGAGGCAGTAGAAACCGGGCGTGGAGAAGAGCATGGTCATGAGGCCGATGGCGTGCTCGGGCGCGGGGAGATCGGGAGGGAAGTTGTGGGCGGTGCTGATGGTGTGGAAGGCGTCGTAGCAGATGCGGCCGGCGAGGGGAGCGTCGGCGGGCGTGGCCGGGCGGATGGTGATGGACGTTTGAGAGGACATGAGTGGTCGGTTGAGTGACCCGCGAAGTATACAGGTGGCTTGGAGGAGCGGATAGGATGGGGAACATGAAGAGCTTGCGGTTGGCGGCGGCGGTTGTTTGTGCGGGGTTGATGGCGAGTGCGGGGATTGCGCAGAGCGGAGCGGGAGCGGTGACGATTGATCCGGGATTGAATATTCACACGGTGGAGCTGTGGCCGGGCGGGGCTCCGGGGCAGCAGGGGAGCGAGCCGAGCGATGTGCCGGCGCTGAGTGTGTTTGCTCCGCGCAAGGGGAAGGCGAATGGGACGGCGGTGGTGATTGCGCCGGGAGGGGCTTATCGCGAGCTGGCGTCGGACCTGGAGGGGCGCGAGGTTGCGGATTGGTTTTCGGCGCGGGGCGTGACGGCTTTTGTGCTGCGGTACAGGATGGGAGACAAGTATCAATATCCGGTGCCGCTCGAAGATGCGCAGCGCGCGGTGCGGTGGGTGCGGGCGAATGCGGCGAAGTATGGGGTTGATCCGCAGCGGATTGGGCTGATGGGGTTTTCGGCGGGCGGCCACTTGGCGGCAATGGAGTCGGTGAGCGCTGGAGCGGCGGATGCGAATGCAGCGGATGTGATCGATCGGGTGTCGGGCAGGCCGGACTTTGTGGTGCTGGGGTATCCGTGGCTGAATGCGATGACGCCGAATACGACGGGGCTGATTACGTACTGCGCGAATAATCCGACGGTGCATGAGGTGTCAGCGGCGAAGTGCAAGGAGTTTGCGACGAAGTACGATCCGGTGCGGTTTGTGACGACTGCGACGCCGCCGACGTTTATCTACATCACGTCGGATGACAAGACGGTGGATGTGCAGGCGTCGATTGATTACTACGAGGCACTGCGCGCGGCGAAGGTGCCGGTGGAGTTTCACAGCTTCGCGCATGGAGCGCATGGAAGTGGGATGGGGAGTGGAGATCCGGCGCTGGATTTGTGGCCGACGCTGCTGGATGCGTGGTTAAGAGGGCAGGGGTTTCTGGGGGCGAAGCGGTAGGTTCGACAGAATGGCCGCAGCGTATTCTGGAAGCCATGCAGAGACGAATCTTGTGCGTGGACGATGAGGAGATGATTCGCCTCACGCTCGGTACCGTGCTTCGACAGCACGGTTTTGAAGTGACCACGGCGGCAACCGTGGCCGAGGCATTGCAGAAGATCACTTCAGAGAAGTTCGACGTACTGCTGTCGGACCTGAACATTGGGAATCCGGGCGATGGGTTGACCGTGGTCAGTGCGATGCGGAGAACACAGCCGGAGGCGGTGACGATGATCCTGACCGGTTATCCGGCGTTTGAGACCGCGCTCGAAGCGATCCGGCAGCAGGTGGATGATTACATCGTGAAGCCGGCCAGTATCCCGGTATTGGTCAGCACGATTGAGAGCAAGCTGGCCATGCCGCCGAGACAGCGGCAGTTGCCGCCGCCGAAGCGAGTGGCGATGCTTTTGCAGGAACACATAGAACGCATCGAGGAGCTGTGGCTGTCGTCGATTGAGGAAGACAAGGCGCTGTCGAGGGTGTTGTTGAGCAGTGAACGGCGGCTCGATCATCTTCACGGCGTTCTGGCGGAGATTATTCCGGTGGCGCAAGCGTACAGCGGAGAGAAGCTGCCGAAGGACGAAGACGTTGTTGCGAGGCCCACAGCCGGACGGACTTTTGAGGGATACACGCCAAGCATGATGCTGAGCGAGTTCTGCCTACTGCGGCGGATCATTGCGCAGATTGTTCAAGAGAATCTGCTCGCGGTGAATCTCAGCTATGTGATTCCCGACCTCGCGCAGATTAATGAATCTCTGGATGACCAGGCGCAGGCCGCGCTTGTGGCTCTGGCTGAGCTGGTCGGGCGTGCGAGGGGTTAGTTGGGGGTGGACGATAGCATGGGAGGCGCGTGAAGCCGAAATATCGAGTTCGCGTGGAGGATGCATCCGTCAGCGTTGAACACCGGGCGTCATTTGGGCCCGCTGTTTTTGGTCCCCTGTTGCTCTGTTACGCGTGCCTCTGCCTATTGCCAGATGTAAGAAGAAATTTGATCGACTTCTATACCTCGCGCGATCTTGCATCGGGTGTATCTGTTTTCTTTGTATTGCTCTTTCCGGTGCTAACAGGCGTGAGTTGGCTTAGGTTCGCTTCCGGCGAAGTTCTCCATTGCGATCGCGATCAATTACGTTTTGCACGAAGACGAACATGGGGCCGATGGCACCGGTTTCGATTTCATTCAAGTGAAATAAAGAAGTTGCGGCGAGCTATTCGAGGCTCGAGTAAGAGTCGGAATTATTCGGTGCTGACTTTCGAAGTTCAGGGCCGGACCTATGACATGTTAGAGGATTTGAGCTATACGGACTCGGACCGAGTGCTACGCGCGTGTAGGTCGATGGGAGTCGACGTGGTCATCGACGAAACAGCCGATGCAATGTTGAAGGATATTGAGAAGCGCGGTTGGTGGATCAATCCGTTTCGAACCGATGACCTCGGAGCTTCTTCGGACTCTTCGCAAAAGTAAAAGGCAGAGCCGCGTCGCTCTGCCTTGTTGTTCGTGATTTGGAGCCTAGCCGAGGGTGGGCATGGAGGTGTCGACGCCGGTGCGGATGCCGGTGGGCCAGCGGGCGGTGATGGTCTTGAGGCGGGTATAGAAGCGGACGCCTTCGGGGCCGTAGATCGAATGGTCGCCGAAGAGAGAGCGCTTCCATCCCCCGAAGGAGTGGAAGGCCATGGGCACGGGGATGGGGACGTTGATGCCGACCATGCCGGCCTGGACGCGGCGGCCGAAGTCGCGGGCGGTGTCGCCGTCGCGGGTGAAGATGCTGGTGCCGTTGCCGTACTCGTGCTCGTTGATGAGCTCGAGGGCCTTTTCGAAGTTGTTGACGCGGACGACGCCGAGGACGGGGCCAAAGATCTCTTCCTTGTAGATACGCATGTCGGGCTTGACGTGGTCGAAGAGGCAGGCGCCGAGGAAGAATCCTTCGCCGCGCGGAAGGGTTTGTGCGCGGCCATCGACGACGAGCTCTGCGCCTTCGGTTCTGCCGAGGTCGATGTAGCTGGAGACTTTTTCGCGATGCTGTTTCGTGATGAGCGGGCCGAAGTCGGCCTCGCCGTCTGAGGAGTTGGGTGCTCCGTCACCGATGCGGAGTTTTGCGATGCGGTCTTCGAGTTTGGCGAGGAGGTCGTCGGCGGTCTGGTGGCCGACGGTGACAGCGACGGAGATGGCCATGCAGCGCTCGCCGGCGGAGCCGTAGGCGGAACCGACGAGGGCGTCGGCGGCCTGGTCGAGGTCCGCGTCGGGCATGACGATCATGTGATTTTTTGCGCCGCCGAGGGCTTGGACGCGCTTGCCGTGTTTTGTGCCGGTGGCGTAGACGTACTCGGCGATCGCGGTGCTGCCGACGAAGGAGACGGCCTGAATAGTGGGGTGCGCGAGGATGGCGTCGACAGCGGACTTGTCGCCGTGGACGACGTTGAAGACGCCGTCGGGAAGGCCGGCTTCCTTGAGCATTTCGGCGAGCAGGATGGACGCGGAGGGGTCGCGCTCTGAGGGCTTGAGGACGAAGGTGTTGCCGCAGGCGATGGCGAGCGGGAACATCCAGAGCGGAACCATGGCGGGGAAGTTGAAGGGCGTGATGCCGGCGACGACGCCAAGCGGCTGACGCATCGACCAGGTGTCGATGCCGGTGCCGACCTGCTCAGTGAATTGGCCTTTGAGGAGCTCGGGGATGGCAGTGGCGTACTCGATGTTTTCGAGGCCGCGCATGACCTCGCCTTTGGCGTCGGAGAAGACTTTGCCGTGCTCGCGGTTGAGGAGTGCGGCAACCTCGTCCATGCGGGACTCGAAGATGTCGCGGAGGCGGAAGAGGACGCGGGAGCGCCGGAGCGGCGGCTGGGCGGACCAGTCGGGGAAGGCTGCTGCTGCGGCTTCGACGGCGGAGTTGAGTTCGGCGTCAGTGGCGAAGGGGACGCGAGCCTGCACGGTGCCGGTGGCGGGATGGAAGACGTCGCCGAAGCGGGCTGATTGCCCGCGCACAGGTGTGCCGTTGATCCAGTGGGTGATCTCGCGGAGGTTCGTGCTTTCAGTGGTGGATTCGGGTGCGGACGCGAGTGTGGCCATCGGGTGCTCCTTGAAGAAAGAAGCACCCATGGTAGCAGGGGAGTTTGAGCGGTGTCAGGGCTGGGATTTGCGCGGTTTGGGTTTACTGCGGGTTGTTGCGGGCGGCTTCAGGTCTTTATATCCGGGGTGGACTTTGGGGGTGAGGCCCTGCGCAGCGGCGATCTTTTGGAGCAGCGCTGCAAGTTGTTCTACTTCAGCGCTGTTGAGGCCGGAGGACATGAGTTTTGTTGTGGGTTCGGGCGAGGTCGCCGATTTGCGCGAGCGTGTCCGAGCCGCGGTTGCAGGAACAAAAGGGGAGTGGAAGGCGTATCACCAAGCACGAAATCGCAAGAGCACGAATCGTGTTCCCTCATCCATTCCGGTTGCCGCCGGTGAGCCCACGAAAGACACCATCGGTCAGATGTTGTCGCAGGCCAGCTGGTGTTCTTACATGCGAATTGGCGACCAGGAGTTGGATATGTGGATGTTTCCCTCGAAGGCCCTGATCGGACGTGTCTTTTTCGCCGTTGTTCTAACAGCATCGTCTGCCGCGATAGCTCAGAGTCCCAGCGCATCGACGGACGCTGGCGTACTATCGGGCGTCCACGAGAGCGGATTGAGTGTTTACAAGGGCGTGCCGTTCGCTGCGCCACCGGTGGGTGATCTCCGGTGGCAGCCTCCGGCAGCGATGACGCACTGGGCGGGTACACGCAAGGCGGATGCGTTTGCGCCGGCGTGTATGCAGACAGGTGTGTCGATGCCGGGCGAGACGCCGCCGGTGGTGAGTGAGGATTGTCTCTATCTCAACGTCTGGACGCCGGCGAAGAGCTCGAAGGAGCGGTTGCCGGTGATCGTGTGGATTTATGGCGGGGCCTATACGAACGGATCGGCCTCGATGCCGCTGTACTGGGGCGACCGCCTGGCGCACAAAGGCGTGATCGTCGTGACGATTGCGTATCGGCTCGGGCCACTGGGATTCCTGGCGCACCCGGAATTGACGCGCGAGTCACCGCACCACACCTCCGGCAACTACGGCTTGATGGACCAGATTGCTGCACTGCAGTGGGTGCAGAGGAATATCGCGTCGTTTGGCGGAGACGCGAAGAATGTAACCATAGCCGGTCAATCCTCGGGAGCAATCTCGGTGAGCATCCTGATGGCTTCGCCGCTTGCGAGGGGATTGTTTCAACGCGCGATCGGAGAGAGCGGCGGTCTGTTTGAGCCGCTGCAAATCGCGCCAAAATACCTGCTGGCCAATGCGGAACGCGATGGGGAGAAATATGCGCTCTCGCTGGGGGCGACATCACTTCAGGAACTGCGCGGTCTGCCGGCAGAGCGGTTCACCGGCAATCCGGCTGGCATTGTTCACCCGGTGATCGAACCTTATGTGCTTCCGGTCTCACCGTACGAGGCGTTCGCGGCAGGGCAGCAGAATGATGTGCCACTTCTTGTTGGTTCAAACGCCGAGGAGGCACGCTCGCTGACGGATGTCAGGGGAGTGAAGGCGGCGACGTTTGAGAAAGATGTGGAGCAGAGTTTCGGTCAGCTTCCGCCGGCGCTGCTCGCGGCGTATCCGCATGCGACTGACGCAGACGCTCAACAGGCGAGGCTCGACCTCGAGCGCGACCTGCGGTTCGGCTGGGACATGTGGGCGTGGGCGCGGTTGCAGGCAGGAACCGGGAAGAGTCCGGTGTACTACTACACATTCCGACAGCGGCCGCCATTTCCGGCCGGCTCAGTGTACGAAGGCTGGGGCGCCGGCCACTTCGCGGAGCTGTGGTATGTCTTCGATCATCTGGACCAGGAGCCCTGGCGCTGGACGAAGGCCGATCGGAGAGTGGCTGCGCAGGTGTCCGGCTATTGGGTCAACTTCGCGAAGTCGGGCAATCCGAACGGACCGGGCCTGCCATTGTGGCCGGCTTTTGGCAATTCCGACAGCAAGGTTATGTATCTAGCCGACCCGGTGCGCGTTGGTCCGGTGCCGGGTATGAGTGGCCTCGGTGTCTTCGATACGGTCTACACGAGCGTGCGTAAGGCACCAGTGAGCGCGCCCTAGCTTTATCGTTTGATACCCCACCCAGCGAACAAGTTGACTGGGAATCCGGACCGCAAGCGACAAACCTACCCTTTCACTTCGTGAAAGGGTAGGCCGCCAGATTTGTGGTGGTCCGGGTGTGGCGTTAGCTGACGGGAGTGGGGCGGCGGCGGGGTTCGGATTCGCGGTCGAAGCTGATGATGAGGGCGCGGGCGGGCTCGTCGCCGGCGCAGCGGTAACTGCGCGCGGTTTCGCCGGAGATGTAGCAGACGTCGCGGGCTTCGAGAAGATGCGGCTCGCCCTTGCGGCGGAGTTCGATGGCGCCGTTGAGGACGTAGACCATCTCGACGCCGGGGTAGCGGTCGGGGTGGAAGGCGGAGCGATCGTCGCCGGCGAGGAACTCGGCGACGCAGGGACGCATGCCGCCTTCGGGGACGAGGATGCCGAAGCTTTCGGCGACGTAGTCGGGGTCGGGCGAGCCTACGGGCAGGCGGACGCGGTCGCGACGTCGCTGGATGCGGAAGACGGATTGACCGGAGGACTCGAAGAACCAGGAGAGGTCCTTGTTGAAGACGAGGGCGATGCGGGCGAGATTGCGAAGCGTGGGGACGACGCGGCCGGTCTCGAGCTGCGAGAGGAAGCTGGCCGAGAGGCCGGTGAGGCGGCCGAGCTCGACGAGGCCCATGGAACGCTTGAGGCGAAGGCGCTTGATGCGCTGGCCGAGTTGGGCGGCCGAGAGCAGGGCCTCTGCGGCAGTCGGATCGACAGAGAGGCTGTCGTATGGCTGGGGCGGCACCGGGGGCAGGTGCTGTGCGGTGGCAATGTCCAAAATTTCGGCAGGGGTCTCGGCGGCCATCGGGGACTCCAATAAAAGAGGGTACGTGCTAGACGGTTGGATGCGAGACGAGGGGCGCGCGGGCGACCACCCAGGATTCATCCGGTAACGAGGGCTGCTGGGTCGAGGTTCTGTCGGAGGGAGAGCATGGGCTTCCAGGGGTCGGAGCGAAGGTGTTTGCGGAGCTCGGAGCCGGGGTCGTCGAGGTCGGTCACGCGGAAGATAGGGCGCTCAGGCAGCTTGAGGGCAGACCAGGGCAGCGGGAGCGAGATGGAGGCGCCAACGCGGGCGCGGGGAGAAAACGGGGCGACCGCGGTGGCGCCGCGCTCGTTGCGGAGGTAGTCGAGATAGATTTTGCCGACCCGGGCGGATTTGGTCATTTTCGTGAGGTAAAGCCGGGGGTTGGAGCGCTCCATGGCGAGGACGAGGTTGTGAGCGGCCTCTTTGACGGTGCTCCAGTCGTGTTTGGGGTCGATGGGCGCGACGATGTGGAGCCCCTTACCACCGGTGGTTTTGAGGAAGGATTCGAGGCCGGCGCGTTTGAGGCGCTTGCGGACATCGGCGGCGGCGTCGGCGAGCGTGGTCCAAGGGAGGGACTCGTCGGGATCGAGGTCGAAGATCAGGCGATCGGGATGCTCGAGGTCGTCGTTTTTGGATCCCCAGGGGTGAACTTCGAGGACGCCCATCTGGGCGAGGCCGGCGAGGGTTTCGGGCTTGGCGTTCGCGGTGGTGATGGTGATGTAAGGCTCGGGCTTGCCGGTCTTCTTGTCGGGGACGTCGACGCCGGTGATGCCGGGCGGCAGCATGGAGTTGACGTGCTTCTGGAAGAAGCAGGGCTTGCCAGCGCCCTCCGGGCAGCGGACGAGGGAGAGCGGACGGTCGACGATGTGGGGAAGCATGCGGTCGGCCACGGTGAAGTAGTAGGCGGCGAGCTGGTGTTTGGTGAGGCCGGATTCGGGGTCGAGGAGTTTTTGCGGGTGGGTGAGGCGGACGGTGGCGGGGAGCGCGATGGGATCGCTCGATTTGTTTTTTGGATTTGAGTTTGCAGTTTGCAGTTTGGAGCTTTCAGGTTTTTTGGCTGAGGAGCTACGAGCTGTCGGCTGTGAGCTGCGAGCTGAGGCGGTGCGGGCGGACTTGTCGGATTTTGGTTTCACAGTAGCGACTTCGCGAACGACTTCATGTGGGGATTTGTCTTCGCGAAGGCCGAGGAAGGCGGCCTGACGGATGTTGTTGTCGGCGGTCCAAGAGGCGAAGCGGACTTCGGCGACGAGTTTGGGTTGAACCCAGTGGTAGCCGCGGCGGATGTCCTGTGGCTTTTGAGAAAACGGCATCTTGTTTGTTTCCAATTTATGCAGCTGATCGTAAAGGCTTCGCTTGAGCTTCTGGGTGAAGCCGGTTCCGGAGCGGCCGACGTAAAGAAGCTGGGGTGAGCTGGACTGGTGGGGGCTGTCGTTTTCGTAGACGCCGAGGATGAGGGAGCCGATGCGGCCGGGGCCTTCGGTGGAGTCGGTGAAGCCGCCGATGACGAATTCCTGCTCGAGGAGGCACTTGGATTTGAGCCAGTCGGAGGAGCGGCCGGAGCGGTAGGGCACATCGCGTTTGGAGATGATGCCTTCGGTGCCGAGCTTGCAGGCTTCGTGGAAGATCTCGGGACCTTTGCCGTCGATATGGTCGCTGAAGCGGACGGTGCCGTCGTCGGTTGAGGGGATGATTTTGGCGAGGAGTTGTTTGCGCTGGCGGACGGTGAGGTTGCGGGTGTTGCAGCCGTCGAGGTGGAGTAGGTCGAAGACGAAGTAGGTGAGGGAGAAGCGCTCGCCTTCGTTGAAGGAGGCCTGGAGATTGGCGAAGGAGGAGATGCCGTTGTCGTCGAGCACGACGACCTCGCCGTCGAGGGTGAGCTTGTCGGCGGGAAGGGCGGCGAGGGCGTCGGCGACGGCGCGCATGCGGTGGGTCCAGTCGAGGCCTTTGCGGGTGAGGAGTTGGACGCGGGAGCCGGACTTGCGGGCCTGGATGCGATAGCCGTCGAGCTTGATCTCATGCAGCCAGTCGGGGCCGTCGGGGGTGGCGGTGGTCTCTTCGGCGAGTTGTGGCGGGATGAAGGCAGGCTGGGATTCGGCGGGGAGGTTGGCGAGGGTGGCGGGATCTATAGAGCGGGCATTCAGCCCTTTCTCGGTTTTGATGACCGCCGACCCAGGGCTCGTATAGGTTGCGCCCTTGGCACTCTTCGATGAGCGGCGTGGATTGATGTCGAACTTCTCGCCTACGTTAGAGTTACTGGAGGAAGCTCTTGTAGTGGACGAGGAACCGTTTGACCCGGGTGGAGCGTCCCGGCGATACCAGGCACGGCCAGTGCCGGCGGTTTCTTTGGAGTTCCAGACGTGGTCGCTCTCGTGGGCGATCTGGTCCATGGTGCGGCCGGTGACGGCGGAGTTGGGCTCGGCATCGGTGATGGCCGGGTCGTTGGGGCCGCGTTCGAAGTCGTCGTGCTCTTTGATCAGGAGCCAGTTGGGCTTGTCGGAAGAGCCCCAGCGGGAGCCGGACGAGCTGGAGGATTTGGGGCCCATCCGGACGAGCGTCCACTTGCCGTGCATCTTGGTGCCGTCCATGAGGAATTTGAGTGAGCCCTTACGGAGGGCCTCGGTGACGTCTTCGTAGCCGGGCTGAGGGCGCCAGGTGCCCTGGTCCCAGACCATGACGGTGCCGCCGCCGTACTGGCCTTTGGGGATGATGCCTTCGAAGCCGCCGTACTCCATGGGGTGGTCTTCGACCTGGACGGCGAGGCGGCGGTCGCCGGGGACGTAGCTGGGACCTTTGGCGACGGCCCACGATTTGAGGACGCCGTTCCAGCCGAGGCGGAAGTCGTAGTGGAGGTGCGAGGCGGCGTGCTTCTGGATGACGAAGGGGAGCGCGTTTTCGTCGGTCGTGGCGGACTTGGCGCGCTTGGAGCCCGAGGGCTCGGCCGTGATGTGAAAGTCGCGCATGGAGCGGTAGCGCGAGAGTTGCTCGTCGACGGAGTCGGCGGCAGAGGCTGATTTGCGGCGAGCGGGTTTTGTGGGCTTGGCGGACTTGGCCGCGTGCGCGGGTTTCGGTGGGGATTTTTTGGCGGCGGATTTTGTGGGCGTCTTCTTCGCGGCCGATTTGGTTTTTGCTGATTTTCGGGAGGCCTTGCGTGGGGGTGCCATCAGGTCAACTCCATGTGGATTCTCAGATGTATCAGATGCGCGGTAAGGACGGGCAACTGCTTATTTCTCGTTGGTTTGCATGATCGGACTGGGGTGTTAGGCTGTGTCATCGTTTCCAACCTGATTGTTCGAGTTGCGAGGTGAGAGGTATGTCGCGCAGAGGTGCGGTTTCTCGTCGTGGATTTTTGGGTGGCGGCCTGGCCGCTGCGGCGCAGCTTGCTGCGCCGGTCGCAGCAAGGGCTGATCCGAAGGCGCGGACGTTTGTGCTGGTGCATGGAGCGTGGCACGGCGGATGGTGCTGGCGGCGCGTGGCGGATCGGCTGACGGCGAAGGGCCATTATGTGGTGGCTCCGACGTTGTCGGGGGTGGGCGAGCGCTCGCATTTGAAGGCTGAGGATATTGATCTGACGACGCACGTTGAGGATGTGGTCGGCGAGATGAAGTGGAAGGACCTGGATGATGTGGTCCTGGTGGGGCACTCGTATGGCGGGATGGTGATTACGGGTGTAGCGGAGCAGATGAGAGAGCGGATCGCGGCGATTGTTTATCTGGACGCGTTTATGCCGGGCGATGGGCAGTCGCTTGCGGATTTTACAAACAGGACGTCCTGGCCGGAGCCTGTGACCCCGGCGCCGCCGGCGACGTACTTCCACGTGAATGAGAAGGATGCTGCGTGGGTGCAGAGCAAGCTGACGGCACATCCGACGCGATGTTTCACGCAGAAGCTGAAGGTGACGGGAGCGTATCAGTCGATTGCGAAGAAGCTTTATGTGCGGGCACCACTGTTTGCGCAGAAGGGGTTCGATCAGGCGCTGGAACAGTGCCGCGCAGATAAGTCGTGGCAGACCGCGACGGTGACCTGTGGACACGACGTAATGATCGATCAGCCAGGGGAACTGGCGGCGATGCTGGAGAAGTTCGCTTAAGCGCTCTTGCGCTTATGGGTCGTGCGCGCGGTCTTCTCGCTCTTCGGCGGTTTCTTGGTGCCGGAGGAGATGGAGACTGTCTTTTTCTCGGCCGCGGCGGATTTCTTTGGAGAGCGCTTGGCGGGTGCTTCTTCATCGGCGGATGATTTCGCACCAGAGCTGACGGATTTGCGGAGCGCGTCCATCAGGTTGATGACCTTGCCCTTGGCGGGTGCGGGCTCCTCGTCCTTGGGGATGGGCAGGTGTTTGAGCTTGGCTTCGACGAGCTCTTTCACGGCAACCTCATAGCCGTCGACGAATTTCTCGGGATCGAACTTGGCCGTGCGGCGCTTGATGAGCTCTTTGGCGAGGTCGAGCGATTCCTTGTCGATGGAGTGGTGCTTGATGTCGGAGAAGTAGTCGGCGGGCTTGCGGAGCTCGGCGTCGTAGCGGAGGGTGTAGGCCATCATGCCGCCGGTTTCGGATTTGTTGTCGGTGCCGCCGGGGCCGCCGGGTGCGAGGGCGACGATGTGCTCGCGGCCACCGAAGGCGATCTTGGTGATGGCGACCTTTTTGGTTTCCTGGAGGGCCTTGCGGACGGTGAGGAAGGCCTCGGTCTGGGCGTCGTTTTCGGGGACGACGAAGTAGGGCTTCTCGTAGAACTCGGGGTCGATCTCGTCTTCGTTGACGAACTGCGTGACCTCCATGGTGTGCTTGGAGGGGACGCGGAGGTGGGCGAGCTCTTCGGGCTCGATGGTGACGTAGTGACCCTTGGAGTACTCGTAGCCTTTGACGATCTGGGATTTCTCGACAACCTCGGACTGATCGGCGGCCTCGTCGGGGCTACGCTCGATTGCGGAGGCGAGGACCTTCTGATGACGCACGCGCTCGCCGGTGGAGCGGTCGATCTGATGGAAGCTGATCTGGCTTTTGGCTTCTGTAGCCACGAAGAGCTTGACGCCGAAAGAGACGAGCGAAATTGTTACCTGTCCACTCCAGTAGGGACGTGCCATCCTTCACCTCAACTGATAAGAAGCTGGGGGCCGGTCAGTAGTTGGATGGTACCGCGGAAGCGAGGATGGTGCCAGATCGTTGTGAATGAGGTATTAGCGTGTGCGTTAGGCGAAATGAAATCGAAGAAAGTATTCAGGCGGTGTAGATCTCGCGGTCGAGCACGCGGGCGTAGGCGGGGACGGTGAGGAAGTCCTGGAACTTGGGGGCTTTGATGAGCTCGCGCATGAGGAAGGCGGCGTGCTCGTAGGCTTCGTAGCGTGGAGCGGGGACGTTTTCTTTGGCTCGGGCGAGCTCGGCGTCGATGAACTCGTCGCAGAGCTCGGTGGTGATCGGAAGGCCGGCGTATTGGCCGTCGGAGAGTTTGGCGCCGTGGTGGACCCATTGCCAGAGCTGTGCGCGGGAGATTTCGGCGGTGGCGGCGTCTTCCATGAGGTTGAAGAGCGGGACGCAGCCGATGCCGCGCAGCCAGGCTTCGACGTAGCCGAGGCCGACGGCGATGTTCTGCTTGAGGCCGGCTTCGGTGATGGTGCCCGCGGGGACGGCGAGGAGGTCGGCGGCTGTGGGGTTGTAGTCGGGGAGCTGCTTGTCGATCTGGTTGGGCTGCGGCATGAGGCGATCGAAGACCTCTTTGGCGACGGGGACGAGGCCGGGGTGCGCGACCCAGGTGCCGTCGTGACCGTCGGAGGCTTCGCGCTCTTTGTCGGCGCGGACCTGGGTGAGGGCGCGCTCGTTGGCTTCGGGGTCTGACTTGATGGGGATGAACGCGGACATGCCGCCCATGGCGTGGATGCGGCGGCGATGGCAGGTCTTGATGCAGAGCTTGGAGTAGCTGCGCATGAAGTGCGTGGTCATGGTGACCTGTGAGCGGTCGGGGAGGAGGATGGAGGTATCGGCGGCGAGCTTTTTGATGAAAGAGAAGATGTAGTCCCAGCGGCCGCAGTTGAGGCCGGCGGAGTGCTCGCGGAGCTCGAAGAGGATCTCGTCCATCTCGAACGCGGCGAGGATGGTTTCGATGAGGACGGTGGCGCGGATGGTGCCGCGCGGGATGGCGAGCATGTCCTGTGCGCGGAGGAAGATGTCGTTCCAGAGGCGGGCTTCGAGGTGGGACTCGAGCTTGGGAAGATAGAAGTAGGGGCCGGAGCCGCGGGAGGTGAGCTCGCGCGCGTTATGGAAGAGGTAGAGGGAGAAATCGAAGATAGAGCCGGACATGTACTCGCCGTCGACGACAAGGTGGCGTTCTTCAAGGTGCCAGCCGCGCGGGCGGATGACGAGGACTGCGGGGTTGTCGATGAGGGCGTAGTGCTTGTGGGTGGAGGGGTCGTCGAAGGTGATGGTGCGGCGGACGGCGTCGATGAGGTTGAGCTGGCCGTCGAGGAGATTCTCCCAGGTGGGCGTGGTCGAGTCTTCGAAGTCAGCCATGAAGACGCGCGCGCCAGAGTTGAGGGCGTTGATGATCATCTTGCGGTCGACGGGGCCGGTGATCTCGACGCGGCGGTCCTGGAGATCAGCGGGGATGGGCGCGACGGTCCATTCGGTCTCGCGGATCTGGCGGGTCGAGGCGAGGAAGTCGGGGCGTTCACCGGCGTCGAGGCGAGTTTGGCGAGCTGCGCGCGCGGCGAGGAGCTGCTTGCGGCGCGGGTTGAACTCGCGGTGCAGAGCGACGGCGAAGGCGAGGGCTTCGGGCGTGAGGACGCGTTCGTAGCGGTCGGCGGTGGTGGCGTGGATTTCGGTGTTGGGTGGGAGGGTCATGGCAATCCTTGCAAGAAGCAGATCCCCTTCGGGGATGACAGAAAGAAAGGCAACGGCAAAAGCTTAGGCGAAGCGGAGGTCGACGCGGCCCGCGGTGGAGAAGACGACCTCGACGGCAGAGCCGGCTGAGGCGAGAGTGTTGCCCGTCCAGGAGCCGGTGGTGATCCATTGGCCTTTGCGGAGGCCGCCGGTGCGCGCGGCGCCTTCGTTGGCGAGCCAGGGAAGAAGGCGGAGTAGGTCGCCGGCAGTGTTAGAGCCGGTGCGCTCGACGCGGACGATGCCGTCGACCGCGAGCATGACGTGCTCTTTGGTGAAGTCGATCGATTGCCAGTTGGAGACGGCGGGGCCGTAGACGAAGCCGCCGTGCATCTGGAGGTCAGCGATTACGGCAAGGCGAGCGGCCTTGGTCGGGTCTTCGAAGGCTGGTTCAAGGATTTCGATGGCGGGATGGCAGGAGGCCATCGCGGCGAGAGTTTCCTCACGCGTGTAGGGGTGTGCGCGTGGTGGGAGATCGCGGCCGACGAGGAAGGCGATCTCGGCTTCGAGGCCGCGGTAGCGCCAGCGCTCGCCTGCGAGTGTGCTGCCGGAGGCTGCGATCCAGGCGAGCGGCATGGGAGCGTACATGGGCGTGGCTTCTGGTGTACCAGCTCCGATCTTCCATCCGCCGATTTCGCCGAAGGCTGGAGCGATGCGGTCGTGGATGGCATACGCCTCGTCAAGAGACTGGGGCTGCAGGTTGGCGGGGAGATCGGCGAGCAGATGGCCGGTGCGGCGGGCGTTGAGGAGGGCGTCGGTCGCGTCGATGATGCGGAGTTCGTCGGGTCCAGTCATGTGAGGCTCCGTGAGAAGGTTAGTTTCTATCCCACCGATCGCGCAAAGGCGCGCGACGAATGGGGCAACCCCTGATCGTGGCGATTAGTTGACGTCGAGCGAGCGTGGGCCGTGGAGGAGTTGGTCAACGGTGAGGCCGCGGATGGAGGCGTCGAGGAGTTCGACCATGTGAAACGTGGGAAGTTCGGCGGCGCTGCGGCGGCGAAGGCCGTTCATGAGTTGCAAAAGACAGCCGGGGTTGGCGCTGATGACGGCGTCGGCGCCGGTGGCGAGCAGGTGCGAGACCTTGCGGTCGCCGAGTTCGTTCGCGGGCTCGGGGTTGAGGAGGTTGTAGACGCCGGCGGAGCCGCAGCAGAGATTGGATTCAGCGATTTCTTCGACGGTGAGTTCGGGAATTTGTGCGAGGAGAGCGCGTGGTTGCGCGAAGATGCCTTGCGCATGACGGAGATGACAGGCGTCGTGATACGCGACGCGGAGATTGATCGGACGGCGCGGAGCGATGGGCTCGACGGCAGCGAGGACCTCGCTGATGTCTTTGCATTTGGCGGAGAAGGCAGCGGCGCGCGCGGCCCAGGCGGGGTTGTTGCGGAGGAGGTGCGCGTACTCCTTCATGGTGCTGCCGCAGCCGGCGGCGTTGATGACGATGGTGTCGACGTTCGCGGATTCGAAGCTGGCGATCATATCCTTCGCGTAGCTTTGGGCCGCGTCCTCGAGACCGGAATGCACCATAAGTGCGCCGCAGCAACCTTGCGATTTGGGGATGATGACCTCGAAGCCTTCGGCAGCGAGGACGCGCGCGGTGGCGGCGTTGACGTGACCGAAGTAGGCGTCCTGCACGCAGCCGGTGAGCATGGCGACGCGGCCGCGGGATCGGTTGCTGGAGGCGACGGTGTGCGGGAGCGAGTGGAAAGGGTTGAGCGGGACGGGCGGAAGTAGCGCTTCCATGGAGCGGAGACGAGCAGGCAGAAGGTTGAGGAGACCGCTGCCGCGGACGAGATTTTGCAGGCCGGTGCGCTGGTAGATCGCGAGTGGAAGACCGAGTGCGCGGAGACGGCGCGGATGCGGGAAGGTGGCGAAGAGGAGCTTGCGGAAGAGCCGATCCGAGAGCGAGCGCGAGCCCGTGCGTTCGGCCTGGCGCTCGACCTGGCCCCGTGTGTCTTCGATGAGCTTGTTGTACTCGACGCCGGACGGGCAGGCGGTCATGCAGGCCATGCAGCCGAGGCAACGGTCGATGTGCGTTTGAAAGATTTCGTCGAGCGGGGCTTCGCCCGTGGCGGCTTTGCGCATGAGCCAGATGCGCCCGCGCGGAGAGTCCATCTCTTCACCCCAGAGCGCGTACGTGGGGCAGGCAGGAAGGCAGAAGCCGCAGTGAACGCACTTGTCTATCAGGGCTGGCTCGGGTGGGTTGTGGGTGTCGAACGAGCTGGGACGCGTGGAGGTGGTGATTTGCGTGAGTGCGGATTGCGTAGCGAGGCCGGTGGCTTCGTGGGTTGGCAGGGCTTCGGGAGTGCGTGGCATCAGATGCCTCCGACGAAGCGGCCGGGGTTGAGGATGCGGTTGGGGTCGAACTCGTTCTTGATGGCGCGCATGAGTTCGATGGCCGCTGGCGGGTCGCCCCAGGAGTTCACGGAGTGTGGGAGCAGTCCGCGGCGAAGGAGGATAGCGCTGCCACCGTGAGCACGGAGGCGAGCGCGTAGGTCTTCGGTGAGCACGGCGAGGTTTTCGGGTGTGGCGGAGAAGGCGACGGTGGCGATGCCGGTGGGTTCGGCAACGCAGTGTGCACGTGTATTTGGTTCTATGTTGAGTACGGCGGCGGCACCGACGATTGCGGAGAGCTTCGCGGGAAGGCTGGCGATTTTGAGGACGGTTGCATCAGGTTCGGCGAAGAGTCGCTCGTGTGCGGACCAGATGTTTTGATCTGAGGGAATGAGCGTGCAGTTTTGTGCGAGTTCGCGGAGTTGGCGCTCTTGATTGGTGAGGGCGTCTGGTTCGGAGGCGAGCTGGATGTCGAGCGCGAAGTCGGCTTCCTCGTTGCGCAGTTGCATGGCTTCGAGGCTGAGTGGAGCGGCAGTGACGCGGTGCATGAGGTCCGCGAGCTGCGTGATGGAGGCGGAGCGCGCGGTGAGGTTGAGTGTGCTCGCGGGCAGCGGATGCAGGCGGAAAGTGACCTCTGTGATGATGCCGAGTGTGCCGAAGGAACCGGTTAGGAGCTTGGGAAGATCGTAGCCGGCGACGTTCTTGACGACCTTGCCTCCGGAGCGCGCGATGGTGCCGTCGGCGAGAACGATGGTCATGCCGAGGACGAGGTCGCGGAGCGAGCCGTAGCGGCGGCGCAGGACGCCGGAGTCGTTGGTGGCGATGACGCCGCCGACGGTGGCGCGATCGGGGAAGACGGGATCGAGTGCAACGCGCTGGTTATGGCGTGCGAGCTCGCGCTGCATGGTGGACCACGGTGTGCCGGCGGCGACGGTGGCGGTCATGTCCTGCCAGACGTGCTCGCGGATGCCGGAGAGTTTTTGTATGTTGAGTTGGAGGCGTGGTGTAACGCGTGATCCCCAGGTGAGTTTGGAGCGGCCACCGGTGGGCTCGACGGCGAGGGACTCTGCATTGGCTGCGCGAAGGATCGCGATGACTTCATCGGCGTTTGCAGGTGAGAGGACCGTGACGCCGTCATGGTCGTGGGCGTCGATATTGAGTTCCGAAAGGGAGGCGAGCATCAAAAGACCTCCGCGAGCCCGGCGGCTTCGATGGGATGCGGCGCGTAGTTGCCGCCGGAGCGCTCGCCGCAGAGGCGTGGCGTAGGGAAGAGCTTTTCCGGGTTCGCGATGTTGTGCGGATCGAACGCGTGACGAACGCGATGCATGGTGGCGAGGTCGGGCTGGGCGAACATGTAGCTCATGACACATTGTTTTTCGCGGCCGACGCCATGCTCGCCGGTGATGGAGCCGCCGGCATCGACGCAGAGCTCCAGGATTTTATAGGAGAGATCGAGGGCGCGAGCTTCTTCGCCTTCGTGCGAGCCGTCGTAGAGGACCATCGGGTGGAGGTTGCCGTCGCCGGCGTGGAAGACATTGGCGATGCGAAGGCCGGTTTCGGCGGACATTTCCTGCATGCGCGCGAGTACGGAAGGAAGCTGTGTGCGGGGGATGACGCCGTCCTGCACGATGTAGTTGGGCGAGACGCGGCCCATGGCTGCGAAGGCGGCTTTGCGGCCCTTCCAGACGAGAGCGCGTTCGGTGTCAGATTGCGCGAGACGCTGTTCCCATGCGCCGTTCTTTGTGCAGAGCTCGCGGACGCGCCGCATCTGGGTGTTGACTTCGTCGATGGGGCCGTCGAGCTCGACGAGCAGGAGACATTCGCAGTCGGGATAGCCGGCGTGGACGGCGGCTTCGGCGGCGAAGATGGAGATGCGGTCCATCATCTCCATGGCGGAGGGAAGCATGCCGGCGGCGATGATGTCGGAGACGGTCTGGCCGGCGGCGGTGCTGGAGTCGAATGCGGCGAGAAGAGTTTGCACGCATTGCGGACGACGGACGATGCGAAGCACGGCCTTGGTGGCGACGCCGAGTGTGCCTTCGCTGCCGATGAAAACGCCTGGGAGGTCGTAGCCCGGTGTGTCAGGCACACCCGTTGGAGAACCAAGCCAGACGAGTTCGCCGGTGGGAAGAAGAACTTCACAGCCGAGAACGTGCGTGGTGGTGAAGCCGTATTTGAGGCAGTGCGCGCCGCCGGCGTTTTCGGCAAGGTTGCCGCCGATGGTGCAGACGATTTGTGATGAGGGATCGGGCGCGTAGAAAAAGCCGGCGCTGCGGACGAGATCGGTGACCTGCGAGTTGGTGACACCGGGCTCGACGGTGATGAGTGCGTTTTCAAGATCGATGGAGAGCACGCGGTTCATGCGTGCGAGACCGATGACGATGCAGCCGGGAGTGGGGAGCGCGCCGCCGCTGAGGCCGGTGCCTGCGCCGCGTGCGACGAAGGGGATGTTGTGCTTTGCGCAGACGCGGACGGCGGCTTCGACTTGTGCGGCTTCGCGCGGCAGGACGACGGCGCCTGGAACGGCACGGAAGTTTGTGAGGCCGTCGCACTCGTAGGTCTGGAGTTGGGTGCGATCGATGATGAGGTTTGCATCGCCGACGGCTGCTCGGAGTTCAGCGATGACTTGCGATGGGATCACGACCTTATGGTATCGCGGGTGGTTGCGGTGTTAGGTCGTGAGCCAGCGGAGTGCGTTGGCGAGAAAGCGTTGCTGGAGGACAGGGTGGAAGTCGGGGCAGCGATGGAAGAGGACTTTGCCTTTCCCGAGGCGCGTGGTGAAGGTGCCGGCACCGACGTTGCGATCGTGGTCGCGTGAATAGCCAACGACGACTTCCATGGGTGCGCCGTTGGGGGATTGATCGATGAGGAGGCCATTGGAGGGGCGGCCTTTGCATTGGTAGAAGCCGCCGAGGGCGCAGTTTTGTGGGAGGCCGGAGAAGAGTGTGTGCTCGCGGACGAAGTACCAGTTGCCCATCCAGGGAGCGCGGAAGTCGCCGACAGCGCCGCGGTAGGTGAAGGCTCCGGCAGCGGCGAGCTCTTTGGCGACGCCTTCGGAGAGTGTGTCGGTTGGGGGGATGGCGAGGAGTGGCGTGCCGGCACGGACGGCGTCGAGGATGCCCGTTTGGAGATGGCCGAGCGCGATGACCTGGGCTTCTTCACCGGGCTCGGGTGTGTGGCCGGGCTTCATCGGCGGTGCGGCTTCGAGGCCGGTGGTCTCGCCGACCTGGCCCTCGGCCTGGGTGTGCGAGGTGATGCCGGAGGAGATGATTGCCCTGTAAGTTGCGTTGGGCTTAAAGTCGACAACTTCAAAGCAGCCGATGGTGTTACTGAGCGCCTCAAGCTGGTTGCGCAGAGATGGTGAGATTCCGGAAACGGCAATACTCATCGGCTTGAGGCAATCGTTCGTTTGCGGCTTCGTGACCCAGAGCTCTTTCTTCTGTGTCGCGAGTGGTACCGATGAGAGTGCGAACTTGAAGCGATAGAGGCCTTCTTCGGTGAGTGGCGGTGTGGTGAAGGCTTCTTCGAGTAGATAGCTGAACTGATCGAGTGTTTGGTTGGTCGGTGCCGGGAGAGTCTTGAGTTCGATGCGCTTGTTGCTCGGCGTGATCATCGAGAAGGTGAGGGTGCCGGTGGAGGGTTGGTGCGAGTCATTGAAGAGGAAGAGGTCGAAGGTTGCAGGTTTGCCGAGCTCGACGGAGAGTGCGCGCTGCTTCGCGCAGGGGCGGATGGGTTGGAGTGTGTCGCCGATGAGGTGCGGGTCGGACTTGTGGTTGCGCAGGTTATCGACGATGCCGGAGTGGTTTTCAATGGCGGTGGACTCCCAGCCGGAGATGGCGGCGAAGTCGAGCGCGTCGTTGATGCGCGCGTTCTCCATGTAGTTTTGCCAGGACTCGTAGCAGGTGCGGCCGAGGGCGCGGAAGACGTGGTCGGGTGTGGGGAAGGATTTGCGGAAGCCCCACTTGTCGAGGAAGCGGTTGTAGCCGGCGATGATCTCTTCGTGGTCGGCGAGGTCGTAGCTGGCTCCGTGAGATGCGGCGCCGCCGTATTTTTTGTAGGTCTCGGTGATCTGGTGGACCATGAGGCCGTGGATGTCGGGGCGGGCGCAGCCTTCCATTTCGCCGTACTCGGTGAGGACGTTGCGGAGGTTGATGTTGTAGGTGTAGTCGGTGGGTGATTTGTAGAACTCGTCGTACCACTGATCGCCGGCGCCCTGGTGGTTGTTCCACCAGTCGCCCCATTTTTCTTCGTCGGAGCGATGGAGTTTGCCCTCTTTTAGCTGATCATTCCAGGGTTCGTACCAGGCTTGCGCGGCGCCGCGGGCGACGAAGCCGTCGTTGAGCACGACGCAGCGCGAGGGGTCTTCGTCGTGCATGGCTTTGAGGATGGCGAGCGTGTCGGGATTCTTGAGGTCGGCGCCGAGCTCGTTTTGCAGGCAGTACTCGATGACGGAGGGGTGCGAGCGGAAGGCTTTCACCATCTCGACGCACTTGGTGAACATGTAGCGCTGCGCAAACTTGTCGGCTTCGGTGGTGGGTTTCTCCATCACGGTGCCGGCGGCGTTGGAGGCGGTTTTGGGCGGCAGCTTGCCGATGGCCATCTTGCCGGCGCCGGGCTCCATGTAGCGGAGGACGCCGAGGCGGTCGTGCCAGCGGAGGACGTCTTCCTTGGCGAGATTGCGGTGGAAGTTGAGGCAGTTGAGGCCGAGGGCCTGCGCGGCGCGGACTTCTTTCTCGGCGAGTTCGGGGACGGGGAACATGCCGTTGAGCCCCCAGTAGCCCCAGGAGATTGCGGTGTAGATCTTTGTGCGCTTGCCGTTGAGGCGGAAGACGGCGTTGGAGTTCGGGTTGTTGGGGTCGACGCCGGTGATCGTGAAGGAGCGGAAGGCGAAGGCGATGGTGCGGGTGTCGGCGCCAGCCTCAGAATTCAATGTCATCCGCAGCCAGTAAAGCTTTGGATGATTCAGGTCCCATGCTGTCGCAGTCTCTGCACCGATCTCCTGCTTCACCGAGGTGATGCTTCCAGCGTCCGTAATGCCTTGCATGTTGACTGAGCGGCCTACGACTGCTCCAGTCTGTGGATCGATGACCTCGAAGTGGACAGTTGCGTTGCCGATAGCTTTCGAGTTTCGTCGGTCGAGCGTCACGTATGCGATGGCAGTGTTCTTTCGCGGTGTGTTGAGCACCCAGGCATCTTTGATGCGAACGTCACCATGCCCACTGAGCGTGATGCCGCGATCGAGCGCGCCGAAGCCGTGGGAGCGGTAGAGAGAAACCTTGCCCCATTTGGCGTTGAGGCCGTCGACCCAGTCGAAGCGGCCGAAGGGGTTGGTGATGCGGATGGCGAGGTGGTTGTCGCCACCGGGGTTGGCGGCGTCGGTGCAGTCGCACTCGAAGGGAAGCTCCTCCATGATGGAGTAGCCGACGAGCTTCTGGTTGAGGTAGACCTCGGCGCGGAGGTGGGCGCCGCGGATGTGGAGGAAGATGCGCTTGCCGCGGTACTCGGCCGGGATGTCGATGCGGCGGTGGAACCAGGAGACGCCGAAGTAGGCGCCGTTCTGCGGAACTGAGTCATCCGCCGGAGGAACTGGCGGGGTCGTCGCCGCATAACGGTATTCCTCGGGTGTGTAGGGACGACTGCCGTACTTGCCCCAGAAGTGTTGCTCGACGGAGGTCGGGAGTGTGACCTCGAGGCCGGTGTCATGCGTGAGTGTTGACCAGCCGCCCGTGGGTGAATTGACGGGAAGCGGTTGGCCTTTCGCGCAGAGCTTGCCATCGATCCAGCTGATGTCTTCAGGGAGAAAGATGTCGTCGTTCTGCCACTCGGCCTTGTCATCGATCCAGAGGCGCCAGCCTTCGTCGGGGATGAGCGTGCCGTTCTCAGGGTAGGGGAGTTCGGTCGGCTTTGTTTCCGCGGGCAGCGCCAGTGCGGGAGTGATGGCTGCGGCGGTGGTGAGTGCGGCTGTGGTCTGAAGGAAGGCGCGGCGGGAGAGGCTGTCAGACATGTACCCGTGAGTTTAGACGAGTGTATTTCTCGAGCGCGATGCTGAGGCTACTCGCCGAGCATGATGCGCTGAACGGAACGGGCGCGGCCGGTTGCGCCGTCGCAATCGATGAGTGTGGCGCAGAGTTTCGGGTTGCCCTTGGCGGCTTCGAACTTGCCGGGCATGCCGGTGAGGAAGCGCTTGAGAACCATCTCGGTCTCGACGCCGATGACGGAGTCGTAAGGGCCGGACATGCCGACATCGGTCTGAAAGGCGGTGCCGTTGGGAAGCACACGTTCATCAGCGGTGGGAATGTGGGTGTGTGTGCCGAGCACGGCGGTGACGCGGCCGTCGAGATACCAGCCGAGCGCGACCTTTTCGCTGGTGGCCTCGGCGTGGAAATCAAGGAGGATGACGCGCGCGCCGGACCTCTCGCGGATTTCAGTAAGGAGGTCGTCGGCTTTGCGAAAGGGATCGTCGCAGGAGGACATGAAGACCCGGCCTTGCAGATTAATGACCGCGTAGGCGGGGCCGTTGGGCAGTGTTCCCTGGTAGAAGCCGAAGCCGGGCGTGCCATGCGCATAGTTCGCAGGACGAATGACGCGGCGACCGCGCGAGTCAGAGTTTTCAGGAACTGCGATGTATTCGAAGATCTCTTTCTTGTCCCAGATGTGGTTGCCGGTGGTGATGACGTGTGCGCCGAGGTCGAAGAGCTCTTCGGCGATGGCCGGTGTGAGGCCGAAGCCGCCAGCGGCGTTTTCGCCATTGATGATGAGGAGGTCAACCGCGTGTGTTTCAACCAGATGCGGGATGTGTTCATGTGCAATGTGGCGGCCGGCGGAGCCAAATATGTCGCCTACAAACAGAATCTTCACTGGACGAGTTTATACGGCTAACAAGTTAAGAAGTCAGCGAGTCGGTGAGATAGCGGTTTTTGAGCCCGCCTGGGCGGAAAGGTGACACACTGATAGACATGATCGACCTGGTGTGGAACTTCCCCCTTCTACCCGGTCAGCAGGAGATGTGGTCGCGCTATCTGGAGGCAGCCTTGGCTGAGTCTGGATCGCAGTCTGTGGAGTCTTTGCGGCCGTCGTTTCGAACTGTTGAGCCGAAGCTGCGGGAGCGGGCGGCGCGGTGGCTCGGATACCCGTTGAGTCGTGTGTGGGTGACGTGCGGCGGACATCATGGAACGCTGAATTCGCTGATGGCGTCCGGGCTGGCAGGAACGCGCGTCGCTGTCGAGGGCAACACGTATCCGGGATTTTTGGATCAGTGCTGGATGACGAAGACGTCGGTGGTCGCGTGTCTTGTGGATGACGAGGGCATTGTGCCGGAGGCGTTGCGGGAACTATGCGAGCGCAAGCGGCAGGAGCTGGAGCCGGTGCACGGGATCTTCACGATGCCGACGGTGCAGAATCCGCTAGGGTTTGTGACGCCGGAGCAGCGGCGCGTGGAGATTGTGGAGATTGCGCGCCAGTTTCAGCTGACGATCATCGAGGACGACGCATACGGGTTTATGGAGGAGAATGCTCCGCCGAGTTATGCGGACCTCGCGCCGGAGCGCACCTATTATGTGCGCGGATTGGCGAAGAGCCTGGCGCCGGGTGCGAGGACGGGATTTCTGATTGCGCCGGAGAATGCGGCAGCGTCGATTGAGGCGTCGTTGCGCTGCACGGCGACGGGCACGGATGTGCCCCAGAATATGGCCGCGCTGAAGATGTGCGAAGAGGGCGTACTTGATGAGTTGATTAAGGCGAAGCGCGCAGAGGGGCGCGAGCGCAACAAGGCCGCGCGTGCTTCGCTGGGAAGACTGTGCGCGCCGGGAGCCGCGGCGGCCTGGCATGTATGGGTGCGGCTGCCGGAGGATGTTGAGCCGAGCGATATCGAGGGCGCGATCAAATCAGAAGGTGTGATCGTGACGAACGGGCAGTGGTGCGCGGCGGCGCCGGAGTACAGGCATGGGCTGCGGCTGGCGCTTGGCGCAGAAGTGGAGCGCGCGCGGGCGCTGGAGGGGGTCGCGCGGGTGGCTGGGGTGCTGGAAGGTTTTATGAAACAGGCGCAGCGGCAAGAGATGGGCTACACGAAGAGAATGGCGTGATTACTCGGCGGACTCGCCGTGCGTGTGGCCATCTCCTTCGTCTTCATCAGCGACTGTTTTGTTGATCGGACGCATGAGTGGGAAGAGGATGACATCTCGGATGGAGCGCGCGCCGGTGAGGATCATGGTGAGACGGTCGATGCCGATGCCTTCGCCTGCTGTCGGTGGGAGACCGAAGCTGAGAGCGCGAACGTAGTCCTCGTCCATCTGATGGGCTTCATCGTCGCCGCGGTCGCGTTCTTTCAGTTGATCTTCGAAGCGGCGGCGCTGGTCGTCGGGGTCGTTGAGCTCGGAGAAGGCGTTGCCGACTTCGAAGCCGCCGATGTAGAACTCGAAGCGCTCGACCCAGTCGGGCTCGTCGGGCTTGACCTTGCTGAGAGGAGAGACGGCAAGCGGGAAGTCGTAAATGATGGTGGGTTGGATGAGGTGTTCTTCGGCAAGGAACTCGAACAGCTCTGCAATAAGCTTTCCCAAATTGCCGGCTGATGGACCGTAGTCTGGATGGCCGATGTTGAAGTCGCCCGCGAGCAGTTGGAGATAGAGAGCGCGAACATTTTCAATCGTGTCAAACGACTTCTCCGTTGGTGCCGTCCCAAAATTTTTCGGCCAGAACTTAACGATCGCCTCACGCATCGAGAGCTTCTGCCACTTGCTCAGATCGATCTCGTTGCCGTTGAAGTTCGTGATCGCAGTTCCGTTCACTTCCTTCGCGACGGTGGTGATGAGCTCCTGAGTGAGGTCCATCAAGTCGTGGTAATTGGCGTAGGCCTGATAGAACTCGAGCATGGTGAATTCGGGGTTGTGCTGCGTGCTGACGCCCTCGTTGCGGAAGTTTCGGTTAATTTCGTAGACACGATCCAGCCCACCGACGACGAGCCGCTTGAGGTAGAGTTCGGGCGCGATGCGAAGCGAGAGGCCGATATCGAGCGCGTTGTGGTGCGTGCGGAAGGGACGCGCCGCGGCGCCGCCGGCGATGGTGTGCATCATCGGCGTTTCGACTTCGAGGTAGCCGCGGTCGTCGAAGAAGCGGCGGATGGCGCGGAGGATCGCGGCGCGTTTGACGAAGACGTCGCGGACGTTACGGGGAGATTCGGGTTCGGCGTTCGTGGTGGAAATGGGTTCTGCTGCCGCGGTGGGGTCAGCGGTCGCGGGGTTCTTCGACTCCGGCTCGCGGAGCGAGCCTTCGCTCAGAATGACAGCTTTTTTGTCAGCGCTCAGGATGCCTGGGCTTCGTGTGGGCGGGGCACCCGGATTTGTGGCCTGCTCCTGCTTTGCGAGCGTGCCGGAATTCATGATGAGGTCGACGTAGCGCTGGCGGTAGCGGAGTTCGACGTCCTCGAGGCCGTGGTACTTGTCGGGCAGCGCGATCATCGCTTTTGAGAGGAAGCTGATGGCGGGCTTGCTGCCGGCGGGCAGGGCTTTCAGTGTGAGCTCGCCCGTGCGGGTGCGCATGAGATGGCCGCGCACGCCGATGTGGTCGCCGAGGTCGAGCAGTTTGTAGAGCGCGAAGATGTCCTCACCGACGTCGTCCTTGCGAACGTAAATCTGAAGCCGCTTGCCGCCTTGTTGCAGATGCGCGAAGCCGGCCTTGCCCTGGAGGCGGATGGACATAATGCGCCCGGCGACGGCGAACTCGGGATGTTCAGCTTCGAGGGTCTCTGCGGAGACCGGCGCGGATTCGGAGTCGTAGCGCGCGAGTAGGTCGGGGATGTGCGCGAAGGGGATGGGCTCGTCGGCCGCAGGGAAGCGGTTGGGATAGATGCTTTCGGCGGTGGTGAGGCCAAGGCGCTGGCCGATGGCGGAGATCTCGCGCAGCTTTTCCTGACGCTGTGCGTAGAGATTTCGTTCGAATTCACTTTCAAACTGGGACAATCTGGAGGGCTCACTTTGCTGGAGACGTATGAGGCTTCAGTATATCGGCGAGTGGCGGCACGGCTGCGGCGGATGGTAAGGTTTGGCGATGGCGGATGATGGACAGAAGCAGAAAGGCGGCGGGATTTTCGGCAGCCTGGTGCAGGCGGAGTCGATGGTTCAGCTTGCGCTGGCGCTGCCGGCGGGCTGCCTGATTGGATGGTTCATCGGGATGCTGCTGGACCATCACTTCCATACGGATTGGATCCAGATTGTTGGGATTATTGTGGGGGCGATCGCCGGGTTTGTGCAGATCTTCCAGACGGCGTCGAAGTTTATGAAGAAGGGCAATTAGGCGTGGAACTGGCGGGACTGACCGACGAGGATGTGCGGCAGACGATGTTGCGCGCGCTGCGTCTGCTGGCGATCATCGCAGTGGCCGGAGTATCGCTGGCGTGGTGGAAGCTGGGCTGGCAGAGCGCGTTGCTGCTGGCGGTGGGGGCTGTGATTTCGGCGACCGGCCTGTGGGAGTGGATGCGGCTGATGGCGGTGGTGATCAGCCGCATGGATGCCGGCGCGGAGCCGCGTCCGGTGGGCACCGTGCTGGTGGGTTTCTTCATGCGGCTGGGGATCGCTCTTGTGGCTCTGTATGTTAGTCTTAAGTATCTGGATGGTTCTGTTTACGCGCTTGCCGCGGGCCTCGCATTGGGCATGGTTGCCCTGACAATTGAGGCGCTGAGGCTGGTGAGATCGTGGACAGTTTAGTCGCCTGCGGCATCTGAAGCTCACGAATTGAACCGCCTCCAGGACTAGATTTCGACGTAGGTTTTCTGAAGTTTCTATGCCGACTCAGCTTTTGTTCACGCGTCTTTTGAACCACTTCTTTGCCCGCCAGGTGGACGGGCTGCTCGCTGTTTTTCACGTCACTCCGGCCTATGCGAACGCTCCGATTACGAATGCAGTAGCGATGGAGCTGCTGGTGTTTCTGATCCTGCTGGTTTACTTCGTGCTCGTGCGGGCTTCGCTGAGCGTGGAGAAGCCGAACGGACTGCAGCATCTCGCGGAGTTGCTGAATGAGGGAGTCGAGGAGCAGAGCGAGGCCATCATCGGTCACGGGTATGAGCGCTTTACGAGCTATCTGACGGCGCTCTTCCTGTTCATCCTGCTGTGCAATCTGGTGGGTTTGATTCCGGGACTGGAGTCGCCCACGGCGAATCCCTCCGTGCCGCTCGGTTTTGCGGTCGTGACTTTTCT
This sequence comes from Acidobacteriaceae bacterium, assembly GCA_035944135.1. Lineage (NCBI taxonomy): Bacteria > Pseudomonadati > Acidobacteriota > Terriglobia > Terriglobales > Acidobacteriaceae > Acidobacteriaceae bacterium. The sequence goes on from DASZBM010000002.1 coordinate 76,748, forward strand.
GTACTACCACTACCACGGTATCCGCGTGAACAAGGGCGCGTACATCAAGCAGTTCCTTGGACCCGTGTGGTGGCTGTACTGGCTGCTGTTCCCGATCGAGATCATCTCGCACTTCGCGCGTATCCTCTCGCTCACGGTTCGTCTTTACGCGAACATGTTCGCCGGCGACCTGCTGACGATCGCGTTCTTCTCGCTGGTGCCCATTGGTGTTCCGCTGGTGTTCCTCGGACTGCACCTTGGCGTTGCGATTGTGCAGGCGTATGTGTTCGCGGTGCTTGGAGCGATCTACCTTGGGCTGGCTGTCGCGCACGAGCATTAGAAATTAGCGGCGAAGTCTGCCGCGCAAAGATCCCGCGAGGGGGTGCTCCCTCTTCGCGGTGGGTACTTCCGCCGTTCAGCGTGAGGGGGCCAGTCAGGTGAGCCTCAACCACCCACTGATGGCGAGATAACGGGAGCATGGAGTACGAATGCGTAAGCTGCAATATCTCTTTATGTCACTGGCCGCGATGCTGATTGCCTCGCCGGCCTTCGCGCAGGCGACGGGGCAGTACAGCCCGGCGTCGCAGTGGGTTCCACTGGCGGCGGGCCTGGGAATGGCCTTGGCGGCCGGACTCTGCGGTCTCGGACAGGGACGCGCAACGGCCTCGTCGGCCGAGGCGCTGGCCCGCAACCCCGGCGCACGCCCTGGAATCTTTCTCTTCCTGATTCTCGGCCTCGCGTTCATCGAGTCGCTGGCGCTGTTCACCTTCGTCATCATCTTCTTGAAGGTTCACGCCTAAGCTTTACGCAAGCCAGTAAGAAGGCCTCCGCGATGCGGAGGCCTTTCTGTTTGGCCCGATTTCGCTGTGGAGTTACTCGCCGGTTGCAGGCGTCTGGACGGCTTCTGGATTGGGCGCCGGTGTGACGGGGAGCGTGACCGGAGTCGAGCGTTGAGTGAGATGCAGCACCCGGCCAGGAGCGATCCCGAGGAACAACGTTGCGAGCGCAGTGGCCGCAAGCGCGATGCCCGCAGGAATCGCGACCTTGCGCGTGGGGAGCGTGGATTCAGTCGCAGTTACCGGCCGCGTGTACAGGGCCGCGAGCAGACGCAGGTAGTAGAAGCACGCGATGCCGGAGTTGAGAAGTCCGATGACCGCGAGCCACACATGGCCCGTGTACATGGCTGCTGTAAACGAATAGAACTTGCCAAAGAATCCGCCGGTAAAAGGAATCCCAATCAGGGAGATGAGGAAGAAGCTGAGCAGGGCGGCGAGGCCTGGCCGGTGCAACGCGAGTCCAGTGTAGTCGTCGATCGTGCGCGACTCTTCGCTGTAGCCTGAAGCGGCTGTAAGGACGAGGAACGCGCCTACATTCATCGCGGCGTAGGCAGCGGTATAGAAGAGCGCGGCGGAGATGGCGTTTTCGCGTGTGGAGCTGAAAGCGACGAGCAGATACCCGGCATGCGCGATGGAGGAGTAAGCGAGCAGGCGCTTGACGTCACGCTGTACGAGCGCGCCGAGATTGCCGATGCACATGCTGGCGACAGCAAGGATCTCGATAAGCGCAATCCAGTGCGGCCGAAGAGCGGGCATGCCGTTGAAGAGGAAGCGCAAAAGCACAGCGAAGGCAGCAGCCTTTGGGGCGGTAGACATCATGCCGACGACAGGAGCGGGAGCGCCCTGGTAGACGTCAGGAGTCCAGACGTGAAACGGAGCGAGGGACACCTTGAAGCCGAGGCCGATCAGCACCATTGCGATCGCAAGGATCGCGAGGTGGGGTGTGGTGGTGGTTGCGATGCCGTTGTGGATCGCGGCGATTGAGGTGGAACCGGTCGCGCCGAAGCAGAGCGCGATGCCGTAGAGGAAGAATGCCGTCGCGAAGCTGCCAAGCAGGAAGTACTTCAGCGAAGACTCCGATGCAGTGGCCTGGCCTTTGCGGAAGCCGGCCATGATGTAGGTGGAGATCGAGGAGATCTCGAGCCCGATGAAGACCATTAGCAGTTCGACCGAGCAGGTCATGAACATCATGCCGCTCGCGCCGAAGAGCATCAGCGCATAGAACTCACCGGCGTGGGAATTGGGCGTGCCATCGAAGTAGTCGAGTGTGGCGAGCAGCGTGACGAGAACGATTGCGGCGATGAGCAGGTGGAAGAAGACCGAGAAGTCGTCGATCTGCACGGTGCCGTAGAACGCGCTGATCGTGCGCCACTGGAACTGGCCGAAGAGGCTGTGCTGGTAGACGGTCGCAGCGCCGGCGCCGAGTGTGCCGAGGATTGCGAGCCAACCGAGCGGTTTGCGCGAGCGGCCGGGAGCGATCGTTGGTTCGGCGAGCATGATGATCACGCCCGCCACGACAAGGATGACTTCGGGAAGAACGGACAGGAGCGATGTGGGCATTAGTAGTGGGCTCCTTTATTGATGGCCGGAGCCTGTTTGCCGAGCGCGGCCGCGCCGAGGTTGGGATCGACAAAGCCGGTGGGCTGTGCCTCTGGTCTGTCCACGGCAGACGTGCCCGGAAGCGGCTGAGTCTGGCGAGAGGCAATTGAAGTTGTGTAGGTCTGGATCCCCTTCGTCCAGTAAGGCGAGAACACGCCCATGACGAGGAAGAGCAGGGCCAGCGGCCAGAGCTCTACGTGCTCGCGGGCGCTAATGTCCCAGCCAGGAACTTCCTCAGGCCGGAGTCCCAGCGAGCCGTAAAAGACGCGCTGAATCATCCAGAGCATGTATGCGGCTGAGAAGATCACGCCCGTGGTGCCGACGACGGTCCAGAGTACATGGTGGGCGACGAAGGTCTGCATCGCGCCGGAGAGGATCAGGAACTCGCCGACGAAGCCGGAGAGCATCGGGAGGCCGACGGCCGCGAGTCCGGTGATGACGAAGAAGGTCACCATCCACGGATGACGCGCCGCGAGGCCGCCGTAGTCGCGCATGTCGTAGGTGCCGTAACGCTCATAAAGCAGGCCCAGAAGAATGAAGAGCGCAGCGCCAATGAGTGACTCGTTGAGAATCTGGTACGTGCCGCCGTCGAGACCGGAGATGGTGAAGGTGAAGATGCCGAGCACAATGAAGCTGTTAGCGCTGAGCGTGGCGAACGAGGCGAGCTTCTTCAGGTCAGTCTGGACCAGAGCAATGAGTGCGCCGTAGACGATGCCGATGGCGCCGAGGGCGATGAGCAGAGGAGCGAGCTGCCGGGATTGATCCGGGAAGATGCTGAAGCTGAAGCGAAGGATGGAATAAAGCCCGAGTTTGCCCGCAATCACCATGACGGCGGCCGTGGGGGCCTCCTGCACGGCGTCAGATAACCAGCCGTGCAGCGGGAAGATCGGCACCTTCACGCCGAAGGCGAAAAGGAACGCAAGTGAGCAGAGCAGGAGAGCGGACCCGTTTGTCGAGATCGCGTGCTGCTGAGCGAGCGTCTGCAAGGTTGGCAGATCGAACGTGCCGGTCTGCGCGTACAGCCAGATCATTCCGACGAGCAGCAGTGCAGACGGAATGAAGGTGTAGAGGAAGAACTTGATGGCAGCGCGGCGGCGGTTCTCGGTACGGCCGAAAGTTGCGATGAGCAGCGCCATGGGAACGAGCGAGAGTTCCCAGAAACCGTAATAGAGGAACAGGTCGAGCGAGACGAAGATGCCGATCATCGCGACCTGCTGGAGCAGGAACAGAGTGAAGAAGAGGCGCGAGCGCGAGCGGATCGCGTTCCACGAGCAAAGCACGCCCAGCGGAGCCAGTACGCCGGCGAGCACAACTAGCCACATCGACAGGCCGTCGACGCCAAGGTGATAGCGGATTGCAGGAGATGCGATCCAATCGGCGTTTTGCTCAAACTGGAAGCGGCCGAAACTCGCGTAATCGAAGTGCGCCGGCAGGTGCAGCGCGAACGCCAGCGTAAGAAGCGTGACGACAAGCGCGACGATGTGGTGTAGCTTCGAGCCTTCCTCGCGGTCCGGAATTAGCGCGACGATGATCGCGCCGACTAATGGCGTGAGGATAAGCAGCGTAAGAATGGAATGGTCGAGATTCATCGAGTCAGTGTGATGGCGTGCGTAGGTTGGGTGGCGACGACGAAGAGAACGATAGCGATGACGACGGCGGCTCCGAACGCCAGCCATCCTGCGTAGGAGCGAATGTTTCCGGACTGCATGCGGCGGGCAAGCCAGCCGAGCCCGCGGGTGCCGCCGGCCAGCGTTGCAGCACTTCCTTGCACGACGATTCCATCAACCAGACCGCCGAGAACGATGCGCGAGAGCATGAGCAGCGGCGAGACGATCAGACGGCCGTAGATCTCATCCACCCAGTACTTGTGATCGAGCAGAGAGTAGAGGCCATGGAAGCGTGCGGCGAGTGCTGCAGCGGTGCCCGGCTTCCGGTAGTAGAAGATGTAGGCGACGAAGAAGCCGATAGCGACGACGAGCAGTGAGATGGCAGCGAGCGAAAGCTCGAGCGCGTGCGAAGTTGCGGGCGCGGGGAGCACAGTGGCCGCACCCGTGGCGAAGACGGGCTCCAGGAAGTGCTCGAACTCGTTATGGCCGCCGAGTGCGGCAGGGACGCCGACCCAGCCGCCGATGATGGAGAGGATGGCGAGGATAGCGAGCGGGACCCACATGACGGCAGGCGACTCATGGACACCGTGCGGATGTGCGGCCTGAGCTTTGTCGTGCTCGGGCCCCTCGGGTTCGGCGAGCATGACGGCGTGGGTGTCGCGGTGGAGGTGGACGGGAGCGAGGTCCTCGTCGTGATCCGCATGTGCGCCGTGGCCGTGAGCGAGTGCGGCTTCGTCGAAACGCGGCTCACCGAAAAACGTCTTGAACCAGAGGCGGAACATGTAGAACGAGGTGATGCCGGCGGTAATGAGGCCGACGGCCCAGAGCGTGTAGCCGAGCGCGCCCCCGCGGATGAAGGTCTGGTAGAGGATCTCGTCCTTGGAGTAGAAGCCGGCGAAGGGAAAGACGCCGCAGATGGCGAAAACCGCAGCGGTCATGGTCCAGAAGGTGATAGGGATGCGCTTGCGCAAGCCGCCCATGTTGCGCATATCCTGCTCGCCGCTTAGCGCATGAATGACCGAGCCGGCCGCAAGGAAGAGCAGCGCCTTGAAGAAGGCGTGCGTCATCAGGTGGAAGATGCCGGCGGAGTACGCTGCTACGCCGCAGCCAAGGAACATGTAGCCGAGCTGCGAGACGGTGGAGTAGGCGAGCACACGCTTGATGTCGTGCTGCACGGTGCCGATAGTGGCAGCGAAAAACGCTGTAGCGCAGCCAATGATGGCGACGACTGCGAGCGTGAAGGGCGAGCGATCGAACAGCACATGGCAGCGCGCGACCATGTAAACGCCGGCCGTGACCATGGTCGCCGCATGGATCAGAGCGGAAACCGGTGTGGGGCCTTCCATCGCATCGGGCAACCAGATGTACAGCGGGATCTGGGCGGATTTCCCGGCTGCTCCGACAAAGAGCAAAAGGCAGATGGCGGTGAGGAAGCCCCCCGTGAGACCGGGAGCGGAGTTGACCTGGCCAAAGACGTTGGCGAAATCGAGGGAGCCGAAGTGCGCGATGAGCAGAAACATTGCAAGCAGGAAGCCGAAGTCGCCGATGCGGTTGACGATGAAGGCTTTCTTGCCGGCGTTTGCAGCGGAGTCGCGCTTGAAGTAGAAGCCGATGAGCAGGTAGGACGCTAGGCCGACGCCCTCCCACCCAACGAAGAGCAAAAGGAAGCTGGATGCGAGCACGAGCACCAGCATGAAGAACATAAAGAGGTTGAGGTACGCGAAGAAGCGCCAGTAGCCTTCTTCCTCAGCCATGTAGCCCACCGAATAGACGTGAATCAGGAACCCTACGCCAGTGACGACGCCGAGCATGATCAGCGTGAGGTGGTCGATCGCAAAGGCGAAATTGACCTGGAAACCGCTGATGGCGATCCACGGCGCGCCCGTCAACGTAAAGTGATCCGGCGCCCCAGCCGATTTCATGTACAGCCACAGCTTCAAAACGATGAGTGCAGGCACCAGCGTGAAGAGCAGTGCCACGGTCGAGACAAGCGCCCGCGGAAACCTGCGGCCGAGCGTTCCGTTGATAAGGAAGCCGGCGAAGGGAAGAGTCGGTATGAGCCAGAGCAGGGTATCGTTCATGCGTTTTGTGCGGGCTCGTTAATCCTTCATAAGGTTGACCTGATCGACGTTCAAGGTCTGACGGGCGCGGAAGAGCGCGATGATAATCGCCAGACCGACAGCGGCCTCTGCCGCTGCAACGACCATGACGAAAAAGACGAAGATCTGGCCCTCAATGCGGTGCCACATGTGCGCAAACGCAACGAAGGTCAGGTTGACGGCGTTGAGCATCAGCTCGATCGACATGAAAATCGTGATCACATTGCGCCTGATCAGAAAGGAACAGACGCCAATCGAGAAGAGCACGGCCCCGAGGATGAGGTAGTACGAGGTGGGGACCATTTAGCGGTCCTCCTTACGGCGAAGGCGTTTGGAGATCAAAACCACGGCCAAACCCGCAACGACGCCGGCAGCAAACGACAGCCAGGACTCGCGAGATCCGGTGAAGAACAGAGCCATGGCGAGAGATGAGCACATGCGGCTACTGCTCCTTCCTGGCGAGGACGACTGCGCCGAGAATCGCGACAAGGATCAGGATCGAAGTGACTTCGAACGGCAGCAACTGTGAGGTGAAGAGGGTGTGCGAGAGAACCTCGATGTTGTTCACGGCGCCGGTGAGGTAGCCACCGATGGGAACGGCGCCGAGGTGATCGCGCTCCGAGAGAAAGACGAACGTCAGCAGGCAGAAGATCGCTGCCGCACCGGGAAAGCCCGCGATCGTTGCAGCGCGCGAGAATTTCGACGCGGGGCTGGTATCTTCTTCGCCGGCATTCAGCAGCATGATGACGAAAACGAACAGCACCATGATGGCGCCGGAGTAGACGATCACCTGCGCAGCCGCCAGGAACTCCGCGCCCAGCGACCAGTAGAGCACCGCGAGCGACATCATCACGACGATGAGCGAGAGCGCTGAGTTAATCGGGTGGCGCTGCAGCAGAAGGTTGAGCGCTCCTGCGACCGCGAGCAGACCGAAGATGATGAACAGGGCAAGTTCCATCGTTGCTGTCTTTAAGCTCTTTCTTACGTACGCGTGTACTTTCGATTGTAAAACGCGCAGCCTGAACAGATGCGGGCCGATTCGATGGCGCGCAAGCTGTTTTTAGCTAGCGATACGCGAGTGCCAGGGCCGTCGCCAGGATGTTCAGGATGGCGACGGGCATAAGAAACTTCCAGCCGAAGTTCATGAGCTGGTCATAACGGAAGCGCGGAAGCGTTCCACGCACCCAGATATAGAGCAGGAGAAACGCGAGAATCTTTACGACAAACCAGAAGATGGACAGAAGCGTGCCGATCACCGGCCCGTTCAAAATGTTGTCGAAGATATGGCCGAAGGGCGATGTGGCGCCGCCGAAGAAGAGCAGGGTAGCGACGCACGCGACGGTAATCATGTTCGCGTACTCGGCCATGAAAAACATCGCAAACTTCATCGACGAATATTCAGTGTGATAACCAGCGACGAGCTCACTCTCGGCTTCGGGCAGGTCAAAGGGGGTACGGTTCGTCTCCGCATACGCCGCCATTATGTAGATGAAGAACGCGACGAACTGGAAGCCGCCAAAGAAGTTCCACGACAGCAGCCCATGCGGCGACTGTACGTCCACAATGTGGCGCAATGAGAGCGAGCCCGACCGCAGGACCACGCCCACCAGCGAAAGCCCAAGCGCTAGCTCATAGCTGACCAGTTGGGCAGAGGCGCGCAGGGAACCGAAGAGCGAGTATTTATTGTTCGAGCTCCAGCCTGAGAGCGCCACCCCATAGACCCCGATCGAGGTTATGCCCAGGATGACCAGCAGACCGATGTTGACGTCCGAGATCTGGCCGAGATCGACGGTGACACCGTGGAAGGTGAACGGCGTCACCTTTGCATACGGCACCATTGAGATCGAGACGAGCGCGCACGAAAGCGCGATGAGCGGCGCCAGGATGAAGAGCGGGCGCTCAACCGCAAGCGGCATCATATCTTCCTTCAGGAAGAGCTTGATCCCGTCAGCTAACGGCTGCAGCATTCCAAACGGCCCGACCCGCGAAGGTCCCCACCGGTTCTGTAGGCGGCCCAGGACCTTGCGCTCCAGCAGCACGGTGTAGGCAACCGCGGTGAGCGTGATGCCCAGCACGACGACGATCTTGATAATGCTGATCAGCAAAAAGATTTCAAAGTTATGCATGTCAGTCTAGTCGGCTTCCGCGAAGTGGTCGGCGACTTCGCGCTGCTGGTGCTTCTGGATGTCGAGGAGCATGGGCGAGTACTTCGTGAGCGAGCCCGAGGTAAAGAGCGTGTCGGACGACGGCAGGACCAGATCTTTACGGGAGGTCGCGTTCGAAATCTGGATCAGGCCGGAGCCTGCCGGCGTGAGATGCTGATCATTTCCGCTGAACAATTGCAGGCGCAGCAGCTTGTCGTAACCGGGAACGAGGCGCTGAATCTCGTCCAGGATCGCGAACGGATCAAATGGCGAAAGCTTGGGCTCGAGATTCTGCGCGGTGAGCCACACGGCATGGCGGTCGGCTTCGCCAGATTGCGCGCCGCGAGATTGGCCGATGTCTGCCCGGATCCCGCGCTTGCCAAACGGAACGAGTGTCTTGACGGGATGGCCCATCTTGTCCGCGAGCCGGACGATGAGCTCGAAATCTGGTCGTGTGCCAGCTTTATCAGCGGCTTTGTTGACGAGCTGGATATCACCGTAGCTATTGGTGACCGTGCCGGACTTCTCGTACAGCATTGCCGCGGGCAGCACGACATCTGCGATTGCCGCGGTTTCGGTCAGGAAAAGATCCTGCACGATGAGAAACGTATTCCGGAGCGCCTCCGGCGTAACTCCGTATCGCGCCACCGGGTTCGATCCGACGACGTACAGCGCCGCCAGGTTGCCGGCGTTTGCTGCGTCGAACATCGCAAGCATATCCAGGCCAGGAGTCGAGGGAGAGTTGTACTCAGCGCCAAGTGCCGAACCTGAAAGCGGCTGATAACCCGGGAGCACGTCGGGTAGTAAACCCATATCCGATGCTCCGTGCGAGTTTGCGTAATCAGCCATGCAGGCAAATTTTGCATTTGGCAGGGTGTTGACCAGCCGCGCAAGCTCGCCATCGCGCAGCTCATTGCCCACGAGCACGACAAGCTTCTCCTCACCAAGCACCGCTGTGCGCAAGTTGGAGAGTTCATCTGCCTGCGCGATCACCGAAGCCGCGCTTGCAGCGCTATCGTCTCCGGCCAGATAGCTGACGAAGCTGCCATAAGCAAACGGCGCGACCTGGATGAACGCGTGCGCTTGCCGCCGCAGCTTGATCTCTTCTGTATTCGCGACGTATACGTGCGCTTTGTTCAGCCGAACGTTCGTGCGAATGTTCCATGCCGTAAGCGGCGCCTGGTTCGTCGGGTCGCCTCCAACCAGCAGAATCGCCGGTGCGTTCGCCACGTCGCGCTGGGAAGCAAAGCGGCCCGTCGTGCCCTGCAGAGCAGCCGCGAGGGTGACGAAATCGGCCGTGCGGTGATGGTCGATGTTGTTTGTCCCCAGCACTGTGCGCGCGAATTTCTGGAGCAGATAATTCTCTTCGTTCGTCGTGCGGTTCGAGCCGATGACGCCAAGCGACTGCGGCCCGCGCGTGTCCCGCAGCTCACGCAGCTTGTTGCCCGCGAAGGTAAGCGCGTCTTCCCATGACACAGGCGTCAGTTTTCCATCCTTGCGAACCAGCGGCTGCGTCAGGCGCTCAGTGTTGTTCGCAAAGTCAAATGCATAGCGGCCTTTGTTGCATAGAAAGTCGCCGTTCATGCCGCTCTTGTCGCGGTTATCGCCGCGGATGATTTCCGCGCCTTCGCTTACCGCGCGTACGCCAAGCGTGGTCTTGCAGCCATCGCCGCAGTGTGTGCAGATAGTCGCGACGTGGTTCATCTCCCAGGGCCGCGTCTTGTAGCGGTAGGTGCCGGAGGTCAGCGCGCCCACCGGGCAAGCGTCGATGCACATCCCGCATTGTTCGCAATCCACGCGTGCGAGATGGTCCGGCGAAAGATCGGCCGGAACGTTCGGCGCGATCACCGATGAGCTGCCGCGGTTCTGAATGCCCAACGCGAAGACGTCCATGCCCTCGCCGCACATGCGCACGCAGCGGTAGCACAGAATGCAGCGCGGCCGATCGAAGAACACGACCGGCGACCACTGCTGCTCGTCGCGGTGGTTCTTGGGCTCCGTGTAGAAGCTGTCTGCCGCCCCATACTTGAATGTCATGTCCTGCAGTTCGCACTCACCACCTGCATCGCACACGGGGCAGTCGAGCGGATGATTGCCCAGCAGAAGCTGCAGCGTCGCCTTGCGCGCCTGCGCGATCTCCGGCGACTCCGTCGCAACAACCATGCCTTCAGTCACAGGCGTAGTGCAGGCGGTTTGCAGCTTCGGCATCTTCTCAATGCGCACCACACACATGCGGCAGGCAGCCTGCAGTGAGAGCCCGGGGTAATAACAGAAGGCCGGCACCTCAATCCCCGCGGACTTGCACGCGTCAATAAGCAGCGTGCCCGCGGGTGCGGTGAGCTTCTGGCCGTCTACTGTGAACGATACGTCTGGCATGAGTTTCCTCTAATGGATAGCCTCTGTGTGCTTGGTGGCATGAGGCTGCGACTGAACCTGAGCAAGCGCTGCTTCGACGACAGGGACGATGTTTCTGGGATCGCCGCTTTCCGCGTTCGCCCCGCAGATCACCTGCTGTTTATGGTCGGTGACCACGACGATTGTAGGAGTCCAGCCAACGTTCAACCGGCGTCCCAAATCGACGTCCGCGTTAACCTGCTTTGCCAGTGAACCATCGGGGTCAACTAGGAAGGGCATCTGCTTCCCGTGGCGTTGCAACCACATCCGAGTAAACTGCAGCACGTCCTCCTTGCTCGAGATGGACATCTGTGCAGCGAAGAGATCGGTGCGGAACTGGTTCGCGAGCTGGGGATTGATCCGATCCTCAATGTAGCGGGCGCACACGGCCCCTTCGAATGTCCAGACATGGCTCGGGATTGGGAGGTCGTAACGCTCAATGGGAACGTGGGTCTCTGCTGCGGCTTTCAATTCGATCGGATGAGCTGCGGCGCAGTGCGGACATCCAAGGTCTTCAAACACGACGATGGCGACCTTGCTGTTTCCTGGCGGTTTGAGCAGCGAGAGATTCTTCAGGACGCCCGTCGGAGCCTGCGAGGTGAATTGTGCGCGAGCAGCAACGGGCAGACATAAAGCGGCTGCGAGACTTGCATATCGCATCATTTGAGACCAACGCATCGTCATCCTCCTCTCTGTGCTTTGCGGTTTCACGCGATCAATGAGCTCCAGCAAGTTCGGGTTCGCCGACCGGCTGAATCTGAATGAGCAGCGGCTCCGTGCGCTTGCCCTCGAGATACTCCTCAAACTCCGAGCGGAACTTCTTCACAAACCCGAGCGTAGGCATCGCTGCCGCATCGCCGAGCGGGCAGAAGGTGCGGCCCATCATGTTCTCGGCCAGATACTGAATGTTGTCGATGTCCTTCTTGTTGCCGCCGCCGGCATGGAAGCGCACCAGCGTCTTCTTCAGCCAGTCCGTGCCTTCGCGGCAGGGAATGCACCAACCGCAACTCTCATGCTGATAGAACTTGATGACCCGCATCGCGAACTCAACGATGGACACCGTCTCGTCGAGAACAACGATGCCACCGGATCCGAGCATCGTTCCAGCCTTCGCCATCTGGTCGAAGTCCAGCCCGACATCAATCTCATCGGCCTTGAGCACCGGGCAGGATGATCCGCCGGGGACAACCGCCTTCAACTGCTTACCGTCCTTGATGCCACCCGCGACCTCGTAGATCGCCTTGCGCAGCGAGTAGCCCATCGGCAGCTCGTACACGCCGGGCTTGTTCACATGCCCGCTGATGCCAAACAGCCGCGTTCCGCCGTTGCGCTCCGTGCCGAGCTTCGCGTACGCCTCGCCGCCCATCAGCAGAATGTGCGGCACGCTCGCAATCGTCTCCGCGTTGTTGATGACGGTAGGCCCGCCGTATAAACCCACAACAGCAGGGAAGGGCGGCTTGATGCGCGGAACGCCACGCTTGCCCTCGAGCGACTCCATCAGCGCAGACTCTTCTCCGACCTCATACGCGCCCGCGCCGGTCTGCGTCACGATGTCGAAGTCCACGCCATCCTTGCCGAAGATGTTCTTGCCCAGGAAGCCCTTCGCATACGCGTCCGCGACGGCCTTCTCCATAATCTTCAGCAGGTAGCGATACTCGCCGCGCAGATAGATGAACCCCATCTTCGCGCCAATCGCGAGTCCGGCAATCATCGTACCCTCGATGATCGCGTGCGGGTCGTCGATAAAGATGACGTGGTCCTTGCACGTGCCCGGCTCGGACTCATCACCATTTACAAGCACGTACTTCGGCTTCTCGCTCTGCTTGGGCACAAAGCTCCACTTCAGACCGGTCGGAAAACCTGCGCCGCCGCGCCCGCGGAGGCCACTGGCTTTCATCTCGTTGATGATCCACTCCGGGCCTTTTTCGAGAGCAAGCTGCGTCGCTTTATAGCCGTCGAGCTCAAGGTACTTATCGATATCGGACGCGCCCTGGCCGAAGCGCCGCTTGAGCACGATCACCTCGTCGGGATGGCTGACGGAATTCGGCATTACTTCACGTCCTTTCCGCGGCCGGCAGCGTAGTCGTCCAGCACCTGATCCATCTTCTCGGGCGTCAGGAATTCGTGGAAGTCGTAGTTCACCTGCGCGGCCGGAGCCCAGCAGCACGCGCCGATGCACTCGACTTCTTCAAGCGAGAACAACCCATCCGGCGTCACGCCCTTGTGACCTACGCCAAGCCGGTGCTTGCAGTGGTCCAGCAACTCATAGCCACCGCGCAGCATGCACGAGATGTTGGTACAAATCTGCACGTTGTATTTACCCGCGGGCTTGGTGCGCAGCATCGAGTAGTAGCTCAGCACGTTGCGCACATCGAGCTCGAGGATGTCGAGCCGCTGTGCAAGCTCGGCGACAACCTCGTCCGAGACGTAGCCGACCTCATCCTGCGCGTAGAGCAGCATGGGCACGAGCGCCGAGCGCTTGACTGGATAGAGCGTCACCAGCTTGTCAAAGCGTGCGGCGAGCTCGGGAGAAAAAATCGTGTTGGCGATGGCGGCCATAAGAATCAGAGATCAGAAAACAGAAATCAAAAATTAGGGATCAGGATCTCGCGGGCGAACTGTTCAGCGGCGATGTCCATCTCCTGTTGCGGTTGATTGCCTACCGTTGCTGTGCCGTCCTCGTTCAAGTGAAACGCGAGCGGCGAATGGTTGCTGGCGGTTACCTCGTTCGGCGTGAAGCGAATCCAGCGGCTGCCCACGCGGAGGGTGATTTCGTCTGCACTTACTTCAACAACTGCGTGCTGCGTACTGTTCAGTCCGTGAGCGGCTGCGTAGCTGCGAAGCAGTGACGCCCAGGAGGTCCAAAGTTCGGTGTGGAGTGATTGCTCCACGTTATGCGATCATCGCCGCGCTCCGAATCGAGGGGCGACTGAGAAAAACAACAGCGATGATGAGGAGTAGCAATCGAATTGAATTCTCTATGTTGGAGACCGAAACCAACAACACGCCTGGGGATACATGGCTGCTGCTGAGCAATGCACCCAACAATCCCGGAGCGGAATGACCGTGGATTACGGGCGAGATGAAAACGTATCGAAAGAGATCCATCAGACTTGGCCAGAGAACAATTGCAGCGCCAAGCCAGAGGAAACCTGTGTTATGGGTGCGTAGGTACTTACGAATGAGAAGGACGGTAAGTGCCACGTACAGCACGAGCACGACAGCGACCAAAAAATAAATAGTCATCACTCCTCCTTTCGACCGCAATTCATCGACCTATCGATCGATCGCCCCCAGCACAATATCGAGTGACCCGATCACTGCAACCACATCCGCGATGAGTCGACCCTTGCACATCACTTCCAAAGCCTGCAGGTTCGCGAAGTCCGCGTTGCGCATGTGCACGCGGTAAGGCTTCGCCGTGCCGTCTGAGACCACGTAGTAGTTCATCATGCCGTGCGGCGCTTCGACCGAGCTTGTCGCCTCGCCCGCCGGAACCTGGAAGCCTTCGGTGACGATCTTGAAGTGATGGATCAGCGACTCCATCTGGGTCTTCATCTGCTCGCGATCCGGCAGGATGATCTTCGGCGCGTCAGCAACGTAGCGGCCTTCGGGCATGCCGTCCAGCGCCTGCAGGCAGATCTTCGTCGACTCCCGCATCTCTTCCATGCGCACGATGTACCGCGCCCAAACGTCGCCGTCATTCGAGACCGGGACCTTGAACTGAAACTTCTCGTAGCTGGAGTACGGCATGTCGCGGCGCAGATCGAAATCAACGCCAGACGCGCGCAGCGGGGGTCCACTCACGCCCAGCGCAATCGCGTCCTCCTGCGAGATGTAGCCGACGCCCTTCAGGCGGCCGAGCCAGATCGGATTGCCATTCAGCAAACCTTCGTACTCCGCGATCTTGTCCGGAAAGGTTTTGAGGAACTTGCGAATCTGATCGAACAGTCCCAGCGGCGGTTCCATCGACACACCGCCGATGCGGATGTAACTCGTCATCATGCGCTGGCCGCTGACGGCCTCGAAAAAGCGCATGAGCCATTCGCGCTCGCGGAAGCAGTATAGGAAGACCGTGAGCGCACCGATGTCCATCGCGTGCGTGCCCAGCCACACCAGGTGCGAGTTGATGCGCATCAACTCGTTGAACAGCACGCGCAGCCACTGCGCACGCGGCGGAATCTCGAGCTCAAGCAGCTTCTCGACCGCCAGCGCATACGCGGTGTTGTTCGTCATCGGCGCGAGATAGTCGATGCGGTCGGTGAGGGGCGTGACCTGCGCGTAAAACTTTGCCTCGCAGGTCTTCTCAATCCCCGTATGCAGATAACCGATGTCCGGCGCCATCGAGATGACGGTCTCGCCGTCGACCTCAATCACCAGGCGCAGCACGCCGTGCGTCGACGGATGCTGCGGCCCCATGTTGAGGATCATCGTCTGGTCGGAGACCGGGTCCGAGCCACGCGGATGATGGTGCGTCACCGACTCCTCGACGACGTCCTCAACGCCGGGGATGATCATGTCTTCCGCATTGCGCAGGCCGGTCAGCGTGGCGCCGGTCTGCTGCGTATTCACGCGGCCGGCAAACGGAGAGCGCGGCGCATCGGGATCCGGAGTCGTGGTGGGCTTCTCAGGAGCTTCGGTCGGCATTAGCGATACCCCTCCACCGGGTAATCCTTGCGGAGCGGGTGTCCGTTCCAGTTGTCGGGCATCATGATGCGCGTCAGCCGCGGGTGTCCGGCGAAGGTCACGCCAAACAGGTCGAAGACCTCGCGCTCATAGAAGTTCGCCGCCGGCCACACGCCGGTGATCGAATCAATCGTCGGTGAATCACCCTCCAGCCGCGCCACGATGCGGATGCGCTGTTTCAGCTTATGTGAGAGCAGGGAATAGCTGAGCTGAAACCTCGGCTCGGTCGGATACCAGTCAACGCCGGTTAGATCCTCGAAAAAGTTGTAGCCCGCAGCCTTCGCAGCTTCGCACGCCCGCACGATGGTTTCCGGCGCGACCGTGAGGGTCAACTCGCCGCGGTCCCACTTGGCGTCGGTGATGAACTGGTGAAGTCCCTGAACCGCGGCATGGTCGGCGAGCGCTGCAGCGACGGCTTCCTTGCCGAAGACGGCCTCGGGAGTGGCGGGAGTTTCCATTGGATCTTTTGGCTCAGGACCTTTTGGTTCAGACATCGCTTTACAACCACTCCTCGAAAGCTAAACAGTTACAGGTCGGCGCGATCGTTCGACCAGTTCAGGACGCCCTTTTTCCACACATAGAAGAGCCCAACGGCCACAAAGCCGAGATACACAAGCATCTCCCAGAACCCGAACAGCCGTGATCCGGTGATGCCCGGCAGCTTCCGGTAAATGACCGCCCAGGGCAGCATGAAAACCGCTTCAACGTCGAACAGGATGAACAGCATCGCCACCATGTAAAAGCGCACGGAGAAGCGCCCGCGGGCATCGCCCACCGGGTCCATGCCGCATTCATAGGCGCCCAGCTTCGTCCGCGAACGCCGATGCTTGCCCAGAAAATACGACGCGCCCACCATGAAACACGCCAACCCGATCGCCAACAGAATCTGAATAGCGAGCGGAACATATTGCCAGATGTATGGATTGCTCTGCATGGCCATCTTTGAGTGTAGGAGTGAGGTCGTCAAGGGTCAAGGCGAGCCGGTTGCTTCCTAAGCAAATCCAAGAAACTGCTGCTTACAAGACAAGAGACGCCTGCGCGTGGACACTAAGAGGCATCAGTGCATCTCCTCACGCTTGAAATTCTTTTGGTGGTTTTCATCGCCTCGCTGGTCCGCTCCGTCTTCGGCTTCGGCGAGGCCCTCATCGCCGTCCCTTTGCTGGCGCTCATTCTGCCCATCCAGATTGCGGTTCCGCTCGCCGTTCTACTCTCCGTCGCGATCGCGGCCGTCGTGCTCGTTCAGGATTGGCGCAAAATTCATCTCGGCAGTACAGCCTGGCTTCTCGTCTCCACGCTCGCCGGAATTCCTGCCGGAATCTGGCTCTTGAGGTTCGCCCACCAGGATCTCCTCAAGGCCGCGCTCGCTGCCGTAATCCTGCTCTTTTCCGGCTACTCTCTGCTCGGCCGCCGCTCGCTGCGTCTGGAGCACGACAGCCGGCCGTGGCTCCTGGGCTGCGGATTCCTCGCCGGCGTTCTCGGCGGAGCCTACGGGATGAACGGCCCTCCGCTCGTCATCTACGGAGCGATGCGCCGCTGGTCGCCGCAGCACTTTCGCGCGACCCTGCAAGCCTACTTTCTGCCCGCAAGTGCAATCGCTATCGCCGGCTACGCGCTCTCCGGTCTCTGGACAAAGCCGGTCACGCACTACTTTCTCGTCTCGCTCATTGCAGCGATTCCCGCCACGTTCCTTGGTGGCCTCATCAATCGCCGCCTGCGAGGAGACGCGTTCCTGCGCTACGTCTACATCGGCCTTATCTGCATCGGTATCGTCCTTCTGGTGCAAGCCGTCGGACACCACGTCTAGCCGCTGCCTAGAAGAAACCCCGGTACCACTCCACCATCGGCCCACCGAGCAGCGCCGCGACCAGGCCGCCAATACAAAGGAATGTCCCGAGTGGAATCTGGCTCGCTGTAGTCGCCCGCCGCCGTGCGAGCAGCACAATGCCATAGGCCGCACCCAGAATCACGCCCACGAAGAACGCCACCATCGCGGACGCAAACCCCAGAAACGCCGCAATCATCGCCATCAGCTTCACGTCGCCGAACCCCAGCCCCTCCTGCTTTCGGATCGCCTTATAGAGCGCCCGAATCAGCCACGGAATCGCCGCCGCCATGCACATCGCCAGCACGCGCCCCCACACAAGATGCTCCGGCCCCGTCATGAACACATCGCCCTGGCTGGCGAACGATCCTGGACTCGACAGTCGCAGACTATGTTGCGAATTCAGGTGAATGTCATAAGCCCCGCGCGGCAGGAAGATTGCCTGCACGCAGACGAGAAAAAAACCGATCGCCGTCCCCGTCAGCGTGAACGCATCCGGAAGCGTGTGCGTCTGCCAGTCCATGACCAGCAGCCCGATGAGCAGAAACCCCAGAATCACAAATTCCACGAGCGTCAGGTAGATATTTGTGGACGCTGCTCCGCCGACCGCCTCGACATACCCAATCCGCGACGCCAGCGCAAACCACAACCCTGTCGCCAACTCCACCGCCGGATACCGCCACGGAATCGCCGCCTTGCAATTCCTGCACTTCGCCGCCAGCAGCACCCAGCTCAGCAGCGGAACATTGTCGTACCACAGGATCGGCGCCAGGCACTTCGGGCAGTGCGACCGCGGCTTCGCCACGCTCCGGTGTTCCGGCAACCGCGAAATGCAGACGTTCAAAAAGCTGCCGAAAAGCAGGCCAAGAAGAAACGCAGGGAGCTCAAAAGCGAGCATTATCAGCATTCTTCTCAGTATAGGTCGCACTGCCAGAGCGTCCTCAGTCCCGCTCACCCCGCTGCGCACGCCGAGTTGCCCACTCTGGAGAAAAAAAGCAAACAATCCCTCAATTCGCCAACGAGGAGTGGACCAGGAAATCAACAGCCAGAGCAACATTCCGGAGGCCCCTGGGTTCCTAACATTGGGTGCCGGATAGAGGATCTCGAATCCGGCGAGAGTTCGGGCCCCAGGAGACTTGAAAATGCGATTTATCAAATATTTAGCGTTGCTGGCAGTTCTCGGCGTTGTCTTGATGCCGGCGTCACAGTCACACGCGCAGATTGGAGTGGGTGTTGGAGTAGGCGTCCCAGCTTATCCTGCTCAGGCCTATCCCGCTCCGGCCTATGAAGCTCCCGCTCCGGCCTACGAAGCGCCGCCGGTCGATATGGCCTATGGCTATCCGCCTAACTGCCCGTATGGCTACTACAACTACGCTCCTTACGCCTGCGCGCCCTACGGTTTTTACGGCCCGAACTGGTTCTATGACGGCCTTTTCATCGGCGTCGGACCCTGGTATGGCTGGGGCTATCGCGGTTGGGGTTGGGGTCACGGCGGCTGGTCATGGGGTCGCGGCGGCTACGGCTACGGCCCGCATCCCGGCTACGGCTTCCGCGGCGGTGTAGGCTATCGCGGCGGCGTAGGCTACCGCGGTGGCGTGGGCGCCGGCTATCGTGGCGGCTACGCTGGCGGAGCTCGCGGCTATGTCGGCGGCGGCCATGCTTTCGCCGGTGGCGGAGCACGTGGCTTCTCCGGTGGCGGCGGAGCGCACTTCTCCGGCGGCGGTGGTGGCGGATTCCACGGCGGTGGCGGTGGCGGTCACTTCAGCGGTGGCGGCGGCCACGGCGGCGGACGACGCTAAATCACCTGAATCAACCTGAAGTTGCAACGGCTACCCCTCGGGGTAGCCGTCCTGCTTTTGGAAGAATGTCCGACCTATCTTCGCGACTGCCGCTCGCGCTCCACGCCATCCAGCGCAATCCACAGTGCCTGGGCGGCGCGCTCGGCAGAGTCCAGCGCGGCGTCGCCGGCGGTCGGATCACTGGCGAGTTCCTTATCGATCAGATCGCGCCACACGGCGGCATGGGCCACATCTGCCGTCTGGTGCAGCGTGAAGTACTTCGCCGTAGTCGCGTCTGCCGAATAATGATTGGCCAATCCCTCAGCCTTGGTGGCTGCAATCTGCGGCACCTTGGACTCATACGCGTACAGCGCGGCCATCGCAGCTGCAGCCTTGGGCTCCTGCATCGCCGCCCGAAACGTCGTCAGCAGCGCCGCCATCTCGGGCTGCACGGTGTGGTTTCTCACCTCTGCCCTCGTCGCGCCCATGCCCGTCGCAAAGTCCATCCACAGATCCGAGTGCGGCCGCGCCGTCGGGCTGTCTGTGCCTTCCTCTTCGGCGAGATTTCGCAACACCTCACGGCGCAGCTCCGAATCCGGCAGCCGGCTGTGCAGCGCGCTGAGATACGTCGGAAAGGCCGAAACGTGATGCCAATACTCAGCCGCGTACGCGCGTAGATCGTCGCGTGTCAGCTCTCCGCGCGACCACGCCTGATAGAACGGGTGCGTCAGCAGGTTATAGGGCGCGATGCGCGATTCAAGGGCGGTCCAGAAACTTGTGCTCATAGGGGTCTCTCTCAAGATTAGGGATGCGAGCCTGCTCAGGAGTTTACCTCGCCGGCCTGTGCGTCGGCGCTGATCGGGCCATTAGAAATCCACATGCGTCCGCACGCTGAACACACCCACCGGCCCGCGGTCCTGGTTGTACCCGGGATGCTCGATGAACTGAAAATCGAACGAGCTGAACAGCCCGCGCCAGTTGTGCGCCGTGTAGTAGCTCTCCAGGATGTCCTCGCGCGCGTAGTTCAGCCGCCCATCGCCAAGCAGAAACCCCAGTCCGCCCAGCCCCAGATACGCCTGGTGGTCACGCTTGATCGCGTTGCTCACCACCACCACGCCGACTCTGTCATTCGGCCGCGACCACCTATTGCCCGCCAGGTCCCCGCCGACCTCGAACGTCTGGTCCACCTCCGTGTACGCGTAGCTCTCGTGCTGGCCCTCGTTCCACCCGAACCGCCCAAACACCCGCAGGTCTTTCGGCAGTTCCTGCTCGAAGTTCAGCCCCACGCCGTACTTCACCGTCGTGCCGAACGGATGATCCGTAATCACCGGCGTTGCAGCGGCATTCCCGCTCGCCCGCTCTTGCAGTGCCTTGATGTTCTGCTGGCGATAGTCACCCATATTCGCGTGGTTCACATATCCCACCAGCCGCACGGCGCCTTGGCGCTTTGGGTCGAGCCACCGCGCTAATGGCCCTCGTCCGTAGTCGATCTCATAGTTGTCGCCACGAGCCTTCCGCAAACTCGACTGCAGATCGATCCCATTCGCCACCGTCGGCATCAGGGCCATTCCATACCGCACAGCCCACGGTCCGTCGTCATACTCCAGCACGGCCGCATACGTATAGCCGCGCGTGTCCGCCGCGTAGTCATAGGCTCCGTTATTGTCGACCGTCCAGTTCAGAAACTGCAGGTGCGAGTCCGATCCCGGCGTGTTCTGGTCGAAGATGTCCGGCAGGCTCAGCTTGCCTACCCGCAACTCAAACCGCCGATCCGGAACCTTCGTCGCCAGCGAAAACTGCGTCCGCTGCGCCTCCACCATCTTTGAGGTCAACCCGATCGTCTGGTGAATCTCCGCGCGGGCCACATACGGCTTCGGGCCCAGGTTCGGATTCCGCACCACGTCCAGGTTTGTGAAGCCCGCCAGCCCCAGCGCCTCGGAGATCCCGCGCCCGCCCGTCGACTCCAGATCGAAAATCGCGTCCGTGTTGTAGCGGGCGTTTCCGTGTAGTTCCAGTCCTGTAAACAGCGTCCCGACAAGCGAGGTCTTGTACTCCCCGCGCGCCAGCATGGAATTCGTCCCTGAGTACGGTGAGTGAAAGCCCGGATGTGCCTGAAAGATGATGTTCGCCTGCCCGGAAACCAGCCACCGCTGATCGTCCGAATGCGGAAACATCGTCACATGAGCCGGCCTGTTCGCGGCGTGGGGCGGATTCCCGCCGTCGGCATCCGGCTGGCCTGCCGGGTCCTGTTGCGCGTGCGCCATGACTACCGCAAACATGCAGAGGCTTAGCGTCAGTTTGTGGGCCACGCGCAGAATCATCGGAATTCGAAAGGGTTATTAGAAGACGGGCAGATAAGGCCCGAATAAAAAGGCCCGCCATGGGGAGAGCCTCCACACGGCGGGCCGCGTTAATTCACCGTCATCAGCGGTCGCATCGTTCTCCAGGCGCGACCAGATGCCCGCGATCGGGCAGCGCTCGTCCCCAGTCTCAACGAAGGTGCGAGTCAGGTGCATGCGGCTAAACCGCGGCAGCATCGGCAGGTTCTCTGCTGGGCGTACCCAGCGATTGGTCAGGTTCTTCATGGGAGTCTCCTCCTTTCTGCGCCGCATTCGGCGCCACGTTCCTTTAGATGTAGTATACCCCGGTAGGGTATATAAAAGACGTAAAATTCTCCCCCGGGAGGCTCTGTGGAGATCGACCGCGAACGCACGAAGCTCATCAACCGCGCCAAGCGCATTCACGGCCAGATGGAGACCGTCGAGCGCAGCCTCATCGAAAACCGCGACTGCACGGACGTTCTGATGCTTCTCGCCGCCGTCAAAGGCGGCATCAATGGCCTGATGGCCGAGATTCTCGAGGACCACATCCGCCTGCACATCGGCGCCCGCCCCATGACGCCAGAACTCGGCGAAGAGCTCATCGACCTCGTCCGCGCGTACCTCAAGTGATCCGCCACGCTCATCCCCTTTGACTCGCGATTGGCCATCGAATAAGCTGTCGATACACGGGAAAGGAGGATGATCCAGCCTATGAAATCTGACAGTACCAGTTGCAACACAACACGTGAGGTGACTGAGGCTTAGAGCATCCGCGCTCTAGACCTGGCAGTTCTGGCAATCTTCAGAATCTCCTGCCGAGGCCCATCCAGCACGGATGCCTCAGGTCAATCTCCACAGTTCACCGCAAAAGGGCTCGCCGACACGGCGAGCCCTTTGTGTCTCTCGCCTCTCTGCACAACCTGGGTGCCCATCCATGCGCCGCTTCATCCCGCATGGGCGGGGGAATAACCGTCGGCCTTCTGAACATGTAGCCTCTAGCCTCTAAAATCTTCTTATGAGCACAGCCGTCGTCGACCAACCCGCCACCACCACCGACGACCTCATCATCGCCGGCCGCCGCTTCCGCTCCCGCCTCATCGTCGGCACCGGCAAGTACAAGGACGGTCCCGAGACTGCCGCCGCCATCGAGGCCTCCGGCGCCGAGATGGTCACCGTTGCCGTCCGCCGCGTCAACCTCGACCGCTCCAAGGAATCCCTCCTCGACTTCATCGACCCCACGCGCTTCTTCCTCATGCCCAACACCGCCGGCTGCTACACCGCCGAGGAAGCCATCCGCGCCGCCCGCCTCGCCCGCGAGGTCGGCCTCTCCGACTGGGTCAAGATCGAGGTCATCGGCGACCAGCCCACCCTCTACCCCGACGTCCAGGCCACCGTCGAAGCTACGCGCGTCCTCGTCAAGGAAGGCTTCACCGTCCTGCCCTACACCACCGACGACATCGTCTTCGCCAAGCGCCTCATCGACGTTGGCGCCGCCGCCGTCATGCCCCTCGGCGCGCCCATCGGCACCGGGCTCGGCATCGCGAACAAGTACACCCTGCGCATGATGCGCGAGCTCATCACCGAAGTCCCACTCGTCGTCGACGCCGGCCTCGGCACCGCCTCCGACGCCGCCCTCGCCATGGAGCTCGGCTTCGACGCCGTCCTCCTCAACACCGCGATCGCCGGCGCAAAGAACCCCATCCTCATGGCCTCCGCGATGAAGAAGGCCGTCGAAGCCGGCCGCGAAGCCTTCCTCTCCGGCCGCATGCCCAAAAAGCTCTACGCCAGCGCCAGCTCACCCATCGAAGGCATCTCGCGTTAGCGGGCAAGCTTCTCCTGCAGCGCCCGCTTCACCTCAGGCCACTCACTCCCCACAATCGAAAACCGCAGCGTATTCCTCGGCACGAAATCCGCCGCCATCCTGTGCGCCCGCAGCGTGCCTTCGAGCTTCGCCCCAATCCGCTTGATCGCCGCCGCCGAGCGCTCATTCCGCTCATCCGTGCAGAAGCTCACCGAGTTCATCCGCCACACCTCGAACGCGTGTGTCAGCATCAGCAGCTTCGCCTCGGTATTCGCCGCCGTCCGCACCGCCGAAGCCGTCAGCCACGTGTAGCCGATCTCGCCTGTGTCGTACACATGCTTGCCGTGGTGCGCCGACCCCACCGGCCACGCCCACCGCTCCAGTCCATAAATCCGCGTCGACCCAATCACGACACCATCAGCCTTCCGCACAGTCACAAACGGCACCGCCGTCCCCGCATCTCTCCACGCGATCGCAGTCTCGATATACCTCTCGACCGCGTCGCGCCCCACCGGAACAAGACTCCACTTGTAGATCGACGTATCCGCCGCCGAAGCCTCCACCAGCGCCGCGGCATGCTCGCGCTCCAGCGGCTCCAGCCTCACATGCTCACCCTCGAGCGTTACAAGCTCCATCGCCATTACAGTCGCTGTCCGAAGCACACCAGGTCGCCGTCAGGCGCAACGATCAACAACTCGCGCTGGTGATACGGCTTGTCCGCGGGTCCGTGCACATCGCCCTTCGGCAGCTTGTCCAGCTTCGCCTTCAACTCCTCATATAGCGCGTCCACGTCGCGGACATCGAAGTAGTACCGAAAATTCCGCACGCCGCGCGGTGCATCCGCCGCATCCTCGCGTCCCCATATGCGAATCCCGCAACCATCGCGCTGCATGTACGCGTAGTCGCTCACTCGCGTGTGCGCCGTAAACCCGAGCACCTCTTCAAAGAACCGCACCGCCGCCTCAAACTCCCCAATCGGAACGTGCATGAATGGCGTCGTTTGAATGAAGTTCGACATTCGTCACAGCTTACGTCAAGCTCCGCCGGATGACACGCAAAACCGGCACGTCACGCCATGCACGCTCGCGTCCACGGATCCTGGCCCACCCTCGTCCCCGGCGGCAGCACGGAAGAGTACGCCGCCAGCTTCGCCCGCAACTCGTTCACATCCTCCGGATGCACAGCATAGAACGCGATCGTGAACCCGCCAACCGTCGCATGACGACTCGGGCACTTCGGCGTTAGGCTTCCCGCATACGTCCACTCCTGCGGAAGCGCCTCCGCTCCCTGGAACCACTCGACGTAAACCGCCACCACTTTCACGCCCTGCTCTGCCGCGAGCTGCCGCATCGCATCCGTGTCGTACGCATGCGCCAGCTTCAGGTTCAGTACTTTGCTCGAGGTGAGCCCGAACAAATCCAGCATCTGCCCATCGTGAAAATAGCTCACTGCCCCCACATCATTCACCGCAATCGGCGCGTCAGGATAGCTCTTCGCGAAGAAGTGCGCCATCTGATACTGCTGCAGAAAAATCGACTGCACCGCATCCGCATTGGTCGCGAGGATCACCGCCGCGCGCGGCACCAGCGCGAGCACCCCACAAGCCACCAGCCATCCGGCAATCTTCTTCGACTGCACAGCGCTCAGAATTCCCCGGCACTCTTCCAGCAGCACAAACAGGCTGAAGATCGTCAGCACCACAAGGTAGCTCTCATATCTTCCAAGCTGTCCCATGCGCGATAACAGCGTGTGCAGCACCGACAATCCAACGGTGATGATCCCCGCAGCCGCGGCGCCGCGCATCGCTCCACGCGCACGTATCGACGCGATGCTCAGTCCCAAAACAACTGCCCATCCGACCGGCAGCAGATGTTTTCCCGCATACTTCAGGTTCTGCAGCACCGGAGCAATCCGGTCCGAGAACGCAGCCGACGCCGGTGCAGTCTTCAACAGCAACGAGTTCGGAAAGAAGTGCGACCCAGGATGGCTCATGCTGAAGATGCCGAACGCCAGGATCGGAAGAAATCCCGCGCCCGCAACAGCCGTCGCCAGACCCGCACGCCTCTGCCACACAAGCAGCGCACAGATGCACGCAACCTCAAACGCAATCTCATAGCGCGACGCAGTCGCCACCGCTGCCCACACAATCAGCGGCGCCACGCTTTTCACATCACGCGGACGATCCAGCACCTCAGCCGCCGCAGCTAGTAAGCCAAGTGCCGTGATGCTTTCGAGCACATGCTCCAGGCCCAATGACGTGAGGCTGCTCAAAGGCGTAAGCACTGCAATTGAGAGCAGCGCGACGGCCCGCATCCACTCTGACCTCACTCCGATCAGCCAGAGCCACCGATGCGCCAACCAGAGCAGAACCAGCGACAGCACAACATTCAGCACAAACGGCAGCCACACGTGCAGGCCAACGATCGCTCCGAGCGCTGCCAGCAGAAACGGCCACACCACGGAGGACGACGCGCCCGTAAATCCATACGGCGTCACGCCAAACACATGATGCGTCAGCAGGTTCTTTGAAATCGCGAGGTGAATGTACGCATCATCTACCGCATACATTTGCTGCAGCCGGTCAATGTGCCATACCTGAACCAACAGCACACCCAGCATGAACAGGTAGGTCGCTGTTGCTATCCAGTACGGCCGCAGGCTGCCGCGTGGTGCCTCTGCGCTGCTCGCATCAGGCATTGAAGAAGTTGTTCTCCTGTTGTTGGACTGCAGAACGTTGTCCGGACTAATCCAGCGTGTACATCGCCAGCCCGCTCAGCAACTTCGGATAAAAGTCCGTCGACTTCTGCGGCATCACTTCCAGGTTCAGCGAAATGTCCTTCATCTGCTCCAGCGTCACCGGCTTGATCAGGAAAGCCACATCGGCTTTTCCGTTCTTCACGCGCTCCACGGATTCATCCGCTTCACGGTAATAGCGAATCACCTCGCCCTTGCGGATCGTGTCCTCATCCAGTCCAAAAATCCGCTCCAGCACTACCTTGTGCAACTGCGTCACATCCAGTTGCTGCTGTCGCGGCGACAAGCCCTTCAGCACCGGCGCAATCGCCTCTGGCTTCGGCGTCAATAGCAGGTTGCCGTCACTCGCCGCCGCAACGAACGCCACTCCATTCGTCGCATTCAACTTCGCCAGCAGTTCCGCTGGCGTCAGCGACCCCTCCAACTCCTGAACGTCGAAGTACTGCTTCGCCTTCTCCGCAAAATCTTTGATCGAAAAATCCGCGAGGCCAGACACCACACGATGCGTCGGCAGAATCGTGATGCCCGGCGCATCCATGTTTACGAACGTCATCATCATCGCTTGCTCGGGAAACGCAGGTTGTGGCAGGCCGTCGGCGGTCAGCTTCGGCTCCGCGTCCGCATCGCAGTGCAACTGCTCCGCGCGCTCATGCATGTATCCCACCGAGGTTTCGTAACGGTGATGTCCATCCGCGATCAGCAGCCACTTGTCCTTCATCGCATCCAGCACGCGGGTGATCAGGTTGCAGTCCGTGAGCTTCCACACTCGATGCACCACGTGATACTCGTCCGTGATTTCCAGATCCGGCACGCGCGAAACATGTGAGACCGTGGCAGCGTTGCCCACGTTTGGCGGAGGCACGTCGAAGATCACCTTCTCCGCCGTGAATGTCGGATCGGAGTACAGCATGTAAATCTGCTCGCAATACGCGCGCGTTGCCTTGAACAGCGCGAGCCGGTCCGACTTGTGCTTCGGGAACGTCTGCTCGTGCCTGTAAACAACGTGGTCGGCATAATCGTGAAGCTGCCCGAGCGCAATAAATCCGCGGCGCTCGCGAATGTCGGCCTTCACGCCTGTATCGCCACCCGTCCCCGGAACCGTGTAGGTCTGCGAGTACCCATACAGGGCGGGCACCGTCTCCTTGCACAGCACGCCCTCATCCTGCCATTGCTCCAGCGTCTCCGCCGCGCGGGTGTACACATTGTGCTGCTCGTTGTCGTCCGGCTGATGTTTCCCAAGCACAACGCGAACCAGGTTGTACGGACTCAGGTTGTAGTAGCGCTCCTGCATCTGCTTATCGATCTTGTCGTAGGGCTGCGTCACCACATCGGCCATGTTGACGCGGGTTGGGTCATAGCGAAGCGCGCGAAACGGAAACAAACGTGCCATCCCTCCATTGTAGACAAGGCTCGCGGACTCATTCCGCATACACTGGGCGAATGGTTTTGAGGAAGGCCGACGCAGCAGACTACGACGAGATCATCGATCTCGCGAACCTCGCCTATCGCGGACGCGAGGGCGCAACTCCAAGCTGGAATATCGAAAAGGGAATCGTCGGCGGACAGCGGCTCGACCATTCACTGCTCCGCGAAGAACTGGCCGCAAAACCTGACGGAGCGCTGCTGATCTATCGCGAAGAAGCTGATGGCCCGCTCCTCGGGACCGCATGGTTGAACCCGGAAGAAGATGGTGTGTGGTCGCTCGGTCTGCTGACCATTCGGCCAGAGCTGCAGAATCAGCAGCTGGGGCGCAAGCTGCTCGATGCAGTAGAAGATTACGCGCGTTCGCGTGGCGCAAAGCGCATCCGAATCGGTGTGCTGCACGTGCGTGACACGCTCATCGCCTGGTACGAGCGCCGAGGGTATCGTGCAACGGGAGATACAGAACCATATCCGGCCGACGATCCTCGCTTCGGTACGCCTCTCCAGGACAATCTGCAGTTCGTCATCATGGAGAAGCAGGTCTGATTCAGCCGCCTGCAATCGCGCCGAGAATAATCAGTGGCTCGCGTCCGCTGACAATCTCCTCGGGCAGTGGAGCATCCACCGATTCGTGAGACAGATCCTCGTTGCACGCGAAGAAGCGAATGAAGGCCCGACGTTCTTTCGTTGTCTGATCGCGAATCGTTCCGCACAACGTTGGGTGCGTCCCTTCGAGCGCATCCAGCACGCGCCGCAGCGTCACCGGCGCATCAATCTCAAGCGTAACCTCGTGGCCGCTCGTGATCTTCGCATGACGCAGCAGCGGCACGGGTAGTTCAACGCGGATGCGACTCATGGGAGCGTTTGCACCTCAATGGAAAGCACCGGTGGCAGGTGTTCGGTGATCGTGTTCCATGAATCACCGGCATCAGGCGAGCAGTAGATCTGGCCGCCGGTTGTGCCAAAGTAAACGCCGCAGTCATCCAGCGCATCGACGGACATTGCGTCGCGCAGAACATTCACGTAGCAATCCTGCTGCGGCAGTCCCTTCGTCAGCGGCTCCCATTCATTACCGCCGGACTTGCTGCGGAAGACCTGCAGCTTGCCGTCGAGAGGGAAGTGCTCGGAGTCGGACTTGATGGGCACAACGTAAACCGTCTCCGGTTCATGCGTGTGCACATCGATCACGAAGCCGAAATCCGTCGGAAGATTGCCGGAAATCTTGGTCCACTGATCACCTGCATCATCCGAGCGCATCACGTCCCAGTGCTTCTGCATGAACAGCGTCTTCGGCGTTTTCGCATTCATCGCGATGTGATGGACGCAGTGGCCAACCTCGGCAGTCGGATCCGGAATGTACTTCGAGTACAGCCCCTTATTGATTGGCTTCCAGCTCTTGCCTGCATCGTCGCTTCTGAACGCTCCCGCCGCAGAAATTGCGATGACAATGCGATCGGGATTCGTGGGATCAAGAATGATCGTATGGAGGCACATGCCGCCAGCACCGGGCTGCCACCCCGGGGCGGTGGCGTTCGTGCGCAGGCCGGAGAGCTCCGTCCAGTTCTGCCCGCCGTCCGTAGATTTGAAGAGCGCTGCATCTTCCGCTCCGGCGTAAACCGTATCGGGATCTGTCAGCGAAGGCTCGAGGTGCCAGACGCGCTTGAACTCCCAGGGGTGGGGGGTGCCGTCGTACCACTGGTGGGTGCCGGGGACGCCGTCGTAGGTGAACTGGGCGCTGACGGGGTTCCAGGTCTGGCCGCCGTCGTCGGAGCGCTGCACCTGCTGGCCGAACCAGCCGGAGCACTGCGAGGCGTAGAGGCGGTTCGGGTCGGCGGGCGAGCCCTTCAGGTGGTAGATCTCCCAGCCGGTGAAGTGAGGGCCGGTGATCTTCCAGTCCTTGCGCTTGCCGTCGGAGGAGAGGATAAAGGCGCCTTTGCGGGTTCCGGCGAGGACGCGGACGGAGCTCATCGAGCGGTCTCCTGTGTGAGAGGTGGTCTGTCTGGGGCCTCGAGAAGCATACGCTCGGCAGCAGTGGAAGTTCAGGGGAAATTTGGTTTGATGGGTACCCCCCTCCCCCCGTACTTTTTGCGCAAAGTCTTCGAACGAGAGACTTTAGGTCTGGACTTTATCGTCCTGGAAGGCCGGTTTTGTGCAAAGTCTTCAAAGCAAAGAGGTAATCCTCACGGGGGGTTGTCGGAGCAAATTGTAAGTTATGGGAAATGAGCGGTTTGCGTCGGGTCACGCTTAATGGCGCGCGGGTCCGCAACGTGGGAGGCCTCTTGGGGTTCTTAGGACAATGGTCAGTCAGTAGGAGGGGAACTGTGAGGGCTTGGGCTTTGTTGGCGTTGTTAGGGCTGGTTGGTGGTGTGGCGCAGGGACAGACGGATCTGGCAGCGAGCGTGTACGGGGCGTTCACGGGATCGGTGACCGGGAATGGCGTGACGCAGAGCCCGTCGAACCAGGGCGGCGCGATGGTGGAGCTGCATCACCAGTCGAATCCGCTGGTCGGGTATGCCCTCACGTATTCCTGGAATCGGGCGGACCAGAAATATACGGCGGGCCAGATCACGTGTGGACTGCCGTGCGGCAACCAGCCGACGACCGAGACGGTCCATGTGCCGGCGAATGCGCACGAGGTGACGGCGGCCTGGGAGGTGGGAGTGCACGTGCTGAACCTGCGGCCGTTCCTGCTGGCGGGCGGCGGGGTGCTGTTCCATCAACCGGCGCAGAGCTCGAGCGGGACGCAGAACCATACGGCGGGTGTGCTGGTGTATGGGGGCGGTGTGGATGTCGGGCTGGTGCCGCATGTGGGGATTCGGGCGCAGTATCGCGGGAATGTGTACAGCGCGCCGCAGTTGTCGACGGCGTTTTCGTCGACCAAGGCGTTTTTCAATACGGCGGAGCCGATGGTGGGGGCGTACCTGAGGTTTTAAGGATTGAGGATTGCGCCTTGCGCCCGTACTACCCGGCCTGAAGCATCCAATCCACTTGTGGAGGGACGATGCGGAAGGCGGTCTTCATTGCGCTCATGATGGCTGGGTTGGTGGGGTGTACCCGAGAGCAACGCAGCCCCGACGCGATCCGGAATGACACCGCGCATGCGACCGCCGGTGCGGTTCGTGATGGGAAGGCTGTGGTGGAGGGAGTCTTCGATGGCCTGCGGCAGAAGGGGCCGGTGAATATCAACAAGGCGAGCAGCGATGACCTCGAGCGGCTGCCGGGAGTCACGCCGGAGATTGCGGACCGGATTATTGCGGGCCGGCCGTATCAGAACGGAGCAGACCTTTACCACCGCCGGATCGTGAGCAAGGCCGAGTACAACCAGATTGCCGACAAGATAGAGGCGCGGTGAAGAGCAACAAAGGCAAAAGCAAAAGCGGGTTCGCGACCAGTTTCGAGTTGCGAGTTTCGAGTCGCGAGTAAAAGCGGAAGGCCGCCTGTTCAGGCGGCCTTCGTTCTTTGCGGAGTTGCTTTAGAGGAACAGGGGGGCGAGCACGAGCGTGATCGTCGCCAGGAGCTTAATCAGCACGTGCAGGCTGGGCCCGGCGGTGTCCTTGAAGGGATCGCCGACGGTGTCGCCAACGACGGCGGCCTTGTGGGCCTCGGAGCGTTTGCCGCCGTACTGGCCGGATTCGATGAACTTCTTGGCATTGTCCCAGGCGCCGCCGCCGTTGTTCATCAGCATGGCGAGCAGGATGCCGGCGATGGTGCCGACCATCAACAGCCCGGCGACAGCGGTGGCTCCGCCCAGGTTGACCGGAAGGCCGTTGATCATCGGGACGTTGGACATCTGGCCGGGAGCGAGCGTGACCGAGCTGGTGCCGTAGCTCGCCGAGAAGTTGCGGAAGATGAGACCAACCGCGACCGGCATGGCGACGACGAGCACGCCAGGGACAACCATCTCCTTGAGCGCGGCTCCCGTGACGATGGAGACGCAGCGGGCGTAGTTGGGCTTGGCTGTGCCTTCCATGATGCCGGGGTTCTCGCGGAACTGATCGCGGACGTCCTGCACGACCTTTTGCGCCGTGCGGCCGACGGCCTTGATGGCCAGCGACGAGAAGAGATAGACGAGCATCGCGCCGAGGAGGGCGCCGACGAAGACGGGGATCTCGGCGAGATTAATGTTGGTGAAGGACCAGCCGTGCGGCATATAGCCGTTGGGGCCGGCAGCCGCAACCTTGTCGGCGACGATGGTGCGGACCTCTTCAAGGTAGGCGGAGAAGAGAAGGAAGGCGGCGAGCGAGGCTGAGCCGATGGCGTAGCCCTTGGTGAGCGCCTTGGTCGTGTTGCCGGCGGAGTCGAGCTTGTCGGTTATGTTGCGGACGGCGTCGGGCTGGTGGGACATCTCGATGATGCCGCCGGCGTTGTCGGTGATGGGGCCAAAGGTATCCATCGCGAGAATGTAGGCTGCCGTTGCCAGCATGCCCATCGTGGCGATTGCGGTGCCGTAGATGCCCTTGGCGTAGTCGGAGATGACGAGCATGTTGCCGTTGATGTCGGTGGCGTTGGCCAGGGCGCGGACGCCGCAGTAGTAGCTGGCGAGAAGCGCGATGGAGATGACGATGACGGGAAGCGCCGGCGTCTCCATGCCTACAGCCAGGCCGGAGATGATGTTGGTGGCCGGGCCGGTGAGCGAAGACTCGGCGATGAGCCGGACGGGGCGGTAGCGGCTCTCGGTGTAGTACTGCGTGATCCAGACGAAGAGAAATGCCGTGACGAGGCCGATGACGCCGGAGAGGAAGAGCCAGCCGGGCTGGACGCCGGGGCCATTGAGCATCTTCCAGACGACGACGGCGAGACCGCCGAGCGCGATGATGGCCGTGACATAGAAGCCGCGGTTGAGCGCGCGCATCGGGTCTTCGGTTTCGCTGGAGCGGACGACCGCGACGCCGACGATGGAGGCGATGAGGTTGATCGCGTGGATGATGAGCGGGAAGAGGATGCCCTTGATGCCGAAGACGGGGAAGAGCGCGGCGCCGAGGATCATGGCGCCGACGGTTTCTGCGGCGGTGGACTCGAAGATGTCGGCACCGCGGCCGGCGCAGTCGCCGACGTTGTCACCGACGAGGTCGGCGATGACGGCGGGGTTGCGTGGGTCGTCTTCGGGGATGCCGGCTTCGACCTTGCCGACGAGGTCGGCGCCGACGTCCGCGGCCTTGGTGTAGATGCCGCCGCCGAGCTGCGCGAAGAGCGCGACGAGCGAGGCACCAAAGCCGAAGCCGACCAGTTGGTAGACGACGCCGGTGGGATTTGTCGTTCCGCCGTAGGCGAGGAAGAGGATGCTGACGCCCAGGAGGGCGAGGGCGACGACGACGAGGCCGGTGATTGCGCCTCCGCGGAGTGCGGCCTGGAGGGCTTTGTTCAGCGAGGAGCGGGCGGCGGAGGCGGCGCGAATGTTGGTGCGGATGGAGACGTACATGCCGGTGAAGCCGGCGATGCCGGAGCAGGTGGCTCCGACGAGGAAGCTGACGACGGTCTGGATGGCGATGTCGTGCGTGCGGGGCGAGAAGAAGTAACCGCAGAAGATGATGATGGCCAGGACGACGGCGATGATGCCGATGGTGCGGTACTGGCGGGCGAGGAAGGCTTCGGCGCCCTCGCGGATGGCGTTGGAGATGGCCTGCATGTCGGCGGTTCCGGTGTCGCCGGCGAGGACGGAGCGCGCGATGACGGCCGCAGCGATGAGAGCGAGGACGCCGATGGCGATAGCGATCCAGAGCCAGACGGTGTCATTAGAGGAAACGGTGGGGGCGGCTGGGGAATAGTTCTGAAAGGCGATAAGGGCCGCGGGTGCTCCGAGATGCATGAACAGGTGTCCTCCTGAAGTCGTGCAAGGGTGGATATATGGATTGTGTGCCGGATGACCGCTGGTGTACCGGAGTGACTCCCCTTGAAGGGGAGACTGGCGAATTAGAGCATTTGAAGTGTGAGAGGGTCAATTGACAGTAGTAACTTGAGGAACCGGTATTCGGATGGGGGTTTCGAGCGGGAGGGATGACGGGGGCTTCAGAGGAAAGATTGGCGAAGAAAGCGCGGCGGTGCGATAGTGATAGCGCAGGGCTCCGCGCAGCGATCTGGGGACGACGGGTGCGGAGCGCGAGGTGCCGTATGCGGTGCTTGCAGTTGGGCCGGGTGGAAGGTGGTGCGCGGAGCGGCAGAGTGTGGCTGTGCTCTGTTTTCCTCATGCTTTGGGTATTGGCGATGGCAGGGGGGAGCTTTGCTCGGGCGCAGGAAAATCCTCTGGGCGACGTGAAGACGCCTGCGCCGGCGGCGCCAACCGAGCCGAAGGATAATCGGCCGCTGATTACGGGCAGTGCCGTGGCCACGAAGGCGACGAACTCGCCGGGGTCCGAGATTCGTGTGGATGTGAATCTGGTGCTGGTGCCGCTGACCGTGACGGATCCGATGAATCGGCTGGTGACGGGGCTGGAGAAGGAGAACTTCGCGGTCTACGACAACAACAATCTGCAGACGATCAAGAGCTTTGCGACCGAGGATGCGCCGCTGTCGATCGGGATTGTTTTCGATCTGAGCGGGAGCATGCAGTCGAAGTTTTTGCGGGCGAGGAAGGCGCTGACGGAGTTTTTGCGCACGTGCAACCCACAGGATGAGTTCTTTGTGATCGGGTTTAATGACCGGCCGGCGGTTCTGGTGGATTACACAAACGACGTGGAGGACGTCGAAGCACGTATGGTGATGCTGCATCCGCAGAACCGGACGGCGCTGATCGACGCGATGTACCTGGGAGTGAACAAGCTGCGGCAGGCAAAGTATGCGCGCAAGGCGCTGCTGGTGATCTCGGATGGCGGGGATAACCGGAGCCGGTATACGGAGGGCGAGCTGACGCGCATTGTGCGCGAAAGCGAGGTGCAGATTTATTCGATCGGCATCTTTGACGCGTTTGCGCCGACGGAGGAAGAGGTCAACGGGCCGACACTGCTGAATGAGGTGTGCGAGTCGACGGGCGGGCGGCTGTTTCGTGTGATGGAGATGCAGGACCTGAGCGACATTGCGCAGCGGATCAGCGAAGAGCTGCGGAACCAGTATGTGATCGGGTTTACGCCGACGGACAGGCGACGGGATGGGCAATGGCGGAAGTTGAGGGTGAAGCTGATGGAGCCTCCGGGGCTGCCTCCGCTGACGGTGCACAGCCGCGAGGGGTACTATGCGCCGACGCAGTAAGGCTGCGGGTTGCTTCTTACTGGTGGGAGTGACGGCGGGTGCTCAACAGGCAAATGTGCCGAAGTGGCCGCACGTAAGAGTGAATGTGTCGATCGTGGATAGAAGCGGCGCGCCGGCGGTGGGCGTGAACGCGGATGCGCTGGAGATCAGGGATGGGAAGAGCGTGGTTCAGGATGCGGTGCTGCATCCAGTTGGCGACGAACCGGAATCGGTGTGCCTGCTGGTGGATACCTCGGGGTCGACGTACGAAGCGCGCAATGCAGTTCATGCCGAGGTGGGGAAGCTGATTGATAAGCTGCCGGGGACCGATGAGATGTGCCTTGTGGATTTCTCTTCCTCTGCGTACGTGGATGCGCCGCTGACGACGGACCGGGCGCTGGTGAGGAAGGGAGTGAGTTATCTGAGGTCCTCGGGTGGGTCCGTCCTTCTGGATGCGGTGGAGAGTACAGCCCGATACATGCAAAAAAACGCGCATTTTGAGCGCAGGGTCATCGTTCTGGTGAGCGATGGAGGCGAAAATGCGTCCAAGATGAGTGAAGACGAGGTGTGGCGCGAGCTGCACCGGCCGGAGGCGCCGGTTGTTTATTCCATTCAGAACCCGAGCGCAGCCAGCTCTGGTTCTACGGCTGGTTGGAAGTTGCTGCTGAATCTTTCCGAGCGCACCGGCGGGCTGGCCTTCCCGGTGAATACGGAGAATGAGGCCCTGCAGGCTACCGACTATCTGATTGAGGCGATACAGGGAAGGTATGAGCTGGAGTTTACGTCGGGCAATCCGGCGGCCGATGGCAGTGTACGGAAGCTGCGTGTTGAACTGACGAACGATTTGCGGAAGCAGAAGTTTAAAGTAGTCGGAGCGGATGGATACGTTGCCGAGCGGCAGTGAGGTTGGATTGAGAAGAGCTGAAAGATTGGCGTGGTGGGTGGTAGCGCTTCTGTGCACGGCGATGGCGCCGCGTGTGTGGGCGCAGGCGACACCACAGCAGCAGGCGCCGGCAACTGCAACGCAGAAGCAGGTTCCTTTGACGCAGGACAGCGACCCGGTGCCGTCGCCGGATCCGGACACGCATACGGCAGCTCCCGTGCCGACCGGGCCGCCGAAGGCGGGAGAGATTACGAAGGAGCACGGCGAGTACACCCTGCGCGCGAATGCGTATGAGGTGCGGCTGAATGCGTCCGTGATTGATGGAAACGGGGCCCCGGTGGAGAACCTGCCGCAGGACGCGTTCCATGTGTACGAAGACGGCGTGCCGCAGACGATCATCGGCTTCCGGCATGAGGATGTGCCGGTGTCGATGGGGATTCTGATCGATAGCTCGGGGTCGATGTACGACAAGCGGGCGGCGGTGGATGCGGCGTCTCTGGATCTCGTGAGGCTGTCGAATCGCGAGGATGAGGCGTTCCTGGTGGACTTCAGCTCAGAGGCGTATATCGACCAGGATTTTACGAACTCGATTGAGAAGCTGCAGCAGGGGCTCGCATACATCAAGTCCAGCGGAGGGACCGCGCTGTATGACGCGGTGATCGCGTCGGCGGATTATCTCTCGAAGAATGCGAAGCGCAGCAAACAGGTTTTGCTGATCGTGACCGACGGCGATGACAACGCATCGAGCGCGACGCTGGAGGCGACGATTCGCAGGGTGCAGGACCTGGACGGCCCGGCGATCTATTGCATCGGGCTGCTGTTTGGCGAGGATGTGAGCCACTCGGAGGCGAGGCACTCCCGCGAGGTGCTCACCGAGCTGGCGGCGCAGACCGGAGGCATTGCGTACTTCCCGCGATCGCTGAAAGAGGTGGATGGCATCACGCACGAGGTAGCGCAGGACATCCGGTCGCAGTACACGATCGAGTACCGGTCGACGAAATCGCCAGAATTGGGCGGATACCGGACGATTCACGTGGAAGCAAAAGAAAAGGGCTATCGCGGGTTGCAGGTGAGGACGCGCTCGGGATATTTTCCGAAGGTCGCTGGTGGTGGGAAGAGCGCCGGGACGACGGGAGAGTAGCGGGCAGCGTGCGAATCGGAACAGATGTAACTCAATTGGTGGGCCACACGCCCATGGTGCGGTTGTCGAAGTTGGCGAGCGCGGACTCAGCGGAAGTGTGGGCGAAGCTGGAGACGATGAACCCGGGCGGCAGCATCAAGGACCGCGCGGCGCTGGGCATTGTGCTGGATGCGGAGCGGCGAGGCGTGCTGAAGCCGGGAGGAACGATCTGCGAGGCGACGGCGGGAAATACCGGCGTGGGATTGGCGCTGATCGGCGTGCAGCGCGGCTATCGCGTGAAGCTGTTTGTGCCGGAGGGCTACGCGGAAGAGAAGTGCATCCTGATGCGCGGTCTCGGCGCGGAGGTCGTTCGCACGCCGGAGGCGGAGATGATGGCCGGGGCGATCAAGCGCGCGCTCGCGTTCGAAGACGAGACGCCCGGAGCGTTTGCGGCGATGCAGTTTGAGAATCCGGCGAACGCGGATTATCACGAGGAGACGACGGCAGAAGAGATCTGGTCGCAGATGGAAGGCCGCATTGATGCAGCGGTCATCGGTGTGGGATCTGCCGGAACGTTTACGGGCATCGCGCGATGCTTCAAGAAGCGGCTGCCAAACGTGCTGACGGTTGCGGTAGAGACGCAGGGAAGCATTCTGCAGGGTGGCGAGCCCGGGCCGCACAAGGTTGAGGGCATCGGCGTGTCGTTCATTCCGGCGAACTTCGATCGCAGCGTAACGGACCGCATCATCATGGTGAGCGATGACGATGCGTTTGCGATGGTGGGGCGCCTGGCGCGCGAAGAAGGCGTGCTGGCGGGGTCGAGCTCGGGCGCGAATGTCTTCGCGGCGTTGCAGATCGCGAAGGAGCTGGGGCCCGGCAAGCGCGTGGTGACGGTGGTGCCGGATTCGGCGGAGCGGTATCTGTCGAAGGGGATATTGGGGGAGTGCCAGGGCGGGTGAAGGTATCTCGGCATCCTGCAAAGGGTGCGCTACCAGTTTCGAGATGCGAGTGATGAGATGCGAGTGAAGCTTGCTGGTTGAGGCCAAGGAGGCTTTTATTGCGGCTGTGTAGTCTGTTGCATCAGATAAGCGTGTACTGCGGCAAAATCTGAAGGAGACAATGCATGCTTGAGTTGCGCACGATCAACGACATCCTGGCGGGCCTCGCCCAACGCGACGGCGATACGGTTGCGATGTGGAAGTCAGTCGAAGGATGGAAGCCGATCATAGGGCGCACGATGTATGGGCGTGTGCGGGCCCTGGTTGCGGCGCTCGAGAGCTGGGGCGTGAAGCGCGGCGATCGCGTGGCAATCATCAGCGAGAACCGGTGGGAGTGGCCGGTGGTCGACTTTGCGGCACTGGCGATTGGCGCGGTGGACGTGCCGCTGTACCAGACGCTGTCGCCGGAGCAGGTGGGTTTTATGCTGCGCGATTCGGGCGCGAAGGTGGCGTTCGTTTCAACGCGCGAGCAGTACGACAAGGTGGTGAGTGCGGGCGAGCTGCCGGCGCTGGAGCGGGTGGTGGTGTTCGATGCCGGGGAGTTTCCGAACGCCGAGCATCTGTGCAATCTGCTGGAGAATGCGGGGCAGATGGAGTCGCGCGATGCTGGCTTTGACGCGAAGTTGAACGAGACGAAGCCCGAGGAACTGGCGACGATCATCTACACATCAGGAACGACGGGCGAACCGAAGGGCGTGATGCTGACGCATAAAAATCTGTGCGACAACCTGCATCATTCGACGGACGATTTGCAGATCGGCAAGGGAGATTCGGCGATCTCGTTTCTGCCGCTGAGCCATGCGCTGGCGCGGCATCTGGACTATGCGATCTACGCACATGGCGGATACCTCGCGTATCTGCCGGGGTTCGATCGTCTGCCGGCTGCGATGAAGGAAGTAAAGCCGACGATCTTCCTCGCGGTGCCGCGCGTGTTTGAGAAGGTGCGGCAGGGGGTTGAGGGCAAGGCGCAAGGCATGCAGAAGCGGATTTTGAACTGGGCGCTGGCGCAGGGACGCAGGCAGAAAGAGACGATCGTCGCGGGCAAAGAGCCGGGGTCGCTGGGATGGAAGATTGCGAACAAGCTAGTGTTCTCGAAGATTCGCGAGGCGTTTGGAGGGAACGCGAAGCTGTTTGTTTCGGGCGGGGCGCCGCTGGGCAAAGAGACGACCGACTGGTTTTTGAGCGTGGGGATTCGCGTGTTTGAAGGCTATGGGATGACGGAGACGTCGCCGGTGATTGCGCGGAACACGTTTGCGGCGTACAGGCCGTACACGGTGGGCACGGTGATTCCGAATCTCGAGACGCGGCTGGCCGAGGATGGCGAGCTGGAGGTGCGCGGCACGTCGGTGTTCGCGGGCTACTGGAAGAAGGAAGAGGCGACGAAAAAGGAGTTCACGCCGGATGGGTGGTTCAAGACCGGCGACATTGCGAAGCTCGAGGACGGATTTCTGTCGATCACGGATCGCAAGAAGGAGTTGATGAAGACCTCGGGCGGGAAGTATGTTGCGCCGCAGCCGGTGGAAAGCAAGTTGAAGGTCGATGCGCTGGTGGGGCAGGCGGCGCTGATCGGGGATCAGAAAAAGTTTGTGAGCGTGGTTATCTCGCCGAACTTTGACGCGCTGGAGAAGTGGGCGCAGCAGAACGGTGTGCAGACAAAGGACCGCGCGAAGCTGGTGGAAGATGCGAAGGTGCAGCAGGTGTACAAAGGCATCGTGAGCAAGGCGAATGAGGGCCTGGAACACCATGAGACGATCAAGAAGATTGTGGTGGTCGCCGAGGAGTGGACGGTGGAGTCGGGTGAGCTGACGCCGAGCATGAAGCTGAAGCGGCGTGTGATCAATGAGAAATATAAGGACAGGATTAATGCGCTGTATGGTTCAGGCAATGGCGCGGAGTAACGCGAGACTGTGGAGCTGGGTAATTGTCGCGGCGTTCGCAGCCGCGGCGGTCGCGCAGCAGTCAAGCGCAGGTCCGGGCGTTGTACCGACAGATCATTATGGTCCGCCGATGTGTGTGGCAGGACCGAAGCCGGGAGCGTCAGATGCGGTGGAACGGGCTGCGCGAGAGCAGAAGGATGCGCTGGACAACTCACGCATTCTGCCTTCGGCCGAACCGCTCGCGAACTTTGGCGTGGAACGCTACAAGCTCGTGGAGTACGGCGAGTGCACAGGCAACGGCGGATGCTACTGGGCGGACCTGGATGCGCAGTACAGGCGCGCGGAAACGGAGCTGAAGCAGGAGATCGCGACCAAGAAGCCGGGCGAGAAGCTCGCGGTCGTCATGGATATCGACGAGACGACCCTGACGAACTGGTGCGAGATGCGGCGTGAGGATTTTGGCTACGTGGGTTCGCTGTACCGGCCCTACGAGCTGACTGGATCCGCGGTGGCGATCCCCGGAGCGCTCCGGCTGTTCAACGAGGCGCGCGCGGCGGGCGCGGCGGTGTTCTTCATTACCGGAAGGCCGGGAAAGCCTGACCGTCGCGTGCAGGACATTGGGAATGGCGACGAGACGGCCGCGACGGCCAGAAACCTGGAGGCCGCGGGCTTTCATGGGTGGGCCGGGCTGCGGCTGCGGAACGGCGAGGAGAACGGTATGCCGACGATTCCGTATAAGTCGCAGGAACGGCGGCAGATCGTGGCGGATGGCTACCGGATTGTGATGAGCGTGGGTGACCAGTGGAGCGATCTGCTCGGCGAGCCGCAGGCGGATGTGAGCGTGAAGCTGCCGAATCCGTTCTACTTCATTCCGTAGGGGCAGGATCAGGGATCAGGGCAGCCGGCGGGACGGATCCGACGGCGGTGTGAGAGTATCGAAAGACTTTATGGGGTTGCTGGAGCGCGCGAAGAAGCAGGGTGGGCGGTATCTGAATCCGGTGCCGACGAAGATGGGCGGATTCGGGCTGATCTTCAAGGTGTTGCCGTTATATCTGCGCAATAAGGCGGAGACGGAGCCGAAGATTCCGCTGGGACCGTTCCGGACGGATGTGCGCGTGTACCGGAAGGCGCCGGCGAGCGGGCTGCGGGTGACGTGGTTCGGGCACTCGTCGATGCTGCTGGAGATTGATGGCGTACGGATCCTGATTGATCCAGTTTGGGAGGAGCGCGCGAGCCCCTTGCAGTGGTTCGGGCCGCAGCGGTTCTTTCCGCCGACGATGCCGCTGGAGCAGATGCCGGAGCTGGACGCGGTGCTCATCTCGCACGACCACTACGACCATCTGGGCGCGGTTACGGTGGGCAGGCTGGCGCGGATGAATTGCACGGCGCGGGCGCTGTGGGTGACCTCCGCGGGCGTGGGCAAGCGGCTGCGGCGCTTTGGCGTGCCGGAGGGCCGGATCGCCGAGCTGGACTGGGGGCAGTCGAGGGAGTTGGCGGCGGGACCGGACGCGGGTCTGGGGCAGGGCGTGCGGGTTACGGCGTGGCCATCGCGGCACTTCTCAGGCCGGCTGCCGTGGGACAGGTTTACGACGCTGTGGAGCTCGTTTGTGATCGAGGGTCCGAAGCACAGGGTGTACTTCGGGGCAGACTCGGGCTGGTGGGACGGTTTTGCGGAGATTGCGGCGAACTACGAGAAGTTTGACCTGACCATGCTGGAAATTGGGGCGTTTCATCCGCTGTGGTCGGAGATTCATCTTGGGCCGGAGGGTGCGGCGCGGGCGTACCAGGCGATGGGTGGGGCGCAGAAGGCCGGGCTGCTGATGCCGATCCACTGGGGAATGTTCAACTTGGCGCTGCATGGGTGGCGGGACCCGATTGAGCAGCTGGAGGAGCTGGCGGCTCGGGATGGGGCGGGTCTGTGGACGCCGGAGCCGGGAGTGCCGACCGAGGTGGTTGAGGGCAGTGGGCAGACTCGATGGTGGGCGGACCCGTTTCGGCGTTTTTAAGGCGCTCATTTTCGTGCAAAAACCGCGAAATTTTGCGCAAAAACGACTCATTTTTTAACCATCAATACTCGAAATAAATCGCGTCAACGCAGGTTAGAAACTCGCCAAGAGCCAAGAAAAGCAGGAGAGAACCGGAAGATTTCCGCTTGTATACCGTGCCAAAAGCGGGTACAAGAGGATTCGCGCTGAGAGTTTGCGAGAGTATCTGAGATTCCCGGATCTTCCGGATGGAGATTGGCGATGGCATCTGCACAGGCACAGCCCGCGCTTCGCGAGGTGATGGATATTCGGCAGGCGGCGGAGTACCTGGGGATCAGCGGCGACACGCTGTACCGGTATGCGTCCGAGGGGTTTGTGCCGGCGTTCAAGCTGGGGAACCGGTGGCGGTTCAAGAAGAGCCTGCTGGATAGCTGGATGGATGAGAAGAGCGGGGTCAGGCCTCCCGCGGCTCCAGTGGACGTGACGAAGAAGAAGCCGGCGGGGAAAGCGCGGTAGGTCCTCAGCGGACACACCAGAAGCAGATTCCCTGCGGGAATGACAGAAAGAAAAGCAAAGGCAAAAGCGACCGCGCGTCCTAACGCGCGATACCCCACCCTTTCGCTGCGCGAAAGGATGGGCCACCCGGCATCCTTGCTAGCCCACTCATGCGCGATGAAACCGCGCATGAATGGGGCACCCGGCTGGGCCACCCGGGTGTGCGGTGATCCGGACGAAATACGGAGATCCTTCGGCTACGCTTCAGGATGACGGCCTAAATTAGCTGGCTCAGGATGACGGCGTGGGGAATGCGATGCCCGAATTGGTGCGGCTACGCGCGCTGCAGGGTGAAGTGGGTGATTTCGGCGGGGCAGTTGAGGCGGAAGGGGAGGCCGACGGTGCCGAGGCCGCGGTTGACGTAGAGCTCCATGTGGTCGAACTGGAAACGTCCTTCGATGTACTTCTTGCCCATGGGGGGGAGGATGAGCGGGCCGATGGCGGGGAGGCGGACCTGGCCTCCGTGGGTGTGGCCGGAGAGCATGGCATCGATGTAGGGGAAGCGCGGGTGGCGGACGACGTGGTCGACGTAATCCGGCTCATGGCACATGAGGATGACGGGCGCGGTGGGGGCGGCGGGGACGGCGAGGTTGAGATCGGGGTCGCGGGTGCCGGCGTCGTCGGAGCCGCAGAGCCAGAAGTAGTCGGAGCCGCGCTGGATCGGGATGTAGCTGTCGATGAGCAT
Organism: Acidobacteriaceae bacterium; assembly: GCA_035944135.1. NCBI lineage: Bacteria > Pseudomonadati > Acidobacteriota > Terriglobia > Terriglobales > Acidobacteriaceae > Acidobacteriaceae bacterium. The sequence continues at coordinate 119,254 of DASZBM010000002.1, forward strand.
GGGCGTGCCGTGGGCGCGGAGGGGATTGATGACGTGCTCGGCACCGACGGCGACGTCGTGGTTGCCGAGACAGGCGAAGCGCTGGGGGGCCTTGAGCTCGGAGAGGACCTCGGCGGCGATGCCGGCGGCGCGCCAGGCGACGCGGTCGGTGGCCGGGCCGCGGCTGATGATGTCGCCGGTGATGAGGACGAGGTCGGGGTGGAGGTTGTTGATGGTCTGGACGGCCTGGCGGAGGAACCAGGGCTCGGTGTACTCCTCGAGATGGATGTCGGAGAGCTGGACGAAGCGGAAGCCGACGAAGGCGTCGGGGAGGTTGCGGAGGGCGAGGGTGCGCTCGGTGACCTCGAGCTCATGGCGCGCGTGGGTGCCGGCGTAGGCGGCGAGCGAGAGCCCGGCAGCGGACGCCCCGACAAGGAAACTGCGGCGGGTAATAGTCCGCAGGTCAGGATGAGATTTTGCCTGAGAAACGGCGGGCATATTCCATGATACCGAGGGTTGGACGGTTGAAGACTTCCGGGGGCTGAAGCCCCTGTTTGTTATCGAGGTTTTACGGCACGGCTGAAGCCGTGCCCCTTCAAAGCAACCGGGTAGAATCAGTTAGATGCAGCATCGAGTGAGACGGCAGGCAGCGCTGGAGGCGGCAAGGGGTGCAGGCGTGGATGCGCTGGTGGTGACGCATCTGCCCGATGTGCGGTGGCTGAGCGGATTCACGGGGTCGAGCGGGGCGGTGGCGTTGATGAAAGGCGCGGCTGCTCTGTTTACGGATGGGCGGTATACGACGCAGGCGAAGTCTGAGGCGGCGGGGCTGCGGGTGGTGGTGGGAAAGGGGTCGCCGGGTGCGCAGGCGGCTGCGTGGCTGGCGGAGAAGGGCGCGAAGAGAGCCGGCTTCGATGCGGTGAACACGACGGTGGCGGCGCTGGATGCGATGCGAAAGGTGTTGCCGGCAGGGCAGCGGCGGAGTTTTTTTGTCGCGACGCAGGGGCTGGTGGCGCGGCTGCGCGAGCGCAAGGACGCGGATGAGATTGTGAAGATGCGCCGGGCGGCGGCACTGGGCTGCAGGTTGTTTGAGGGCGTGCTGACGAACCTGAGCGCCGGCGAGACGGAGAGCGAGATTGCGCTGGTGATGGAGATTGAGGCGAGGCGCGCGGGCGCGGAGGGGATGAGCTTCGAAACGATTGTGGCGAGCGGAAAGCGGAGCGCGCTGCCGCATGGTAGAGCGAGTGCGGCGAAGCTGCCGCATCGTGGATTTGTGACGCTGGATTTTGGCGTGCTGCTGGACGGTTACTGCTCGGACATGACGAGGACTGTGCACATGGGCAAAGCCACGAAGCGCGAGTGGGACGTGTATCATTCGGTGCTGGAAGCGCAGCAGGCAGGTGTGGCTGCAGTGGTACCCGGAGCGACGTGCGGCGATGTGGACGAGGCCGCGCGGTCGGTACTGCGAAAGGCGAAGCTGGAGAAGTGGTTTACGCACTCGACCGGGCATGGCGTCGGGTTGGAGATTCATGAAGGACCGCGGATTGCAGCGAAGCAGGAGCAGGTGCTGGAACCGGGGATGGTAATTACGATTGAACCGGGAGTTTATCTGCCGGGTGAGTTCGGAGTTCGCATCGAAGATATGGTGCTTGTGACGGAAAAGGGTCGCGAGGTGCTGACGAAGGCGAGTCCGAAGACGTGGGTGGAGTTGTAGCGAGTCAGCAAGTTAGCGAGTCAGCGAGTCAGTAGTAAGGCAGTCGGAAAGTTAGAGAGTCAGGAGTTAGTTGATGGCGGCGGAAGATCTGCAGCAGCTGCGAGAGCTGGTTGAGTTTTTGAAGGCAAACGGTATCGCCGAGTTTGACATGGAGCGGACGGACCTGAAGGTTCGGCTGAAGTTTGCCGGATTGCAGCCGGCGCCGGCGATGGATGTCGCGCACCTTGCGAGCGCGATTGCGGCGCAGGGAGCGCCCCAGATCGTTCCGGTGGCTGTGCCTGCGGCTCTGCCGAGCCTGCAGGCGGCGGCACCCGCGGCGCAGGGGTCGGCTCCGGCTGCACAAGCAGCGGCGCCCGCGGCAGAGGCTGGGCCGGAGGCGGGAGCGCATATTGTGAAGTCGCCGATTGTGGGGACCTTCTATGATGCGCCGTCGCCGGATGCGGACCCGTTTGTGAAGATGGGCGACCGCGTTTCGAGCGGGCAGGTGCTGTGCATTGTCGAGGCGATGAAGCTGATGAATGAGATTGAGAGCGACTTCGCGGGCGAGATTGTGAAGGTGTATGTGAAGGCAGGGCAGCCGGTCGAGTATGGGCAGCCGTTGTTTGCGATCAAGTAAGAGCAGTGAATAGTGAGTAGTGAATAGTGAATAAGGCAAAGGCGATCAAGTAAGGCTTGACGATATGAGGCTGACACTTCCAGAACTCACGCCTGGTGGAGAGCATTGGGCGACGCGTACCTCATGGATTTCGATCGCCGGTCTCCTATTTTGTGCATGTTTGTTTGAAAGGCGACGGGATCCGTTCGCATTCGCGTTTGTTCTTGCGTGCCTTGCGATCTGTTTGCCTCTCTCGATCATTTACACAATCCGAGCGCGCCGCAAATAACGGTTCGCGTCACAGCACCGAAAGGTAGTGAATGTTTCGTAAGGTTTTGATTGCCAACCGGGGTGAGATTGCGCTGCGCGTGATCAATGCGTGCAAAGAGATGGGGATTCGCACGGTTGCGGTTTATTCCGAGGCGGACCGCAACAGCCTGCACGTGAAGTTTGCGGATGAGGCGATCTGTATTGGGCCGCCGCCGTCGAAGGATAGCTACCTGAATATTCCGTCGGTGATCTCGGCTGCGGAGATTGCCGGTGCGGATGCGATACATCCGGGGTATGGGCTGCTGAGCGAGAATTCGAACTTCGCGGAGGTCTGCAGGGCGTCGAACATCAAGTTCATTGGGCCGCGGCCTGAGGTGACGCGCATGATGGGCGAGAAGTCCACGGCGCGGCAGACGATGAAGCAGGCGAAGGTGCCGATCCTGCCGGGAAGCGATGGGGTGCTGGCGAACGAGGACGAGGCGCTGGCGTGCGCGGAGAAGATTCGCTATCCCATCATTCTGAAGGCTGTGGCGGGTGGCGGCGGACGCGGCATGCGGATTGTGCGCACGAAGGAGGAGCTGCCGGCGCTGTTCCAGCAGGCTTCGACGGAGGCGCTGAATGCGTTCAGCAACGGCGAACTGTACATGGAGAAGTTCATCGAGCGGCCGCGGCATATTGAGTTCCAAGTGCTGGCGGATGAGCACGGGAACGTGATGAGCCTGGGCGAGCGCGAGTGTTCGATTCAGCGGAGACATCAGAAGCTGATTGAAGAGGCGCCGAGTTTGCAGGTGACGCCGAAGCTGCGCGAGCGGCTGGGCAAGACGATCGAGCGGTCGCTGAGGGATATCGGTTATTGGAATGCGGGGACGATTGAGTTCCTGATGGATGAGGATGGAGAGATCTACTTCATCGAGATGAATACGCGTATCCAGGTGGAGCACTGCGTGACGGAGATGGTTACGGGTGTGGACCTGGTGAAGGCGCAGCTACGGATTGCGGCGGGCGAAAGATTGAGGGATATCGTTCCTGAGGTGCCCGCGATTCAGGGGCATGCGATTGAGTGCCGCATCAATGCGGAGCATCCGGAGAAGTTCACGCCGAGCCCGGGCAAGATTACGGTGTTCAATCTGCCCGGCGGGAATGGCGTGCGCGTGGATACGGCGCAGTATGCAGAGGGTGTGGTGCCGCAGTATTACGACTCGATGATTGCGAAGCTGATCTGCCATGGCAAGGACAGGGTGGAGGCGATGGACAAGATGCAGCGGGCTTTATCGCAATTCGTCGTGCAGGGGATCTTTACGTCGATTCCGCTGCACCAGAAGATCTTCGCGGATGAGGAGTTTCGTCGCGGGGAGTTTGATACGAAGTTTATGGAGCGGTTTTTGGAGCGGCAGAAAAGCAAGGGGTAGAGGGTAGAAAGTAGAGGGTAGAGAAGAGCCCGGTGAGAGCCGGGCTTTTTTCTTGGCCCACGCGAAAACGTTTGACGCAAAGAGCGCAAAGGGGCGCAAAGGCACGCAAAGGCAGCGGTGGTGATCAGAGGTCGGTGCGGTTGCGGACGATGAGGTGGTCGACGGTGAGCTCGTCGACGTGAAGCTTTTCGAATTGGCCGAGTTTGAGCTTGAGTTTGCCGATGGCGATCCTGCCGACGGCGAGGGTGCCGATAGCCGCGGCTCCGAAGGCGATGGCGCCGAGAGCGAGAGAGCCGCCGGCAGCGGCGCCGAATTTTACGAGGGTTGAGGTGCGCGGGCGAAGTCTCATGGGGAGGATTGTAGACCGGGTGTGTCGCCGGGCGATTTGCGGGATAGCCTTGAGTTATGAGGGACGGGTTTCCAAGGCTGTATGCGATTGTGGACCGGGCGACGCTGGATGCGCGGGGGATGAGTGCGCGCGAGTTTGCGCGGGAGTTGCGCGCGGCGGGCGTGCGGCTGGTGCAGTATCGGGATAAGGGGAACGGGCCACAAGAAATTTTGAGGGCGGCGCGGGAGATCGATGCGGCGTTTGAGGGCGTGGAGGTCATTCGGGTGATGAATGATCGCGCGGACCTGGCGGTGTTGGCGGGGTGGGAGGGCGTGCATGTGGGGCAGGGGGATTTGGGGGTGGAGGCGGTGCGGAGGGTGTTCGACCCCACCCACCACGCGATGAGGCCGCGTGATGAATGGGGCACCCGGATGGTTGGGATTTCGACGCACAATGAGGAGCAGGTGGGGGCGGCGGTGGGGGCGGGGCCGGACTATGTGGCGGTTGGGCCGGTGTTTCGGACGGCGTCGAAGGCGAATCCGGAGCCGGTGGTGGGGCTGGAGCTGGTGCGACGGGCGAGGGCGATGACGGAGCTTCCGGTGGTGGCGATTGGAGGGATAACGCTTGCGAATGCGCGCAGTGTGATTGAGGCCGGGGCGGATTCGGTGGCAGTGATTGGTGGGCTGTTTGTTGAGGGCAGGCGGGTGAGTGAGGTTGCGCGGGACTTTCTCGAGATTTTGGGGTAGGGTACGGGGAAGTGACTCCTCAGACATCAGTGGCTCAAGAGGCGAAATACAGAGGTCCTTCGGCTGCGCCTCAGGATGACGGCGGCTCTGTGGGGGTACGTGCGCCGCACTTTGTGCAAGGGTTGGGGTTGTTTTCGGCGACGGCGATTGTGATGGGCTCGATGATCGGGTCGGGCATTTTTATCGTGCCCGCCGAGATGAGCCGCGTGGTGGGGTCGCCGGCGCTGTTGATTGCAGCGTGGGCGGTGACGGCGCTGATGACGGTGATTGGCGCACTGAGCTATGGCGAGCTGGCGGCGATGATGCCGAAGGCTGGCGGGCAGTATGTGTACCTGCGCGAGAGTTTGGGGCCGATTTGGGGATTTTTGTACGGGTGGACGCTGTTTACGGTGATCCAGACGGGAACGATTGCCGCGGTGGGCGTGGCGTTCGGTAAGTTTCTGGGGGTGTTTTTCCCGAGCATCAGCCAGACGAACTGGATTGTGCACGTGGGCTCGGGGAATGTGGGGCTGAGCACGGCGAATTTGGTGGGGATCGTCGTGATTGTGCTGCTGACGTTCACGAATACGCGCGGCGTGAAGACGGGCGCGGCGGTGCAGAACGTTTTCACGACGACGAAGGTGCTGGCGCTGCTGGGCGTGATCGCGGTGGGGCTGATTGCGAAGAATGCAGTTGCGCACGCTGCGAATTTTGGCGTGGGCTGGCATAACTTCTGGGCGGGAGCGCACTGGGGAACGCCGCATGTGGTGCAGGTTGGGTCGTTCCTTGGGCTGGGCGGCGGGACGGCTGTGGTCGGCGTGCTGACGGTGGTTGCGGTGGTGCAGGTGGGGTCGCTGTTTTCGAGCGATGCGTGGAATAACGTGACGTTCACGGCGGGCGAGGTGCGGAATCCGAAGCGGAACCTGCCGCTGTCGCTGGCGATTGGAACGGGCGCGGTGAGCCTGCTGTATATCGCGTGCAACTTTGTGTATCTGAACGTGCTGCCGATGAGCGGGATTGCGAATGCACCGCAGGACAGAGTGGCGACGGCGGTGATGCAGACGGCGTTTGGGCCAGTGGGTGCGAAGCTGATGGCGGCGGCGATCCTGGTGAGCACGTTCGGGTGCGTGAACGGGATGGTGCTGGCGGGGGCGCGCGTGTATTACGCGATGAGCCAGGATGGCCTGTTCTTCAAGAGCACGGGGAAGCTGGACAGCAAGGGCGTGCCGAAGAACTCGCTGTGGATGCAGTGCGCGTGGACGTGCCTGCTGTGCCTGAGCGGACAGTACGGCAACCTGCTGGATTACGTAATCCTGGCGGCGCTGGTGTTTTATGCGCTGACGATTGTGGGGCTGTTTGTATTGCGGCGGACGGAGCCGGATGCGGCGCGTCCGTACAGGGCGTTTGGGTATCCGGTGCTGCCGGGGCTGTACATCGTGATGGCGGTGTGGATTTGTGGCGTGCTTTTGCGATACAAACCCCAGTACACTTGGCCGGGACTGATTCTGGTGCTGCTTGGCGTGCCGGTGTACCTGGTGTGGAGATGGGTGGGAAGTAGAGATCAGAGATTAGAGATTAGAGATTAGAAATTCTGGATACGGACAGGGATTAGGAGAAGCAGAAAGCATGGCGAATTTGTTGGCGGTCAAGCCGCTGAAGGCCTTGATGCATGAGGCGGAGAGCGAGAGCAGCGGCGGACTGAAACGTGCACTCGGTCCAGTGAACCTGATCACGCTGGGAATTGGCGCGATCATCGGGGCAGGCATCTTCGTACTGACGGGAACGGCGGCGGCGCAGTTTGCGGGACCGGCGATCGTGCTCTCGTTTGTGGTGGCGGGCATAGGCTGCGTGTTTGCGGGTCTCTGCTATGCGGAGTTTGCGGCGATGATTCCGATTGCGGGCTCGGCGTACACGTACGGGTATGCGACGCTGGGCGAGTTGATGGCGTGGATCATCGGCTGGGCGCTGTGCCTGGAGTATGCGTTTGGTGCGGCGACGGTGGCCGTTGGCTGGAGCGGCTACATGAGCAGCCTGCTGGGATATTTCGGGGTCCGTGTGCCGTTCAATCCGACGCCTTCAGTCACGATGACGCTGTTCGGCCATCTGTTGTCGGCGAAGGTGGATATCTACGCGTTTCTCGCGATCATCGTTGTGACGACGGTGCTGGTTGTGGGCGTGCGTGAGTCGGCGAATTTCAATAGCGCCGCGGTCATGATCAAGGTGTCGGTGGTGCTGTTCTTCATTGGGATCGCTACGGTGTATGCGTTTGGACATCCGGCGCACATGGCTGCGAACTGGCATCCGTTCATTCCGAAAAACCTCGGGCACTTCGGGCAATATGGATGGTCGGGAATTATGCGAGGGGCCAGTGTGGTCTTCTTTGCGTATATCGGGTTCGACGCGGTTTCGACGGCAGCGCAGGAGGCGAAGAATCCGCAGAAGGACATGCCGTTCGGCATTCTCGGCTCGCTGATACTCTGCACCATTCTCTACATCATCGTGGCGGGGCTGCTGACCGGGCTGAAGCCCTATGCGACGCTGAACACGCCGGCTCCGGTGGCTGATGGCGCGGCGGCGATTGGTGCAACGTGGGGCGTGTGCCTGATCGATCTGGGCGCGATTGCCGGCCTTGCTTCGGTGATGCTGGTGATGATCCTGGGCCAGACGCGCGTGCTCTACACGATGTCGCGCGACGGTCTGCTGCCGAAATGGGTTGGCGAGATCCATCCGCGCTTCCGCACACCGTGGCTGGTGACCATCGCGGTGGGCGTGCTGGTGGCGTTTTTGGCAGCATTCTTCAACATCTCTTTCCTGGGCGAACTGGTGAGCCTGGGCACGCTGCTGGCCTTCGCGATTGTGTGCGTGGGGGTGTGGGTGATGCGGAAGAAACAGCCCGATGCGGTGCGGCCATTCCGCACGCCGTGGGTGCCGTTCGTGCCCATCATGGGCATGCTCATCGCGCTGGCACTGATGGTTTCATCGGATACGCCGGCAAAGATCGGCTTTGTCAGCTGGCTGATCATTGGCCTGGTGATTTACTTCGGGTACTCGACGCGGCATAGCAAGGTGCAGCGTGCGGAGCGGGAGACGACGGCGGCGGCGGATTAGCGGCTGGCGTTTGGATAAAGGAAAGGCCCGGCAAGTGCCGGGCCTTTTGCTTTGTGGTTCGGCGATTATTCCTTGGGGCTGGGCGTGGCAGCGGCTGCAGGAGCAGCGTTGGCCGGCGCGGCAGTGTCCGGCTTGCTGGTGTCCGGCTGGGATGAGTCCTGCTTCGAGTGCTGGGTTTCGGTGGCGGACTCTCCGGAGGTTGTGTCGCCAGCGGCAGCGGTGTGTGTGGCCTGAGACGCCGCAGAGGAGTGCTCTGAGGGGCGGTGGAGGCGCGCGGTGGTGGTGGCGCGCGGAGATGGGGCGGGTGTCGGTATGGGGATGTTGGCGGCGTCGATGGGGTTGGGGTCGTCGCGCAGCTTGAGGAAAAGGGTGCCTGCGGCGGCGGGGTGGGGAACGCTGAGGGTTGACCCGGTATAGCCGTCGGGCACGTTTGCCGGGTTGTCGAAGGCGGGGTCAGGCGAGATAGAGGCGATCAGGTAGAGGCTTGAGCCGGAGAGGGTGCAGGAGGACGTCGGGTCCGCGGGGCACTGCAACGTGACCAACTGGGGAAGACGGACGAGGGTGCCGAGTGGGAGCCAGTCGCTCGAGGATTCGTCTTCGGCGGTGGTGGTTGCGGGGTTGGTTGGGGCGGCCTCCTCGCTGTGCTTCCTGGGAGGGAAGATGGCGCGAACGTGCAGGGCGCCGAAGGCGCTGGGGCCGAAGGCGCGGAGCGGGTCGAGAGTCGCGACGACGGTGTGGGGATCCTGGAGGACGAGACCGCCGGAGGGAGCGAGGGTGAGGACGGCGCGCAGGGTGCCGTCAATGGTTTCGACCTCGACGCGGCCTGAGCGCGGGAAGGGTTGCGCGGTCTTGAGCGTGAAGGTCAGCGGAGCGGAGAGCGGGAGGTCGTCTGTGCTGGAGAGCGTGATCGTCGGCGCGTTGGCGGGCTGGGAGCTCTTGCTGAGGAGCGTGACGGACGGGCGCGCGGCGGAGACGGTGACGGGCACGGTCAGGCTGCGGCCGTCGTTGAGGGTGATGCGGGCGGTGAGCTTGTCGCCGACCTTGGTGGGCGGTGCGGGCGCGTCGGAGGGCAGCGCGAGGCGGAGGGAGTTGGAGGTCTCGGCGGGCTCGGAGCCGTCGCTTGTGCTGGGAGGCTGCGGCTTGAAGGTGAGGTCGCCGAGTGCGAGGCGCTCGATTTCATTCAGGCGCTGGCCGCTGAGGAGAATGGTGCGGTCAGTGGCGTGGAGCTCGACGGAGTTGATGTGCGGAGGCTCGGCGAAGGTGCGTGCGGAGAGCTGGTCGGCCCGGGGTTGGCCGAACTGCTGGATGGAGAGGTTGAGGTCGCCGGGGGTGACGTCGTGCTCGAGCGGGAGTGTCAAGGCGAGCAGGTTGGGCTGGTCCGGCGTAGGCGCAGGCTTGAACGCAATTTTCAGAGTTGCACCGGAGCCGCGGGGCTCGGCGGTGATGGTGTGGACGCAGGCCGAGCCCGTGGAGGTGATGAGGAGTTGAGCGGCCTTGCCGGCGATGAGGCTGCTGTCTTCGCTGTCGTCACCATTGGCGATCTGCCAGTCGCTGCCGGGGAGCTGCTGGAGCGGGACCGTGGGACCGGTGAAGGAATCGAAGCCCCACTGACCCTGGATGGTGCCGGTGAGCCGGATGGGCTCAGGTTGGGGCTTAACGGGCTTGCTGTCCTTGGCGTCGGGCTTGGCGGAGCCGGATTTGTCTTCGCGGAGGACGTCGTGGATGGGGACATGGTGCTCGGGCGTGCGCTGCAGGACGAGGCCGCCCTGGTAGGAGTCGGCGACGAGCGGGATGTCGGGCTCGGCGGGGGCTCCGGGAGGCGTGTTGAGGTGCAGGACCAGGTCGTGGGCGAGCGAGGTGGAGAAGACGAGCGGCGCGCCCTCGATCGGGAGAGTCACAGATGGCTCGATGAGGCAGCCGACGTGATTGGGGTCGGTGGGGCGCAGCGGGGGTGACGGCGAAGACTGGACGGCGGGAAGGCCGATGACGAGTACGGATTTTGGATTGTGGAAGGATGGCGGCGTGTTGAGGCGCAGGTTCATCGCGTCGTTCTGGGGGAAGGCGATGGCCGGGATGTACTGGTACTGCGCGGTGTGCAGGTTGGCCATCACGCGGACGAGGTCGACCACAGCGCCGACATATGCGGAGTAGAGACCGCCGCCGGCGAGGCCGGTGTAGCTGGCGGCGGCGATGAAGTCGGAGTTGGGGCCGCTGGAGAGCGCGGCGGCGATGGAGTTGCCGTGGCCGTCGTCGAGCAGGCTCTGCGAACCGGTTTGAGTGAGGCAGGTGAACTGCATGTCCACGGGCTGCTGGAAGCAGGCCTCGTTGGGCTTGAGCGCGAGGGTGCGGGCGAGCAGGTCGGAGTGCTTCTGAAGCTCGGCGGGGTCGCCGGGAGGGGCGCGGCGGATGTCGGCGAGGTAGCGCTCGATGCGCGACTGCTCGAAGCCGGCTTCGGCGAGATCCTGCGAGGCGCGGACGAAGATGCCAGGGCGACCGCGGACGGCGGATTTGAGGGTGGAGAAGTCGCCGCCGGTCTCAGGGGCGAGGAACAGGACGGCCTGCTGAGCCTCCTTGGGAACGGTGACGAAGACGCCCTCTTCGCGGACGTTCTTCTGCCAGGTCTCGATGCGGGTGAACCATTCCTCGGGCGGAGGGTTGGTGGTGCCGCGGAGAAAGGCGCAGATGAGGAGGTACTTGACGGACTGGGTGGCCGGAAGGTCGGGGTGCAGCCAGATGCGGTCGCCGGGCTGAAGGTTGGGGACCTCGGCGATGGGGAGGGTGACACCGTTGCGGGTGACGCGCACGTTGATGCGCGGACCGACAAGATCAAACCGCGCGTCAACAGCGAAGCTCGGCCTGATGAAGGTGAGAAGAAGAATGCAGAGGGGGACTAATCGGGCGCACTTCGCCATGCTTTAAGTTTAGATGCGGCGGGGCAAAGGCGGTTAGCGAGAGAAATGACTCTCTTGAGGCATGTTGTTGAAGCCTTTACGTTTCTTTTCTTTCATTTGTGAAGCGCCGCCGATAGAAAAAGCAGATTCCCTTCGGGAATGACAGAAAGAAAAGCAGAGCAAAACAGAGCAAGGCAGGTGGCAGCGTTGCTAGTTGTGCTTGCGGCGAGTGCTGGGGGCGTCGGAGAAGACCGTGCCGTCGCGGATAGAGATGATGCGGTGGGCGAAGTCGGCGATGTCGGGCTCGTGGGTGACGAGGACGATGGTGTTGCCCTTGGCGTGAAGGTCGTCGAACAGGGCCATGATCTCGACGGAGGTCTTGGAGTCGAGGTTTCCGGTGGGCTCGTCGGCGAGGATGATGGACGGATGGTTCACCAAGGCGCGTGCGATGGCGACGCGCTGGCGCTGGCCGCCGGAGAGCTCGTTGGGCTTGTGCGACATGCGCGAGGCGAGACCCACCTGGTCGAGAACCTCTTTGGCGCGGGCGATGCGCTCGGCTGCCGGGGTGCCGTTGTAGATGAGCGGGAGCTCCACGTTATGGAGCGATGTGGCGCGGGCGAGCAGGTTGAAGGTCTGGAAGACGAAGCCGATTTCCTTGTTGCGGATGCGGGCGAGCTCGTCGTCGTTGAGCGAGGAGACGTCGTGGCCGTTGAGGAAGTACTGGCCCTGCGTGGCGGTGTCGAGGCAGCCGATGAGGTTCATCAGCGTGGATTTGCCGGAACCTGAGGGTCCCATGATGGCGACGTACTCGTTGTGGCGGATGCGGATGTCGACGCCGCGGAGCGCGTGCACCTCCTGATCACCCATCTCGTAGGTCTTCCAGAGGTTGTGGGTAACGATGACCTCGCCGGAGTGGGGCGGCTCGAAGGCCGTGGAGGTGGTGGGCTCGGCGGGAAAGGTTGTTGTGGCCATCTTGGTCTCCGGAATACGGACGGTAGAGCGTAGACAGTAGAGGGTAGAGAAACGCGACCCTAACTAGAGCTGTTGTCGGTCGTGATGGTGACCGGCGAGTTGTCGCGTTTGACGGCGGTGCCACTCTTCAGGGTGCGAAGGACCTTATAGCGGCCGGTGACGATCTCGTCCCCGGCCTTGAGGCCGCTGAGTACTTCGATGTCTGTGGAGCCGACGACGCCGGTCGTGACCGGGACGAAGCGGACGCGCATGCCGCTGCCGTCGCGAACCATCAGGTAGACGCCCTGGGTGTCGGTGGACTTCGTCGCGGCGGAGGCACTGCCGTCGGACTCCTTGCCATGGTTTTTGAAGAGCGTGTTTTCGGCTGTGAGGTCGCGCTCGACGAGGGCCTGGATGGGAATCGTGAGGACGTTGGGCTTATTGGCTGTGGTGATCTTCGCGTTGCAGGAAAGGCCGGGGCGGAGGTCATCGGGAGGATTGTCAAGGGTGACGACAACCTTGAAGTCCTTGGCCTCTTCGGTACCTGTGGTGGACTGCGAGGTGGCCAGACCGGTCGTGCGCAGGAGGGCCTGGTCGCCGACCTCGGTCACGTGGCCCTTGAGGATGCGGCCGGGGAAGGCGTCGATGGTGACGTCGGCGGGCTGGCCGAGCTTCACGTTGACGATGTCAGTCTCGTCGACCTTGACCTCGGCGGTGATGATGCTCATGTTGGCGAGCGTCATCAGCGTTGAGCCCTCGGCGTTCTGGATGCCGACGACGACGGTTTCGCCCTCACGGACGGGCACGTTGGTGACGAGAGCGTTGAACGGGGCGCGGCTCTCGGTCAGGCCGAGTTGGTAGGAGTTGCCGGAGAGCGTCGCGACGGCCTGGCTGACCTGGCTGCGGGCGGCGGCTGTCTGGGCTTTGGCCTGGGCGAGCGCGGCCTGGCGCTGGGCGAGCGTGGCGACGTCGATGTCGTAGGCGGCTTTTTTGGCGTCGTAATCCTGCTTGGCGACGAGTTGCTCTTTGTAGAGCTGGTTGTAGCGCTGGATGTCGAACCGTTTCTGTTCGAGGTCAGCTTTTGCCTCTTCCACGGCGGCCTGCGCGGTTTTTTCGGCGGCTACGTAGGAGTCGACCGTGGTCTTATCAGCCTGAATGGTGGCCTGCTGGGCCTGGACCTGGGAGGCGGGCTGCTGGCTTTCGACGGTGGCAATGAGCTGCCCCTTCTTTACGTGGTCACCCTCTTTGACATAGAGGTGCGTGATGCGACCGAAGGCGGTGGCTCCGACGTTGACGTAGGTGAGCGGCTTGATCTGGCCGGTTCCGCTGACGGTGGCGATCAGATCCTGCTGCACGGCTTTGCCCGTAGCCACTGCAGTCACGCTGTTGCGGCTGTGGATGACGGAGCCAATGATGACGCCGGCGACAACAATGAAGGCTACTACTAACAGCAGGATCTTCTTTAGGCTCATACGGCTTTCCCCCGGAGCAACAGCCCGGGTGCGGGCAAGGTCCCGGCATAGGGTTTGGACTCCAGGTTGTAATCGAAGGTACGCAGAACGGAGGCCGGTGGTTCCGGGGGCAGCAGAAACGGGCTTTGGGGCGCGGCTTCGATGGCTGGGTCTGCCGGGATTCTAACAGGGAACATGGCGGGATTGCCTTGTGTAGAGAGATGAAACACACGTAAAATGGGAGCGTCTTTCATCTTCAGGAGCTCGGCCCAATGCAACTGCGCGTTTTGTTTACCGGTATCACCGCCCTAACCCTCGCAGGATGGGGGATGGGGGTCCGCGCACAAGCTACGGACACGACCGCCCCTCCGGCCGTTCAGGACAATGGCGGGGTCGTCAAGACTCAGCCTCAGGAAGAGAAGCCGGATCCGCTGAAGCGGCGGCTGAGCGATTCGCAGGAGAGGCAGCGCAAGAAGGACGTCACCCGCGAGTTGAAGGGCCAGTACAAGACCTGGCTGGATCAGGACGTCCGCTGGATCATCACGCCTGAGGAAGAGAAGGCGTTCAAGGCGCTGAGCAACGATGAGGAGCGCGACCAGTTCATCGAGCAGTTCTGGCAGCGCCGCAATCCGAACCCGGACTCGCCGGACAATGAATTTCGCGATGAGCACTATGCGCGAATTGCATATGCCAACGAGCATTTCGCGGCGGGCAAGCCGGGATGGATGACCGATCGCGGTCATATCTATATCGCATTCGGAAAGCCGGACTCGATTGACTCGCATCCTTCGGGAGGGCAGTACGAGCGTCCGATGGAAGAGGGCGGGGGCAACACGTCGACCTTCCCGTTTGAAGTGTGGCATTACCGCTATCTGCCCAGCGTGGGTGACAACATCGATATCGAGTTTGTGGATACGTGCATGTGCGGCGACTACCATGCGACGATCGACCGCTCGGAGAAGGACGCGCTGAAGCACACGCCGGGCGCCGGCCTGACCCAGTACGAAGAGATGGGCATGGCGCAGAAGAAGGACCGCTTCAATGGCGGGATGGAGCAGTTGGGCACTGGGCCGCTGTCGAGTTCGCAGGAGTCGAAGGAATTCGACCGGCTGGATACGTTCTCGAAGCTGTTTGCGCCGCCGCCAGTGAAGTACGCCGACATGGATGAGTTCCTGGCCAATGCGAAGGTGCTGAACGGACCGCCGTTCATCTTCGACGTGCGCACCGATTACGTGAAGCTCACAAACGATACTGTGATGGTGCCGATTACGCTTCAGATTCGCGACGGCGACATCACGTACAAGACCACCGAAGGCGACTCCAAGGGGATCGTGCACATCATGGGACGCGTGAGCAACATCACGGGCCACATCGTGCAGAGTTTTGAAGATACGGTGCAGGTGGAGACGCCGAGCGAGCTGCTGCCGCAGACCAAAAACAACGTGAAGGTGTACTGGAAGGCACTGCCGCTGTCGCCGGGACGGTACAAGGTCGAAATTGCAATCAAGGACGAGTACAACCAGGCGCACGTGGGGACTTGGAAGCGGAGCGTGGATGTGCCGAAGTATGACGACGACCAGCTGGCGAGCTCGTCCCTGATCCTGGCCAGCGAGATGAACCGCGTGCCGACGAAGGACGTCGGTGCCGGCAACTTTGTAATCGGCAACACGCATGTAGTGCCGCGCGTACCGCCGACGATCTCGACGCCGGTGACGTTCCACCAGGGGCAGAATCTCAATTTCTGGATGCAGGTCTACAATCTTAGGATTGGTGACGATAAGAAGAACGACGCGACGATCGAGTATCAGATTCTTGATCTGGCGACGAACAAACAGATACTGCAAGCGTCGGAGTCGGCATCGAAGCTGAACCCGAACGCAGACCAGTTGACCCTGGAGAAGACGATGCCGCTGGCGAGTCTGGCTCCTGGCAAGTATCAGGTTGTGATTAAGGTGAATGACGGGATCTCGAAGCAGCAGATCGCAGAGACCGCGAAGTTCAACGTTGAGCAGTAGCCGGTCATTTTTCAGGACCGGGCGAGCGTTCGGTTTTTCCGGTAGTAAGGGCAGGGTCACACGAGACTAGACAGTGATGACCCGCTTGGCGTAAACATCCCAGGATGAAGTTCGACAGCTTGGGATTTTTGGAGAAGCCTTCGACGCGCGTAAGGAGTCTCAAAGCGCGGTGAGACGAGCTGTTGCAGGTCTGGTACTGACGGTGCTGGTGCTCGGATGGTCAGGGCACTGCAAAGCCGCGTCGACCGATGCGGCGATCTCAGGTGTGGTGCGCGACAGCCACGGCACGCCGCAGATGGGTGCGCTGATCGAGCTGCTGAAGGCCGATGCGACGATGGTTGCTTCGGCGCTGACCGACGACCACGGACGCTACATCATCCCCGCAGTCCTTCCCGGCAAATACCAGCTGCGGGCGTCCGCGGCGTTCCTCGTACCTGTCACGCGCGGAGATCTGCGGTTGCAGGCGGGAGCGCAGGCGGTCATCAACCTGACGATGACGACGCTTTATGAGGCGGCAAACTGGCTGCCAACCCAGGGACGGCGCGCAGGTGAACCTGTGGACGACTGGAAGTGGACGCTGCGGTCAACGGCGAGCCGTCCGCTGCTGCGCCTGACTGATGAGAATGGCCAGGAGATGTCTTCGAGCGGGGTGGAAGGGCGCCGGGTGGTCTCGCAGGGCAGGGTTGAGGTCACGAACGGGGATGGGGCGTTCGGACAGGGCGGCGTGCACCAGATATTGATGATCAACCGGACGCTGGAGGACGGCGACAGCGCGGTTATGCGGGCGGACATTGCCGATCTGGGATCGATGGTGAGTCCGCGGTTTTCGGCAGATGTGAGCGCCGGATATGAGAAGCGGTCACAGTTTGGCAGCACGCGGCTGGTGGCGGCGATGCAGACGCACCCGGAGCTGACGGCCGCCGGCGGCAACGCTGGGTATGGCGTGCTGCGGATGGCCAGCGCGCACCAGATGTCGATGGGCGATGCGGTCATGATCGACGCCGGGACGCTGGTCGCGGCGGAACGGCTGGCATCGACGATGATCGACGCCGAGCCGTACCTGCGGGTGTCAGTGCGTCCGGGCGATGACCTGCTGGTGGTCTACCGGTATGCGAGCGGGCGCGAGCTTCAAAGCGCGGACGACCTCGACCGGTTGAAGCCGGAGAATCCGTTGTTAGCTGACGCTCAAGGCCGCCCACTGACGGGGCGCGGCATGCATCACGAGGTGAGCGTAAGCAAGAAGATGGGAAGCCGCGTGATGACCGCGTCCGGGTACGTCGACCGGGTGAATGAAGATTCGATAGGCGGCAGCGGTGTTCTGGACATGAAGGCCGAACAGGGGATGGCGCTGGTGGCCGACCCGGTGACGGGGACGTTCCAGCTCGCCACGGGGTCGTTTGCGGGACGCGGCATGAGCGTGAACCTGGAGCAGAGCCTGACGCCGCTGCTGAAAGCGTCGGTGCAGTACGATCTTGGAACTGCGATAGGGCGTGAGAGGGACCTTGTTGCGCTCGCGCAGGCGGCCGCTGAGCTGCATGCGCAAACGGAGCAGGCGATCACTGTGATGCTGAACGGGAAGGTGGTGCGTTCCGGTACGAATGTGCGCGCGGAGTACCGCTGGCAGCCGCAAGAAACACTGACGCAGGTGAATGCGTACAACGCGGATCCGAATGGAGCATACCTGACGTTTTATGTGCGGCAGCGGCTGGCGTGCGGACGATTCCTCCCGAATGGAATGGATGCCGTCGTCGAGGCAACAAACCTGCTGGAGCAGGGATATCAGCCGGTTCTGGCCCCTGATGGCCATACGCTCTTTCTAGCGCAAGTGCCGCGTTCGATTCAGGCCGGGCTTGCGTTCAACTTCTAGAGCATTTCTCCTTATACTGCTGGCTTCCAAAGGAATCTGTGGAGGTCGTTTTGCTTGAGAGAAAACGACACCAGCGGACTTCGCCTTGACCACACCTTCAAGCGAAACGCTCCAGCTCGACAAACGGTTTTCAAAGTTCTTCTCGCATGGCATGGCGCGGCTGTACCATGTTGCGAAGACTAAGCTGCAGGAGTTGAAGAACGCCCGATGGTGAAGACCCACCGCAGGTATCAGGAGATTGCCGGACGTATCTCGCGTTACATCGCGGAGAACAATCTCCATCCGGGGGCACGGCTTCCGGGAGAGATTGACCTCGCAAAAGTGTGCGGCGTGAGCCGTCCGACGATTCGTGAGGCAATGATTGCGCTGGAGATCGCCGGCGAGCTGGAGATCCGCAGCGGATCGGGCGCGTATGTTCGCGAGGCGGTAAACCCGATGTCCCTGGTGCTGGACTCCGGCCCGGGACCGTTCGAACTGTTGCGCGCGCGATTGCTGATAGAAGGCGAAACGGCGGCGGATGCGGCGCTGTACGCGTCGGCGGGTGATCTGAACAAGATCGAGAAGACTCTCGAACAGATGCGGCGCATGGTGGATGGCAAGATCAATGCGCAGGTGTCGGACCGGCAGTTTCATGTGGCGATCGGCGAGGCTGCAAAGAACAGCGTGCTGGCGAGCATCATCAACGGGCTTTGGGCGGGGATGTTTGCGCCGATGTATCACAGGCTGAGCCAGCGGGCCGGGCTCGAGCAGCATCAGGCGGCGGCGCTCGAGGATCACGAGGCGATCTTCAAGGCGATAGCGGCGCGCGACCCCAACGAGGCGCGGCGCGCGATGCGGCGGCATCTGCAGCACGTGGAAGAGCACCTGACGAGCGATACGGACGAGATCGAATCGAATGACAAGACGCCTCCTCCGTCGAAGCGGGCGGGGCGCAGTGCAGGGAACGGCGCCGCAACACCGCGCCGCAACTGAAGCTGAACTGAACAGTCATGAGATTGCGGGAATACAACCCGAGTGATCTCGGCGCTATCTTTGCGCTGGATGAAGTATGTTTCGCGAAGCCGTTCCGGTTCTCAGAGCGCGCGATGCAGCAGTTTGCTGAAGCAAGAAATGCGCTGACGATCATTGCCGATGATGAAGCGAGCGGTGAGATCGCCGGGTTTTGCATTGCTCATGTGGAGAGAGCGCGCAAGGGGCTCGTCACATACGTGGTTACGCTGGATGTTGATCCGAAGTACCGCCGGCATGGGCTGGCGCGGCGGATGATGCAGAGCATCGAAGAGCAAGCGTCGGACGCGGGTTGTGAGGCCGTGGAACTTCACGTCTGGGTCGAGAACGACGGCGCGATTGCGTTCTACGAACGCGAGGGCTACGAGCGATCGCACATGGTGAAGAGTTTCTACGGGCTCGGGCGGCATGCGTATGTTTACCGCAAGCCGCTGGAAAGTGCAGCGCGGCGCGCCGAGGAGTTCACCGCATTTCTGAAGGCGTGATCAAAACTTGAATCGGTAGCGGACTTCCCCGTAGAGCTGACGGGGCTGGTTGTAGTGGAAGCCGCCGAACGTGAGGCTGTTGTCCAGCAGCGCGCGCGTGTTGCTGATGTTCAGTGCATTGATGGAGGCTGTACAGCGCTCGCCGAAGTCGCGGGCCAATGAGAGGTCGGCCGTGGTGTGCGACGGAAGATAATCGCCGCTGTAGGGCGAAGGCGGATCCGGGTAGCCGTTTGAAAAGCCGGAGCCATAGTAGACGTTGAACGCACCGAAGAGGTGGAACGGCAGGTTGGCGTTCATGCCCAGGTTGAGCGTGTTGCGCTGATCGTGGTCGAGCGGCGAATAACCCGGTGGAACATCACAGACGCCGGAGTTGTCGGGGTCGAAGCAGACTAAGCCGCCGGTGATGCCGCCGATCTGTTGCGCGATTTGATTGGAATAGGAGAGATGGACCTGTCCGAACCGCCATGAATGCGGGGAGCGGAGCGTGAGCTCCCACGCCTGGATGAGGGCGCCCTGCACAGTGACGGGGATGAAAATGCTCGACTCACCAATGTTGTTGTGATCCAGGAAGTTGCTGGCTCTCGTTTCGAATGTGTCGGCGTCGAGCAGCCATCCTTTGAATGGAATCTGCACGCCGAACTGATGCTCTTCATCGCGTTCGCCGCGGAGCTTGGCGTAGTTGTCGTTGCTGCTCTGCGCGTATTCGAGCGCCGGGCCGGTGATGCTTGTGAGCGGGGGCGGCTGGTAGTAATGGCCGTAGAAGGCGCGAAAGACCCAGTTGAGCTTCGGCACCTGCAGGGCGACGCCGACACGTGGATAAGTTGCGTCTTCGCTGACCAATCCTGAGAAGTGCGTCTGGCGCTCGCCGCCGATCAGCGTGAGCCAGTTGGTCGGGCGGAAGTTGTCTTCGATGTAGGTTTCTTCGACTCCGCCGCTGACCACCGGGTTGATGGAGAAGTTGTTGGCGCTGCCGTCGTTGAAGACCACCGAGAACAGATCGTTCTCATGCTGCGCATAGCCATATACGCCTGCGCGAATGGTGTTGCGCGCAAGGACCGTCGAGAAGCTGGCCTGGCCGCCCGTGTAAACGCCGGTCTGGATTGCGGTCGTGGCGGTGGGCTGATCGTCGCTATTGGGCTGATCGTTGGTGCGGTTGTAGTGGTAGAAGGGTGAGACCTGCGCGACGGTGTTGGCGCTGAATGTGTGCAGCCAGGTGAACGCGCCGTAGCTGTCGGTCTCGTGCTCAGCATCGCGCAGCGAGCTCGAGTCGTAGAGCTGATTCTCCCAGTCGGTGGGATTGGGATCGTAAGGGACCTGGTAGAAGTCGGCGCGAAGCTGGCCGACGTAGCGGAGCTGGTTGGCAGGATCCGGATTGAAGACCAGCGAGCCGAATCCGCCGTAGCCGCTCTCCTGATCGTGGATGGGCGCAGAGACGGCAGGTTGCAGGCCGTCATTGCTGTAGTTTCCGTTCACGCTGGTGTACCAGGCGAATCGCTCGCTATGGTCGCCGAAGGAGAGCTGGTCGTTCGTCTGGTGGAAGTTGCCGGCGGAGACCATAAGCTCCGCATCGCGGTTACGCTCGAAACCGGTGCGAGGAACGACGTCGAAGATGCCGTAGGTGCGATCGCCAAGCGACGCGTTATAGCTGCCGCGGTTAGCTTCGAGGGTGTCGACGTCCTTGGGGTCGATCTCGGGTGCGATGTTCGAGGCGATGTTCGTGTTTGGGATCTGCACACCGTCGATCAACCATGAGAGTTGATGGCCGCCGCGCACGTGCAGCATGTCGTGCGTTACATAGGCGCCAGGCACAAAGTCGGTAATCATCGCCAGCGAGTTGGTGAGGTCGGCGCCCGGTGTGCGCGCGATATCTATGCGGCTGATCTGCGTCTCCGGAGTTACAGAATCGACATTGGTGGCGTCCTGCACGGCAGAGACGCTCACGGCTTGATTCAGAGAGGCAACGGAGAGCATGTAGTGGAAGATCGGCGCGGAGTCGCTGCTGACTGTGACGGACTCATGCAGAGCTGCGAAACCCGGTTTACTGATGGCGATGATGTAGTCGCCGAGCGGGACGGCAGGCAAGCTGAATTCGCCAGACTGGTCCGAAGAGGCCGAAAATTTCAGATCCGAATGAGCTGCGTTAAGGACAACTGTTGCACCTGCGATCGGGCGATGCTGCGGATCGTGGACGATGCCGTGCAGCCCGCCAAACACGGTGGCGTGCGCGCAGAGGCCAGCAAAAAGAAGAAAGAAAGAGCAGAGAGGCGATATTTTTCGCATGGGATTCCGGCGCCCAGGTGGCGCTGCTAAAGCGAACAGGTGGCAGCTTGCACGCGAAGCCGCATGCAAATGCTGCTATGCGAGGGCGGGGGATTGAAAGGGCGGGCCGCGCTTGGGGTGCAGTCGCTCGCTGATATGGCACGGATGCGTGTCGCGCCCTGCGCAGGAGAGGACAAGCGTATCGAGAGAAATTTCGGGCGGCGAGCTGCGTTCAAGGAACGGATGGAAGACGACTAACGCTGGTACCGCCCGCTGCGGCCAGACAGGGCAAACTGCGTTGACCTGGTGGGCCGACGGATCTTTCTGCCGATCCAGCATGGCGCAGTGGTGCTGGCCGTGACGCCGGCAGCACGCCGGAAGGGCCGCATCCGGATCCTGCGCGAGCGCGATCAGCGGCGCAACCAACGGAAGCGCAAAGGCCGCGAGCAGCAGGATGGAGAGCAGGCGTCTCATAAGACCAGACACCCCAGTGTACGGCCTCGTGCGGTGCTTGCGGGTGTTCCTTTTCTAACTTCGGATGCGATAAACCGCAGCCGTCGTGGTCTAAGCTAAGAGGTAAATTCGCGAGGAGGCACGATGAACTTGCGAGTCCTGGGTACAGCACTTTGGGCTGGCGCGTTGGGTCTGGGCGTGGTTGGCGGAGCCGCAGCGATTCACGGACGGAATGGCGTCGTGCTTGGCCCGCCGCCTGAGGTAGCCGTCGAGCCGGTGACGGAGGTCGTGGGTGGGCATAGGATCACCGACAACTATCGCTGGCTCGAGGACCAGAAATCTCCGGAGACGCGGGCCTTTCTAAAGGCCCAGATGGCCTACACGGATAGCTACTTTGCGCAGGTGGGCGACCTGCGCGAGCGCATTCAAAAACGTCTGACCGAGTTGAGCCGCGTGGACCAGACAGGCATGCCGCAGGAGAGGAGCGGCCTGCTCTTCTTCACGCGCAGGCTCGCGGTAGAGAACCAGGCCTCCATCTACATGCGGCCGCTGCGGTTCGAAGTGAAGGGCGGAGCGTGGTTGCAGCCGGGCGATGTACGACTGATCGATGCACGGACACTGAGTGCGGATTCGAATGCGTCGGTCAACATCGCGGCGATCTCGCGTAAGGGCGACCTGCTGGTGTATGGCGTCCGCCACGGAGGGGCGGACGAGCAGACGATTCACTTCTACGATGTGCCGAAGCGCGCAGAGATCGAAGACGAGCTTCCGCTGGCAAGGTATAGCGGCTTCGGACTCACGCCGGATGCGAAGACGCTCTTCTACTCGAAGACGATGAGCGATGGAACCGCAGCGGTTTTTCAGCACACGGTGGGAACGCAGACCGGCAAGGACACGCAGATATTCGGAGGCACGTATAGGGACGAGACGCTTGGAGCACTCGATCTGATCAACTGCAGGGTCAGCGAGAACGGCCACTGGTTAATCATTTCGGTGAGCCATGGAGTGCCGGCGACTCGCGAGGACATTCTGTTGAAGGATCTTCGCAAGCCGGATGCGCAGTTCGAGCCGCTGGTTTATGGCGTCGATTCGCGGTTTCAGCTTCATATGTACCACGACGAGATGTTCGTCAGCACGGACTTCAACGCGCCCAACGGACGCGTACTGCGCGCCAGCTTCGGCGATCCTTCGACGAAGAGCTGGCCGGTGGTTATAGCCGAGAGCAAGAGCCCGATCCGCGCCGTGTCGATTGTGGACGGCGTGTTCTTCGTCGGCAGGCTGAATGATGTAAAGACCGAGACGAATATCTACTCGCGGCACGGCAAGGAGATCGGCGAAATTAAGTATCCGACGATCGGGACCGGCGGCGTGGTGCAGGGACGCGAGGACTCGGACACCGGCTACTATACGTTCTCATCGTTCACGGTGCCCCCGACCATCTACGAGTACAACGTCGCCACGAAGGAGAGCACGGTGTGGTCGGAGTCGAAGGTGCCATTTGATTCCAATCAGTACGAGGTACATCAGGTCTTCTTCACGTCGAAGGATGGGACGCGCGTGCCGATGTTTGTTGCGGGCCGCAGGGGTCTGGCGATGGACGGCAAGGCGCCCCTGCTGATGACCGGCTATGGCGGCTTCGACATCTCGGAGACGCCGGCGTTCAGCCCGGAGTACGCGTGGTGGATGGAGCAGGGTGGCTTCTTCGCGCTGCCCAATCTTCGCGGTGGAGGAGAGTACGGTGAGAAGTGGCACGAGGCGGGGATGTTCGAGCACAAGCAGAACGTCTTCGACGACTGGTTCGCTGCAGCCGAGTATCTCCTGAACAATCACTACACGACGCGCGAACGGCTGGCGATTACAGGGCGATCAAATGGTGGTCTGCTCATGGGCGCGTCGATGACGCAGCGGCCGGATCTCTACGGAGCGATCCTGTGCGGCTATCCGCTGCTGGATATGAGCCGCTATCAGCGGTTCCTTGTCGGGCGCTGGTGGACGACCGAGTACGGCTCAGCGGAAAAGCCCGATCAGGCTGCATACATCCTGCAGTATTCGCCGTACCAGAACATCCGCCAGGGTGTGCATTATCCGGCGATCATGTTTCTCTCCGGCGACAGCGACACACGCGTGGCTCCGCTGCACGCGCGCAAGATGACCGCGGCGATGCAGGCGACCGTGATGGCAGAGCCAGAGGATGATCGAAGGCCGGTTCTACTCCACTACGACACCCGCGCCGGCCACAGTGCCGGCGTCAGTGTGGAGCAGGGAATCCACGACACCACGGACGAATTGACGTTTCTATGGAATGAGACGGGTGGAAGCTAGAGCACTTAACCGCGAAACTGGCTCCTGTGACTTTGCCTCGTAACTTCGATTGAAGCGCAGGATAACCGCCCACTCACCATCAAGGTCCGGCGACCTCCAGACGATCTGCCCATGCAGAACGGCGGCGATTTCCGCGGGAGAGAGGTCGGGGTTTGCGTTGAAAGCGCGGCCGATTCGACTGGCGGGATGTGACAGGAGATAGCGTTGCAGGCTCGGGGCGACATAGTGCGTCGTGAAGACGATCGCAGTATCGAAGCGCTCGGGGTGTTCCGCCGCCTTTTGAATTTCGGCCAGCGAGAAGTCTTCAATCGGGGTAACGCGTATAGGGCGCGTGGTGTAGCCGAGCTCCGGATTGGACAAGTCAGTAGAGACAGGCCAGGCAGTCAGCACGGTTGCATCGGGATAATGCTGATTCACGAACGCAACAGCCTCCTGGTGAACCACAATCATGTCGCGGTAGACCAGTGTGTCCTCGGGCGCGAAGGAGGTTGGCGGATTGATCCAGAGGCCGCTCAGGAACATCGCTGTCGTTGCTGCGGTAAGCCAGAGAAGCCATGGTGTGCGGTCCCGCCATGTATCAACACAGAGCAGAAGGATTACCGGATAAACCGGCAAGAGATATCGGGTGAGCAGCGCTCCGCCCAGCACAGAGAAGGCGATCCAGTTGGCGAAAATCAGGAACGCGCACGTGACTCGCGTGATGATGGTCAGGGACTTTACTTCATTGCGTGGACGAGGGGGCAGCAGCAGGCAAGCGCCCGCGAGCAGGAGTGGCAGCCATATGTTGCGTTGCCATACGAGGTGCAGAAAACGGTATCGCAGCGCCGTAAAGATGTGCGCGGCCGTAAAATTTGCCGTGGCGTTGTAACGCAGATAGACCGGATTGCCGAAGATGAAGCCGGTACGGGCGCGATGATAGGCGTACCACGCGATCAGCGGCAGGAACGGAGCGGCCAGCGCAGTCATCCAGCGAAGGCGTTCGCGGCGCGCCACGGGTGAGCGGCGTTGATAAATAAATCGCCCGGCCTCGATGGCGATGAGCGCGGCAGGTTCTACGATCGCCGTCTCTTTTGAGAGCGCGGCAAGCGAGAACAGAACGGCGACGACAATCCGGTTGCGGCGCTGATCACGCTCGGTTGCAGTCGCCAGGGGTGAACTGGTCGCCGGCAGGTACACGGCGAATGCCCAGAGCGTGAATGCAGCTGCAAAGATGTCGGCGTGCGCGAGTGTGCTCTGCGCAAACCAGATCGGATAAACCGCGATCATCAGCGTCAGGCTCACAGCCGCTGTGGGGTCCAGAAGACGTTGTGCAAGTCGAAAGATTGCGGTCAGCGCCGCGGCGGCGACGGCACACACGGCCAATCGGGTAGCAAGGATATGCAGGCCAACGATGTGCCACAAGGTGCCGAGCAGAATGTTCGGCACCGGCGGGTGTGCATTGGTGAACTGCGGGATGATCCAACCGTGGTGGTAGAAGTCCAGCGCAGCCGGGATGTAGTATCCGCCCTCGTCCCAGTAGTAGGGAAGGCGCAGGAGGGTGAGATGGCTGAGGGCCACGCATGCGAAGAGCAGAAGCCAGAGCAGCCACGAGGGCAGCGCGGCGATGCGAACGGGAATCGGGCCTGACGAGCGCGCGTCCACTGCGGGTTAGTGAACCGGACCGCCGGGAGGCGTAACAAAGCGCGCGTTGTTGGCCGATGAGGGCTCAAGCGCAATGGTGCCGAAGGTCTGCTCGTACTGGGCGAGGTTCATACCGAGAATATTGTGCAGCGCCTTGGCCTGTTGCGGACTGAGATAGATGCCCTGAAAGTTGTCAATCTCTACCTGCTCCGGCATCTGCGGCGAGAGAGTGCCGAAGACGAGCAAAAAGTCCCAGACAGAGAGGCGCACCTGGACACTATTCGCATAGGAGTCGCGATAGTCCGCAGTGCGCTTGAGAAGGATGCGAGGGTTGTCGGGCGAAACGGGCTGATTCATTGAATATCCTGCGGCGGCTTGGTGCGGGGAGAGGGACTTGAACCCTCACGCCTTACGGCACAGGCTTCTAAGACCTGCGTGTCTGCCATTTCACCATCCCCGCTGAAGTGGCCGTCCCCTCAGCGTATCGGGGATGGGGCGCGGGTGCAATGCGTCAGATGGATGACAAACTCGGAACCCGGTTTGTTGCGAGGATGGAATATATAGGGTCGGGATCGAACCTCTGCTAAGAGGGGTCCTGATGACCTGTGCGCGCATAGCAGGCATTTCGCAGGTGGCCGATGCTCGGTTCGTCCGCGGGCGGGTGGCTGAATTTGCTTCCCGGTGTCGATTCAGGTCTGCGATGGGATAGTTATCACAAAACGCCCTCGATCGCCGTAAAACGGTTTATACCTGTGAATTCTTACGACCCCGCTGCGTAATCTCCGCAAGTTTTTCCTTGACTGTCCTCCAGAGCTCTATGTATTTTGCCCTTCGCAAAAATACCTCCATCGATTGTGGTTACGAAAAGGGCTGAAGGAGATGCTCGACCGACTGCCGCAGCGACCGACTGGACCGGTTCGCTGCGCTTTGTTGTGTCTGGATCGCGGCGTTTGAGGAGTTTTTTTAGCACAGCACGGGAAGTTCTGGAACAGAAAGATCTTGAAGCAGTTTGGCAGGAAGATTTCTGGAGGCGGCGGATGAAGGGCAGCGTGTTTTGCAAGGCGGGGGAGACCGGAATGCAACATCTTCACAAGATCGTGCGTAATGGCGCAAGTGCGTGTGCTCTCATACTGGTCGTCCCGGTCCTCGGGCTCTGTGG
Organism: Acidobacteriaceae bacterium; assembly: GCA_035944135.1. Taxonomy (NCBI): domain Bacteria; kingdom Pseudomonadati; phylum Acidobacteriota; class Terriglobia; order Terriglobales; family Acidobacteriaceae; species Acidobacteriaceae bacterium. The sequence continues at coordinate 145,860 of DASZBM010000002.1, forward strand.
TGGAACCGCCGGAGCTCAGAGTGTCCCGAATGTAGTGCTGAGCCAGGTGACAACCCTTGCCGCTCTGCCCAACGGTGGCGCGCTTGCCGGCAGCAATCCGGCGGGCAGCAGTATGGCCGTCGACTCCGCCGGCAATCTGTACGTCAGCACCACCTACGGCAGCACGATCGCCGAGTTCCCGGCTGGGTCAACCACAGCCACGAAGCTGGGGTCGTTCTCGAACCCCGGCCCAGTTGCGATCGATCCGGCCGGCAACCTGTACATCGGCCAGGCGTATAGCGCGACCGTCATTAAGATTCCGCTGGTCAGCGGAACGCTCGCGGCAATCAGCACCCCCGGCAGCTCGACCCCAACGTGCACCGGAAATGACACGACGGAGTGTGCGCTTCCGTTCTCCGCACCCGTGGCCGGTCTCGTATCGATGGTCTTCGACGCGGCAGGAGACCTGTTCTTCACCTCCACCACCGGGGGAACGGATCCCAATTCTGTCTTCGAGTGCACAGCAGCGTGCCTGATGAGCTCGTCATCTACGGCGACCCTGCTCTATAGCGAGCCGTCCGCAGGAGTTACGGAAGGGTCGGACACCGCATATTGGCAGCTGGGAGGAATTGCGGTCGATCCGTGGGGCAACGTCTTCTTCGCCGATTCGCTGCTCGACAAGAAAGACACTAATGGCTTCAGCTATCAATCGACGCTGAAAGAGCTCACGTATAGCAGCGGCTCCTATAGCTCCACGCCTGTCACGCTTTACACGCTCACTGACAGCTCCCCTGGGGATTATGACGATCAGCTTGTGGGCGTAGCCATCGACTCGAACGGCACTGTTTACTTTTCGACAGAATACGACGGCATCTACGCGTTCCCGAACAACAAGGGAACGGTGACAACTACTACTCGCTACATGATGTCGACCCAGGGCGCGAAGATTCTGACCACGGATGGTCATGGGAATTTTTACGTCGTCAGTTACACATCTTCGGACACGGCCATCCGTGTCGGGATCGGTGAGCTGACTGCGACGGCTTCGTCGGTGGGAAGCAGCTCGACGGCGAACGCGACAGTCATCCTCAATGACGAGGGCTGCTCGCCTGCTCCGATGGTGAACTTCTCCGCCCTTGAGGGGAGCACGTCAACGACGGAATTTACAGCGGCGACGACGGGGTCCTGCAACACGGTCAACAGCACCGGTGCAAGCTACGCGGTCACGCTGACATTTACGCCGGCTTATGGCGGCACACGGTCCGCCACGCTCAATGCAACCGAGGCGAGCGGTCCAGGTAGCAGCGGCTCGGCGAGCGTGACCGGGTTCGCCACCGGACAGTTGGCTCCCCCGACGTTCTCTCCAGCGGCAGGAACGTACAACGCCGTGCAGACCGTTAACATCTACGACCAGACGCCCGGCGTCTCTATCTACTACACGACTGACAACTCAACTCCCACAACAAGCTCCAACCTTTATTCCGGTCCGATCACGGTCTCTTCGACAGAGACCATTAACGCGATTGCGACGTCCAGCGCGAGCGGAGTGACCACCAGCAGTGTCGCTAGCGCTGCGTACACGATTCAACTTCCAGCGGCAACGCCGACCTTCTTGCCAGTTGGCGGGTCTTATGCGGCAGCGCAGACGGTGACGATCTCCGATGCCACCTCCGGCGCAACCATCTACTACACGACTGACGGCTCAACCCCGACAACCTCGTCGAAGGTTTATAGCGCGCCGATCGCCGTCTCTTCGAGCGAAGTGGTCAAGGCGATCGCGGCCGCCAGCGGATCGCCGAATAGCAACGTCGGAGCGGCAACGTACCTCATCAACAGTGCGACGAATGGGACCTCACTTAGCGTGTTGATGGAGCAGATCTCTACGCTGGGAACATTCTCCGGTGGGGGCGCGCTGGCCGGTGGCAGTCCTGCGGGCAACAGCTTCGCCGTCGATGCGAACGGTAACCTGATCACGGGAAACAGCTACGGGAGCAAAATCCTGGAGTTCGCGCCGGGCTCGACCACCGCGACGACGCTGGCGTCGTTCAGCAATCCGGGTCCTGTAGCGATTGACTCGGCCGGCAATCTTTACATCGGCCAGACGTACAGCGGCCAGATCGCCAAGATTCCTGTCGTGAGTGGAGCGTACGCAGCCATCAGTGCTCCCGGCAGCGGGACACCGACTTGCACGGGCAGCGATACGGCAGAGTGCGTAGTGGCCGCAACGATGCCTGTCTCCGGGCTCGCTACGATGACTTTCGACGCTGCGGGTGACCTCTTCTTTACTTCAACAGACGGAAGCACGAACCCGAATTCAGTCTATGAGTGCACGGCAGCCTGCATGAAGACGGGCTCTCCGGCGCCCGTACTTCTATGGGCGGAGCCCACCGGAACAGTGACTGAAGGAACCGCGAAGGCGAGCTGGTATCTGGGCGAGATCGCCGTCGATCCGTCGGGTGATGTGTTCTTCACGGACACGCTCATGGTGGCGTCGGCCAACACGAATTACCAGTCCACGTTGAAGGAGTTGACCTACAGCGGAGGAGCTTACAGCTCGACACCCACGACGGTGTACACGCTGAACATTGCCTCTCCAAGCGCTTATGACAACCAACTGGACGCGGTTGCAGTGGACGCGAACGGGACTGTGTACTTCGCGGACCAATACGACGGCGTCTTTGCCTTTGCAAACAATAAGGGAACCGTCAACACGAACACCGAGTACACGGTTTCGACGCAAGGCGCGAAAATGCTCACGCTCGACTCAAAGGGCAACGCGTATGTATCCACATACTCGAGTTCCGCGAGTTCGGACGTCGCAATGCAGATCGCGATCGACAACATTACTCTGCCGAACGCGGCCGTGCCCGGCTCGTCGACTGCAAGCAACGTTACGACCATCCTGAATGATGGCGGCTGCTCTACCTCGCCGGTAGTCTCATTCTCGGCAACCGAGAACGGAGCCGCGTCCACGGAGTTTTCCGCCAACACTACCGGAAGCTGCACGTCGACCTCGACCGGCGGAGCCTCGTTTGCTACGAACGTCACGTTCAATCCGACAGTCGCAGGAACCCATGCTGGCGTGCTCACTGCGGTTGATACGGTGAATGGCGGCGTCGGTTCGGCGAACTTGTTTGGCGTAACCGCAGGCAGCGCTGCAGGGACGCCTACCTTCTCGCCGGCCGCCGGAACCTACACCAGCGTTCAGACTGTAACGATCTCTGACGCCACACCTGGCGCGACCATCTACTACACGACCGATGGAACGACGCCGACCACCAGCTCCACAAAGTACACCGGCTCGATTACGGTTTCCTCGTCGGAGGCGATCAATGCGATCGCAGTCGTCAGCGGTCTCAGCAACAGCGCCGTTGCGACAGCAGACTACACGCTCAATCTTCCGCTAACCCAGACGCCGGCGCTTTCCGTGGCGACCGGCACCTACACATCCATTCAAACGGTGAAGATCACCGACTCAACCCTCGGCGCCAAGATCTACTACACGACGGACGGCAGCACACCCACCACCAGCTCGACGCCGTACAAGAGCCCAATCACAGTCTCAACGTCGGAAACCCTGAATGCGATCGCTGTTGCCACAGGGTACGCGCCAAGCGCAGTAGCGACGGCGAACTACACGATCAACCTCACGGTTACTTCGCCGACCTTCTCCCCCGCAGCAGGAACCTTCACGACGATCCAGACGGTCACGATAGCGGATACGACACCAGGTGCCTCGATCTACTACACGACGGATGGGAGTACGCCCAGCACCAGCTCAAACCTTTACAGCGGCCCCGTCCAGGTTCTCGGATCGGAGACGATCAATGCGACCGGCGTTCTGACCGGCTATGCCAATAGTCCGGTGGCGTCGGCGACCTACACACTCAACCTTCCGCAGGCGGCGACACCGACCATCTCCCTCGGCAGTGGAACCTACACGGTCTCGCAGCCGGTTACGATCTCTGACACAACCACCGGCGCCACCATTTACTACACGGTCGACGGCTCGACGCCGACCACAAGCTCCAAGGTTTACTCCGGTGCGCTGACTCTCTCGGCAACGGAAACCCTGAAGGCCATTGCGGTCGCGATCGGCTATAGTCCGAGCGCTGTCGCCACTTCCTCCTACACCGTCAACATCATGCCCGCGGGGTTTGCGCTCTCTACGAACCCCTCCTCGCTAACGATCCCGTCGACAGCCACCTTCGGCACTGTTCAACTCACGGTTCAACCGGAGGGCGGATTCACGGGTGCGGTCCTGCTCTCCTGCAGCGGCCTTCCCGCCGGCGCCGCGTGCGGCTTCAGCGCCTCGCCCGTGAACCTGACCAACTACAACCAGCCCCAGACCGTCACCGTCACTATCAGCACCGGGCAGGTCGCGATGCAGCGGCACCGCTCCAATCCGCTGGTGCCTGAGGCGACCCTGGCGCTTGCGCTCTGCTTCCTCGGATTCCGGAAGCGCCGCGGGGTCCAGATCGTGCTGCTGGCCGTCATCAGCGTCCTTGGCGTCACGATGCTCGGCGGTTGCGGTTCGTCGGGTCCGGGAACCACCACCTCCACAGCCACCATCACGGCCACTGCAGGCTCCCTCTCGAGCAAGACGACCGTCTCGATCACCATGAACCACTAAACCCTGTTGTTTGCGACCGGCAGGCCTCCCAAAAGCTTGGGAGGCCTGCCTTTTTGCTCCGGCTTCCGTCCCGTGGACGTGAAACCCAGCTTCGACATCTTAGAAAGCACCGCCGAATCGGCTGGGGAACGGTTTGGCACGGGCCTGCGCAGGGGAGTCCAGATCTTGCGACCGAGGCAGGGTCTAGTGCATCCTATGCATGAAAGTTGATAAGGACACACTAAAGATGCCAAACGAGTTTGTGAGCGTAATCCGGCCGACAGGCGAAAGAGAGGGTGAGGAAAAGGTTGACGGGAGCTCGTATCCTGTTCTTCCCGTGCGAGATACGGTTCTGTTCCCTCACGCCGTGCTGCCCCTGACCGTGGGCCGTGAGAGCTCCATCCAGCTCATTCAGTCCCTCGGCGAGGAGAAGACCATCCTGGTGGTCGCCCAGCGCGACGCCCGACAGGATGCCCCCCTCGGCACCGACCTGCATTCCATCGGCACACGAGCGACCGTTCATAAGGTCGTAAAGATGCCCAACCAGAGCCTCTTTGTCTTCACGGAGGGCACGGAGCGCGTGAAACTGACCAACTTCACGCAGGTACAGCCGTTCCTCACGGCCGAGTTCGAGACGATTCACGAGATCGTGCCTCCGGATTCCGCGGAGCTCGAAGCCCTGCAGCGCAATGTCGTCGGCCAGTTCCGCGAGATCGTCACCTCGTCGCCGACCCTGTCGGACGACCTGCAGACGATAGCCATCAACATTGAGGAACCGTCGCGGCTCTCCGATTTCATCGCCTCCAGTCTGCCGTTCCTCACAACGGCCGAGCGTCAGGAACTGCTCGAGACGGCCGACGTGAAGGCGCGCCTCGAGAAGCTGAACAGCCATCTCGCCAAGGAGATCGAGGTCCAGCAGCTTCGCAACAAGATTCAGAGCGAGGTTCAGGACTCGGTGCAGCAGTCGCAGCGTGACTACTATCTCCGCGAGCAGATGAAGGCGATTCAGAAGGAGCTTGGCGATCAGGACGAGACTCAGAAGGATGTCCAGGAGCTCAAAGAGAAGATCGAAGCTGCGGGCATGCCTGAGGAGGTCAAGAAGGACGCCCTCAAAGAGTTGAACCGCCTCAGCCGCATGAATCCCGCCGCGGCGGACTACTCTCTCACGCGCAATTACGTCGAGTGGCTCGCGGTCCTGCCGTGGTCGAAGCAGTCCGCAGGCGAAGTCGACATCAAGAAGGCGCAGGAGGTTCTCGACACCGACCACTACGGCCTCAAAAAGGTGAAGGACCGCATCCTCGACTATCTGAGCGTGCGCCGTCTCAAGCCCGACATGAAGGGTCCGATCCTCTGCTTTGTTGGCCCTCCGGGAGTGGGCAAAACCTCGCTCGGCCGCTCGATCGCCCGGGCGCTCGGTCGCAAGTTCTCGCGCATTTCGCTCGGCGGCATGCATGACGAGGCGGAGATTCGCGGTCACCGGCGCACGTACATCGGCGCTCTGCCGGGGCAGATTATTCAGCACCTGAAGCGGGTCGAAGTGCGTGATCCCGTCTTCATGCTGGACGAGATCGATAAACTTGGCCGCGACTTCCGCGGCGACCCGGCGAGCGCGCTGCTCGAGACGCTGGATCCGGAGCAGAACAATACGTTCCGCGACAACTACCTCGATCAGCCGTTCGACCTCAGCCACGTGCTGTTTATCTGCACAGCCAACCAGCTGGACACGATACCGGCGCCGCTGCTCGATCGCATGGAGATCATCGAGCTCACCGGCTATACCGAGGAGGAAAAGGTCAACATCGCTGAGCGCTATTTGATTCCGCGCCAGATCAAGGAGAACGGAATCTCGCCCGAAGCGATCGAGTTTCCGACGGAAAGCGTCGCTCTCATTGCCCGTCACTACACGCGTGAGGCTGGTGTCCGCAGGCTCGAGCAGCTCATCGGCACAGTTGCGCGCAAGACGGCACGCCTCGTCGCCGAAGGCCAGCTTGACCCCGCCAAGGGCGAGAAGCTCGTGATCACCCCGGAGATCGTGCACGAATTTCTCGGCGGCATCAAGGTTCGCGTGGACACCGAAATCGCCGAGCGCACGAAGCGCCCCGGAGTCGCTGTAGGTCTTGCCTGGACACCCGCCGGCGGCGACGTCCTCTTCATCGAAGCCAACAAGATGAAGGGTAAGGGCAACTTCTCCATGACCGGCCAGATTGGTGACGTGATGAAGGAGTCCATGCAGGCCGCTCTCACGTGGGTGCGTTCGAACGCTGCATCCCTTGGACTCGATGAGGACGTTCTCAAGGACACGGACATTCACATCCATGTACCTGCGGGCGCGATCCCGAAGGACGGCCCCAGCGCCGGTGTGACGATGGCGACTGCCCTCGTCAGCTTGCTGACGGACAAACCAGTTCGCCCGCTGCTGGCCATGACCGGCGAGATCACGCTCAGCGGAAACGTCCTTCCGGTCGGCGGTATCAAGGAGAAGTTCCTCGCCGCGAAACGCGCGGGTGTTCGCGATGTCATCCTTCCCATCGACGTGAAAACCAATGTGGAGGAAGATCTCGCCCCTGACCAGATCGACAACGTCACCATCCACTATGCCTCGCGCATCGAGGACGTGCTCGCCGTCGCTCTGCCTCACACGCAGCAGGAGACCGTGCAGGACGAAGAAGTTCGCGAAGAGGTTCTCGCATCCGTGAATTAAGCGGCGCGGATGCTTCTGACAGCCGGGGCGAATCTGCCTCGGCTGTTTTGCTTTTACGCTGGAACGAAGCGGCAACGATATCCTGAGAACGATGACCGCAGAGAGCACACTGCTGCTGATCGACACCGTCGGCGACGCACCAGGCGCCGTGCTGACGCGAGGCGATCGGATCCTTGCCGGCGCGGAGTTCCCGCTGCGCTCCGCCTCCGCTGTGCTGTTGCCCGAGCTCCGCCGCATGTTCTCCGCCTCCGGCATCTCTCTTCGCGCTCTCAACGGAATTGGAGTCGTCTCCGGTCCCGGCTCGTTCACTGGTGTGCGCACCGGTCTCGCGATGGCCAAGGGTCTCTGCGAAGTTGCCGGCGTTCCACTCGCCAGCATCTCGCGCCTTCAATTGCTCGCCGAGGCCGCGGGACTCGACGAAGGTTTCGCCTTACTCGACGCCGGCCGTGGTTCGCTCTACATCCGCGAGCAGCGCCGCACCGAACCTGCGCACGAGTGGCTTGCCACGATTGAGCAATTTGAACGCACTGCTGCCGGCGCGCCGATCGTTGTTGCAGAGATGCGCACCGCAGAGCTGCTGGCCCAACTTGCGCCCGTCGTCCGGGAGCTTCGGCCCATTGATCTTCTGCGTCCAGTGGAGCGCTGCCTCGCCGCGGGTGGGACGAACGTCGCCTTTGCCGACGCAAACTATGTCTTGCCGGAGAGTGAGATTTACACTCGCCCACGGCACTCTCCAACAGCCGAGGCGAAGCAGCACTGATGGCGCCGCCTGGCATCATTCTCCGTCCTGCGGACGCAACCGATCTGCAGCGGCTTCTCGCTCTGAGCGAGAGTGCTCCCGGCGCACCGCGTTGGTCGCCGTCAACATGGCAGCAGATTCTTCGTTCCCCCAGCACAACAGCGCGACTGGTTCTCATGGCCGAGTCCGCCAACGAGTGCGTCGGCTTCGGCGTAGTGGGTCTTGCAGCGGACGTTGCAGAGATCGAGAGCCTCGCCGTCAGCGCAGATTGGCGGCGGCAGGGAGTCGCCCGCCTTCTCTGCTCCCATCTCCTCAAGTGGGCACACGCGCGGCATGCAACGCAAGCTTCGCTGGAGGTGCGGCTCACGAATATCCCCGCACGCGCCCTGTACGAATCACTCGGCTTTGAAAAGAATGCCGTACGCCGGGGCTACTATCGCGATCCTGAAGAGGATGCGCTCGTGATGACCATGGTCCTCTAGGCAATCCTTCTCCCGGGTGCTCAAACCTCTCGGCCATCGCGGGTATAATCGTGTGGCTATGGTGCGTGATGGGCTTTTCTACGGGCTGGCGCTGATCGTCGTCGCAATCATCGTCTGGTTCTCGACGCACATTCTTGCGTTGACATTAATTCCGCTGCTGCTTGCGGCCTTCTTCCTCTGGTTTTTTCGCGACCCGCCGCGCACCATCCCACAGGGCGCAGGCGTCATCGTCTCACCGGCGGACGGCAAGGTCGAAGAAGCTGACTGGATTGAAACCACCTCCGGCAGCCGCGTTCGCGTGACCATCTTCCTGAATGTGTTCGACGTGCACGTGAACCGTGTGCCCTCTGAAGGCGTCGTGAGCCTCGTCGAGTATCGCGAAGGCCACTTCCTCAACGCGCTCAAGCCCGAGTCCGCTGTGCACAATGAGCAGACGCTCGTCACGATAGAGAACGAGCACTACACTATCAGCTTCAAACAGATTGCCGGCCTGCTCGCACGCCGCATCGTGTGCAATCTGCGGGTGGGCCAACGCGTAGAGCGCGGACAGCGCATGGGCATGATCAAGTTCGGCTCGCGTTGTGACGTACTCCTGCCCGCAAATGTGGAACTGCGCGTCAAGGCAGGGGATCGAGTGAAGGGCGGAAGCTCTGTGCTCGGTATCGTTTCCATCGCAGGGCAGACGGACGGACGCGGATGAGCGCCGAGACCGCGAGGCTTCACCCAATTAGGCACGGCATGTATGTTCTGCCGTCGCTCTTCACGGCAGGCAACATCGCCATGGGCTACTACGCGATTCTGCAGAGCATCCGCGGAATCCACACTGGCGAGTCGGCCTGCTTCGATCACGCCGCCATCGCCATTGTGCTCGCTGGTGTTTTCGATGGGCTCGACGGCCGCATCGCACGTCTTACCAACACCTCCAGCGCCTTCGGTCGCGAACTCGACTCACTCGCTGACGTGATCACCTTCGGCGTCGCGCCCAGCCTGCTCGCGTATCTCTGGGGCGTACGCCAGGTTGTGCCCTCCGGCTATCCCATCATCGAAAATCGTGTCGAGCACTTCGGCGCTGTCATCTGCTTTCTGTTTCTCATCTGCGGAGCCTGCCGCCTCGCGCGCTTCAACATCAGCATTGATCCCAAACCACGCAACCCAGGCCGCCCTGGCCGAAAGTACTTCGTCGGCATGCCCATCCCTGCAGGTGCTGCCGTTCTCTCGGCGGTCATCCACTTTGAGGGCGGCTCACCCGTCCACAACGTCTGGCTGTCTGCTCTGTGGATCGCGCTTGTCGCCTTCACCGGCTTTCTCATGGTCAGCAGTTGGCGCTTCTGGAGCGGCAAGGAGATAGACTTCAGCTCCCGCAGGCCCGGCCGTCTGCTCGTTCTGCTCCTCGTGCTGCTCGCTGTAATCTTCGAGTGGCATCAGTACGCGCTCATCGTGATGGCCATGATCTATCTCGTCTCCGGAGTTGGGGCCCGGCTCGCCTATTCCTGGAGCCGCTGTTCCGCCAAAGCCGCTTAGCAGCAAACACCGGCATAACATCTCAAGCACAGAAAGGAGGGCAGCGATGGCGACCAGGCTTCGCGCCGTGATCGTCGGCGCCTCGACGCTGCTCGGCAAGGAACTCATCGACGAGCTCAACAGCTCGCACCCGGAATGGGATCTCCGCCTCGCCGACACTCCGGATTCCAGCGGCCAGCTCATCGCCGGCGGGGACGAAGCGCTCGTCATTCAGCCTCTCACTCCCGAAATCTTCGAAACGTGCGACATCGCTTTCTTCGCCGGCGATCCGCAGATGACCCGCGCACATTGGCATGAAGCCCGGTCAGCCGGCGCCATCGTCGTCGATCTCACGTTTGCGCTTCAGGACGAACCCGGAGTTGTCATTCGCTCTCCGTGGATCAATGCAGGCGCCACCCCCACCAGCAGCGCAGCTGTCGTAGTCTCCGCACATCCCGCAGCGGTGATGCTCGGCATCGTCGCCTCGCGCTTATCAGCGGCGTTCAAGGATGTGCACCTCGCCGCGACGGTGCTCGAGCCCGCATCGCAGCAGGGAAGCCGCGGCCTCGATGAGATGCATCAGCAGACCGTCAACCTTCTCGCCTTCCACTCGTTGCCGCAGGAGGTCTACGATGCGCAAGTCGCGTTCAACCTGCGTATCTCCGTCGGCGAATCGGCAAGGCTCGACATGACCCAGATCTCCTCGACGATTCGGCGGCACCTCAAAGCAATCGCCGGAGACTCACTCGCGTCCGCCATCTCATTCCAGCTCGTCCAGGCGCCCGTGTTTCACGCTTACACGATGTCGGTCTACGCGCAGCTTCCCGCAGACACAGATGCGTCTGCGGTCGGCCATGCACTCCACGGCGGCCTGGTCCACCTCGCCAATCCTCGCGAAGCAGCACCCACCAATCAGAGCATCGTCGAAGAGCAGGGAATCGCCATCGCGCTCAACCTGGACACCGCGAGCGCAGAACACATCCGCGGCTTCTGGCTCTGGATGGCCGCGGACAACGTCAAGCTAACCGCGCGCCACGCTATCGCCTGCGGAGAACTCGCCAAGTCGCATACCGTAAACAGTCAGTAGCCGCCACTGACTGCGGTACACTCGAAGAGGTGCGCCGGGATGGCGGAACTGGCAGACGCAGCGGACTCAAAATCCGCCGATCCTTGCGATCGTGGGGGTTCGACCCCCCCTCCCGGCACCAATAGCGACGCGCTGAAGTTGCAAGCTCCCATCGTTATCTCACCGTTCCGCCGCCGTCGCCTGTGGCGGTTTTGTGCGCTGCATCAGCTCCGGAATGAGCAACAGCACCGCAAGCACCGTAGTGACCATGCCTCCCACGACCACCCGAGCCAGCGGCTGCTGCGCCTGAGCTCCGATTCCGTTCATCGTGGCCGCTGGGAGAAGACCCAGACCCGCCGCCAGGCACGCCATCAGAACGGGACGAAGCTCATCAAGAGCCCCAGCCTGAAGTCCATCTGGGCCCGAATTTGTCCGTTGGGAGCGGCGCACACCGGAGAGGAAGACCACCGCAGCCAGCGTGGCAACTCCCGTCAGGGACGTGAATCCTACCGCGGCCGAAATGCTGAACGGTGTGTGCGTGACGAGCAGCGCCAGCACGCCGCCAATAGCGCAGTACGGCAGTGTAACGAGCACGATGAGAGCATCGCTCCAGCGCTGAAACTGCAGATACAGCAGAAGGAAGATAACCAGGAGGCTGATTGGGATAATCACCGCCAGCCTCTGTTGCTCTTTGCGGAGCGAATCGAATTCACCCGCCCAGGCATAGCTGTAGCCCTGGGGGAGGCGAATCTTCTGCTGCAGTTGCCCGCGAAGATCCTGAATCGTATCGGCGAGATCGCGGCCGCGCACGCTGAACTTGATCGGTATATATCGTCGGCCACCTTCACGGTAGATCATGAAGCTGCCTTCCCGAATTCCTATATCAGCGACTTGAGAAAGCGCTACACGTCCTCCATCGGACGCTGCTAGTTGAATGTGCCCAATCGCGTCCGTGTTGCTGCGATCGGCTTCCGGGTACCGAACAGTGATGTCGAACCGACGGTCGCCTTCGATCATCTGCGTGACGGCTGCACCGCCGACCGCGGCCTGGATGGCAGCATTAATATCTGCGGGCGCGATCCCGTATCGTGCGGCCTCCTGCCGGTTGACGTTGACGATGAGGTCGGGCTGTCCGTTCACCTTGAACACACCAACATCAGTAACGCCTTTCACCTGCGTCATGAGACCGGCGATCTGGTCAGCCAGACGCGTGAGTTCGTCCAGGTCGTCGCCGAAGAGCTTGAGTGAGTTCTCGCCCTTGACGCCGCTCATCGCCTCTTCAACATTGTCCTGGATTGTCTGCGAAAAGCCGAAGTCGACGCCGGGGTATTTTGAGAAGACCCTCTGCATCTGATCGATCAGTTTGTCCTTGTTGCCATGAAGCTCAGAGGGCCACTTGTTCTTCGGCTTCAGATCAACTCCAAACTCGATATTGTTGAACGTCGTCACGTCGGTACCATCGTCCGGACGCCCCAGCTGCGAAACAACCTGTGTGACCTCAGGGAACGACGAGATGTCGGCGCGGAGCTGGTCGGCCATGTCCGACGCCCGTTCGAACGAGATGTCCTGCGGCAGGGTGGCCCGTATCCAGAGATTGCCTTCCTCGAGCGGCGGCATAAACTCACCGCCAACTGCGAAGACGAACAGCAGCACCGTGCCGATTCCCGTTACGGTCAGGGTGATCCACATGCGCCGAGGCTTGGACATCGTGTGACGAAGAATGCGCTGATAATGGCGCGCGAAGAAGCGGCTCAGCACCGTGCCTTCGGTCTTCGGATGCGAGTCACTCGACTGGGTCGTCGAAGATTGTTTTGCCCCGGAAGTCTTCGGCGCGAAGACGTCACTGAGCACCGGGGCAAAGACCAGAGCGAAGATCAGTGCGCCGGTCAGCGCGAACCCATAGGTGACCGACATGGGCGCGAAGATCTTGCCGGGCACACCCTGCATCGTGAAGAGCGGAATAAATGCGACCAGGATGATGAGCGTGGAGAAGAGCACGGGGCGGGCAGCATCTTGTACTCCCTGGACAATGGCCGTCCCCGCTTCCTCCCCCGGAGCGCGACGAGTGAGTCGCCGAAAAACATTCTCGAGTACAACGATCGATGCGTCTACAAGGATGCCGAAGTCGATTGCGCCGATCGAAATGAGATTCGCGGAACGGCCCGTAAGGACCATCATCGAAAATGCAAAGAGTACGGCGAACGGGATAGTGGCGGCAGCGATCAGGGTTGTGCGCAGGTCGCCAATCATCAGCAGGAGGATCAGCGTGACCAGCACAAGCCCTGTGACGATCACGTGCTCAACCGTGTGTGTCGTGAGATCGATCAGCTTGGTACGGTCATAGATCGTGCTGATATGCATGCCGGCTGGCAGCAGTGTGCCGTGATTCAGCTCATTGATCTTTTTCTTCAGTGCGCTCAGGGCCGGCAGGCTCTCTTCGCCCTTCTGCAGCAGAACGATTGCCTCTATGATGTCGCTCTGTTTGTCGCGGCCCACCTTGCCAAGCCTCGGCTGAAATCCTTCCTTCGTTGTCGCAACATCCCGCAGCAGCACAGGTGTGCCGTTTTTCTCGGCCACAACGATGTTGTTGATGTCATCGATGTTCTTCAGCAGACCGACGGAACGCACATTGACGTTCTGATCGCCGATCGACAGATAATTACCTCCCGCATTGGCGTTGCTGTTCTGCAACGCGCTGATTACGTTAGGCAGCGTGACCCCATACGCAAGAAGTTTGTTCGGGTCCGGTTCCACCTGGTACTGCTTCGTTGTGCCGCCAAAGGTCGTGATGTCGATGATGCCCGGCACCTGCTTCAGCTCTCGGCGAACCAGCCAGTCCTGCGTTGCTTTCAGATCGTTCAACGAGTACGGGCCGGTGAGTTGGTACCGGTAGATTTCGCCAACGGGCGACCACGGCGAAAGTTGGGGCTGCAGGTTACTCGGCAATGTCAGCGTCTGCAGCCGCGCCAGGACCTCCTGTCGATCGTGGAAGAGATCGCTTGAAAAGCGGAAGTACAGCTTCACATCGCTGAGGCCGAAGATACTGATCGACCTCACCTGCTCCAGTTCAGGCGTGCCGTTCAGGGTCAGCTCGATTGGCGCAGTGACTTGCTGCTCCATCTCCTCCGCCGACCACGCCGGGTTCTGAGTGATCACCTCGACGAGCGGAGGCGAGGGATCGGGATAGGCTTCGATGTCGAGCTTGAGCGCGCCATAGACTCCGGCGGCCAGTCCAGCTGCCAGCAGGATCAGAACTACCGTGCGGTACCGCAAAAGTGCTCTCAGGAATGCAGCCATCATCAGTCTCCGGCCGGCTCACGCAGAAACGCTGCGCCTTCAGTTACAACCTGCTCGCCGTCTCGCAGGCCGGAAACGATCTCTACCTGATCGCCGTGGGTTGCTCCGGTAGTCACTTTGCGGGGTGCGTACTTCCCTTGACCATCCGGAACATAAACTTCCGTCGCGTTGCCGTCGTGTAGAACGGCTGCCTGCGGAACCATGATGCGGGCCACAGTGGGACGTGCGATCTGCAACGTGGCAAACATGGCGGGCTTTAGCTTGTGATCTGGGTTAGCGAGCACAACGCGAACCTTCACCGCGTGTGTCTGCGGGTCAAGTGAATCCCCGATGTTTGCGACTGTCCCCCGAAAATTCTGCCCTGGGTATGCGGGGAACGTGATCGTGACAGGATCATGAAGATGAACTGAGCCCAGGTCCTGTTCGTACAGATCGCCGGTCACCCATATCGTGTCAAGGTTTGCCACGGTGGCGATCCCCGTCGTGGTTTCAAGGGACCGCTGCAATTCGCCGCTTGCCGTCCCTATGTCGAGGACCGTTCCGCTAATTGGGGAAGTCACGGCAACGATGTCCGAGGTGCCGTTCTCGGAAAACCCAAGCTCGTGGATACGCTGGCGTGCACGCTCCTGCTCTGAATGCGCAGCATCGTCGGTGGCCTGCAGCTCCTGCAGGTCAGCCTGCGACATCACCTCATGCGCCGCGAGCAGTTTGCCCCGGGTGAGCGCCCGGTCAGCGCGAAGTGCTTCGATTCGTGCCTTTTCGAAGTCCGAGCGTGCCTGTGCGACATCACCGCTCTGGAGTTCCCCAACAGTCTGCCCCTTCCGCAATTCCTGTCCCGGAACAGCAGTCATATTCAGAAGCCGGCCGCTCAAGGGAGCGTAGATGTGCACTACGTGATCCGGGTCCGCTTCGACCCGTCCCGGAAGAACCAGCGGATCCTCGAACGGTTGCGCGTGAACCGCGCTGACCTGGATATTCGCTGTAGCTGGCTGCGTCTCTTCCGTGGAAGAAGATGATTTGCAGCCCGAAACCCAAAATGCCGCAAGCGCTGCAAGGCCAAGAGAAGTGATGAATTGGCGGGATCTTGTCATGGGAGGATCTCCGTTTGTGTCACGTAGGACAACTGTTCGATCGAAAGAAGCAACTGTAGCTGCGCGTTTAAAGAAGCCAGGTTCACCTGTCTGTAGTCGGAGAGTGCGCTCAGGTAATCGAGCAAAGTCGAATTTCCATTTCGATAACTGAACTCCAGGTTGTCCCGCACATGGGCCGCTTCGGCCAGGTACTTGTTGCGGTAGAGCGCGTCTTCGGCCACTGCTGTCTGGTAGCCCGCCCATGCGCTGTCGACATCGGAGAGAACCTGATTGCGCGCCGCGGTATAAGCCAGTCTGCTGCTTTCAAGCTCGTACGCAGTCCGCTGCTTCTCGCCCTGGTTGCGATCAAAGATGCGGAGAGGAATGTTGATGTTCCCGCCGAAAGTGTTGGCGTCACCGCTGCGCTCGTATTCGCCTTCGATCGTGGGATCCGCCGTTCCGTTCGCCTTGGCCAGCTTCGCCGCTGCGACGTTCGTGTCGATCTGTGCCTGTGCCGCCTTCAGATCCGGCCTGTTCGCGAGCGCGCTGTTACGCAGATCATCGAGCGTGAGCATTTCCGGCGGAGGCGCAAGGCTCCCTGTAATCGCAAAGTTGTCGCTCGGCGTCGCGATTCCAAGGAGCGTCTGCAAAGCAATGCTCCCTTGCTTCAGAGTAAGTTCGGCGTTCGCGAGATCGGACTGGAATCCCGCGAGCTGAAGTTCAATACGATCGAAATCCGTACGGTCTATGTCGCCGGCATCGAGTCGTACTTTCATGAGGTCGACCGTTTTCTGATAGCCCTCGAGATTCTCGCGCGAGATATTCAGCGCTCCCTGTGCGTAGAGCATGCGCGAAAATGCCTGGCGGATCGCAAGATCTGTTTGCCGGCGCTGATCGTCCAGCTGAAAGCTCGTCAACGACGTTGTGGAGCGCGCATTCTCGAGGCGGAATTCACGCTTATTGCCCCGTTCGAATAACCGCGACACGCCCACGCTGTAGAAGTCGGGACCATTAGGGTTGCTCGGTAGCAGCGTTACCATCTGGCCCGTGACAGCGCCAACAGGATTCTGCCGAAGCCCGGCCGTGATCTCCTGCGCACGCACTGCTGAAAGGTGCTGCGCCCCGGCCAGCAGCGACGGATTGCTGCGGTGCGCCAGATCCAGCACTTGCGCAAGCGTCAACGGCGCGGCCTTCGACGGCGATGTCGATGCCGTGATGGTTGTTGGGATCTGCGGAGTTGGTGGTGAAGATTGAGGCCACGCACTGCTGGCCACACAAATCAGTAAAAGCAGAAAGACACATCGGCGCACGAATGCAACCTCGCTCATTTGGAACTGCAGGGCAGTTCGACCAGACAATTTAACGGAGTTCTAGCGGGCGAGAGCAGGCGGAGGTCGTAGTCGTTGCGATGGCGTCAGCCATGCCTCCATGGGTCGAAAGCAATCCTCTCGTTCGTCAAGCGCTCGCAGCTTGACGAGCTCGCAGCCCAATAACAGGAGCAAGGATGTTTCTATAACTAAGATCGCTTCCAGGCCGATCGATGCGCTCTCCGATGCAAGGTGCCACGTCTGCGCCGACAGCGGCAACGTAGCTTGTCGTGCCTCGATGAGGTCATCGCTCACCGAAATTACAGGGAGCAGGAGAAAGCAAACCAGGAGCGTCGCCATCATGGCCGACGATGGTCTGATGCGCACCGTGCCGCGGCGTACAAAACAATACGTCAGCACAAGAAGCACCAACGAGACACCGAGCCATGTGAGATTGGAAGCTAGCTCCACAGCGTCATTCTACCCGTCCGCGATATTTTTCACGTTGAGGACAGGACACCCTTACTAACTTTTGACTCGCGCGCCGTTGCTAATGCAACCCCGTTATCATGCCCGCCGTTCGAGGTACACCTCTAAAAGGTGTCCGGCACGCGGTCCACGCTTGCCATGCTCACATCGCGTCCCTGTCCGAACCCATAAATCACTACCGCGAGATACGCTACAGCGACGACGATGTATCCATGCGCCATACTTCCGGTCGCTCGCGCAATCGCTCCCAGCAGCGGCGGAAACGCCGCGCCACCCACAATCGACATCACAATCAGCGCGCCGCCAATCTTCGTATTCGCTCCCAGTCCTTTCACGCCCAGCGCAAAGATCGTCGGGAACATGATCGACATGAAGAAGCTCGTCACCATGATTGCAATCGCGCCCGCAAGTCCCGGATGCACTATCCCCACGCCGATCAGTCCGATGTTCACGATCGCATAAACGCCCATCATGCGCGACGGCCTGAACCACCGCATCAGGCCCGTCGACACAAACCGCCCGCATGCAATCAAAATCAGATTGCCCGTCAAAAACCACCCGGCCCCGCGTTCGGAAATCGTCGTGTACTGCTTCACATACGGGATGAACGCCGACCACGTCGTCACCTGCGCGCCCACATAAAAAAACTGCGCAATCACCGCAAACCACAAATGCGGATATTGTCCGAGCGCTCCGAAGCTCCCCCGATCGTCATCATCCTTCGCCTGCGTCGCCATCGCGGGGAACCGCGTGATTCCAATCAGCAGCGCCCACAGCAGTACCACACACCCTAGCACCACGTACGTGGGTACCACGCGCATGATCTCCGTGTGCAGATACGCTGCGTACGTCCCCGCAGCTTTCATCTGCGCGACCTTCGCCGCAGGCAGCTCCACGCCCGAAAAGATGAAGTACGTCCCAACCAGCACGCCCGTAATCGTGCCCGGCGGATTGAACGCCTGCGCAAAATTCAAGCGGCGCTCTGATGTCTCCGCCGGTCCAAACTGCGCGATGAACGGATTCGCCGCCGTCTCCAGCGTCGCCGAACCGCAACCCACAACAAACAACGCCAGCAGAAACGGTGCATATTGCCCAATCACCGCCGCCGGCCAGAACAGCAGAGTTCCTAGGCCGAAGATGCACAGCCCCGCAAGAATGCCCGCTTTGTATCCCCATCGCCGCATCAGCAGCGCCGCGGGCATCGCCATGCAGAAATAGCCGGTGAACACAGCGGACTGCACCATCTGCGCCTGCAGTTGCGACAGGTTGAATCCCTTACGAAACTGCTGCACAAGAATGTCGGTCAGGTTGTTCGACATCCCCCAGATGAAGAACAGCACCACTACGAGTACGAATGGGAGCATCTGCCCCGTTGGAAACACGGGCGCGTGCTCTGTGCGACCCGAGGCACCTGCAGTCTGCGGATTACTTTGCGTTATCTGCATCAATCCACAGTCTTTGCGCGTTTCAAATTATGCAACGCCGTTTTCATTGCCCAACATCATATCGCGCTCGCTGCACATCGTTCCCGCAGCCCAATCGACATCCCCGTAGACTGGTACCAGGTGAAAAATTAGCAGCTCTATGGCTCCCATCCTCACAGCTCAGGCCATCTCCAAACGCTTCGGCGCAACGCCGCTCTTTGAGAATCTCTCGCTCTCCATCAACGACAACGACCGCATCGGTCTCATCGGCCCTAACGGCGCCGGCAAGTCGACTCTGCTGGCCATGCTCGCCGGCGAACAGCAGCCGGATACCGGCGAGATCACCGCGCGTCGTCGTGCCGCCGTTAGCTACGTTGCACAGGTTTCAGAATTCGCACCCGGAATCACCGTCCGCCAGATCGTCCAACGGGCGATGGAGCGCGCTGCCGTTCCCGCAGACGAACGCGAGCAGCGTCTTCGCGAAACGCTCGGCCGCGCCGGCTTCACGGACGATGGATCCGAAGGCGCATCGTTCAACGCCGCCGCCGCAAGCCTCAGTGGTGGTTGGCGCAAACGTCTCGCACTCGTTGAAGGCCTCGTTCAGCGCCCTGATGTGCTCCTTCTCGATGAGCCGACCAATCACCTTGACATTGAAGGTATCGAGTGGCTGGAAGAGACACTGCGCTCCGCTCGCTTCGCCGTCGTCGTCGTCACGCACGACCGCTACTTCCTCGAGAATGTAGCGAATGAAATCATCGAGCTCAGCCGCACCTACGCGGAAGGTCTGCTCCGCATGCGCGGAAACTACTCGCAGTTCCTCGAATTACGCGAAAGCTACCTAGAATCGCAGATGCGCGTGCAGGAGGGCCTTCGCAATCGCGTTCGCACGGAAATTGAATGGCTGCGCCGCGGCCCCAAGGCGCGCGCGACCAAGGCCAAAGCTCGCATTGACAACGCCAATGCACTCATCGGCAAGCTCGCCGAAGTCGATGCTCGTCTGCGTACCTCAGCAACCTCGATTAGCTTTGACGCCACTGACCGGGAGACAAAGCGCCTCATTGAGCTCGAGAACGTCAGCGTTGCCTATGAGGGCCGCGAGATCGTGCGGGATGTCAATCTGCTGCTCACGAATCGCGCGCGCCTCGGCATCATTGGCCCGAACGGAGCAGGGAAGACAACTATCTTGCGCGCAATCACAGGCGAGACTCCCGTTAGCAGTGGTACCGTCAAACGCGCGCCCACTTTGCGTATTGTCTATCTCAGCCAGCTGCGCGAGCTCGATACAACGATCACCCTGCAACGCGCGCTTGCTCCGGATTCCGACGCCGTGGTCTACCAGGGGCGAGTCGTTCACGTCGCCAGCTACGCGGCGAAATTCCTCTTCACCGGAGATCAACTTCGCCAGCCCGTCGAGCGCCTCAGCGGCGGCGAGCGCGCCCGCGTTCTGATCGCTCAGCTCATGCTTCAGCCCGCTGACGTGATCATTCTCGATGAGCCGACGAACGATCTCGATATCCCAACACTTGAGATCCTCGAAGAAGCCCTGCAGGAGTTCTCCGGCGCAATCGTGCTCGTCACGCACGACCGTCACCTGCTCGATCGCGTCACCGAAAGCGTTCTGGGCCTCGACGGCCGAGGCAACGCGGCACTCTTCGCTGATTATCTGCAGTGGGAACAGTGGCGTGAGACCACCGCAGCCGCAGCACAGCCAAGGCCCGTCACGAGCGCATCTGCAAAACCTGCCACTTCCATGACGAAAAAGAAGCTCTCTTACATGGAGCAGCGTGAGTTCGACACCATCGCTGCACAGATTGAAGCCGCGGACGAGCGGCTTGCAACAGCCAAAGGCCGCATCGAAGATCCTGCGGTCGCAACGGATCCTTCTGCGCTGACCAAAGCTCTCGCAGAACTGGAAGCAGCACAGACCGAGCACGACCGCCTGCTCGAGCGCTGGGTCGAACTCAGCGAAAAAGCCGGCTAGTCCTTGCGCACAACATCGCCGTTTTTCATCACGAATTTCACGTGAGAGAGGACCGAGATGTCGGTCAGCGGATCACCCGGGACGGCGATGATGTCGGCGAAGAAGCCGGGCTTGAGCTGACCGATCTCGTCTGTCCAGTCGAGAAGTTTTGCGCCGTTGATGAGGCCGGAGCGGAGGGTGTTGGCGGGACTCATGCCGTACTGGACCATAAGCTCGTACTCGCGCGCCTGCGTCCCATGCGGAAACGGACCGACATCAGAACCGACAGCGAACGGCACGCCTGCTGCCATCTGCTTCTTGAACTGTTCGGCATGGAAGGCGAGCATGTCGTTCTCGCGCTTCGCTGCTGCTGGTGTCTCCGCATGCTGGGCGAAGTACTCGAAGATTGCGAAGGTGGGCACGGCGTAAATTTGCTTGTCGTGCATCAGCTTCATCGTCTCCGGCGAGAGGTTCAGCGCGTGGTCGATGGAGGCGACGCCGGCCTGGGCGGCGTACAGGGCACCTGGCTCTCCCGTGCAGTGGACTCCCACGCGTGAGCCGGTGCGGTGGGCCTCTTCGACAGCGGCGGCGAGCTGGGCCTCGTTGTACTGATAGGGCGTGGTGAACACGCCGTTCACGAGGTGGTCGCGTCCGGTCTCGTAGATCTTGGTGAAGTCTGCGCCTTGTTTGCGTTGCTCGCGCATGGTCGCAATCACTTCATCGGTGGAGTTGGCGCGATCGGCGTTGGAGAGCAGGTGCTCCTCGGGGTTGAGACCGGAGTTGTCCTCGTGCCCTCCGTTGATATCGATGGCGTTGCAGGAGACGCGCATCCGGGGGCCGGGGATGAGGCCGGAGCTGATGGCGTTGCGGACGGCGACGTCGGCGCAATACGCGCCCTCTGTGCCCATGTCGCGCTCGGCGGTGAAGCCGGCGAGGAGGTCGGCCTTGGCTTGGGCGGCGGCGATGAGGGTGCGCTGCGGGACCGATTCCTCTACGGTCTGGAAGGCCTCGTTGCCGGGGTGGAGGAAGAGGTGGGTGTGGGCGTCGATGAGGCCAGGCATCAGCGTGGTGTCGCCGAGGTCGAGGACGGTCGCGTCGGCGGGATGGGAGACGTGCTCGCCGACCTCACGGATGCGGTTGCCGGTGACCAGGACCTCGCCGGGCGAGATGAGCTTGCCGACCCCGACGTCAAGCAGGTGCGCAGCGTGGAGGACTGTGGATTTCTGGTCCTGCTGCGCGGGACCGGCAACGGGAAGCAGCAGCGCGACGGCGAGGATTGCGGGTTTCATCTTGCGGAAAAGGGTACCACCCCCCTCCCCCCCTGTTTTTGTGCAAAGTCTTCAGAGAAGAAGGGTTAGGTCTGGACTTTTGGTGTAAAGTCCTGATTTTTCGCGTGTGTTGCTCGCAAAGTCTTCAGATGATTGGGTTTAGAAAGAGCGCAAAAGCGAAACCCGGCGCTAGGCCGGGTTTCTGTGTCCTTAAGTTAATTGTACGGGTGGGGTCAAGAGGGACTGTGGATTACCTGGGGGACCATTGTTCGTCGGCGGAGGGGCCGTAGAGAGCGGGGACGGGGACGTCATTGAGGCGGAGGTAGACGCCGAGCTGGGCGGTGTGGTGGATCATGTGGTCGAAGAAGAGACTGCGGAACATGGCGGCGCGCGGGGCTTCGCCGATGAGCTGCTGGCCGAAGCTGAAGCGCCAGGGAGTCATGAGGACTTCGTCGCTGGCGCTGAGGAGTGAGGTGCGGCACTTGCCGGCGGCGTCGTCGAGAGCGGCGAGGGCCTGGTCGCGGCCCTTCCACTCGAGCGCGAGGTGGGGGCGCTTGGGAGCTGCCATGTCCATACCGTCGTCCTCGATGATGTAGTGGCCGAAGAGCGGGATGGTGGCGCAGTGCATGGCGAGGCGACCGAAGGCCATGGATTTGTCATGGCACTTCCAGTCACCCTTGTCGTCGGGGACGCGCTCGAGGGTGCGGCGGGTATTGGAGATCTCGGCGTCGAAGTCGAGGAGGAGGATGTCGGCGATCTTCATAGGTGGCTCCGGATGGGATTGCGGTCAGGGAACAAGATACACGGGCGTGATGACAGGCTTCCTGCGAAGTATTGCGCTATGAGTTTCGAGATGCGAGTTTCGAGATGCGAGTCAGGGTGACTACACGGGATGGTTGAAGCCTTGCCCCTACCAAAGGTTCAGACGTTCGTGCGTTCAGCTGTGAGCTTCGAGCTGTGAGCTGTGAGTTGAATGTGATTCAGCATCCTGCGAAGGCGATCGCGGTGAAATGGATCGCAGCTAGATGCCGGTGACGTTGAAGCCGCAGTCGACGAATGTGATCTCGCCGGTGACAGCAGAGGCGAGACTGGAGCAGAGGAAGAGAGCTGTGCCGCCGACTTCTTCCTGCTCTACGTTGCGGTGGAGAGGGGCGCGGTGGGTGACGGTGTCGAGGATGGTGGCGAAGTCGCCGATGCCGCGCGCGGCGAGGGTGTTGATGGGGCCGGCGGAGATGGCGTTGACGCGGATCTTTTTGGGGCCGAGCTCGGCGGCGAGGTAGCGGACGGCGGCTTCGAGGCCGGCTTTGCAGACACCCATGATGTTGTAGTTGGGGAAGACTTTTTCAGCGCCGTAGTAGGTGAGCGTGAGGATAGAGGAGCCTTCGGGCATCAGCGGAGAGGCGACGCGGGCGATGGCGATGAGCGAGTAAACGCTGATGTCGTTGGCGATGGCGAAGTCCCGGCGCCCGGTATCGAGAACAGCGTTCTTGATGTTGGGGGCAAAACCGATGGAGTGGACGACGGTGTTGATGGCGGGGAACTTTGCCTGGATCTGCGCGAAGGCGGCGGCGATGGCTTCGTCCGAGGAGACATCGCACTCGACGAGCAGGCCGGTGTCGGCCTGGCCGAGTTCCTTGAGGAGCTCTTCGGAGGTTTTTTTGAGGCGCTCAGACTGGTAGCCGAGGACGAGCGTGGCGCCTGCCTGGGCGAGTTTTTCCGCGATGGCGTAGGCGATCGAGCGTTTGTTGGCGACTCCGAAGACGACCGCGACCTGACCTTGCATGTTGATCATGAGAGCTCCTGTTCCGTGGGTCAGGATAGCAGGGGTGGGCGTGGATGATTTGGTCGGCTATGAGATTCGAGATGCGAGATTCGAGATGCGAGTTAAGGCGCGAACCGAGCGTTCGTGGTTGAAAAGGGTTAGGCGGTATGGGTGACACAAACACTGTCGGGGTCCTTCGACTTCGCTCAGGACGACGGACCAGTGGTGGCCCGAAAAGCACTCGCGCGTCTTAACGCGCGATACCGCCACCCTGCCGCTTCGCGTCGAGGGTGGGGCACCCGGAGTGTCGCGAGAATCAGCCGTTGACGAGCCAGTCGAATTGGGCGTCGGTGAGGGGGACGACGGAGAGGCGGAACTGGCGGAAGAGGAGGGAATCTTTGAAGACCTTCGATTCGCGGATTTCGGCGAGAGGTTTTTCGCGCTTGAGGCGCTTGCCGGCTTTCAGACGGACGATGGGAGTCTTGCCGTCGGTGTCGAGTTTGACGGAGACGACTTTCGCGAGGCCGATGGCGGCTTTGCCAGTGTTGGAGTGGTAGATGACGACCTGCTCGCCAGGCTTCATGTTGCGGAGGGTGATGAGGGCTTGCGGATTCTTGATGCCGTCCCAGGTGGTTTCGCCGTCGCGGACGAGGTCGTCGAAGGAGTAGACGTCGGGCTCGGATTTGAGGAGGTACGGCATAAAGCAGAGGGTAGAGGGTAGAGGGTAGAGAGTAAAGACAGTTTAGCCGCCGAGGTCGAGGAGGTGGACTTCGCTGATGGGTTGGGCAAGGAAGTGGGAGCCGAGGCGCTGGAATTTTTCGACGGAGTCGGTGGCGAAGCAGTCGAAGGTGGAGGGTGTGGGGGAGAGTTGGGCGGCGATGGGGGTGGTTGCGAGGGTTTGGGCGACGGCGTCGGCGGTGGCCTGGGCGGAGTCGATGACGACAGCGGAGGAATTGAGTGCGCGGAGCTCGGCTTCGATGGCGGTGTGGATGAGCGGGTAGTGGGTGCAGCCGAGGAGGACGGCGTCGGGGGTGCAGGTGGCGAGGGCTTCGCGGAGGTAGATGCGGATGACTTCGCGCGTGACGGGGTGGTCCACCCAGCCTTCTTCGACGAGAGGAACGAGGAGCGGGCAGGCTTTTTCGGTGGCGCGAAGTCCGAGGGCGGCGCAGGCAGAGTGGTAGGCGTGGGATTGGACGGTGGCGGCGGTGGCGAGGACGAGGACGGAGGGGGCAGGGGTTAGAGGATAAGGGGTAGAGGGTAGAGAACGAATCGCGGTGGCGGTGGCCTGGGCGCCGGGCTCGATGACGCCGAGGACGGGGACGCGGACGGCGGAGCGGATGTCGTCGAGAGCGAGGGCTGTGGCCGTGTTGCAGGCGATGACGAGGAGTTGCGCGCCGCGGGATTCGAGGAGGCGCGCGGATTCGACGGCGTAGCGGGAGACGGTGGCGCGGGACTTGGCGCCGTAGGGGAGGCGGGCGGTGTCGCCGATGTAAAGGAAGTGGGCGCCGCTGATGGTAGAGAGGAGCGCGCGGAGGACGGTGAGGCCGCCGAAGCCGGAGTCGAAGACACCGATGATGGGGCGGGGGGAACTTGAGGATCGTTGTTGCCCACTCATGTCGCTACCACCCCAGCGAGCAGGCTCGCCGGGGACCCCGGAGCGCTCCATGAATGGGGCACCCGGCAGAATCGATCGTTCGACCCCACCCATCTCGCGTTGCTCGATGAATGGGGCACCCGGTTTGGCGGGAACCCCGAAGCGCTCCATGAATGGCGCACCCGGTATGGTGGCTGGTCGAGTCTGCTCATTGGTTGGTGCTGGTGGAGGTGTCGCGGGAGGGATAGGTGCGGAGTAAGTCGGCGTGGCCGGCGAGGGTTTCGCGGGTCTGGCCGTCGACGAGGAAGCGGACCTGCTCTATCTGCGGGAGGTTGGCGTGGAGGGTGCCGATCATGGAGGAGATGGTGAGGGTTTCGACTTCGACGCCGGAGGGGTGCTGGTTGACGAAGGAGCCGCGGAGGTCGATGACGGCGAGCTGGCCGCCGGGAGTGGAGGGCTGGGGGGCGTTGGGGTCGTCGGAGGCGACGGGGATGGTGGGGGTGCGGCCGTCGGCGGTGGCGAGGGAGTTGTCGACGGCGTGGCCGACGAGGGGGAGCGGGAGGAGGAAGACTTCGTCGACGGCGGGGCCGGGCTCGAGCGGATGGGCGGAGCCGGGGAGGGCGTACTCGGTGACCAGGTGGTCGAGAAGGGCGCGGGCGCGGGCGGTGGTCTCGGAGGGGAGGGCGATCTGGCGGGTGGTGGCGGTGATGTTGCCGTCGTCGTCGTTGGCGAGGAGTAGGGTGACGGGCTGCTCGTCGGTGTAGGGAGCATCGAGGGGCATGGAGTCGGCGAGGCGCTCGATGCGGCCGCGGCGGGCTTCGCGATGTGCGAAGAGGCGGATGCCCATGGCGACGATGGCGATGACGGCGACCCAGAAGAGGATGCGATAGGTGCGGACGCTCATTGGTTGGCCTCGGCTGTGGTGGGCGTCGTGGATGCGGGCGGTGCAGGCGGGGTGAGGTGCGGCGGCGGCTGGACGGCGTCCTTCCAGAGGATGAGGGCGTTGGAGGCGGCCTGGGCGACGGACTGCTGGTAGCTCCAGTCGTTGATGGAATCGGCGTCGTCGGTGCGGGGGGCGAGTTCAAAGACGAGCGCGGGGCAGGTGGCGGAGTCGACGGGGCGGATGGAGGCGGTGCCGTTGACGAGGGGAATGTGAGAGCGATTGAGTGCGTCGGCGATGCGGCCGGCTAGGCGCTGCGACTGCGCGACCCAGGGGGCCTGGAGGGTGAGCCAGGGGGCGGCGGGGAGCTCGCCGGGCGCGGGCGTGAGCTCGGAGGTGTAGAGGTGGACGCCGCTGCCGGAGGAGGTGGCGTGGAGGAAGATGCAGGCAGAGGGGCGCTCGTGGTTGGCGATGCCGACGCGGTCGTCGAGGGTGAGTGGAGCGAAGGGTGGGTTGGGGTTGGCCGCTTTGTCGTCCTGCCGGGTGAGGACGACGTTGAAGCCGCGCGCGGTGAGCAGCGAACGCAGGCGGAAGGCGAGCGCGAGGGTGACGTCCTTCTCGACGATGTTGTCGGAGATGCGGGAGCCGGAGTCGGAGCCGCCGTGGCCGGGGTCGATGACGATGGTGGTGGGATGGAAGGGCAGCGGCGGGAGACTGATGAGGGCGCTGTGGAGGCGCTCGGCCGGGGTCTTGATTGGGGTTTGTGGCTTGGGCGCGGTGGTGGTTGTTTGGGAGGAGGTGGGACTCGCTGTGGGTGCGGTTTGGGGCGTGGTGTGCGTGACGGGGAAGGAGTTCTGGTATGGCGGGGGTGTGGTTGCGGGCTGGGATTGCTGGCGGCGGCCGAGGGCGGAGAGCGCGAAGGCGACGAGGAACATCGTGCCGAGGAGGGCGATGTGTCGGACTTGGGTCTTTTGCAGAGAGATCAAGCAGTCGCCTTCGGTCGAGTTCTCAGTGGGTTCGATTGTACCGGTTGAGATGCGCGCGGGGCGATTTGGTGGGCCGGGCAGAGGTAGACTGAGGGAACAATCATGCGCGTTTTCGGGATCGACTGCGGAACGGAGTTTACGGGCTACGGCGTCGTGGAGGTCGATGAGACGGCGCGGAACCCGCGGCTGAAGCCACTGTGCGCGGGGGCGATCAAGCTGAACAAGAAGGACCTGACGCCGGTGCGGCTGGGGTGCGTGTA
Organism: Acidobacteriaceae bacterium; assembly: GCA_035944135.1. Lineage (NCBI taxonomy): Bacteria > Pseudomonadati > Acidobacteriota > Terriglobia > Terriglobales > Acidobacteriaceae > Acidobacteriaceae bacterium. The sequence goes on from DASZBM010000002.1 coordinate 173,236, forward strand.
TGCCGAGCTGATGGCGCTGATGGAGATGTGGGAGCCGGAGGTGGTGGCGATTGAGGATGTGTTTTTTGCGGCGAATGCGAAGAGCGCGTTGAAGCTGGGGCATGTGCGCGGCGTGGCGATGCTGGCGGCGGCAAACTGCGGGTTGCCGGTCGCAGAGTATGCGCCGCTCTCGATCAAGAGCGCGGTGGTGGGATACGGGCTGGCGGCGAAGGAGCAGGTGCAGTTTATGGTGGCTCGGCTGCTGGACCTGGAGCGCGCGCCGGAGCCGGCCGATGCAGCGGATGCGCTGGCGATTGCGATCTGCCACATTCATCATGCGCAGACCGCGGAAGGTTTGCGGCGATGAGACGAGCCGCGTTGGCGATGCTGGCTGCGACGGTGTTCGGCGCCGTGGCGATGGGTGCGAGCGCTTCATCCATGAAGTGGAGCGTGGTGGAGCTGTCGATGACACCGCGGACTGACGACGCAGAGCCTGGCTGGAAGGTGCGGCTGCAGGCTGATGGTGCGGGGATGTACGTCGAGAGTGGATCAGCGGATGCGAAGGAGATTCCGCTGACGGTGAGTGCGGCGACGCTGGAGCGCGTGAAGCTGGGCGAGCACGCGGTGAAGAGCGGAAAGTGCGAGACGAAGGCGAAGAACATCGCAAAGACGGGCGAGAAGACGATCCGCTACGAGATTGCGGACAAGACGGCGGAGTGCACGTTCAATTACTCGGATGACGCTGGGCTGATGGGCACGACGGCGACGTTCCAGGCGATTGCGGAGACGATGCAGCGCGGCAAGCGGCTGGAGCATGATCTGCGTTATGACCGGCTCGGGCTGGACGCGGAGATGGAGCAACTGGTGGCGGCGCAGAAGAGCGGGAGCGCGATTGAGATCGTGAATATTGCGCCGGTGCTGCAGGCGCTGGTCGAGGACGATCATGTGATCGATCGGGTGCGGCGCAGGGCGGCGCGGCTGCTTCAGGACGCGGGCGCGCCGGTGCCGGCGGGGTACGATCCCAATTCCAACGAGCGATAGAGCTCGGCTAATGATTCAAGTGAGACAGCTTCAGCGCGAACCTGCGCGGGGAGATCGTGCGGCCACGCGTGTTGCAGTTGCGCTGGAGTAAAGCCCGCGGCGCGCAGGTTGTTCGAGAGCGTCTTGCGCTTTTGTGCGAAGCCAGCGCGGAGGAAGCGATTGAAGCCCTCGGGGTCGACGTGGAGTTCGGCGAAGCGCGGGGCGAAGTCGAGACGCACGACGGTGGAGTAGACGTCCGGCGGCGGAGAGAACGCTGAGGGTGGAAGAGTGAAGAGCGGCGCGGCGTGCGCGTGCAGTTGTGTGAAGGCGGAGAGCGCGCCGTAGTCGCTGACGCCAGGTGCGGCGGTGATGCGGTCGGCGACCTCGCGCTGCATCATGAGGACGGCGCGGCGGATGAGGTTGGCGCGTGCGGCGGCGTAGAGGTGGAGGAGGATGTCGGAGGTGACGTAGTAGGGGAGGTTGCCGATGACGTCGAGGGTGGCGGGTTCGGGGGTTGTGCATTCAGCTCCCAGCTGCGAGCTGTCAGCTGCGAGCTGATCAGGATTCGTGGTGGGGTTTTGATTTTCAGTTTTCAGTTTGCAGTTTTCAGTTTGCAGTTGGGCGAGGTTGAACTGGAGGATGTCGGCGTGGTGGATGGTGACGCGCGGGTTGGCGCGGAACTTGAAGGTGAGTTCGCGGGCGAGGGCGGGGTCGAACTCGATGCAGTGAAGGTGGGCGCAGCGCGCGGCGAGGATGGATGTGATGGCGCCGTGGCCGGGGCCGATTTCGACGACGGTGCGCTGAGTGATGTCGCCGAGGGCGTCGGCGATGCGCAGACAGGCGGTCTCGTCGGTGAGGAAGTTCTGGCCGAGTTTGGGTTTTTGTTTCGGCATTATTCGGTGCGGCGCTGGCGGGAGCGCATCCACCAATAGATTGGCACGCCGAGAAGGATGACGGTGGCTCCGGCGATGGAATTGCGCGGTTCGGTGATGAAGCTGAAGACGATTACAACGAATGCGGAGAGGATGAAGAGGGCGGGAGTGACGGGATAGCCGTTGACGCTGTAGGGGCGCGAGACGTGCGGGTCGCGGCGGCGGAAGACGAAGACGGTGGACGTAGTGAGGGCGTAGAAGAGCCACTCGGAGACGATGGCGAGCGAGAAGAGTGCCTGGTATTTGCCGATAACGAGGAGCAGAAGCGAACTTAGGACGGCCTGGAGGATAAGGCTCGCAGCGGGCGTTTGGAAGCCTGGATGAATGGCGGCGAGTGTGCGAGGGAAGAGGTGGTCCCGTGCGGCGGCGAAGGGGACGCGAGCGCCGGAGAGTGAGCTACCGACTAAAGTGGCGCAGATGCTGACAGCCATGCCGATGGTGACGAGCGCAGAACCGGCGCTGCCGGCGACGACGCGGAGTGCGTCTGCGGCGGGGCGGTCCGAAACGGCGATGAGTGCGGCGGGAAGGATGTACTGGATGGCGGTCTGGATGAGGATGTAGAGCGCGGCGACGATCGCGACGCCACCGACGAAGGCGAGAGGAAGCGAGCGCTGCGGCTCGCGGACTTCGCCGGCGAGTTGCGAGAGGTCGGACCAGCCGTCGTAGGCCCAGAGCGCGGCGATGAGCGCGGTCATGAAGCCAGTGATGCCGGCGTGCGCGCCGAAGTAAGTTGTGGCGAGATTGTGCAGCGAGCCGTGGCGGAGGCTGGCGAAGCAGACGACGGCGATGCCGACGATGAGAATGATCTTGAGCCAGGTGAGCGCGGTCTGGACGTTGGCGGATTCTCGCGTGCTGATGATGTTGAGCGCAGTGATGAGCCAGGCGACGATGATGGCTGCGAGCTGCGACCAGAGCAGATGGGCGAACGCCGGTTGCGAGAGGAAGCTGAGCGCAGAGAAGTCGCCGAGCACGCGCATGAGACCAGCGGCGAGCGTGGCGATGGACGCGGGCTTGGCGATGGTGACCCAGGTCCAGGTGTAGAGGAAGGCAGGGAGATCGCCGTAGGCTTCGCGGATGAAGGCGTACTCGCCGCCGACGCGGGGGCGAAGCGCGGCGATCTCGGCGTAGCTCATGGCGCCGAAGAGCGAGAGCATGCCGCCGATGATCCAGACGACGTAGACGATGCTGACGCGGCCGGTGGCGGCCATCATCTCGCGCGGGACGAGGAAGATGCCGGAGCCGATGACGATGCCGACGACGATGGAGATCGCGTGGCGCGCGGTGAGGACACGCGGAAGATCGTGCGGGGCTTGCTCCCGAGATGCGGGTGGCTGCATTGTGTGCAGCGTAGCAGAGCGTGGGGTGATGTTTGTGGAGTTAGCTGTAGTGGACGATTTTGGCGAAGGTTTCCGGATTGAGGCTGGCGCCGCCGACGAGCGCGCCGTCGATGCCGTCCTGCGCCATGAGATCGGTGATGTTGTCGGGCTTGACGGAGCCGCCGTAGAGGATGCGGGTGCGCTCTGCCATTTCGCCGCTGCAGCAGTTGCCGAGCTCGTGGCGGACGATGCGATGGGCTTCCGCGGCGATTTCGGGTGTGGCGGTTGAGCCGGTGCCGATGGCCCAGACGGGTTCGTAGGCGATGACGAGGCGGCGGGCCTCGGCGGAGGAGACGTTCTTGAGAGCGGCGCGGATTTGCGTCCGGATGGTCTCTTCGGTGCGGCCGTCTTCGCGCTCGGTGAGGGTTTCGCCGACGCAGACGATGGGCGTGAGCCCGTGGTTGATGGCGGCCTTCAGCTTGAGGTTGACGCGCTCGTCAGTCTCGTTGAAGTAGAGACGCTGCTCGGAGTGGCCCAGCAGAACGTGGCGGCAGCCGATGGACATGAGCATGGTGGGCGAGATTTCGCCAGTGTATGGGCCTTCGTTGAGCCAGTGCATATTTTGTGCGCCGGCGCGGACGTTGTGGTCGTCAGTGGCGATGATGGCGGCGGCGAGCGAGGTGAAGGGAGGGAAGATGAGGATCTCGTCGCGCTCATGGCCGGCGATGAGTGGAAGAAGAGTTTCGATGAAGGCTACGGATTCGTTGGGGGTTTTGTACATCTTCCAGTTGCCGGCGATGATCGGCTTGCGCATGCGGTGTAGAGAGCTCCAGGAGAACGGTTTTTGGTGATCAAGGGAAGTATTTCATAGGCCGGGCGGGGTGAGGGTTTGCGCGATCAGTTTGCAGTTCACAGTTTGCAGTTCGCAGTTAAACTCGAAACTGAAAACTGACGACTGAAACTGAAAGCGGGCCCATTGCAGGAATTTCGGAAGCTGGATGTATGGAAGAGAGCGCACGAGCTGGTGTTGGCTGTTTACCGCGCGAGCCAGAATCTACCAAAAGAAGAGGTCTTCGGAATCACGATTCAACTGCGTAGAGCAGCGACTGCGATTCCAACGCGAATCGCGGAGGGATGCAGCCGCCAGGCAAGCTCGGAGTTTGTCGCAGACCTCAGACGGAGTGTCGCAGCGACCAATGAGCTCGATTATCTGCTGCTGCTCGCGAGAGATCTGGGGTACTTCCAGCCGGAGACATACGACAGCCTTAGCGCAGAGACCGTAGAGGTGCGGAAGATGATCTACGGTCTGCTGCGCAGGCTTTAGTTATTTATCGTCGAGGGCGGCGACGCCGGGGAGGGTTTTGCCCTCGAGGAATTCGAGGGAGGCTCCGCCGCCGGTGGAGATGTGGGTGATCTTGTCGGCGACGCCGGAGTTGTTGACCGCAGCGACGGAGTCACCGCCGCCGACGATCGAGATACAGTCTTCATTCTTGGCGATCGCGCGCGCGATGGCGTTGGTGCCCTTGGCGAAGGGCGAGAGTTCAGCGACGCCCATGGGGCCGTTCCAGACGATGGTGGCGGCGTCGGCGATCTCAGCGGAGAAGAGCTTGATGGTTTCGGGGCCGATGTCGAGGGCCATGAGGTTTTCGGGGAAGGGACCGTCGCCGGAGAAGAGCGTGGTCTTAGCGTCGGCGGCAAACTTGTCGGCGAGGCAGTGATCGACGGGGAGGAGGAATTTGACCTCGCGCTGCTCGGCCTTCTGCATGGCAGCGCGAGCGACGTCGATCTTGTCGAGCTCGGTGAGGGACTTGCCGGTGGTCTGGCCTTTGGCGTTGAGGAAGGTGTAGGCCATGGCGCCGCCGATGAGCAGAGCGTCGACCTTGTTGAGCAGGGCGTCGATGACCTCGATCTTGTCGGAGACCTTGGCGCCGCCGATGATGGCGACGAACGGACGGTTGGGGTCCAGCACGGCCTTCGAGAGGTAGGTGAGCTCTTTTTCCATCAGGAGGCCGGCGGCGCACTGGCCGCCCTTCTGCTTGACGAAGTGGGTGATGCCTTCGGTGGAGGCGTGCGCACGGTGCGCGGCTCCGAAGGCGTCGTTGACGTAAAGGTCGCAGAGCTCGGCGAGTTGTTTGGCGAAGGCCGGGTCGTTGGCCTCTTCGGCCGCGTGGAAACGCAGGTTTTCGAGCAGGAGCGTCTGTCCGGACTCGAGGTTGCCGGCCATCTCGCGGGCGATAGGGCCGACGCAGTCGGGCGCGAAGGCGACGTTCTCGCCGTTGGTGAGCACGTTCTCGAGGAGCTGGCGCAGCCGGTCGACGACGGGGCGAAGGCTCATCGTATCGACGCGCTTGCCCTTGGGGCGGCCGAGATGCGCGGCCAGGATGACCTTGGCCTTGCGGCGCAGCGCGTATTCGATGGTGGGGATGGTTTCGCGAATGCGCGTGTCGTCAGTGATGGTGCCCTCTTTGGAGAGCGGAACGTTGAAGTCGACGCGGATGAAGACACGCTTGTCGGCGAGGTTGAGGTCACGGATCGAAAGCTTGGGCATTGCGAAGAGGATATACGACGGAGGGGGAGGGTCTGCCAGTGGATATGATTTTTGAGCGAATTGGGTTTGGATTCTACGAAATTATTCGTGGAGGCAGCGCCGGGCGATGAGCGCGATGGGAAGGCCCTGGAACAGAAGGAGCGCGAGTACGGCGTTGAGGAGGATCACTGGCGGCGGCAGGTGAGTGCGCGGCGGAAGACGCGTGAGCGGGAGGACAAGGAAGTTCATCACGACGTAGATGATGCCCCCGTAGACGAGGCCGGCGATGACGGCATGGCGAGTGAGGACGGCGAAGCGTGCCGCGGCCAGGAGAAAGAGTGCGGCCCAGCAGAGAGTGATGGCGTAGTGGATGGCGAGGCCGAGCAATGCGGTTGCGAGGCCGCCGTGGAAGGCTTGCGGTCCGATGAGGGCGCTGGCGATGTTTTGGAGCAGGCGCTCGGGGCTGACGCCGCGCAGGCCATAGAAGATGAGGGCGTCGGAGATGTCGAGCGTGCCGGCGACGAGCAGGCAGAGCACGAGCGCTTTGAGGAACGAGCGGCTGGATGTCCCAGTCATGGCCGCGATTGTAGATGCAGGGCCAGGGCCGCGCGAGATTTTCAGGGCAGGATTGCTTCGGCTTCGATCTCGACACGCCACTTCGGGTTGAGGAGTTCTTTGACCGTCACCATGGTGGCGGCGGGGCGGATGTTCGCGAAGATCTCGCCGTGAGCGCGGCCGATTTCCTCCCAGTCCTCGGTGTGGGTGATGTACATCCGCGTGCGGACGACGTGCTCGAAGCCTGCGCCGGCCTGGGTGAGCGCGTTTCCGATGAGGCCGAAGACGGTGCGGGCCTGCTCATAGGCAGAGAGGTCTTCGGCGCCGACGGGCGCGGTACCCGCGACATGAACGATGTTGCCGACGCGAACGGCGCGGGAGAAGCCAACGATGGGCTCGTAGGGCGACGTGCCGGGGATGTTCGTGCGGATGCGCGTGACGTCGGAGGGCAATGACATGGTACGAGGATAGTCCTGCGGGGTCGTATATGATCTGCGCAATATCAAAGAGGAGTAGCGATGTGTTTTTCGGCGACGGCGAATTTCGTTGGAAGCGGGGTGCTCGGGTCCATCGGCGTCGCGACACTGACAAAGGTGAAACACCGGCGCGAGCTGCTGTTCGCTGCGCTGCCGACGCTGTTCGCGGTTCATCAGCTGATTGAAGGATTTGTGTGGCTGGGGTTGGATGGAGTTCTATCGCCGCAGGTAACCCATGATATGGGTGCGGCGTTCGTACTGTATGCCCAGGGACTTCTGCCGTTCCTGCTCCCGATGAGTGTCGTGCTTTTTGAGCCGACGGTGAAGGAGCGAAGGCGAATGATTCCGTTTCTAGCTCTTGGCACAGGATTGACGCTGTATACGTTGTGGGCGTTGATTGCATACCCGCTGGAGGTTTCCGTAAAGGGACACAGCATCGTGTATGTGAACCAGGGTACGAACCACACTGAAGTCGCAGTCCTATACGTTGCTGCGACTTGCGGCACGCTGTTCTTTTCGAAGATCAGAGATATGGTGATCTTTGGCGCGGCCAACCTGGTAATTCTGCTGGTGGTGATGGAAGTAAAGCGATATGCGTTTACGTCGCTGTGGTGCGCGTACGGAGCCATGTCGAGCCTGATTATCCTGGCGTACTTCTGGAAGAGCCGGTTTCACCGGCCCTTTCAATACGCTCACGCGACTTGAGTCGGGGAGCTCCGGCGGTTTGTCTTCTGACCTGTTAACCGAGGCTGCGCTATGCCGTAGTAGGGATATGCGGCTGCGCGAAGGCGTCCGCCTGGGAGGGTGAGCAGGATGAGATGGTCTGCGGGAATGCGGATGGTGGGGGTGGGTGTATTGGCCGGCGCGATGATTGCGCCGATGGCGGTGGGGGCGCAGGCGCCGGCGCCGGTGCAGGTCCAACCGGCCGCGGCTGCTGAAACGCAACAGGAGCTCGGCGCAACGCAGCAGCAATTGATGCAACTGCTGCGGTTGAGTCCGACGCTGGCTGAGGTGGTGTCGAGCGATCCGTCGCTGCTGGCGGACCAGCAGTATGTGGCGAAGAGCAATCCGGAGCTGGCGGCGTTCCTGGCGCAGCATCCGGAGATTGGGCGCAATCCTTCGTTCTGGCTGTTTTCTGAGCTGCGCAGCCCGCAACAGAGGTACTACGAAATACTGCAGCCGAAACAGGGCTTTGAGGAGAGACGATCTGCTCCGAGCCCGGCTCATGAAGTGATCGAGTCGCTTGCGCCGGTGGTTGTGATGATCGTGCTGCTGTGTGCGCTGGCGTGGATCCTCCGCACGTTAGCGGAGAACCGGCGATGGACGAAGGTTTTCACGCTACAGAGCGAGGTGCATGCAAAGCTGATCGACCGCTTTGCTACCAACCAGGAACTGCTGAACTACATGGAGACGGAGCCGGGCAAGCGCTTCCTGCAGGCGGCGCCGATTGTGACCGAGACAGAGTCTCGGCGGATGCCGAACCTCGTGTCCCGGATGATCGCGACCTTGCAGGTGGGGCTGGTGCTGACGTTGCTGGGTGCGGGACTGTTGTCGCTGAAGAACGTCGTGGGTGACGCGGGAACCACGATGCTGGTGCTGGGAATCGTCGCGTTGATGCCGGGAATCGGGCTTATTCTGTCGGCGGGCGCGTTGTGGGTGCTGGGGCGGCGGCTGAACCTGATGGAGATGCCGCACGTACAGTCGGAGATGGATCTTCGGGGGCGCGAGTGAGGCTAGGTGAGGCCGCGCTCCGGATGAGGGTGTCGCGATGACCTGGGATGAGGTTCTCGACAGTGTGCAGGCGGGTGAGAGCGCTGCAGCCGAGTCGCGCATGGACAGAGATGCGTTTGCTGGATTCTACGAACGGACAGCGCGGCCGCTGTGGGCGTACCTGATGCGGGTGTCGGGCGATCCGGCGCTGGCGGATGACCTGGTGCAGGAGAGCTTTGTGCGGATGCTGTGCTCGACGACGCCGCTGGATGGCGAGGTGCATGCCAAGCGCTACCTTTTCCGCATCGCGACGAATCTGTTGCGGGACTACTGGCGGAGGCCGAAGGCGTCGTCGATTGAAGATGTGCCGGAGGGCATGTTTGCGAGAGATGGCGGCGATGGGGCGGATGCGCAGATGATGCTGGAGCCGCGGCTGTTGCAGCTTCGTCCGCGAGAACGGCAGTTGTTGTGGCTGGCGCACGCGGAGGGATACTCGCACAAGGAGATTGCCGAGATTATGGGGCTACGGTCTCCGAGCATACGGTTGATGCTGTTCCGCGCACGGCGAAGGATGGCGGATCTGCTGGGCGAGGAGTGTGCGTGATGATGCGCTGCGGCCGGACTGCGGAGATCGACGAGCTGCTGCGGCTGGGGCACTGGCCTGAGGCCGCTGGTACGGAGTTGCAGGCCCATGTGCAGGCGTGCCGGGCGTGCGGGGAGCGCGTGCGGGTGACGCAGGCGCTGCGGGCGATGCGTGCGAGCAGCATGCGATCGGCGCGGATGGAGCCGCCGGCGCTGGTGTGGTGGCGCGCGCAGCTACGCCGCAGGCGCGAGGTGATGCAGCAGGTGGAGAGGCCACTGCGTGTGCAGATGCTGGTGGTGCTGGCGGTGGTGTGCGTGGGGCTGGGGTTGGCGTTCGAGCTGAGCGGCGGAGAGGCGGCCTGGCGCGGCTGGATTGACGCGAGCGCAGGGGCAGTGGCGCGGTCTGGATTGGCGAGCTTTGGGGTGGGGCTTGTGGTGGCGAGCGCGGTGGCGCTGGCGACAATGGCCGGGCTGGCGATTTATCTGACGCTGGAGCGTAAGTAAGGGCCGATTTGTTACTGAAAGAGCTGGCCGTCTGGTTACTGTCGGTTACAAGCCTTCCGAGAAAATCTGAGCCTATTTCCTGCGCAAAAAAGGGAAAAGCCTGGGAAGTCCCTGTGACATTTCCTGCATAGGGGACATTACAGGTGGGCGCGGGACGTGCGGATTAGGTCGAATCTGGACATTTTCTCTTCGCGTGAGAATGGCCGCCGGATTGCGACTGTATAGCGACAAATAATCATTTTGCTTTCGGCCGGCCTATTGCGAATCGGGTCTGAAGTAACCGGTCCGCATCTGGCTACAACGTTAACCCGCCGCTAACTGAACGCGTGCCTTGAGGAAGGTAACGTGTGGTTTTGGGGCCAAGTGTGCTTCGGCGTTGCAGAGACGTTACCGCGCATTTGAGGACGTGACTCGTATCAGCACGGGTCAGGAGAATTCTAAAGATGAGAAAGCTATGGGCACTACTCCCAGGCGTCTGCCTGGCTTTGGTCTCTTTGACGGCCAAAGCTGATCCCACACTAACTTTTGACAGCTCACCCGGCGGCGGGGAGATCGGTCCGTACACCCTGACGCTGAACCCGGGAAGCGCGAGCCTGCAGCTGTTCTGCATGAACGACGACCGTTACATCCAGGGCGGCGAAACCTGGGGAGTCAATATCGTGAACGGCGCCGATCTTACGACCTTCCTCGCCAGCGATCCGAACCTTGCGAAGGCCTATGAGGAGGAAGCGTACATCTACAGCCAGTACAACGGCACGAATGCGGCCGATGTTCAGGATGCATTGTGGGACATTTTTAATCCCATGACTCTCGACACCGCTGCTCAAAATCTTGTGACTGACGCTGAGATGTCGTCGAACCCGTTCTACACCAACGGCGATTTGGGTCATTACGACTTCTTCCTGTATGACGGTGGAGCGATCACGAATCAGTACGGCACGTACGATCCGCAGAACTTCATTGGTGCTGCTCCTGAACCATCGAGCCTGTTCCTGCTGGGATCGGGTCTTGCCGGTTTAGCTGGAGCTGCCCGCCGCAAGCTGACTCGCTCGTAGACAAATCAGTCGCCTCAAAACAAACGAGCGCGCGGATTCAGTTCCGCGCGCTCGTTCTTCGTTTCTGTGAGGTTCAGGGTTGTGTTTTACAGGCCCTTCTTCGCGAGGAAGAGGACGAGGTCGCGAACGCGGTTGGAGTAGCCCCACTCGTTGTCGTACCAGGAGATGACCTTGCCGGTGGTGCCGACAACCTTGGTCAGCTTGGAGTCAACGATGGACGAGAGCGGATTGCCCTTGAAGTCGGAGCTGACGAGCTCTTCGTCGGTGTAGCCGAGGATGCCTTTCAGCGGGCCTTCGGCGGCAGCCTTCAGCGCGGCGTTGATCGACTTCACGTCGATCGGCTTCTCGGTGACGAACGTGAGGTCGACCACTGAAACGTTGGGAGTCGGGACACGGATAGCGAAGCCGTCGAGCTTGCCGTCCATCTCCGGGATGACGAGCTTCAGCGCTTTGGCGGCGCCGGTGGAGCTCGGGATCATGGAGAGGGCAGCGGCGCGGGCGCGGCGAAGGTCCTTGTGCGGCGTGTCGAGGATGACCTGATCGTTGGTATAGCTGTGGATCGTGGTCATGATGCCCGAGGTGATGTTGAAGGTCTCATGCAGGACCTTGACGACGGGCGCGAGGCAGTTGGTGGTGCACGACGCGTTCGAGATGACGTTGTGCTTTGCGGGGTCGTACTTGCCTTCGTTCACGCCGAGGACGATGGTGATGTCCTCGTTCGAGGCCGGAGCGGAGATGATGACCTTCTTGACCGTCTTGCCGAGGTGGGCCTTGGCCTTTTCGGCGTCGGTGAAGAAGCCGGTGGATTCGATGACGATCTCGGCGCCAACGGAGGCCCAGTCGAGCTTGGCGGGGTCGCGCTCGGCGAAGACCTTGATGGTCTTGCCATCGACGGTGAGGGAGTTCTCGGTGTGCGAGACCTGATTCGGCAGGTTGCCGAGGATGGAGTCGTACTTGAGGAGGTGTGCGAGAGTGGCCGGTGTGGTGAGGTCGTTGACGGCGACGAATTCGATGTCTTTGTTGCCGAGTGCGCTGCGGAAAATGTTGCGCCCGATGCGGCCGAAGCCGTTGATACCTACCTTTACTGCCATTTGCGTGCTGACCTCGATCTGAATTGTTTGAGAGTGGCGTAGTTCAGAAACGTATGAGGACGCGCATGCTCCCAACTACTGAGGCTATCAAAGCGTGCTATGCGCCGCAAATGAGAGCGCATCCTGAGATATTCAGGGGGGCACGGTTTGGGCGGCATGGCACGCGTGTGATAAAAGCAGCGTATGCGCGAATGGATGCGCGAGAAACTCATGAGAAGACGTTCCAAGCGTGGACCTAACGATTCCGAGTCCACGGGCAAGATTGGGCAAGAGATACCTACGAACCAGCTGGCGCCACTGCGGCCGGCCTACCCTGACTCATCGCAGACCGAGCCGCAGACCGGATTGAAAGCTGAACCGCAGCCGGATGTTGCGGCGGAGATGCATGGATTGCAGCCGGGCGAAGCGACTCGGGACAGTGGCGACGCGAGCCGGCACAGCGATGTGGCGCAGAGCGCCGCGCAGGCTGCTGAGCAGCAGCCGCAGGTCGAGGTAGAGACGCAGCCGGAGTCACTGGCAACGCCACCGGCAGGTCCGGTGGCCGTTCCTGCGAGATCGCCGCGAGGCTATGTGGTGCTGACAATCGGATTGCCGGGGTCCGGCAAGACGACCTGGTACAAGCGCCGTGGCGTGACGCCGCTCTCGAGCGACATGCTGCGCACGATTTTGTTCGACGACATCACGGACCAGCGCTACCAGGGGCTGGTGTTCAGCACGCTGCGCAGTCTGCTGCGCGCGCGTCTGATCGCCAAGATGCCGTGGAACTATGTGGACGCAACGAACCTGAGCCCGCATGAACGCCGCCAGTGGATCAAGATGGCGAAGAGCTTCGGGTACGAGGTGCAGGCGGTGTTCTTCGACGTGCCGCTGTCGGTGTGCCTGGAGCGGAACGCGAAGCGCGACCGCCAGGTCTCGGACGAGGTGATGCACAAGATGGCGGAGAGGCTTCGACCGCCGGCGTTCAAGGAAGGCTTCGACAAGATCACGGTTGTGCGCGTGAAGGGAGCACAGGCGAATGGTTCCGGCGAGCAGGCGAGTGCGGACAGCGCACAGGAGCCGGTCGAGGAGTCATAGAACGCTGCCGCATGGGCAGGCAGAGCGCGGCAGCCACAAGCAGGAGAACGATGGCCACTCACGGGGTGGAGTTCGCGGATGTGAGCTTCACGGTGGGTGGCCGTCCTGTTTTGCGGGGCGTTTCGCTGCGGGTGGAGCAGGGAACGACAACAGCGCTGCTGGGCCGCAGCGGCTCTGGAAAGACGACGCTGCTGCGAACGGTGAATGCGCTGGTGCGGCCGACGAGCGGGCGCGTGCTCGTTGATGAGCGGGATGTGGCGGAGGAGGACGTGATCGCGCTGCGGCGGCGGATTGGATACGTGATCCAGGAGACTGGATTGTTTCCGCACATGACGATCGGCAGGAATGTGAGGCTTCCGCTCGACGTGAACGGTGGCATGGCCGGCCACGGTGACGAAACGGAAGCGGCCGTCAAAGGGCGATTGGAGAGTGTTGGCCTCTCCTATGCGGAGTATCGCGATCGCTATCCATGGCAGTTGAGTGGAGGACAGCGGCAAAGGGCAGGCGTGGCGCGAGCGCTGGTTAACAACCCCTCTGTGTTGCTGATGGATGAGCCGTTCGGAGCGCTCGATCCGCTCACGCGCGCGGAGATGCAGACGATGCTGCGCGAGCTCCTGCGAAAGACGTGTGTGACGACGCTGATCGTGACGCACGATCTTGATGAAGCAATCTATCTGGCGGATCGTGTGGTTCTGATCGAGGACGGACGTGTCGTCGCAAATCTTGCGTCGTCGGAGGTGCTCGAGTCGCGCGAGCCGTCGATACGCGCGTACGTTGCGGCTGCTCGGCGCGCGCAGGAGGTGCCGGCAGAATGACCAACTTTTTCGATCGCTACGGATCGCAGATCGGCCCGCTGACCTTTGAGCATGTGTGGCTGACGGGCAGCGCGATGTTGTTTGCTGTGGCCATCGCTGTGCCGCTGGGCATTCTGCTCACGCGACGGGAGAGGCTGGCACGACCGGTGCTCGCGTTCGCGAACATTGTGCAGACGATTCCAAGCCTGGCATTGTTTGGACTGCTTCTGCCGGTACCGTTTCTTGGCGACCGCGCGGCGAGGCTCGCCATTGTTGCATTGGTGGGCTACGCGTTGTTGCCGATCCTGCGCAACACGTATGCGGGGATTCGCGGGATTGATCCGGCGCTCGTGGATGTAGCGAACGCTCTTGGGATGACGCAGTGGCAGAGACTCATTCGCGTAGAACTGCCCCTTTCGGCGAGCTTCATCCTGGCGGGGATCCGCACGGCGACAGTAACGTGCGTGGGAGTGGCGACGATCGCGGCTGCGATTGGCGCGGGTGGACTGGGGGAGTTGATCTTCCGCGGCGTGGCCAGCGTGGATAACGGCCTGGTGCTGGCGGGCGCGGTGCCCGCGGCGCTGCTGGCGCTGTGCGCGGATGGATTGCTTGGGCTGGCGGAGAAGCGGATGGTGGTGCGGCGGTGATGGAGCTAGCCAGCGAGTCAGCAAGTCAGCGAGTCAGCCGGTGGGCCTTGCTGGCCGTGAGCGTGATGGCGCTGCTGTGTGGTTCGTGTGCGCCTCCGCGGTCCTCGCACATTGTGATTGGGGCGAAGAATTTTACGGAGCAGGTCGTGCTCGGCGAGCTGCTGGCGCAGGAGATTGAGGCGAGCGGCGGTGGCAAGGTCGAGCGCAGGTTCTGGCTTGCTGGGAGTTATTTGTGCCAGCAGGCGCTGATCTCGGATCGAATTGATGCGTACGTGGAGTACACGGGGACGGCGCTGACGGCGATTCTGAAGCAGCCACTGCCGAAGCCCGGCACGTGCGATGAGGCGTGTGTGCATGCGCGGGTCGCGGAATTGTATGAGCAGCGATATGGTGTTCGCGTCGGACCAGGGCTCGGGTTCGAGGATACGTTTGCGATGGTGATGCGTGCCGATGATGCGCAACGGCTCGGTTTGCGGACGATCTCGGATGTGGCGAAGGTGAATCCGCCGATGCGATTGGGCGTAGGGTATGAGTTCGCCGAGCGGCCGGATGGGTTGCGTGGGTTGAGCGCGGCGTATGGGTTGCATTTCACGGGACCGCCGCGAACGATGGAGCTCGGGCTGCTATATCGGGCGCTCGCGGCGAAGCAGGTGGATATTGTCGCGGGGAACTCGACCGATGGGGCGATCAAGTCTCATGGATTCGTCGCGCTTGCGGACGACAGGCACTACTTCCCGCCGTACGAGGCGGTGCCGCTGGTCCGCGAGGATTCGCTGAAGCGATGGCCGCAGATTGGAGTCGCGATGGAGAAGCTTGCAGGCAAGGTGAGTGATGAGGATATGCGTGCGATGAATCTTGCGGTTGAGTCGGAGCATCGGGATGTGGCGGAGGTCGTGCGCGAGTTTCGGGAGCGGAAGGGGCTATGAACGAGAGATCAGAGAGCAGAGATCAGAAAACAGCGAATGCAATCGAACCATGGATGCGCGGCACGCACGGCGATGTTGATGTTGTGCGGCGCGGTGTGATCCATGCGCTTGAACTGGCTGAGGAAGATATCGCAAAGTGGTGTGGCGGATTGAGCGATGAGGCGATGCTTGCGCGGCCGGGTGGCATCGCGCCGGTCGCGTTTCATCTGCGTCACATCGCGCGATCGCTCGACCGATTGCTGACGTATGCGGAAGGACGGATGCTCGACGAGGTGCAGCTTGCGGCGCTGAAGAGCGAGATGGAACAGGGCACGGCTGCGGAGGTATTGCGCGAGTTTCGCGAGGGTATTGCATCGGCGAAGGAACGGGTACGCGCGTTCCAGCCGGAGTCGTATGACGAATTTCGCGGCATCGGACGCAAGCAGTTGCCGACGACCGTCGGCGGCCTGTTGATTCACTGTGCCGAGCACACGGCTCGGCATGTGGGTCAGGCAGTGACAACATCGAAGCTGGTCAGCGGGCCCGCATAGCCGCGCGGGCTTCACGGCCGGGTATCGCTCAACGACGGTGGAGCATCGGATGGCGCGGAGCCCCAGCTGTGATTGGGTTTCGCGCCTGCTGTTACGCGTAACGTGCCGCCGGCAGCGATGGACTGAAATGAAATCCAATTCTGGCTGCGCGACTTGCCGTTGAGTTGCACGCGTTGAATATACGGATCCGCTTCTGGATTACCTTCCGCTTCAATGGTGAATGACTTGCCGGAGTAGGGTTGCTGGAGGTGGACCACAACCTTCGGGAAGACGGGACCGACGAGCTCATACGCAAGGCTGGCGGGATCGACGCTGTAGATTCCCATCATGCTCAGCACGGCCCAGGAGGACATCTCCCCACAGTCATCGTTGCCGGGTACGCCATCGGGCTTGTCGGTGTAGTTCTCGTCGAGGACGCGGCGGACTACTCGCTGCGACTCCCACGGTTCGCCGGAGAAGTTGAATTCAAACGGCGCCTGAAGATCGGTTTCGTTGTAGGGGTTGTAGTACTGGGCGTACCAGGCGGGAATCTTGTAATCGAAAAATTCGGTGAGGCGCTGGTTGAACTGATCACGTCCGACAGCATTCACGAGCCATGCCATGTCGGAGGGCGCGAGCCACTGATAGTGCCAGCCAGTGCCCTCAATAAAGCCGTGCCAGTTCAGCGCTGGATTGAAATCGGGAACCCATTGGCCGTCGGCATTGCGCGGCCGGAAGTACCGGTCTGTGGGATCGAAGAGGTTGCGGTAATAGAGCGCGCGGTCGTAGAGGGTTTTGGCGTCGTCCGTTTTCCCGAGGTCCACTGCGAGCCGATAGAGAGAGGCGTAGGCGATGGTGTCTTCCTGGAGCTGCGAAACCGAGCCGTAATGGACCTTGTCGTCAGGCACGTAATGGAGCTTGTTGATCCAGTCGATTCCTTCTTCGCCTGCATAGGGCTGGTGGGGCGGCGGAGCCTGAGTCGCGTCCTTGTACATTCCTTCCCACGCGGACTTGATGTCGAATCCGTGAAGTCCGTCGAGCCATGCGTTGGCGAGAGCGACGGTGAGCGGGCTGCCGGCCATCACGTTTGTGTAGCGGTTCACTTGTGGCCAGCGGTCGATCCATCCACCTTGTTGGTACGTCAGCACGATGGATTGCGCCATGTCTTCCATTCGATGGGGTTCAATCATGGCGAGTAGTGGGATCTCGCTGCGATAGATATCCCAGCCGGAATAGTTGGCATAGAGAAGATGGCCGGGAGCAACCTGGTGGACCTTGTCGTCGAATCCGAGATAGCGTCCATCCGCATCGTTGAAGATGCTGGGCATCATCAGCGAGTGATACAGCGCCGTGTAGAAGATCTTGCGGTGAGTTGCACTGCCGCCGGAGACATCGATGACACTAAGCTCGCGATTCCACGCGGAAAGAGCAGCGTCGCGGATCTCGGAGAAATCTTTTCCGGTGGACTCCGCCTTGAGGTTGTTCTGTGCACCTTCGGGGTCGACGTAAGAGATTGCAATCCTCGCCGTGATCGTCTGCGGCTGGGCCTGCGGAGCCCAGGTGGCGTATGCGCCGGTCGATCCGTCGTGCGTGGATTGACTTGCTGAACGGCTTCCTGACGCGATTGTCCCGGGACCGCCGTATTTCGCGCCGCTCCATGTGCCGAAGGAGGAGAACGGACGATCGAAGGTCATCACAAAATAGACTTTGTATGTCTGATGTCCGCCGCAAAAGACGCTGTCTTCGACGAATCCCTCGATCTGACGATCGCCGGTTACGGTGATTTGCGCGCCGGTGACGTTGTCGAGCGTGTGGCTGATGGGAACGAGCAGGTTGGCAACCTTGCCGGCGGGAAATGTGAAACGCGCGATGCCGGTGCGGTCGGTGGCGCTTAGCTCCGCGTTTATGTCCCACTGCAACAGTTGCACTTGGTAATAACCGGGCGCGGCTGCTTCCAGTTTGTGGGAGTAGGGTGATTGCATGTCGTCGATCTGCGTGACGATGGGGCCAGTGGTGGGCATGAAGAACATATCGCCTTCATTCGCACAGCCGACGCCGCTCATGTGCGTCATGCTGAAGCCGCGAATCGTATCCTGATCGTAGTGATAGCCGAAGCCTCGGTCCTCAGTGTCCGGACTGAGCTGCACCATGCCGAACGGCGTCGTGGCCCCGGGGAAGAGATTTACGGGTCCGCCCGGGCCACGCCCGGTACCGATGAATGGGTCTACGCTCGCGGTCGGTCCTTTTGCCGAAGGGGTCTGCGCGGTCAAGCCATTGGCTGCAACAGAGATGAAAGTAAGAAGTCCAAGAACGAAGGGGCCAGCGTGCTTCAACGTGGTCATCGAAAATTTCATCTCCTTCGCAGCACATTCAGGCGGCGACGAGTAGATTATCGAACAAGATTGGAATGACGATCAGATACTTCAGGCAGTGACCACGGCCAGGCTGGTGAGAGCACGAGAGGAGGAGCGATGAAAATTGATTTTGCAGGAAAGACTGCGCTGGTCGCCGGCGGCACAGGCGGTCTGGGGCGTGCAGTGTCGCTGGCGTTTCTTGAAGAAGGAGCGAAGGTAGTCGTTCCGTATCGAAGCGACGCGGAGTTTGCGGAGCTGAAGCGCGCAGCTTCAGGGCGAGAGGCGCAGATCGTCGGACGGACAACGGATGTGCTGGACGAGGCTGCTATCGCGAAGCTCGTTGAAGACACAGGGACGATCGACGTCCTGGTGAGCACGGTGGGCGCCTATGTCTGGGGAGACGAGGTGTGGAAGCTTGCCCCGGCGGACCTTGACCGCATGCTCAACCTGAATCTTCGTGCCGGATATCTACTGACGCGTGCGGTGGTGCCGGGGATGTTGAAGCGTGGACGCGGTGCGGTGGTGAATGTTTCAGCGAAGGCGGCGTTGGACCACGCCGCGCGTGCTTCAGCCTATGCGGCTTCGAAGGCGGCGGAGCTGGCGATGATGGATTGTCTTGCCGCCGAAACGCGCGGCAAGGGCGTGCGCGTGAACTCGGTGCTGCCGAGCATCATCGACACGGACGCGAATCGCAAAGCGATGCCGGATGCGAATTTCGACGCGTGGCCGAAACCTGAGGACATCGCGAAGGTGATTCTGTTTCTGGCGAGCGATGCGGCGAAGGTGGTGCATGGCGCAGCGGTGACGGTCTACGGAGACAGCTAGAAGCGCAGTGTGGCATCGAAGAGCGGATCGGGGTAGAGCATGGCCCCGATTTCGTCGGCGACTTTGTCTCCGTTGTCACCGTTCGTAAGAACGACGACGCCCACGCCGCTGGCTGGATTCAAGAAGGCGAGTGAATGAAAACCTGTGTCGGAACCGGTGTGCTCGAGGATTGTGTTGTCGTTGAGCTTCATGACCTGCCAGCCGAGCGCCATACCCACAGAGATGCTGCACGGCTGACCCGCGGGTAGAGCGGAGCAGATCTTGGCGCGTGATTCCGGAGTTACCAGATCGCGATGAATGGTGCGGCGCTGGGCGGCAATCTGGGGAGTGACGCCTTGATCGTGCATCACACTGACCACAAAGCGCGCGTAATCGCCGATGGTTGTGTGCACGAGATCGGCAGCGTTCCAGTGCGAGTTGGCGGGCTCGGGCACATCGCCGGCGGCGGTGTGGGCGATAGCGAGACGCGCAGCGGAATTGGGTTGCGGCGTGTAGGAGGTATCGTGCATGCCGATGGGATCGAAGACATAGGTCTTTGCAAGGAGATCGAAGGAAACGCCGGTCTTCTTTTCCGCGAAGTGGGCAACGTAGTTGTAACCTTCGCCGGAGTAGCTCATTGCGGTGCCAGGCCGGAACTTGAAGGTAAGCACGCTCCCCGTCATGCTCCGCCAATTGCGAAAGCCTGTCTCGTGTGCGAGGCAGATGCGTGGTGTGAGTAGGCTCGTCCAGGGATTGTCTTTGATATCGGGGTCGATCCAGAAGGGAGAGATTGGTTCGTCCAGCGAAAGCTTGTGTTGGGAGGCAAGTCGAAGGATAGTTTCGGCGGTTATCGGCTTGGTCAGCGAAGCCACTTCGTAGAGGGTGTCGGCAGTCGCCGGGACGCCGGGAGACTGGTTGCCGTAGACCGCGGTCCACGCGAGCGCGCCGTTATGAATGTAGGCAACGGCAACGCTGGGAACGTCATGCTGATGAAGCAACGCGGGTGCGGCTGCATCCAGGCGTGAGCGGAGCTCCCTGGGTGACGGAACAGATTGGCTGCGAGCTTGCGCCAGCGCAGCAGAGCCAAGCGACAGTGCGAGCAGCAGTGAAGGCCAGCGATAGCAGCGCATGGCAGTTGATACGCTGCGGCGCGACAAATGTTCAATCGGTGTGGTTTAGCTGGCGGGGCGTAGCGAAATCAACCGACCAGGTGCCCCATCTTGTCGCGCTTTGTTTCGAGATAGCGCTCGAAGGTTGGCTCGACGGGAATTTCCGCGGAGAGGCGCTCGACGACTTTGACGCCGGAGGCTTCGAGTGCCGCGACCTTCTCAGGATTATTCGTCAGCAGGCGAACCTCGTTCACGCCGAGGTGCTTGAGAATCGCTGCGGGCAGCTCAAAGTTACGGCAGTCGGCCTGGAAGCCGAGCTCGAGGTTGGCTTCGATTGTGTCGAGGCCCTGGTCCTGCAACTCGTACGCGCGGAGCTTGGCCATCAAGCCAATTCCGCGGCCCTCCTGCTGTTCATAGAGCAGAATGCCCGCGCCCTCTTCCGCGATGCGCGCGAGCGCAAGGTGTAGCTGATCATGGCAATCGCAGCGCAGGGAATGGAACACGTCGCCGGTGGTGCACTGCGAGTGGATGCGAATGACGGGCGGCCGTGCGTGGATGTCGCCCATAACGAGGGCGACAGCGCTCTCCACAGGCTGTCGGTTAGACTCGCCCGGCTGCGTCAGCCCTTCGAAGCCGAGGATACGGAAGTGTCCCCAGCGCGTGGGGAAGTCGGCATCGGCAACCTTTGAGACACTAACGAGCGGCATAGCAGGATTATAGATTCGCGTGCAGCGCGAAGGATTCACACGGAGCAGCTGAAGTGCGCGATGAGCAGATTCGAGCGGCGCTGCGAGCCGCTCGCCTGTAGTGTCGAAGGGTTGGTCTTTCGTGGAGGAAGTGTGCTTAGAAAAGTGACTTTGCGTTGTGGCTGGAGTTGCGCTCTTCTATGTCTTTTCATCGGCGCCGATTTTCCTCTGTCTCACGCGCAGACCTCACCTGATATGCCGGCGTGGCAACAAGCCGCCGGCGGGAAGATGGAGTTCGAGGTGGTTTCCGTGCGGCTCGGCAAGCCGGACGACAGATCCGGTACACGAGGTTTCCCACTGAGTGCAGACGACTCCTTTCAGCCGACGGGCGGATTATTTAGGGCGGAGTTTCGGTTGCAGGCCTACATTACATTCGCTTACAAGCTGTGGATGACGCGAGAGCAGGAGGATGCGATGCTTGCGCCGCTCCCTAGCTGGGCACGAAACGACAAATTTGTTATCGAAGCGCGTGCTGCGGCGACCGCCACGAAGGATCAGTACAGGCTGATGATGCAATCGGTGCTTGCGGAGCGCTTCGGGCTTAAGCTGCACTTTGAGCCCAAAGAATCTGCGGTTTTGTTGATGACCGTGGAGACGCCGGGGAAGCTCGGTCCGAGGTTGCGGCCACACTCCGAAGGACCGGCGTGCGATGCGGCTCCGGCGAAGGACATTTTCCCAGCCGAATGCTCTTCCTATGAAGCGGAAGGGCGTGACGGGATGTTTCTCGTAGGTTCGCGCGACACGACGATGCCGCTGTTGGCAGACCTTCTGGGGATGACCGGTGGGATGATGGACGAGATTGGAAGGCCGGTGATCGACGATACGGGATTAAAGGGGAGCTTCGATTTCACCCTTCAGATCGCGCCTCCGGCAAGGAACCCAGGAAAAGACTCCGCAGCAGCAGAAACGCAAGGGCCAACATTTCTGCAAGCGGTGCGGGAACAGTTGGGTCTGCGATTGAAGCCAGGAAAGGCCATCCTGTCGCTGCCGGTGATCGATCACGTTGAGCGGCCGTCCGAGAACTAGCGCCGCGTCAATGCCATGGGTAACCGCGTAAAGTAGAGGCGTGCACGCAAGCGACAACCTGATCCTGATCACGCTGCTGGTGGAGCTGGGCGTGGCGGCCGCGGTGGCCAGTTCTCTGGCAAGATCCACGCGGTTCAAGCGGCTGCTGCTGCGCGGCGCGGAGCGTACACGCGCCGAGACGATGGCCCTGGTTGCATGGATCTGCTTCCCGCTAATGCTGGGCGTGTGGGTGCGTGTGCGTGTGCCGAACTTTCTGGCTGCGGACCTTTCGTTTGAGGCGACAACGCTGCTGGCTCTGGTATTCGGCCCCGCTGCTGCGTTCGTGGGCGCCACTTTGCTGGCGCTTCCCGCCGTGCTGCATCACGAGTACTTTGCGCTCGGTGTGAACCTGTTTGTGGCGGCCATTTTCAGCACGTTTCGCGAGTTTGTGGACGAAGAGGATGTGTGGTCGTTCTCGCCACTCATCGACCTGAGTATCTACCGGTGGATTCGAAGCACGGTGCGGTTTCCGCACCTTGACCGGCAGATCTTTCTGCTGGTGCTGATCATGGCCGTGCAGCTCGTGACGAGCCTCATCTCGAGGTTCTATGGGACGCGATACTTCGAGCTCTACTCATACCGCTGGACGATCGAACTTGCAATTTGCGCGTGCGCGCCGGTGGTCGTCGGGATCCCGCTGAAGATCTGGAATGCGGTGCGCATCGAGAGCAAGCTGGAGGAGCAGAGCCGCCTGCTGCTTGAGGCGCGGCTCGACGCATTGCAGCGGCAGATTAATCCGCACTTCCTATTCAACACGCTGAACTCCATCGCATCGCTTGTGCGCTCGCGGCCGGAGCTTGCGCGAGAGCTGATTGTGAAGCTCGGCAACATTCTGCGAGCGCTGCTGCGTGACCGCGACGCGTTCGTTCCGCTCGGGGAAGAGCTGGCGTTCACCGACGACTACATCGACATCGAGGTCGTGCGGTTCGGCGAGAAACTGCGCGTCGAAAAAGAGATTGCCGAAGAGACGCTGGAGTTTGTCGTTCCCAGCATGCTGCTGCAGCCGCTGATAGAAAACAGTATCAAGCACGGTCTGGAGCCGCGCATCAATGGCGGCACGGTTAGAGTGCGGTCGCGCCTGGAGGGCGACCGGCTGGTGATTGAGGTCGAGGATGATGGTGTCGGCGTAGAGCCGGGACGCGACGTAACCGAGCCTGTAAGCGGCCTGGTGCGCGAAGGGTTCGGCATCGGGCTGCGCAACGTTCGCGAGCGCTTGCAGGTGCTCTACGGCGACGACGCCAGCGTAGAGATGGTGAGCCGGCCCGGGCGCGGAACGCGCGTGCGGCTGAGCGTGCCGGTGAACTCACCCCAGCGAACAAGTTCGCCGGGGACCCCGGCGCCGAGCGAGCGCGACGAGAGCCGCCGTGCGCGGGCTGCGGTCGCTGGCCGTTAAGTTGGCGAACAAGCAAGGGTGACCGGTTGCTTGTTAGAATTGGCGCGGTGGGGCTGGCGCCAAAGGAATCATGCCTGAATGGATTGACACGATTGCCGCGGTGACTGGCTCGCCGATTGCGGTGGACAACCGCCCCGGATTGACCGACCGGCTGCAGCACAGAATTGTGCGCCGGTCCAAAAGAGAGAAAGAGAGACAGAGAGATTCAATGACTGAGATTGCATCGATTCATGCGCGCGAGATTCTGGACAGCCGTGGAAACCCGACTGTGGAAGCAGATGTGGTGCTGGAGGATGGAACGCGCGGACGTGCGGCGGTTCCCAGCGGCGCTTCGACCGGCGAGCATGAGGCGGTGGAGCTGCGTGACGGCGACAAGACGCACTATCTCGGCAAAGGCGTGATGCTTGCGGTCGAGAACGTGGAGAGCGTGATCGCGCCAGAACTCGCCGGCATGGACGCGACGAACCAGCGCCTGATCGACGCAACGATGATTTCTCTCGACGGCACGGAGAATAAGAGCAAGCTGGGCGCGAATGCGATTCTTGCGGTTTCGATGGCGTGCGCGCGCGCCGCTGCGGACTCGCTGGGCGTGCCACTGTATCGCTACCTCGGCGGTGTGAACGCGTGCGTGCTGCCTACGCCGATGATGAACATCCTCAACGGCGGAGCCCACGCCGACAACAACGTGGACTTCCAGGAGTTCATGGTGATGCCGGTAGGCGCGGAAACCTTCAGCGACGCGCTGCGCTGGGGCGCAGAAATCTTTCACACGCTGAAGGGCGTGCTGAAGAAGAAGGGTTACAACACCGCGGTCGGCGACGAGGGCGGATTTGCGCCGAGCCTGAAGTCGAATGTTGAGGCTATCGAGGTGATCCTGGAGGCGATTGAGCTCGCGGGCTACAAGGCGGGTGATCAGATTGCGATTGCGCTCGATCCGGCGTCGAGCGAGTTCTACGACAAGGCCGCTGGACGTTACGTTTTCAAAAAGTCAGACAAGAGCGAAAAGACCTCCGACCAGATGGCGGACTACTGGATTAACTGGGTGCGGCAGTATCCGATCGTTTCTATTGAAGATGGACTCGCAGAGGACGACTGGCAGGGCTGGAAGTACATGACGGAGAAGGTCGGGCGCAAGATTCAGCTTGTGGGCGATGACCTCTTTGTGACGAACGTGAAGCGGTTGCAGCGTGGCATCGATGAGCAGGTCGGCAACTCGATTCTGGTGAAGGTGAACCAGATTGGCAGCATCTCGGAGACGCTGGATGCGATTGAACTGGCGCGTCGGAACGGCTACACGGCCGTGATCTCGCACCGCTCCGGCGAGACCGAGGACACGTTCATCGCGGACCTCGCGGTTGCGACCAATGCGGGACAGATCAAGACCGGCTCGGCCTCGCGCACGGACCGTATCGCAAAGTACAACCAGCTTCTGCGCATCGAGGAAGAGCTCGGGCAGACGGCAGAGTTTCTGGGACGGCAGAGCCTGAACGGCGGAGAGTAAGAGAACCATGGCAAGGCGTAATGGACCGGTGGTCCTGACCATTCTTGACGGCTGGGGCTACCGGGCAGAAACGAAGGGCAACGCGATCGCGCTGGCTCGAAAGCCGAACTATGACAAGCTCTTGCGCGAGTATCCGAATACGCTGATCCATGCGAGCAATCACTGGGTCGGGCTGCCGGATGGGCAGATGGGCAACTCTGAGGTGGGGCATCTGAACCTCGGCGCGGGCCGTATCGTGCGCATGGATATCACGCGCATTGATGCGGCGATTGCCAGCGGCGAGTTCTTTGAAGATCCGACACTGCTGAAGGCCATGCAGGCGGGAGCGCGCGCAGGACATGCGCTGCACCTGATTGGATTGGTGAGCGATGGTGGCGTGCATTCGCACCAGCGGCATCTGCATGCCTTGATCAAGATGGCCGCGCAGCAGAAGCTGGAGCGTGTGTATGTGCACGCGTTTATGGATGGGCGCGATACGCTGCCGACGAGCGGCGCTGGATATCTCGGGGAGCTGCAGCAGGTCTTCGCGGAGTACGGTGTTGGCAAAATTGCGAGCGTCAGCGGACGCTATTACGCGATGGACCGCGACCTGCGCTGGGAGCGCGAACTGAAGGCGTTTCGCGCGATAGTGACGGGCACGCCCGAGGGTGGAACATCCGCGGATCCGATTGCGCGCGTGCATGAGAGCTACAACAATGGAATTACCGACGAGTTCATTGAGCCGTTCGTGTGTGTGGACGCGAAGGGCGAGCCGATTGCGAAAATCAGCGACGGGGATGCAGTGATCTGCTTCAACTACCGGGCGGACCGCGTGCGGCAGATTACGCGCGTGCTGGCGCGCCGCTCGGGGCTGGCCGCGGATCGCGGACTGTCGCTGCCGAAGGCCGCAGAGCTGGATGAGACGATTCCTGTCGAGAGCACGCCGCGCGATCTGACGTACATCTGCATGACCCAGTACGATTCCAAGTTCGCGCTGCCAGTGGTGATTCCGCCGGAAAGCATGGAGAATCTGCTGGCGCACGTGATGGCGAAGTTCGAGCTTCGCAACCTACGCGTGGCGGAGACGGAAAAATATGCGCATGTGACGTACTTCTTCAACGGTGGCATCGAGAAGCCCTTTCCCGGTGAGGACCGTGAGCTGGTGCCGTCGAAGAAGGTAGCGACGTATGACCTTGCGCCGGAGATGTCGGCCGAGGGTATCGGCGACATCGTCGAGCGGGCAGTGAAGGACACGGCGTTTGATATCGTGATCGTCAATTTTGCGAACGCGGACATGGTCGGGCACTCGGGCAAGATTGAGCCGACGGTGAAGGCCGTGGAGGCTGTCGATGCGCAACTCGGCCGGATCTATAACGCAGTGCGCGGAGCTGGTGCGAACTGGATCATCACGGCGGACCACGGGAATGCAGAGATGCTGATCGACCCTGTGACCGGCGGCCCGCATACGGCGCATACGACGAACCCGGTGCCGTTCATCCTGGTGACGGACCAGGGGAAGAATGTTGGTGTGCGGGAGGGTGGATCGCTGCGGGATATCTCACCGACGGTGTTGGGTTTGGTCGGGCTGGAGTTGCCGAAGGAGATGACAGGCGGCGATTTGCGGGTGTTGTGAGTATTTGTGGGCTGTAGCGGAAGCCGGAGTGCGCATCTAAGGAAGTGCACACATGGCCACGGCTCCGAAACTCGACCCTTTCGCGGAATCGACTGTCGACAGGTTTGCTCCGCATGTTCATGATTTACAGGAGTTCTTCGGCGCGCGCGGGGTGAGTTTTGGCTCGGCTCGGGACCTGAGCTCGTTTGTCGCTCGGCTGGAATCGGACACGAGCTTCCGCGACGAGATGGCGTCGATGGTGCGGGCGGTGATCTATCGCGAGCGCGACGGGCTGTCGCGACCGGAGTTGATCGAACTGCTGGCGATGGCGGCGACCGGCACGAAGGCGGATCATCTGGCGCTGCCTGAGCTTGGCGAGGCGGTGCGCAAGCTGATGACGTTCGTTGAAAGTGTGTTCCGGACGCGGTGGAATCCGGGCGCGACGGTGAGTGGACCGGCGCCGAGGCTCGTTCGTCGAGAAGCGGAGGAGGCTGCGCTGGAGCAGGAGGTTGCGCCCCAGCCGACACCGGCGGTGCACCCGATGACGGATCTGTTTTATCGTGCTCAAGTGGTGGCGAACGGGGGAGTGGCGGGGACCGTGGCCGAGGAGCGAAAGATCGAGAGCGTGCCGGAGAGCGAGCCGCAGGCGATGAAGAGTCCGGCTCCGGCAGAGCTTCCGAATGACGAGCAGTGGCATATTCCGCTGGAGGACTTTGCGGGGCCGGAGCCCGAGCGGGGGTCCAGGGCGTGGCTGTGGATTGCGGGAATCTGCGCTCTGCTGCTGGCGTTCAGCGCGGGGCTTTTTGTGCACCAGCGGATGATGATGGTACCGCTGCGCGATTCGAGCCAGCCGTATGAAGCGGCGCCTGCGGAGGCACCGGCGGCGGTGCCGGTGGCACCCGTGCACCATGCCGGGGGAACGGCGGTGGATGACGATTGGCGGGCGCGGGCGACGAAGGTGAGGCGGGCACCGGCGTATGTTGCGGCCGAGCCGCCGATTGAGGCGGACCTGGAGCCGCGGTTCATGTCTCCGGCCACCATTGGGGCGTCGCCGGCGCTGATGGAGAGCCGTCTGGTGTATGCGCCGCCGGCGGGGTATCCGGCGCTGGCAAAGATGACCCATGTGCAGGGCAAGGTGATGGTGCAGGCAGTGGTGGGGAAGAACGGGCAGGTGCTCCGGGCGGAGGCCATCAGCGGGCATCGACTGCTGCGCGGGGCGGCGGTGCGTGAGGTGTTCGGGCGGAGGTATCGGCCGTACATTCTGGACGACCGGCCGCGCGACGTCGCCACAATTGTGACGGTGGATTTCAGGTTGAAGTAGGGACCCCCTCCCCCCCCGGTACTTTTTGCGCAAAGTCTTCGGAGGAGAGACTTTAGGTCTGGACTTTCCCAAGATGGGAAACGTGTGGGCGGTCCGGGCTGAAACGAGGGCTTCGTGTGGGAAGCCCTCGCTTGTCAAGTGCGGGATGGTTATGGGGTGACCCTGGCGATTCGGGTATCCCAATTGCCGAGGGCGGCGCGGGTGGCGCCGCAGGTGCCGAGAGGGGTGGAGGCGAGGTACTGGGTGAGGGTGCAGGTCTGCCCGATGTACTCCTGGGCGAACCAGATGGAGTTGCCGTCGGGAACGGCTGCGCCGTAGTCGCCCCAGCGCGGGTCAAAGCCGCCGATGAAGTAGCCGGTGAAGCCATCGTTGGCTCCGACGCCGGGCGCGGTGATCTGGACAGCGCCGGTTCCGGTTTTGTCGTCGAGGGTAGTGAACGCGACGCTTGGGTAATTGGAAGGCCCGGTGGCCGTGAAGGAGATGATGCCCCGGCCGTTCTGGGTCGCGGCGACGGAGCCGTAGGTCATATCGAGGTTGGGATCGCCGAGGTAGCCCTGGAGGTCGACGGTTGCGGTGGGTGTGCCGCCGCCGGCCCTGGGATGAAGGATGAAGTAGGCGAGACCCATGGACACGGAGCCGTCGTCGAAGGCGAGGCCGGTGCCGAGAGAGGTCCAGAGCTTGCCGTTCGAGTAATAGATCTGCTGGATCCGGGAGTCATTGGCGGCGAGTGGAGCGATGACCTCGGTGTAGGGGTTGCTGTAGCCGATCAGAGCGGCGCACGACTTGATGTTGAGGCACTGGCCGAGCGGCCAGTTGACGTTGCCTCCGCCGGGAGCCTGGCCGACGCCATCGGTGAATGAGCCGGGCTGGCGAGCGAAGCCGGGGACAGCGTAGGGCTCGGTGTTGACGATGGAATTGACGAGAGTAGGTGGCTGGTTGAACCAGAGGTTGAAGGTGTTGGTGAGGGACCAAAGCTGGAGGCGATCGTCGACGGCGCTGTCCTGGAAGACCGCGAGCGAACTGAGGAAGTATTCCGTGCCGCCGAATTCAGAAGGGAATGGACCGGCAGAGAGCGCGGGCCAGACCGAGAAGCCGGGCAGACCGGAAGCGGAGTTAGTGGATGGGTCGGCGGTGTTGTATTCGAAGACGGTGATGGATGGCGCAGAGGTGATGAGGGCGAACTTGGAGATGGCATAGATCTGCGCGCCGATGAAGCCGGGCCCGAAGAACGCGAATTCGTTAGAGGTGAGATAGACGCCGTTCGCGTCCGTACCGACCTTTGGGTAGTCGCCGAGGCAGGGACCGCCGGCGCAGTTGTGGTTGGGCGTGCCCTGGGTGCCATCGTCCTGGACGGGGATGCGGTAGATGGTCCAGAGACCGAGCGGATTGGCGGTGCGGCTGACGGCGAGATCGAGGTGATTGGTGCCGGAGAGAGTGGAGGTGGTGCCTACGCGATCGAGCGTGAGAACGAGATGGAACCAGCGCTGCACGGAGGGGTCGAAGTAGCAGCTTGGGTCGGTGATGGAGGGACCGTAGACACCGGCGGCGCGGTTGACGGCCGGAATGTAGCCGTAGAAGTCGTTGAGTGAGACGGGGCCGGTGAGCGGGGTGCCGTCGGACTTGAACACGCGGAGGACGTCGTTGACGGTTTCGAGGACGTAGCCGTTGCCTGCGCAGAGGCCCTGATCGGGAGGCTCGACGGAGAACTGATTGCCGTTGTCGGCGTAGCGCTGCTGGTAGAAGTCGAGACCATCGAAATTAAGGGAAGGCGTGGGCATCGGCTTTGCTTGCGACGAAAGGGCGGAAGCGTGGACGTTGCCGGCGCGGATGGTCTGGTGGAGCGGCCGGTTGATGAGCCGGGTGAACGGGACGTGGCCTGTGGTGTCATTGCCGCTGTCGTGGTCGGGAACCGCGGCGAGCGCCGGGTCGATCTCGGGATTGCCGTTGACGCTGCCGGTGCCGGTGGAGGTGAAGTAGCCGGTGCCTCCGGAGGGAATTTGACGACTGAAATTTTGTGCGGAGAGAGCGAGGTTGAAGGTGAGGAACCCGAAGGCAAACGTGGCCGGAACAATTCTGCATAACAAAGTCATGTTGTCCTCGTAGCCGATCGGAAATGTTTGGTGCGGTATGAAAGCTAGCACCGGATGTCCGGAGATGGCGAGAGGAATAAGCGTCGTGTGGCGGGGCTGCGGCTACTTGTTTGCCGGAAGTGGATGGTTCAACTCCACGACCGTGTACCCGGCGGGTGGCGTGAACAGCGCAGGGTCAGGATCGCCCTGCTTCAGGTCGACGACCTCGACGGTCCGTCGTCCGGTGCCGGAGTTGTCGGTGATCTGCAACACCTGAAGATCGAGCTTGGTGGCAAACCATGTCTCTTCGACGATCTTGTGACCGGCCGGCGTGGTGTTCACGGTGCGGTTGCCGACGGTTGTGACGCCATCGATGGTTTTGGTGCCGAGGTCCTGCTCGTGAATGCCCATGGCTTCGAGGGCAGCGCGGCCGTCGTCGTCACTTTGGTCCGCCGGTGTGGGCGGGTGCGGGTGGCGGACGGGCCCGTAGAGGACGCGACCCACCTTGGCGGGATCGTCATCCTTCCATGAGTAGGTGGCTCCGGTGGCGGTGTCATAGATCAAGGTCTGGAGCACAGGATGGCGGACGCCGTCGGGACCGGGCTGGCAGCCGAGCGATCTCTTCTGCCAGAGCCTGCCAGCGGCGTCGCGCGCCTGATACGTCGTTACGGAGGCGTGAGTGGTGGTTCCGTCGGGGAGCGTCTTGTCCTCGGTGGTTTTCACGGTGGCGCTGTAGGGCTCGCCGAGCGTGGGCAGGGGCGGCATCGACAGCGCACCTAAGGCCACGGGTGTGGTGCATGGAGCCGGAGCCTGGGCCGCAGCGCTGAACGCGATGGCCATCGAAGATGCAATGATCCACGCTGGCCATTGATTGCGCTTCAACATTCGTTCGAGTTTCCTCTCACCGTTTGATGAACGCTCCGACTATATCTCAGGCGGCGATTAGTTCGGTGCGCGGTACCGGCGAAGTTGGATGGCTGCGGCAAGGAAGAGGGCGGCGACGATGAGGCCGCCCCAGAGGCCGGGGCTGGCGAGGAAGTGGCCGGGGTTCAGAGATGCCGCGTGATGTCCCATCTCTGTGCCAAAAGACATTCCCGAGGGTTGTCCGCCTATGCGGGATTTGAGGAAGTTAATGAAGTGCGCTGTGTTGAAGGCGATCTTTTCGATGATTGCGATTGCCAGTGGCGGCAGGAACGCCCACAGCAACGGCACGCGCGGCGCCCAGGCGGAGACAAGGAGAAGCCAGGCGAAGATGGGAGCGTACCAGAGCGAGTGCACGGCGATGAGGTGGTAGAGCAGGCCGGCCTGCATTTGAAGGAGCGGGAGCTGGCGGATCACACTGAGGCTTCGTCCGTGGGCTGCGAGCGTCGCGGCGTCAACGCCGAGAATGACGCACTGCGTTACGACTGTGATGGCGAAAGTCACGAGGGGAATGATGAGCAGCGGGATAGTCGCCTTGGACAGCACGGTTACCGTGTCGGAGACCGGGAGAGATTTCCAGAAGAAGATGCTGCGGTCGCGGCGCTCTCCGTAGATGGCGTCGAGGCAATAGAAGATGGCGACGACGAAGGTGACGCCCATGATGAGCAGTGCTGTGAAGCCGCACTGCGTAGCGATGATGTTTTGCTGCTGCATGGCGTCCGGGGAGAGCAGGTTGCCTGTGCCGTGAAACGAGCCGAACAATGTGCCGAGGATGGCCAGACCAGCGGCGGCGAGCGGGGCGATGTAGATGGAGCGGTTCTCCCAGAGCTCGCGGCGGATGGACCAGAAGAATGGGCGCGTGGGGCGGGTGGGTGAGTCGGCGATGGCTTGAGATTCGAAGCGGGAATCGGAGACTGTGTTTGTGTTGGCGTTCATGCTGCCACCTCCTCGCGAGTGGTGGATCGGTTGCCGAGGATTGCGACGAAGAGGTCGGCGATGCTGGGCGTGCGGACTTCGCCGAGGGTGGTGAGACGGTCGCGGTCGATGCCTTCGAAGAGCAGGATGCTGCGGCCGAAGCCGGGGCGTTCGTTTAGTGGCTTGAGGGCGCGGGCTTCGGGCAGTTTGTCGGGGTTGACGCTGACCTCGGCGTAGCGGGATTCGAAGTTGTCTATGGAGGAGTTGAAGACGATGCGGCCGCGGTCGATGAACATGACGTCGGTGAGGATGTTCTGGATCTCGTCGACCTGGTGGGTGGTGATGAGAATGGTGCGGGTGTGGTCGAAGTAGTCGTTGAGGAGGGAGTCGTAGAACTGCTTGCGGTAGAGGATGTCGAGGCCGAGGGTGGGTTCGTCGAGGACGAGAAGTTTCGCGTCGATGGCCATGATGAGGGCGAGGTGAAGCTGGGTGACCATGCCCTTGGAGAGCTGTTTGACCTTGCTGTGCGGCTGGATGGAGGTCCTGGCGAGGAAGGCTTCGGCCTTGGCGCGGTCGAAGCGGGGGTGGACGCCTGCGACGAAGTCCAGAGCCTGCGAGACGCGCATCCAGCGGGGGAGGACGGCGACGTCGGCGATGAAGCAGACATCGCGCATGAGGATGTCGCGCTGGGTCCAGGGGTCGCGGCCGAGGACGCGCAGGGAGCCATCGTAGGAGGTGAGGCCGAGGATGGCGTTGAGTGCGGTGGTTTTGCCGGCGCCGTTGGGGCCGATGAGGCCGAGGATGCGGCCTTCTTCGACGCGGAGGTCGATGCCGTCGAGCGCGGTTGTTGCACCGTAGTGTTTGCGCAGATTGTGCGCTTCAATGGATGTCATTTGCTCAGCGCCTCCCCTTTTTTCCGTTCAGCAGATCTTGTGTGTTGAGCCCGAGGCGGTCGATTGTTGCTTTCACGCGGGGCCATTCGTCGTCGAGGAAGCGCTGGCGCTCGTCTGCGAGGAGCGCGGCACGGGCGCCGTCCCTGATGAACATGCCGAGTCCGCGGCGCTTTTCGACGAGCTGCTCGTCGGTGAGTTGCTGGTAACCCTTGAGGACGGTGAGTGGATTCACTCGGTATTCGGCGGCGACATTGCGCACCGACGGTAGTGGGTCGCCCTCTTTGAGCACGCCATCGAGGATCATCGCGACCACGCGGTCGCGAAGCTGGCGGTAGATGGGCTGGGTGTCATTGAACTCGAGGTCCATTTTCAGAGCATCCCCCCGCAGGGCGCGGTGTTATAGTCATATATAACACCAGAGCACGTGTCAAGCCCAAAAAAGGAGAGATAGGAGCGCGGCGAGTTTATTCGCTGGTTTCGGGGGATGTTCAGGGCTTCGATGCGACGGGTGGCGCGGCGAGCGGATGGGCGGGAGGAAGGGTTCCCGCCCAGTGGCCCGCTACTTACGTCTGAAGCGGAGCAGAAGGAGACCAATGAAGGCGGAGCCGGTCTCGAAGAGCGTGGAGGGTTCGGGTGTGTAGGCGATCTCTGCGAAGAGGCCGTCCTGCTGATTGTCGATACCCGCGGTGAGATAGAGCGCATCAGTGTTCACGTTGGTCCCGCCGGTGCGCACGATGAGTGCCCAGAGGAAGGGATCGACGATTGGGGATCCGTCCGGTCCATCCAATGCGCCAAGGAACATATCTGTGGTGGGATTGTAGGCGAGGATCTCTCCGTTGCCGAAGTTCCCGATGAGCAGATCGTTACTGTAGGGACCGAATTCCGAGGGAGCGAGGGTGATGCCCCACGGGGCATAGAGAGGCCCGTTCGTGGCGATGCGCGTGATGAAGTTTCCGTTGGCGTCAAACTCGTCCACGTAACCGCCAGGCAGGCCGGTTCCCTGCGAGGTGAGCTGCGCGTAGGTCACATAGATGTTCGAGCCAATGGTCTGGACGTTGAAGGGCACATAGCCGGCTACTGGATTCGGATCGACGAATTTGCCTGCGAAGACTGAACCGGTGACATCCGTCCAGCTGGAGTTGAAGACGTGAATGGCTCCGCCGGCGGAATCTGCAGCGTAGAGATAGGTCGCGGTTGCGGTGCTGTCGATAGCGAGGCCCGTGTAGACGGCTTCGGGAGTGGACGCCATGGTGACAGCGGAAGTACCGCTGTTCCAACCGGCGATGGTTCCGTTCAGGGTGTCGAAGATGAAGTGCGCGGGGCTATTGCCGACGACGAATCCGGTGGTGCTGTTGAAGACCTGGCCGGTTGGACCGCTGGGTGGAGTGGAGCTGCCGGGGATGGAGACGACCAGCGGAGTGATATTGCCCGCGCCATCGTAGAGTGTGGCCACACCTGTGCCTTGGTCGGATACCCAGAAGGGCGATGTTGCGGAGGAGGAGACACCCCAAGGATTGACGAGGTTTGGATCGGTATGTTCTGCGAGACCGGGAACGTTGGAGACGAGGTTGGTTTGCGTGAAGGCACTGGCAGGCAATCGTGCAGGGGCGCAAAGGAACACAACACTGCACACCACGGTCACGAGTGCGTGATTGGAAGCGTGTCTTAGCATGAGTTACCTCCTAAGACGGTTCAGGTTGTGGGTGAGGGGGACGATTTCCGAGAGCCCGGAAAGCAACCGGAAGAAGTATAGCTCGGGAGGTGAAGTGTGACGCTGGGGAACTAGAGGGCTCGACGGTTTTCGAGGGCGCGGGTCATGGTGATTTCGTCGGCGTACTCGATGTCGGAGCCGGCGGGGACGCCGGTGGCGATGCGGGTGATCCGCAGCGTGGGGAAGCGGTGGTGGGACTCGTCGGCGAGATAGCGGGCGGTGGCTTCGCCTTCGACGGTGGGAGAGGTGGCGAGGATGAGCTCGCTGTCGTTCGAGCCCACTCGTCCCGTCTGCGTCGGTACGAATGGGGCACCCGGTTCTGTGGTGGTCCGATCAGGGCTTCCAGTTGATTCTTCGGCAAGGGCGGCGAGGCGGGGCCAGAGGTTGGTGAGGCGGAGCTGGTCGGGGCCGATGCCGTTGACAGGTGAGAGTGTGCCGTGGAGGACATGGTAGACGCCGTTGTAACTGCGGGTCTTTTCGATGGCGGCGATGTTGGTGGGCTCTTCGATGACGCAGATGAGGTGTTGATTCCGCGTGGGCGAGGCGCAGTAGAGGCAGGGGTCGACGTCGGTGATGTTGTTGCAGATGGAGCAGAGACGGAGCGCAGCTTTGAGGGCGCGGATGGAGTCGGCGAGAGCGGCGGCGTCGGAGTCTGAGGAGCGAAGGATGTGGAAGGCGAAGCGCTGCGCGGTGCGCGTGCCGACGCCGGGGAGCTTGCGGAGCTCGTCGATGAGGCGGGTCATGGGCGCGGCGTAGCGGTTCATAAAGGCAGAGGGTAGAGGGTAGGGAATAGAGGGTAGAGAAAAGCGGGTTAGGAGTGAGGAGTTAGGGGCGAGGGGTTAGGGGTTAGGGGTTAGGAAAAGCGGGTTAGAGGCCGGGGAGGCCGAGGCCGCCGAGCATGCTGGCGGCGGAGGATTGCATGGCGTCGTCGGCCTTGCGGGCGGCGGCGTTGACGGCGGCGACGATGAGGTCCTCGAGCATGGTGATGTCACCGGCGGCGGCTGATGCGGCGGAGGGGGCGATGGTGAGTTTCAGCAACTCTTTTTTGCCGTTCATACGGGCGGTGACAGCGCCGCCGCCGGAGTCGGCTTCGACGATGGTGGCGGCGAGGCGTTGGTCCATCTGCTCGCGCATGGCGGTGGCCTGAGAGAGCATGTCCTGCATTTTGGAGAGGTCCATGGGTGAGGTCCTTGGGGCGGTGTTGGTGAGGGTTTGTGCGATCAGCTGCCAGCTGTGAGCTTCGAGCTGCCAGCTTAGTCTTTGTCGCGGAGGTCGATGACGTTGGAGATCTCGGCGGAGAAGAGACGTTTGGCTTCTTTGACCATGGGGTGGTTTTCGGCGAGCTCGGTGGCAGAGCCGGCGGCGGCGGCGCGTTTCTTTTTGGGGGCCGCGGCGGCGGGTGTGCCGGGGAGCAGCGCGAGCTTGAGGGTCGGATGCGACTGGCGAAGCGCGGCGGTGAGGATGCGCGTGGCGTCGGCGTTGAAGACGGCCGGGAGCATGGGTTTGGAGAGCGTGGTCTGGATGTTGAGTGTGTCGCCGGCGATTGTGAGGGTCGCGTCGTGGATGGCGTCGGAGGCGGACTGCTGGCCTTTGGCGGCGGCGAGGGCGGAGACGAGGGTGGATTGGAGAGTGTCGAGGTCGCCAGTT
This sequence comes from Acidobacteriaceae bacterium, assembly GCA_035944135.1. NCBI lineage: Bacteria > Pseudomonadati > Acidobacteriota > Terriglobia > Terriglobales > Acidobacteriaceae > Acidobacteriaceae bacterium. Next base: position 208,973 of record DASZBM010000002.1, read on the forward strand.
TGTTGAGGGACGAGTTGCGGGCGGTCGGGCTGTGCGGGCTCGGGGGCGAGGGCGAGGGAGCCGTCGGTGGTGTTGGTGGTTGAAAAGGGTCGAGCGGCGGGGGCAGGGCCGGGACCCTCGGGGTCCTTCGGCTGCGCCGCTGAAGCGGCTTCGCTCAGGATGACGGGGTTTTTGGTGGTGGAGAGATCTGTGGATCCCACTCGTCCCGACGATGAAGCTCCGCCCCCGCGAGCAAGTTCGCCGGGGACCCCGGCCGTCGATACGAATGGGGCATCCGGCGTGGTCGCCCCCGACGACAACCGATTGGTGGGTGTCGTTGAGGGAGTGGGTGGGGAGTTGGTGGCGCCGAGTTGGGTGAGGAGGTCTTCGACGGGAAGGAGGCGCTGGAGGTGGACGAGCTTGAGGACGCCGAGCTCGAGGTGGAAGCGGGGTTCCTGGCGGAAGCCGAGGTCGTCGAAGGTGCGGAGGAGGATGGAGAGGAAGCGTGAGAGCTCTTCTTCGGTGAAGAGTGCGGCGGTGCGTGCGGCGCGGGAGCGTTCCTCGGGGGATATCTGGAGGAGGTCGGCGGCTAGGCCGTGCGCGGGTTGGTCGGGTGCGAGGTGGGTGATCTTGGCGATGGTGCAGTTGCGAAGATAGCGAACGAACTGGCGGGCGAGCGGCTGGGGGCCGTTGCCTGCGTCGAGGAGGCGGCCGAGGATGGCGAGGACGTCAGCCGAGTTGTTGGCGTGGACCGCGGCGAGGATCTGCTCGAAGACGACGTTCGAGACGGTGCCCATGAGGGACCGGACTTCGTCGGCGGAGAGCGAGGGGATGCCGTTTTCAGTGGGTGCCGAGGCGATGGCCTGATCCATGATGGAGAGGGCATCGCGCATGGAGCCGTCGCCGGCTTCGGCGAGGAGAGCGAGAGTCGCGTCGTCGGCGGAGATGTTTTCGGCGGTGGCGATGGAGCGAAGCTGGCCGACGATGTCGTCGAGCTTGACGGCGTGAAAGCTGAAGTGCTGGCAGCGCGAACGGATGGTTTGCGGGATGTCTTCGGGCTGCGTGGTGGCCATCATGAAGACGATGTGCTCGGGTGGTTCTTCGAGGGTCTTCAGGAGGGCGTTGAAGGCGGCGTCGGTGATCTGGTGCGCCTCGTCGAGGATGATGATCTTGTACTTGTCGCGCGCGGGGCGGTAGCGGGCGGCGTCGCGGAGATCGCGGATTTCGTCGATGCCGCGATTCGTGGCGGCATCGATTTCGATGACGTCGACGGAGTTTCCGGAGCGGATCTCGGTGCAGGAGTCGCAGATGTTGCAGGGCTCGGGGGTGGGGCGGGCTGGATCACCAATGGGCGTTCGGCAATTGAGGGCGCTCGCGAGGATGCGCGCGATGGTGGTTTTGCCGATGCCGCGGTGGCCCGAGAAGATGTAGCCGTGGGCGATGCGGTTTTGGGAAAGCGCGTTGAGAAGCGTGCGGGTGACGTGGTCCTGGCCGACGACGTCGGAGAAGCGCGTGGGACGGTACTTGCGGGCGAGAACCTGATAGGGCATCGGCAGGGTTGATTGTATCGTTCGGCGCGGGTGTGGAGGGAGCGAGTCAGCAGGGCAGCGAGTCAGCGAGTCAGGCAGGAATTTAATAGCCAGGTGGCAAAGGGGTCGTATTATCGAGGGGTTCTGGAAGGAGGTCGTTATGGGCTCGGCTTCCGGGGTTGAACGAGGTGTAGAGGTTTGGCCGGCGCTGCCTTACAGCGAGTGGGCTGACTGTTGTCAGACGCTGCAGATGTGGCTGCAGATTGTGGGCAAGATTCGGATGCGGCTGACGCCGCATATCAACCATGGGTGGAATGTGACGCTGTATCCGACGGCGCGGGGGCTGACGACGGCGTCGATGTGGTGCAACGCGCGGACGGTGGCGATTCAGTTCGACTTTGTGACGCACGAGCTGGTGATCTCGATCGACGATGGCGGACAGAGAAAGATCCCGCTGCGTTCGATGACGGTGGCTGCGTTCTATGGCGAGGTGATGGATGCGATGAAGGCGGTGGGGACGCCGGTGAAGATCTATACCGTGCCGTCTGAAGTGCAGAACCCGATTCCGTTTGATCAGGACCAGACGCACAAGACATATGACCGCGAGAATGTAGAGCGGTACTGGCATGTGCTGCTGCAGTCGACGCGAGTGATCACGGCGTTTCGGTCGAAGTTCATCGGGAAGGTGAGCCCGGTGCATTTGTTCTGGGGAGCGATGGACCTGGCATGCACGCGATTTTCAGGCAGGCCGGCGCCGCCGCATCCGAGCATGCCAGGGCTGCCGGATCGCGTGACGCGCGATGCGTATTCGCATGAGGTGTCGAGCGCTGGGTTCTGGCCGGGAGCGCCGGGGGTGGATGCGTTCTTCTACAGCTATGCGTATCCGGAGCCGAAGGGATATCGCGAGTACAAGGTGATGCCGGCGGAGGCGCGATTTGATGCGACGTTTGGTGAGTTCATTCTGCCGTACGAGACGATGCGGCGTGCGCCTGATCCGGATAGAGCCTTGATGGATTTTCTGGAGAGCACGTACGATGCGGCGGCGAACTGTGGAGGGTGGAACAGGAAGGCGCTGGAACAGCGCGGGCAGAGCTAGGGAGCGACGGCCGTGGGCGGCTGGTTATTCGAATGGCCCTTGTGAATCCAATGTATGACGTCGGGATAGAACTCGACGGCGACTGAGCCAATGGCGCCCTCGGCGGTGGTGGTGGCGCTGCGTTCTACGGTGAGGATTCCGCCACGATCGGCGGCGGGATAGTAGACGTTCGAGATGGCGCCGCCGATGAAGTTGCCCATGACGTTGGAGTAGTTGGGCTGCCATTTGCCATTGTCGCCGCGGGCCATGATGGTGGATGCAGCGGCGTAGAGGATGCGGTGCATGACCTTGCCGTGGCCCAGGCGGAAGTAGCGCGGGTCCTGGTGAAAGAGCGATGGCAGGACGGCGTTGCCCCAGAAGTTTCCGTCGGCGGTATCGGCGAAGGACGCGCCATAGCGCTTGGCGTAGCCGGTGAATCCCTGGCCATAGCCCGGGTAGGAGTCCTCGCCCTGCTCGAGGGCGGCGTCGGCACCAGCGGCGACGAACTCGAAGGGATCAACCGCGGCTTTGAAGAAGAGATGGAACTTCTGTTTGGCCGTTAGCGGCGGCGCGACACCACTCATAACGCTGTTGAAGTTGGGGATGACGCCCAGCATGCGCTGCTGCTCCTCCTCATGAAGGATGCGGGCGCGGCGCTGCTCTTCAGTTTCCTGCGACTGTTCGGGCGTCTGGCTTTGTGATGTTTGAGCGGCGGGTGCGGTCTGCTGCGGGGTGGATGGCTGCTGCTGCTGCGAGGAGGAGGATGACTCTGGTTGCGATACGTCGGAGGTCAGGAGCAACTGGGGCTGCGGCTCGGTGGGGAGATCGGAGTTATTGGCAACGGATGCGGGTTGTTGCGCAGCGAGGCAGGCCGTGACGGCAAACAGAAGAGATGTTGTGAAGATGCGCAACGTTATTTCATTTCCTTGAAGGAAGAGATGAAATGCAGGGGGCCGGGACTCTGTAATAAGGAAGACGAGATTTCGGGCTTTCAGTTTTCAACCAGATGGAAGGGATTGAAGTTGGTGTGGGCGTCGAAGGGGTCGGATTGCTCGGCGCGCTTGAGGAAGTTGACGACGAGGTAGGTGAGGGGAGTGGCGAGGGCCTCGTAGGCAACTTTGAGGAAGTAGCTGGTAAGAATGATCTTCGCGAGCGTGGCGATGGGGTAAGTCCCAAGGAAGGTGAGGGTGATGACGATGGTGGTATCGACGGCCTGACCGACGATGGTGGAACCGACGGTGCGGGTCCAAAGCCAGCGGCCGCGGGTGAGGAGCTTGAGTCGTGCCATGGTGTAGGAGTTGGCGAATTCGCCGGCCCAGAAGGCGATGAGCGACGCGATGAGGATGCGCGGCAGGATGCCGAAGACGGTGACGAAGGCCTGCTGATTGCGGAAGGCGGGGTCGGCCGGAAGGGCGATGACGAGCGCGGCGATGCCGTACATGAGCGCGGTGCCGATGGGTTCCTGAGCAGGAGATGTGTCACGCGTGCAGGGCGGCGCTGGGCGGAGCTGTGTATGCGCCAGCGGATGGTGTATGGAAGCTGGAGACTGCCGGTGCGGCGGCGATCTATGCGGGCGGATGGGGAGGGCCGCCAGCGGGAATGGAACTGCGTGGCTGCGGGGAGCGGACGTACTGCTTTGTCGTGGAGGATGGGTTTACCGCGCAGGGAAATACGGACGCGTCGCTGAGGGTATATGGGCCGGTGGGCAGTTCGGTGCGGGGGCTGTTGACGATTCCGGTGGAGAGCGATGATCCGGATGGGTCGACGAAGTTGTCGGCGGCGGTGCGGTTTGTGCCGCGTGCGAGCCGGTTGCCGTTCTTCGATGCGGAGGTGATGACGGTGCGGCAGAAGTGCGCGAACGGGCACTGCTCGATCATGCGCGAGGAGACCGTATATCGGTATCGCGATGGCGAGTATGCGGAGTTGCAGGGATCGGTTATCAGGCCAGCGAAAGCGAAGGAGAAATAGCACGAATTACGTACGGGATTTCCGCGGGAATCTTCGCTTTTCTTTTGCCGGTGTCCGGTTTTGCTGCTAGACTCGGCTTCAAGACCTCCACCCTGAGCAGTGAGCGTGGCAAAAGGAGAACTGACGTGGCAGATGACCGGACCCGGGCAATAGAAACGGCCCTTTCGCAGTTGGAGAAGCAGTTTGGCAAGGGTTCGGTGATGCGGCTGGGAGCGAAGGAGGCGATTGGGCCAATTTCGGTCATTTCGACTGGATCGATCTCGTTCGATGCGGCGCTGGGTGTGGGCGGTGTGCCGCGGGGAAGAGTGATCGAGATCTTCGGGCCTGAGAGCTCGGGTAAGACGACGATTACGCTGCAGGTGATTGCCGAGGCTCAGAAGAACGGCGGGCTGGCGGCGTTTGTGGACGCCGAGCATGCGCTGGATCCGATCTATGCAAAGAAGCTCGGTGTGGATACGGATAATCTGCTGGTGAGCCAGCCGGATTACGGCGAGCAGGCTTTGGAGATCGTCGAGGCACTGGTGCGGTCAGGCGCGATCGATGTGCTGGTGGTCGACTCTGTGGCAGCGCTGGTTCCCAAGGCGGAGCTCGATGGCGAGATGGGCGATTCGCATATGGGTTTGCAGGCGCGGTTGATGTCGCAGGCGCTGCGCAAGCTGACAGGAACGGTGTCGAAGTCGCGCACCAGCCTGATTTTTATCAATCAGGTGCGCGAGAAGATTGGCGTGATGTTCGGGAATCCGGAGACAACGACGGGTGGACGCGCGCTGAAGTTTTATTCGTCGGTGCGTATCGACATTCGGCGCATTGGTGCGGTGAAGGAAGGCGAGACGGTTGTCGGATCGCGCACGAAGGTGAAGATCGTCAAGAACAAGGTAGCGGCGCCGTTCCGCGATGCGGAGTTCGACATTCTGTATGGCGAGGGCATCTCGCGTGAAGGCGATGTGCTGGACCTGGCGGTGCTGCACAACATCGTGGAGAAGAGCGGCGCGTGGTACAGCTACAGCGGAGAGCGCATCGGGCAGGGGCGCGAGAATGTGCGGAACTTCCTGAAGGAGAACAAGGACATCTTTGCACGGATGGACGGGGAACTGCGCAAAAAGCTGGGGATCAAGGCCGTGAATGAGGTCGAGATTCCTGAGGTGCCGGTGAACGGAACGGCGAAGGCTGCGGAGGCAGTGAAGTCGCGTCGCGCGTAGCTGGGAAGTTTTGTGAAGATGTTGACGCGCCGTGGAGATGCAAGCCCGGCGCGTTTTCGTTGGGGCTTTGATGTGAGGTAAAATCTACCTCAGGGCCGGAGAGGTGGCAGAGCCCGGTTGAATGCAGCTGACTCGAAATCAGCCATAGTCGCAAGGCTATCGGGGGTTCGAATCCCTCCCTCTCCGCCAGCAAATTTTGTAACCCTCTGATAACGCTAGTAAATAGCTGAAAATCAGGGGGTTACGTGTTTCTGGGGTTGTGCGGCTCGTGCGTTTAGTGCGATGTTTTACGCCTGATGAGCCTGATTTGCATGACAAAACGCTCGGCGCATGACAAAGTCCCCGCTCCCACCAAAACGGCCCCGATACCCACAGGCACTAACGGCTCGAATCTGAGGCACAGTTCTTCCCATGAGCGAAGTGGCTTTGGTTGCGAGTGTAGTCAGTGTGACGGCGGCGCGGTCTCCACAGCAAACACTGCCGTCGAGTTGTCCAAGCTACCGGCAATCGTGAACTCAAAGATGGCGGTCGGTGAGGTTCTGGATGCGGTGCTAGATGCCAAGGTGAAAATCCACGATCTCGGTGACGGTCCGCTGAGGGGCGGGGAAGTAGTCATTGATGACGCCTGCGAGATCCTCAGTAAGCGTTGTCTTTCTCAGACACAGAGGTACTCCTCTATGCCGCGTTCATCGAAGATATTCGCGAAATCTAACGGGCGTTTACGATAACGCAGCCGAAAATTGGCAAATTCGATTTGACAATCGATTTTCTCGCGGAGTATAACGCCACAACTTCTGATGCCGCGATCATACTTCTTTTCAACAAGAAGGCCCTGACAGTTCTGTTTATTTCAAGGAGAGCCGATGAAAAGCAACGCGTTGCTTAGAGCCCTGTATTTCCAGGTAATCGTCGCACTACTGCTACTGACATGCCCTTACGGACGCGCACAGTCGGACGTGGGAAGCATTGGCGGTTTTGTAAGAGATCAATCAGGCGCCGTCGTGCCGAATGCAAAAGTGACGATACGGAATGAGGGGACCGACCAGGCCTTCACCGTAACGACCGATTCAGACGGCCACTACACTGTTCCAAATCTCCCGCCCGCAACGTACTCGATGGAGGTTGAAGCACCCAGCTTCCGCAAGTTCATCAGCTTGCACAACCCTCTGGCAGCCAGCACCGCTCTGGCGATCGATGGAAGCCTTCAGGCGGGCGAAGTTACCCAAGCCGTTGAGGTGACCGCCACCGCTATGGTGTTGCAGACGGAGTCCGGCTCGACGCAGAGCGAGATCAGCGGTCAGACGATCACCGATCAGCAACTTAATGGCCGGAACCCGATGTTCATCGGTTCGCTGATTCCCGGAATGCGCAGCGGCACGACGTTGGGCGATCTCAACTTCGCCATCGGTTCTTCAATTCCGTTCAATGTCAATGGCGCGCGGCAGCAGGACACGCTGTTGACGTTCGACGGCGCGCCCGGCGTGCGCACTCGCGGTTCCGGCCAGGTCATCGGTGTAGCGAATCCGGATGCAATCGAAGAGATGCAGATTCTCACCTCTGACTACCAGGCGGAGTACGGCGCCTCTGCCGGCGGCCAGATGCGCATCATCTCCAAGTCCGGCACCAAAGACTTTCATGCAACAGCTTACGAATATCTGCGCAACTCAGCGATGAACGCGAACACATGGACGCGAAATCAGAGCCCGACGACGCAGTTTGCCTCACCGTTCCGCTTCAACAACTTTGGCTTCACGTTTGGCGGCCCGGTCTGGATTCCCGGAATGCACTGGACCGATAAATATCGGGAGAAGATGTTCTTCTTCGTGGCAGAAGACTGGATCCGTAACCGCTCCACGGATAGCCAGACCCAGTGGGTGCCGACGAACCTGATGCGTCAGGGCAACTTCAGCGAACTGCTGACGGCGAACCCCTTCTACGCCTCGCCTACCTACGTTTACGACCCGGCGACGTGCCCCAGCGTCAGCACGGTCAGTGGCCACCTGGTTGGCGCCACAGGGTGCACTCCATTTTTCAACAATACGATCCCCTCGAACCGCCTCAGCGCCAACGGTCTCGCCATCATCGACGCGTACCCTGCGCCGACGCCCGGGTACGTCAGCTCGTCGGCGAACTGGATCTCAGCGGCCGCACATCCGATCAATCAGCGCAAGCAACAGATCAGCTTCGACATCGCGATCAATGACCATCACCATCTCGCCTTCAGGCGCCAGAATGTCACCTACAACGAAACCCTTCCGTTCGATCAGGGTTCGGGCCTGACGGGCCGTTACTTCAATCGTCCCAACCAAACCAACGGACTTACCTGGACCTGGGTCGTGAACCCGAGTACCGTCAACGAAGCTCGTGTGACGTACAGTCTCGACCAGGTGTACATCCCGGTGAACCTGGCGCTGCCCGGCTTCAACCGGCAGACACTGGGTATCAATTTCCCGTACATCATCCCGGGCGGGAAAGCCGCTCCGAACAAGATTCCCACGGTCAGCGGTCTTGGTACCTTCTACGGCCTGGCCGGCGGACCCTATCCGTCGCATTCGGGCGGCCCGATCTACACATACACTGACAGCTTCACGAAGGTGTTCGGCAACCATACGCTCAAAGCCGGCGTGTCGGTCTGGTTCTCGGGCGAGAACGACAACGACCAGATCAACGTGTCGACGGTACCGGGCGGCGCGAACAACCAGAATGGGAGCTTCGTCTTCAGCGACAATCACAATGGCCTGAACGACACTACGGGCGTAGCAATCGCGAACCTGGCGATGGGCCTCTCCGACAGCTACACCGAAATCGGTCCCAAGTCTTACACTGCCTGGCGGGGTCAGTCATACGATTACTTCGCGCAGGACTCGTGGAAGGCCACTCAGCGGCTCCACCTGGACTTCGGACTTCGCGTCACGGGTCTGACGGCATACAAGCCGCTATGGGGCAATGCGGATTTCTTCGATCCCGCATCGTACAGCGCTTCATCAGCGCCCACAGTGAATACTGCGACCGGTAATATCAATCTCGGCACCGGCAACCCCTACGACGGCATGGTCATACCGGGCTATTCAAGCTTCCCGGCTTCGGCCGCGGCGCATGGCGTCGTCGGCGCGACGTCGTCTTCCAGTAGCACGGCTTGCGACAATAGCTCATGTAACGGCCTGTTCGCGCCCAAGCTACCCAACGGTTACGTCAACACTTCGTGGATTTACCAGCCACGGGTGGGCTTTGCGTACCAGATCCGGCAGAAGACGGTGGTACGTGGAGGCTTCGGCTCATTTGCAACCCGCATGGGATTGTTGGACAACATCTTCCCCGGCGGCAATCCGCCTTTCCAGCCATTCATTACGGTCAATGCGCTCAGCGGCAATCTGACCTCCATGGTGGACAATCCTGGCTTTGCCATCACGCCCGGCACGGCTCCATCACTCACCGTGACTACACTGAACCGCAACCTGAAGGCGCCGACCCGTTACAACTGGAACTTGGCCGTACAACGGGAGCTGCCGATGAGGTCCATGCTTACGTTGGCGTATGTCGGCGGCCGAGGAATTCATAACTGGCGCGTGTATGACATCAACCAGCCAACCGTCGGAGCGCTTCAGGCGTCGGCGGCAGCCCACGGCAAGGCGTACAACGTGAATGCGCTTCGCCCTTACCAGGGTTATGCCGCCATTCAGCAGGAGGTCAGCGATGGCCGCTCGCGCTATAACTCTCTGCAAGTAACCTGGCAGCGAACAAGTGCGAGGAACATCAGCTTCGGTGTAGCGTACACGCTCTCCAAGAGCAGCGATGACAGCTCGAACTACCGCGACATCGTGCCTGATACCTACAACACGAGCAACCTGTACGGACCGTCGGAGTATGACGCCCGCCACATGCTGGTCATCAACTATGTCTGGGCGCTTCCTTTCTTCCGCGACTCGCACGCTTTGAGCGGCAAGCTGCTCGGCGGATGGCGCATTGCCGGCGTTGCGCAGTTCCAAACCGGAGCGCCGTGCGGTATCGGCACAACAACTGATTACGCCGGAGTCGGCGAAGTTGGCAGCTTCGGCTGCGGGTCGGAAGGTCAGTTCTGGGTGATGAATGGAAAGCCGCAGATACTGAAAGGTTTTGCAGGTTACGCCACGAACAAAAAGCAGTGGTTCTCGACCACTGATTCGAGCGGCAACCCGCTGTTCACGCAGCCGACCACGGGAACCTTCAACCTTCAGCAGGGCGTCCGCGATTCTATCTACCAGCCTGGCTATCAGGACTGGAATCTCTCGCTGAAAAAGAGGTTCATGATCACCGAAACGGCCAACGCGGAGTTTACCGCAGATGCCTACAACTTCATCAACCACCCGAACTGGTCTGGACCGAACCTGAATCCGACTTCAGGTACTTTCGGCCAAGTCACAGGTAAATCGACCAGCAATCCTCGCACATTGCAGGTCGGTCTCCACTTCACTTACTAACCAGCCGTAAAGCTTCTTCAATCCGCCCGCATGGAGCCATCCTCCATGCGGGCTGCGTCTCTCCCGCGCACTCTTTTCCGCGCGCGATCCTAAGAACATCCCACCGTAACTATGGAGCCATGCATGAATTGGAATCGCCGCGATCGCCGCGCCGGCGCACGAAGCCGGAAGGAAAAGAATTTTCATCGATCCTTTTTTGCGTGGCTGCCGGCTGCATCGGCTGTGCTGCTGCTGCCCCTGCATGGGACGGCGCAGACCATGAAAGCTCCGGACATCACCAAGGACCCAACGCTGTACGTGGTTCCCTACGCGCATCTAGACACGCAGTGGCGGTGGGAGATGCCGCAGACGATCAGCGAGTACCTGCTGAAGACTATGCGTGTGAACTTCGACTATATCGATCGCTACCCCCACTACGTTTTCAATTGGACCGGATCCAACCGCTACCGCCTGATGAAGGAGTACTTCCCAGACGATTACGCGCGGATGAAGCAATATATCGCGGCTGGGCGGTGGTACCCGGCGGGTTCATCTGTCGAAGAGGGCGATGTAAATCTGCCGAGTGCGGAGGGAATCTTCCGCCAGGTGCTCTACGGGAATGAGTATTACCGCCACGAGTTCGGCAAGGCGAGCGCTGAATACATGCTTCCGGACTGCTTCGGCTTTCCAGCGTCGCTGCCCAGCATTCTTGCGCACGCGGGCGTGAAAGGCTTCTCGACGCAGAAGCTTAACTCAGTCTGGCAACCATCCCCGCTGGTCGGTGGGCCCGATTCGCCGGAAAAAACGCCAGAGGGTATCCCATTCAATGTCGGCGTGTGGACGGGCCCGGATGGTAAGACGGTTATCGCGGCGCTTAACCCGGGAGGGTATGGCAGCAACGTGTACACCGACCTCAGCCAGCCCCCTGTGACTTCAGCAGTTCCAACTTTGTCCGCGGAAGAGAGGGCCAAGCTCACTCCGGCGGAGCTGCGGCGATATGAGAGGCGGCAGGTCGAGTCGAATTGGGTGCAGCGCATCGATCTGGATGGCAAGGTGACAGGGATCTATGCGGATTATCACTATGTAGGAACGGGCGACGTCGGCGGAGCAACTCAGGAGTCCACGGTGAAGTTGCTGGAGGCTATTGCGACGAAGAGCGAAACTGTTCTTCCCGTACCTCCGCAGCTTAGCTTCCTCAACGAGTCGAGCACTAACAGCGCGAAGACGGTGCGTGTTGGTGAGGGGCCGGTGCACGTGATCATTTCCACTGCAGACCAGATGTTCCGCGACATGGGGCCGTTAGATAAGAGCCGGCTCCCTGGATATACAGGCGATCTTGAACTCATCAATCACTCGGCTGGTTCGCTCACGTCGGAGGCGTATCACAAGCGCTGGGTGATGCGAAATGAGTCCCTCGCGAACGCGGCTGAAGAATCATCGATCGCGGCGGCCTGGCTTGGGGCACGCCCCTATCCGTTGCAGAGGCTTACCGATGCATGGACTGTGGCGCTCGGCGGCCACTTCCATGACACTGCAGCAGGCACGGCAACACCGCAGGCTTATCGCTACGCGTGGAACGATGACGTGATCGTCGCGAACCAGTTCGGGGGTGTGCTCACGAGCGCAACGGAAGCAGTGGCCTCAAGCATGGACACGCGGGGCGCAGGCGTCCCGCTGGTGCTGTTCAATCCTTTGAACATTGAGCGCGAGGACCTAGTTGAGGCGTCGGTTGCTTTTCCCGGCGGCATGCCGACGGCGGTGCTAGCGATTGCGCCCGATGGAACGCAGTCTCCAGTGCAGATTATTGGCGGCAAGGTGTTGTTCGTTGCGAAGGCGCCTTCCGTCGGATATGCGGTATACCGTCTCGTTCCGGCGAAGAGTGTATCCGGGAAGAACGAGCTCAAGGTTACCGAGTCTTCTCTGGAGAACGCACGCTACCGCGTGCAGATCAATGCCGCCGGCGATATTTCAAGCATCTTCGACAAGCAGCTCAACAAGGAGCTACTGTCTGGCCCGGTGCGGCTCGCGATCACGACGGACACGCCGAAACAGTACCCGGCATGGAATATGGACTATGAGCAGGTGGAAGCGGCGCCGCGCGCTTACGTTGCAGGAGCTATGAAGGTGCGCATCGTTGAACGCGGGCCGGTGCGCGTAGCTCTGGAGGTTTCACGCGAAACGGAAGGCTCAACCTTTGTGCAGACGATCAGTCTGAGCGCCGGTGAGGCCGGTGGCCGCGTCGAGGTGAAGGACGCGATTGACTGGCGAGGACTTACTTCAAACCTAAAGGCGGTGTTTCCTTTCACGGCCACTAACAAAGACGCTATCTATAACCAGGATCTCGGCACCATTGAACGTCCGAACGCAGCCCCGCGCCAGTTTGAGGTCGGCTCACACCGTTGGATCGATCTCACTGACAACTCCGGAGCGTTCGGCGTAACACTGCTGACGGATTATAAGAATGGATCGGACAAGCCTGACGACCACACGCTTCGGCTTACGTTGCTGCGCTCACCCGGCATTCAGCCAACAGCTACGCGCGCTCCCGGGGCCTATAGCGATCAGGCCAACCAGGACTGGGGACATCACGAGATCGTCTACGCCATCGCAGGTCATGCAAAGGGATGGCGTGAAGCCCAAACCGACTGGCAGGGATATCGGCTGAACGATCCGATCATGCCGTTTGTTACAGAAGCTCATGCGGGTGTCCTAGGTAAGAGTTTCTCGCTGTTACGCATCGATCACTCGCGCATTCGTGTCTTTGCGCTGAAGCATGCGGAGGATTCCGATGAGGTGGTGCTCCGGGCGGTGGAGATGGACGGCCAACCTGCCAATGACGTGCACTTCACCTTTCCCGGACCAGTGGCATCAGCTCGCGAGATCGACGCACAGGAGCAGCCGATTGGGCCGGCAAACGTGGAAGGTGGAAAACTAGTGACCAGCTTCGGCGCTTACCAGCCGCGAACCTTCGCGTTGAAGCTGACGCCGGCTAGGGTAACTGCAGCCGCGGTGCACTCGGAGCCGGTGACGCTGCCGTTTACGTTGGTGGTGGCTACTAACGACGACACGAAAACGCCTGGCGGTGGTTTTGATGGGAACGGAAATGCTCTGCCTGCCGAGATGCTGCCCACCGAGATCGACTATGACGGAGTGCGGTTTCAACTGCCTGCGGCAGCTACAGGCACGATGAATGCGGTGGTCCCCGATGGGCAGCAAGTGGCTTTGCCTGCTGGCCGCTTTAATCGCCTATATGTCCTTGCTGCAGCCACGGATGGTGATCAGCAAGCGACGTTCAGCGTGGGAGGGAAGGGAACGGAGTTGACAGTACAGAACTGGGGCGGATTCATCGGGCAATGGGATACCCGTGTCTGGAAGAATGAACCTCACTTCAACTGGGACATTTCTGCGCACCATGCAGTGTGGCCGGCGAAGGACCTTGAGGAGCGCGAGCTACGCCGCCCGTCTCCCAGCTATCCGGATGATTACGTTGGCTTGGAGAAAGGCTTCATCAAGCCCGCGGGGCTGGCCTGGTATGCTTCGCATCACCACACAGCGGACGGACTCAACACTCCGTACCAATACTCGTATCTCTTCGCGTATGCGCTGGATGTGCCCGCGGGAGCACACTCACTGACACTGCCGAAGAATGACAAGATTCGGATTCTGGCGATCAGCGCTGCCGAGGAGAACCCCGTGACTACGCCGGCCGAGCCGCTCTTCGATACGCTCGGCAGCACCTCCAACCCGAAGCTGGCTCATTAGAAACCGCTTCCGTTTTCGGAAAAAGGAGTTATCGGATTCATGCGTCGTGGTGCTGCGTTCGTTGCCGGATGTTCCCTCGTTTTCTGCTTTGCGTCGAGTGCGGTGGTATCTGCACAAACGGTGAAACCCTCCAAGGATTACACCCAAAACGTCTACACATTTCTTGGTGTGGATTGGGGCGGCAACACATTTGTGGGCGCGGCGCTTCCGTTTGGCATGGTCAAGCTCGGTCCGGACATGGAGTCGTTCGACGGGCGCCCGTCGGGATTCGGATACTGGACGGATGGCCAGGTTTTGGGATTCAGCCACACACACCTAAGCGGCGCGCAGGGCAAGTATGGAAATGTGCTGCTGATGCCGGTGACCGGGCCGCTTGATATCAAGGACATTAAGTCTCCGCGAAATGAAGAGATCAATCATCCTGGCTTTTATGCCGCACAGCTTACCCGTTATGGAGTTCGCGCAGAGCTAACGACGACCCGTCGGGTGGGTTTGCATCGCTATACATTTACGAATTCCGGCGAAGCGCACATCACGTTGAGCATCGATCATTGTCTGAGTCGCGGACTGAGTTCCGAAGCGCAGCGCTTCCTCGGCGGCGAAGTGCACATGGTTTCTGACCATGAGGCGGAGGGCATGGGTCGTTACACCGGCGGATGGAACAAGGGTGGAGAGTATCGCGTGTATTTTGCGATGGCGCTTGACACTCGAGCGAGTGGCACGCGGACCTGGTCAGGCGCCGGCCTTTCCGCCTCGACGGATATAAAGGTGGATACGGATCAGCCTCTGGGTGCGAGCTTTGACTTCACAGCGCAGGCCGGCCAAGTGGTGCAGGCTAAGGTAGCGATCTCGTTTGTGAGCGTCGACCAGGCCCGCGCCACACTCGCTCAGGAGGCTCCCGGGTGGTCGTTCGACGCAGCGCGAAGCGCAAGCCATGATGCGTGGAACCATGCGCTCGCAAAAATCGATATCCATGGAGAGAGCGACTCCAAGCGCATTCAGTTCTACACAGCGATGTATCACACGATGTTGATGCCGACCGATCGCACAGGCGAGAATCCTAACTGGCAATCGAGCGAACCTTACTACGATGACTACTATGCGATCTGGGATACCTATCGCAGTTCGGCGCCGCTGCTGACGCTGATTGCTCCCGAGCGAGAGCGCGATCTTATTCGCTCGCTGATCGACATCTATCGGCATATCGGGTATATGCCGGACGCCCGAAGCGGTAACGACAACGGCCGCACACAGGGGGGAAGCAATGCCAACGTGATGGTCGCTGATGCGTTTGCCAAGCATCTCGGCGGCATTGACTACGAGACCGCTTTCGAAGCAATGCTGAAAGATGCCAGTGTTCCTCCGGCTAATGCGCAGAAGGAAGGGCGCGGGGGAATCGTGGACTACAACAGCAGGGGCTATATCACCCTGGCGGACGAACGTTCGGGATCACGCACGGTTGAATACTCCTACGACGACTTCACTATTGCCGAGGTCGCATGTGGTTTGCATCGCCCAGCCGAGGCGAAACAGTTCGCGACGCGTGCAAACAATTGGCAGAATCTCTGGGACAAGAATTTGAGTGCGGAGGGCTTCAAGGGATTTCTTCGTCCGCGCAAGACCGATGGTTCATGGGCTGCTCCGGACCTTCAGGTGCGTGGAACGTGGCCGGACTTCTTTTATGAAGGAGATCTGTGGACCTATTCTTTCTATGCTCCGCAAGATGTCCGCCAGCTAATTGCGATGAGCGGCGGTGATAAGACTTTCGTCCGACGTTTGGACAACATCTTCGTTCGCGGCCATTTCGATGTGACTAACGAGCCTGGTTTCCTGATGCCCGTGCTCTATAACTGGGCGGGCCGCCCGGACCACACCGCCGATGTAATCAGCCAACTGCTGGAGAAGGCGTTTACTGCGGAACGTAGTGGCATACCCGGGAATGATGATTCTGGTGCGATGTCAAGCTGGTTCATCTTCAACTCTCTGGGCTTTTATCCGAACGCAGGGCAAGATGTGTACCTGATCGGAACGCCTTCGTTTCCCGAGGCGGAGCTTCATCTGGCGAATGGAAAGACGCTGCGGATTATTGCGAAGAATCTTGATGCCGAACATCTGAATCACTATGTGCAGTCAGCGATGCTGAATGGAGCGCCGCTCGATCAATCGTGGTTCAGACACGACCAAATCGCAAACGGGGGCACGCTGGAGCTCACGATGGGGCCCGCACCATCAGTCTGGGGCACGCGCAACCCGCCGCCATCGCTCTCGGATGCGGCCTCACCGCTCTGCGCCGAAGCAGCGTCGGACGGCCCGTTTCACTCGAACGCGCCAGATAGCGAGCCGATCATTGCCGTGCAGCCGCCAGGCACGGTAAAGATGAACCAGATCCAGGTGATCGGCACGCATAACAGTTACCATGCCGGCATTGCGCCCAGCGAAGCGAAGCTGTGGCAGCAGAAGAACCCGAAAGTGTACGCAGCGCTCGAGTACAAGCATCCATCGCTCACGGCGCAACTGGACGGGGGTGTGCGGCAGCTTGAACTGGATGTTTTTGCTGACACCAAGGGTGGGCGTTACGCGCATCCGAGTGGACCGCAGCAGGTGGCAGCCGCGAAATTACCTGCGGACCCTGAATTCGATCCGCATGGAGTGATGAGCAAGCCTGGCTTCAAACTTATGCACGTGCAGGACGTGGATTACCGCAGCAATTGCCAGCCATTCGTGGCTTGCCTTGAGGAAGTGCATGCCTGGTCGAAGGCGCATCCACGGCATATTCCCATTTTTCTTTTGATCGAAACCAAGCAACGCGCGCCAAAGAATTCAACGCTGACGACACCGGAGCCATTTACGGCAGCCACTTTCGACGCGCTGGATACAGAGATCCGCTCTGTATTTCGCGCGGACGAGATGATTGTTCCGGACGATGTGCGTGGAGAACATGACTCGCTGGAAGAGGCTGTCCTCGCGGGCGAATGGCCATCGCTGGATGCAGCGCGAGGAAAGGTAATTTTGCTCATGGATCAGCATGACGTGACGCCGGTTTACCTTGAGGGCCATCCTTCGCTGCGTGGGCGCGTGCTGTTTACAAACTCCGAGCCCGGACAGCCGGATGCAGCCTTTATTGAGCGCAATGACGGTCCGGCAGGCGAGATCGCAGAACTGGTTCGCATGGGCTACCTGGTGCGCACGCGCACGGATGCCGATACGAAGGAAGCACGTGCCAACGACACTAGGCGACGCGATGCCATGATCGCCAGCGGAGCTCAGATTCTCAGTACGGACTACCCGCCTTCTGAAGCGGCTCCGTGGGACGGCCACTTTTCAGTTGCATTGCCGCAGAATGCCAAGGTCGCGCGTTGCGACCCAGCAAACTCGCCGGCCGCTTGCAGTCAGACTGCTGTGGACTCTGAAGGTACTCACTGAGATACTTCTGAGTGCGCCTGAGCCATCGTTAGATCATGGCTCAAACGACGGTGGAGCGTCTTCGGCGCCAGAGCCCCATTGTTTGTTTGGAATTGTTGAGAGCTCAAAGTCAAGCCGGCCGCCATGCTGTATGAAGCTTTCTGGGAGCCAGGTTTTGCTGGTGGATTTGCCGTCTACTTTCAGGCTTTGAATGGGACGGAAGCCGACCGGTCCAGGGCTATGGGAGCGTCCGCATACAAAGGGATATACGTGGACGACCTATCCTGAGCGACTGGAGGCTGCCGGTGTCACTTGGAAGCTCTACCAGGGCGGTACAGGCGAACCGGGTACCCCAACAGACAACTACACGGATAATTCTCTCGAGTTTTTTTCTGCATTTCATCCGGAGGAGGGGGCTGATCCCGATGGTCCACTGATGCAGAAGGGAGTCACGGACCACACACTGAAGGATCTGCGTGACGATGTGCTCGCCGGCCGGCTTGCGCAGGTAAATTGGATCGTTGCTCCGTATAAATATTGCGAACATCCAGAGGCTTCACCGACTGACGGTGCTTACTACATTCACAAGGTGTTGGAAGCCCTGACTGCGGATCCGCAAGTCTGGAGCCGCACGGTGCTCTTTCTTAACTATGACGAAAACGATGGGCTCTTCGACCATGTGATTCCGCCCATGCCTCCGGCGAGCAACGGCCTGGGCGCACAAGGCATGGTGTCGAGCGATCTTGCAGAAAGCCTGCCGGATGAATTTATCGACCTCGATCTTTATCCGAATGAAGAGCACCCTTTGATTCCTGGGCACATCGATCGCGGTTTACAGCCGATTGGTCTTGGACCTCGCGTGCCGATGATTATCGCTTCGCCATGGACGCGAGGGGGCTGGGTATGTTCGGAAACTTTTGATCACACCTCCGTTCTGCGATTCCTTGAGGTGCGTTTCGGCGTTCACGAGCCAAACATCACAGCATGGCGACGCTCGGTTTGTGGCGATCTAACCTCTGCCTTCGATTTCAGCAACGCCGCCGACCCTTTTCCTGTGTCCCTCTCCATTCCGACCCGAGCGGTCTCGAAGCAGAAGCCGTACCGTGTGCCGGCCAAGCAATCGATTCCGGTTCAGGAGACAGGGGACCGTCCTGCTCGCGCGCTGCCGTATCAGTTCATCGTCAATGGGCGCAGTGATGGAAAGCAGTTCTGGATTCACTTCGAAAATCAGGGTAAGGCGGCCGCGGCTTTTCAGGTACAGGATCGCGTTCGCTTCGAATCAGCTCCTCGTCGTTACGCGGTTTCTTCGGGGACGCATCTTTCCGATAGCTGGCAACCGGCCACACGGGCCTCGGACTATGACCTCATCGTGTATGGGCCGAATGGATTTCTTCGACAATTCCGCGGCAGCGCTTCGGACGATGCTCTTGAGGTTGAGATCAGCTACGTTGCTGGACAGCCGGCCTTGGAACTTTCGATTAATAATCACGATAAGGCTTCGTTGTTGCTTACCGCTACAGAAGCCTATAGCGGAAGCAACCGCAAGTTTTCGATACCTCCGGGGGGAACGCAGCAGATATGGGATGCAGCGGAAAGCCATGGTTGGTATGACCTGAGCCTCAGCACGGAAGATCAGTTCTTGCGCAGATTCGCTGGACATATTGAGACCGGCCAACCGAGCGTAAGCGATCCCGCGTTGTCTGCTGCTTTCTTACCGTTCGCGGGTATGGCCGTCGATTGAGCGAAGCAGATCCACATTGTTTCGAGCATGTTTCAGCTATCGCTCAGCTCCTCGTGCATTTGTTCGCGTGTATCCGAAATCAACATTTGCAAATCGCGAGTGATGGATGAATTCAGTGATGCCACGGCTCAAGGTGCGGGGTTCTGATCGAGCGTATAGTGGGACATCTTTTGGGGCTGCGCTGCCGCTCCTGTGTGTAGTCGCGGTAAGACTCTGTTGCTTTTGTGCTTCGCGAACCTCATGTGTGATGAGGATGACTCATCCAGATTTTTGACAATGCGACAGTGGAGCGGGGAGTGTGCATTCATGATCCGTCACTGCATCCGTCAGGATTGCCGGAACACGTTCGAAGACCTGAACGAAGGACAGATCTATTCACCAGAGAGGCGTCCTGTGGGGAGTACGGAGTTCTTCTGGCTATGTGACGATTGCCAACGGAACTTTGCGGTGGCCGTATCACCCGACGGCGAAGGGGAGGTCGCACCGCGAGGCTCAGGGGTTCGGTGGCTGCCTCCGAATCCTCTGGCTGATCTCCGCCCATTTCCGGCAGATCTCAGCAGGCACAGCACGGCATAACCGACCGAGCTACTCGAGGAAGCCGAACTTTTTCATTTTGTATCGCAGCGCGTCGCGCCCGATTCCGAGAGAACGCGCCGCTTCCGACTGATTACCACGTGCCGCCTTTAGCGCCTCGTCTAAAAGACGCTTCTCCTGTGCTGCCAAAGGGAAAGTGGCGTCCTCGGTGAGTTCGCTGGGTCCAGACGATCGAGTCAGAAGCTCGGGAAGATCCGTGACATCCAGTTGCGTATTGGCGGTCAGGATGCAGGCCCTTCCGATGACGTGTTCCAACTCGCGCACATTTCCGGGCCAGGAGTGCCGCTCGAGCACGAGCAGCGCCTTCGGAGTAAGGCCGGAGATGGATTTGCCGTATTGCTCAGAGAATTGCTTCGTGAAGTGTTTCGCGAGCAAGGGGATGTCCTCCCTCCGTTCCGCAAGCGACGGGACGGTCAGTTCCACCATGGACAGCCGGTAGAAAAGATCCTCACGGAAGGCGCCTGTCGCGATTGCGGAACGCAGATTCCGGTGCGTCGCCGCGATTACTCGCACGTCCACACGGCGGGGCGTAAGCGAGCCGACTGGTAGAACTTCCTGGTTCTGAATCACACGCAACAACTTCGCCTGTGCGGACGGGGGCATGTCGCCCACCTCGTCTAAAAATAGCGTTCCACCGCTTGCCAGCTCGATAAGCCCCATCTTGTCCCGATCGGCACCGGTGAAAGCACCACGTACATGGCCGAACATCTCGCTTTCAAAGAGCGTCTCGGTCACTGCCGAGCAGTTCACGACCACGAGTTTGCCTTTGACCCCGCTCTGGTTGTGAATCGCCCGCGCAACGAGGTCCTTTCCCGTTCCGGTGGGGCCATGGACCAGCACGGAGCGGTAGTGGGGAGCAATGCGCTCGATCTGAGCGAACAGGTTCCACATGAGCCCGCTCCGGGCGATCATGCCCTCGAATGCGAAATCCTCCGGATGCGCTGCGTTATTCAGCCGCCGTTGCGAGGACGCTATCAAGGTCGCGATCCGTTCCCGAAGAAGAGGAATCTTAACTGGCTTCTGCAAATAGTCGGCGGCGCCATTGCGGATGGCTTCGACCGCGGTCTCAGTGGTGTAATGCGCGGTCATCAGGATTACATCGATCGTTGGATCGAAGCGGACGATCTCCTGGAGGACCTCGATGCCGCTCATAGTCGGCATCATGAGGTCCGTGAGGACCAGTCGCGGGCGAATGCGCTTCACGAGAGCAATACCCGCAACGGGGTCTGGTGCCGTATGGATGACCAGATGTTCACGGCGCAACGCAGCCGAGATCAGCTCAAGGCTGCCCGAATGGTCATCAATCACGACGATATGGACCGGGTCCGACATCGAGTCCTGGAACGATGTCTGCATGGTATCAGCGGTGTGATGGGTACCGCCGAGCTGCGTTATTTCGCGCACTGATGCGCGAGGCCGCGCAGCCTGTCCGGGTCATCACATGACGAAGTGTCTGAAATCACAAGGTCTTGTGTTTGGCGCCCCGATTGCTGTTTGAGACTGTAAGCGCAATGGAGGAGTCCTAAAATGATCGCCTGCCTCATCCCGAACTGCAATGGCTGCCCGATTCGTCAAGCGCATGCTTTCTGCAACCTGCCCGAAGAGGCGCAGGAGTTTCTGGAAGCGAACTCGATTTCGATGGAATATCCTCGCGGCGCGGTGTTCTTCCGAGAGGGAGATCGTTCCACTGCGATCTATACGCTATGCTCTGGCCGGGTGAAGGTGTCGACCAGTTCACGGGAAGGGCGTGTGATGATTCTTCGCCTAGCCGGCGCTGGTTCTGTTCTGGGGATGAGCGCCGCATTTTCCGAAGAGCCGTACGAAACGACAGTAGAGGCTCTAGAGCCTTGCCATGTACGCGTGCTTCGCACATCTGCGCTGACGGTCCTGCTGCGTGACTATTCTCAGGTTGCCGTGGCGATGGCGCGAATCCTTGCAGGCGAGTACAAAGCTGCATTTGAGGAAGCGCGGCGCATCGCGTTGCCTGCCAGCCCCGCGGGTCGTATCGCCTGCCTGCTGCTGGATTGGCTTGCCTCTGAGAAAGGGGCACGTAAGGCCGACACCATCACGATGACTCTTACGCATGATGAACTTGCTTCAATGACGGCAACGACACGGGAAACTGTCACACGCACCCTCAGCCGCTTCAAGAAGGACGGCGTGATCAAGACGCACGGTGTGGCATTTACAGTGCTACAACCGGCGGTCCTGCACGAACTCGCTGCTTGCTGAGAAACCGAGCGGTCCGATCGTCGAGCTCTGGTGCGAAAAGAATTCGAAACTTGCTAGAGAAGCCTCGAAATGCAATTGCGCAGTCCCGCCGGCGGAATGGGCTTCGATAAGAAGGCCGAAAATCCGGACTCCTTGATTCGCGCAGGGTCGGTTTGGGTAACACCGGCACTTAGCGCAAGAATTGGCGTTTGCGTAAAGGCCGGCTGTTTGCGCAACTCCGCGGCGACGGAGTAACCGTCGAGCCGTGGCATGTTCAGATCGAGGATGAAAAGGTCGGGCGTAAATTCCAGAGCTAATGCAAGTGCTTGTTCACCGTCCTGCGCCTCGATCACATCACAACCGCTACGCTCCAGGATGAACCGGAGAAGATCACGGCTGCTTTGCGAGTCGTCCGCAATGAGCACGTGCTTTCGCGTTCCGTTTGTAACATGTGTCAAGTCTCCCAAGAGCGACCCCCAACCATTCTGATGACTTTACCGGCAGTTCAGTTGGAACCGCCGTGATGGGGGTCACCCTTTAGGCCCTGGGAAGTTCGAAATGAAATTTACTGCCCGCCCCGAGTGTGGATTCAACCGAGATCGATCCACCCTGTATCTCCACAAGCTGTTTGCAAATCGCGAGCCCCAGCCCGGTACCTCCCGTTTTGCTGCTTACCTGATAAAACCGGTCAAAAATCTGCGCCTGCTCTTCCTGAGACATGCCAATTCCTGTGTCAGTAACAGTAACCCGGACTGCAGTTCCATTACCTTCGGCACCAACAGTCACACTGCCGCCAACGGCGGTGAACTTTACAGCATTGCTCAGCAGGTTATAGAGGATCTGCCGCAGTCGGACGGAATCTGCAATGACCCGAAGATCACCCGGATCATCTGCACGCACTTCTACCGGTTTTGCATCGGCATGCGGTTTGATTCCGCTGACGGCCTCTAGAATCGCCTCACGCACGGACAGACTCTCCGTGTGGAGCCTCAGTCCTCCACTTTCAATCCGGCTAAGATCGAGCACGTCATTGATGAGGCCGAGAAGGTGCTCCGAATCCCGATGGATATGTCGAACAAACGCTCTTTGTGTCTCGTTCAGCGTGCCTTCCAGCTCTTCGCCTAACAGGTCCGTGAAACCGAGGATCGTATGCAATGGAGTGCGAAGCTCATGACTGACGCTGGCCAGGAATTCATTCTTCAAATGGTTCAGCCGTTCTGCCTCTCTCTGGCGATCCTTAAGTTCAGCCATGTAGCTTTCCTGCAAACTTCGAACCTGTTCCTCCACTCGCCTGCGCTCGGTCACATCGCGGATCACGGCTGTGACGCGAACACCTGCTTCGCTTGTAACAGGGCTCAGGCTAACCTCGACAGGGAACTCGCTGCCGTCTTTTCGGCGCGCACGGAGATCGAGGCCGATACCCATGGGCCGCGCAACATTTGCTTTCACAAAGTTTGCACGATACTCGGCATGGCGCGCCCGATAGGCGTCTGGCACGAGAACATCGACACTTCGGCCAATTAATTCGTCATGGCTGTATCCAAAAAGCCTTTCGGCTGCGCGATTGCTCACGATAATCATGCCCGCACCATCGACCTGAACGATCCCGTCCGGAGCGTCTTCAATCAGCTGGCGAAAACGCTGGTTTGCGAGGCTTGCTGCGCGCGCCTCCGCTTCTTGTTCGGTGAGCAATCGAACTCGATTGCTGCTCGCGAGTATGGACTGCTCCATGGCCACACGGCTCGTGATGTCTCGCGCGATCTTCGCGATGCCGATCAGCTTTCCGCTCGAATCAAGGATTGGAGACATGCTGAGAGACACCAGAACCTTTGTGCCATTTTTGTGCCTCCGGACGGTCTCGATGTGGTCGACACGCTCGCCACGGACGACGCGCCGGAGGAGGTCCTCGTCTCCCTGTTCATTCCCGGGCCAGATGAGCGATGAAATTGATCTTCCCGCTGCTTCTTCAGCCGTATAGCCGAAGATTCGCTCCGCTCCCCGATTCCAACTCGTTACCACCCCTTCGAGCGACTCGCCGATGATCGCGTCATCGGAGGACTCGACGATCGCCGCAAGCCAACGCTCGGCGCCTGAAGTCTCCGTACCCATACGTGCCTTTCAGAGGAAACTCTCGAATTCCGCCTTCGCCGGTGCATTCGCAAGTGTGAGAGTGATGAATGGCGGATAGAGAGTTGGTGACCGGCATCACATTGCCCACTGCAGTGGATCACAGTACGCAAATTCCAACAAACACACAATCACGTTATGCGCTGGCGCGTTTACCTGAGTGGATTTGATCTTATCGTGATTCTTTGCATCTGCGGTTTGGTGGCTCGAGCACAGAAGGGCATTCCAATCCTGACGTATCACCGCTTCGATTCCAAAACGCCCGCGTCAAGCACCGTGACGACCGCAGCATTTCTGTCTCAGCTCGACACATTGGAGACTAATGGATATACCGTCGTTCCACTCGAAACGGTAACGGACATTCTTCTGGGAAGCGCGCAGGCACCTGTAGACCCTATAGCAGCAATCACCGTGGATGACGGTCATTCCTCGGTATATACGGTCCTTTTCCCAATCATCAAGCAGCGGCGAATTCCTATCACTCTCTTCATCTATCCGTCGGCGATCTCGAATGCCTCTTATGCTCTTACGTGGGATCAGATCCGGGAAATGCTTGCGTCTGGACTGGTGGACGTCCAATCCCACACCTATTGGCATCCCGATTTCCGCAAAGAAAAGGTCCGCCGAAGTACCGGAGACTATGCGGCGTTCGTGGACACGCAGCTCTCGCGTTGAAAGGTGAAATTGGAGCAGGAACTTGGGATCCGAGTCGATCTCCTGGCCTGGCCATACGGGATCGTTGATGACGAGCTCGAGACTGCCGCATCGCGGAACGGATATCGTGCAGCGTTTGCGTACGATGGGGAAGTCGCGAGGACCGGGCAGGACGCGTTCGCTATCCATCGAATTCCGGTTGATGATTCTGCTCGCGGTGCGGCATTTATGGCAGTGCTGCGCGGGAATACCTCGGTTAGAAAGGACCACGCGAGGATAGCTCGTGAGTAGGCTTTCTATTCGTTTCGCGATTATCGAGAGTTGGTGGCTTCTACAATTCGCGTCAATGCCGAATGCATAGGATTGAGGATCCGGTCATGGAAAGTCAGGACCGGGCATCGCGATTGTGCGATGACTTGATACGTGTGGCTGTTCTGCTTAGACCACCAAGGGAAGTCATGGCGGATTCCCATCACGATGCAGTCGACATCCTCTGAGGCTGAGAAGTGCAGAATGCTTTGAACCGGGTCACCATATTCCATACGCGTTCGGACGTGCAGATCGGGCGGCCAGATGAAGTCCTCGACCTCATGGCGCGTCGTTGTTTCAAGTACCTCTGCGTAGTGCCCTGTGGCATTCGAGGGTGGCATTACGTGGAGAAACGTTAGCTCTGCGCCATACGCGTGCGCTATTTCGGCGGCGAAGCACATTCCCTCAAGGTAAAAACCTGAGGGTACGACAGGGTGGAGAATCCTAGCCTGGTGGCCGTGTCTCGGCCCTTGGTCCGGATTTGGCGGGATCACGAATACAGGCACTGTCGCTGTAAGCAGCAGAGCATTTGCTACGGTTCCGATCATGTTTTGGCCGCAAGGTCCATGCCCGTGGGTCCCTATGATCAGACGCCCGGCATGTACCCTGGTGATCTCCTCTCCCACCACTTCAGCGGGCAGCCCTTTCCTTACTATCGATGAGCATCGCACACCCTCAGCTTCAAGACCGATCTTCATTTGGTCCAGACGCTCGCGGGCATACATCTCTTCTTCCCGAGTCTGCTCCGGCGAATCAATCGGCGAACTCCGGATGACATGCACCAGAGTTACGTCCGCTTTGCACATCTTCGCCTGAACCGAGACATGCGGCAGCAACTCCTGCATCTCCGTCAAATCTGAAGCGACGACGATCTGGCGAGGAGAGATGAAATGAGCGGGAAGGGACTGGTCATTCCACGGAAACGGCATGAAGCACCTCGGGCGACTGCGTCACTGCAACCTTCGCCGAACTACGAGAACAGGGCAGCGCGCCTCCCGAATCACATGAGCGAGTGTTGACCACGGAGCGTGATCGGACAGCATCGCCCCCTCGCGGATACCCATCACGAGTAGGCTCGGGCAAACAGACTGGGCAACCTGGGTGATCATCTGACCAGCCTTGCCGTGCTCGATGCGCAATTCTCCGGACGAATAGATCGCGAGATCGGATGGCAGCAGGCTTCTTAGGCTTCGCAGTATTTCCTCTTCGGCCAATACAGGCCGCCGCTCATCTGGCATGCTTTTGGGCTCAACCACATGAAGCAACGTGAGCTTTCCGTGGAATCGCTCGGCGAGCCCGGAGGCATACTGGGCGGCCCGGAGTCCAGTCCGCTCCAGATCAGTAGCCAGCAGGATCGAGCGGAAGGGATGGTGGACCGCGGTGCAATGCGGGCCGACAATCAGCGTGGGACACGGGATGCGCTGCAGGATTGACTGGGCGATCGATCCTAATGCCAGGCGCTCCATGCCAGCGGGGCCATGAGAGCCGGCAACGACGAGGTCCACCTTTTCGTCCTTGACGATCTGCTCGATCAAGTCAGCTGGATAGCAGTAGGTAACGATCTCCCGATGTTTGATGGTTGTCAGATCACCGCAGTTATCGACGAGTTCCGTCATCATTCCCTTTGCGATATCCAGCGCGACCTCGAAGGTCTCGATGGGAACGGGTTCAACGCCGGTTCCGTAGACCTGGGGCGTCGCGCCGTTGACAAGGATCAACTCTGAGCCGAAGGCTTTTGCGATTGTCACCGCAGCTTCCAATGTGCGCGGGGTTTGTTGAGAGAAATCGATCGCCACCAGGAGCTTCGCCACATGAACGTCGCTCGTTTCGAGCTGGGGTATTGTCTGTAGATTCGCTGTTCCAGTCGCTGTCATGGACTTCTCCTTATTGATCAGAAGGTCAGCCTATGTCGGGTCGGCGGCCGGTTCTGTGATGGGCGTCACGCCGCAGAGATCACCGACGCCCGTAGGTGTGCTCCTCATCCGGCACAAACAACTTTCGAGGCATAGGAACCTCGTTATGCGGCATGGAAGACGACGTTAACCGCGCCTCACGATCCGCATACAGCATCCTCGCCGCAGTAAGGCACTGAGCGATTCCGAACGCTAGCAAGTAAATGTACACAGCCCACGAAAGAGCGCGCGGAGTGAGGATCTCGGCCCACCTGATGCGGATGAACCCGTACACCACCGCGAACACAAATGCGATGACGGCTGCGGCATAGTTCCAATGGCTAAGACTGCGGTTAGCCGTATGTCTCGCAACGACTGTTTCGCCGACTCCCGCCATGAGTGCCTGGAGGGCAGCGAGGCTTAAGAACCACTCCAAGCGAACCTGGTTGTAAACCACTGAGAGCAGCAGTAGACCGATAATCACGCCCATAAGACCCTGCAGGCGAAGCGCCGTCCTTATCTTCTGTCGTTCGACCATGAAGCTTGAAACAAAAATCAGGACGCTATCGAACACTCCGTATCCAGCCAAGCCGGCTATGGCGACGACTATCGCAATCGGCAGCAGAAGAATGGTTTTCGCCATATCCGGAATGATGAGGATCGCGCTGCCGGCGAGCAGTGCCACCAACCCCCGCGCCAGTACGGTGATCCAGAAGTGCACATCTCGCTTCATACAGCCTCCTTCTTGTGCGCTGATTAAGGATTTCAGGAGGTCGTGATGGCGCGCGGTGATAGGTGACGTTCAGACTTGTGATCACCGTCACTCCAAACCGTGATAGCCCTTACCGCGCTATGTCTTCTGGCCCCCTAGGCTGAGCGTAACCATGCAAGACCAGGGTAGTAAGGAGGTACGAGATGGCGGTAATAGGAGATGCAGTCGGCCTAACACTCGATCAGATTGTTGTTGCCACGGATTTCACGCCAGTATCAGAGATGGCTGTCAGTTACGCCGCCGGATTCGCGAAATGGTTCGATTCGAAGCTGACCGTTGCTCACGTGGTGGACCTTTCGGCTGCAACTCAAATGGATGCAGGTCTACTGGGGATTTCGATTGACACGATGCGGCGGCACAGCGCTGAGAAGGTCGAGAATTTGCTGAACGATCTGTCACTGGACGGAGTCCATGCTCTGGGAAGGACGCTCGAGGCTCACAATCCTGCTGCCAAGGTCGTCTGTTTGGCGAACGAGATCCGCGCAAGTCTGCTGGTCATCGGAACGCATTCCAGAACCGGCCTGAACAGGATGATTCTTGGTTCTTTCGCCGAAGGCGTGATTCATCACGCGAACTGCCCGGTTCTCACCATTGGTCCAAAAGTGAAGGTGCCGCCGATGGAGGACCTTCCATTTCGCACGATCGTGTTTGCAACTGACCTGGAGGATGATTCCGTACAGAAAGCCGGCGTGGCTCTCGCATTCGCGCAGGACAGTCTGGCCAGAATTTACATGTGCCATGTGATTAGCCATGCACCTAGAGATCTCACCAATTCGCTTAAACTTCAGTTCACCGCTGAAAAACGGCTTTCGAAGTTGATTCCGGCTGCAGCTTATGAGTGGTGCAGCCCCGAATGCATCCTGGAGTACGGCAATCCGGCGGAACATATCCTGCACCTTGCTGAGCAGAAGAGGGCAGATTTAATTGTGCTGGGGGCTCGGCGAAACACGAGCTGGTTTACTCATCTCACGCAGGGCACTGTGGCTCACGTCCTCTCAGAGGCAGCCTGCCCGCTCATGACAATCTGTGGAGAGTGAGGTGGGCGACGATGCCGGTCCGGACCTCCCAATTTGCGCTCAAGTGCAGCGAATACGACTGCGGTTCGCTAAGAATGTTCTGCAGCGCCCCATCGGATGTCGTTCAGGATCTGAATTCGATTGGCATGCAAATGCGCCTTCCGAAGGGAACCGTGCTATTCCAACAAGGTGACCCGGGGAGCAGCATTCTGATTCTCTACGAAGGCCAGGTTAAGCTTCAATGCACTTCGCGTGAAGGAAAGCAATCCATTCTGAAGATCGCCATGCCCGGTGATGTGCTGGGGCTTGGAACGGTCATCTCCGGCACCCGCTATGAGGTGACCGCCGAGGTCCTTGAACCAGCAACCGTGAAGAGTATTCGGAAGGAGGAGTTCCTTTCATTTCTAAAGCGCCACAACGAGCTAAGCATTCCCGCAGCCCGTGTCCTTTCGGAGGAGCATAAATCGGCATTCTTCGACGAGCGTCAAACGGTGACCTACCCTTCGGCCGCCAGCCGACTGGCCTGCATACTTCTCGACCTCAGCCGCAAGGCACCAGGCGAACGCGGCCGGCGCTGCTTCACAATGGCATTGACTCATGAGGAGCTCGCTAACTTGGCTGGAACCTCCCGCGAGACAATCACTCGCATGCTCGGCCGATTCCGGCGGGAGGGATGGCTTCGCGTCGAGGGATCGTCGATGACAATCCTGGATCCAGAATGCCTCATACAACTCGTGTCCTAACCTCGCGTGATCGCTGTCACTGCTTGCGAGGGCGCTCGTTGCTAGGCTCCTGCGTGATAGATGAGGTCAGCAACTATGAACCAGACAATCGAAGCGACAAAAAGTGAACTGCCGGTCGGATTACCGAAGTTCGAAAAGGTACTGCTCTGCACAGACTTTTCGCCAGCCTCAAAAGCTGCTGCCGATGCAGCTATGCAGTTATGCAGGGGAAGAGAGACGCATTTGACCGTGATGCACGTCTCGGAGTATGGGCCGATGCCGGCCATCACTGATGAAGCGCTGGATTATGTTTTGGGGCTTGTAGAAGAAGAACGTCGCAAACTGAAGAGTGTGACGGACGAGTTTGTGAAAAGTGGGATTCATGCTGAATCCGTCATGGATGAGGGAAGCGCGGCGGGGATAATTGTCGAGCACATCGGGCGGTGCCATATTGATCTGGCCATTCTCGGTACGAGTGGAGCAAATGGGTTAGATCGACTCTTATTTGGATCAACGGCAGAGTCGATCTTCCGCCGTGCCGCGTGCCCCATCCTCACCGTCGGGCCGAAGCTGGGATCTGTTGCGATGAACACTGTAGGAAGGCCAGTCATCTTCGCTACCGACTTCAATGACAGCTCTCTCGACGCACTGCGGCATGCTGCATCCCTTGCAGAGATTATCGGGTCACCCCTTCACGTCGTTCATGTGCTGCCGGCGACCGCCAATCAAGGGACGGATTTGGTTCCCGCGATCGTAGGAGATGCCCTTCGTCTTGTGGCAACGCGAATCCCGCCTGACGGCTCAGTTCCGCAATGCCAAATCTTGCGAGGCAGCGATGTCTCTCACGCTGTGGTGGAATACGCGAATGCGCAAAATGCTGCCTTCATCGTGCTTGGCATCCGCAGGAAATCGGCTATCGCTGCTCATCTACCTCCGCATCGTACCTTCCGTATCATTTTGACGGCACCATGCCCGGTCCTCACCGTGGCGTATGAGATATAGCCGCTAACCATGGAGCGCATCCCAGTCGATACAGGGCGCGATGAGTGCTATTTGGTCTTGGCCACCATCGCGCCTGTTGGTAGCTGTTGCACCTTCCAGCCGCCTCCCAAAGCCTGGATCAACTGGACGGCTGCCGTCATCTGCTGAGCCCGAATCTGCACCGCCGTCTCTTGATAGTTGAGGAGCGTTTGCTGGGCTTGGATGACATTAAGGTAAGGATCGAGCCCGGCTCTGTATCGGACGGTTGCCTCATCAAACGCTCGTTGTGCCGCAGCTATAGCCTGATTCTGCTGTTCCAACTCTCCGGCCAGTACATGCGAAGCTACCAGGCTATCTTCCACCTGCTGGAAAGCTGTCAACGTGGTTTGTCTGTAAGAGGCGATCGCAGCGTCATATTGAGAGCGATATTGCTGAACCGTCGCCCTCCTCAACCCAGCATCAAAGATGGTTTCCGTAATTGCTGGTCCAAGTGCCCAGATGCGACTGGGCCATGTAAACCAGTCGGATGCGCTGAGTCCGGTAAATCCTGCGGTTCCGGAGAGGGTGACATTTGGGAAGTAGGCGCTCTTCGCGACTCCGACTTGTGCATTCGCTTGGGCCAGCGTACGCTCGGCTGCCGCGATGTCGGGACGTCGTTCAAGGAGTTCCGATGGAACTCCCACCGGCACGGCCGGCGGGATCAACTCGGCGACAGCCGGAGAGAGGCTGAAATCGGCCGGTGCCTTTCCCAGCAATACGGCGACGGCATGTTCATACTGTGCCCGCGCTATGCGCACGCTCTCCCGTTGCACCTGAACGGAACGAAGCTGTGCCTCGGCAGCTGAAACTGCCTCGTCGGTTGTCAACCCGGAACGATAGAGAGTCTGGGTCAGATCCAACGTCTGCCGATCGGACGCTACCGTGTCGTCGAGCAATTTTGCCAGTAAGTCCTGCGTCCGGACGAAGTAGTAATCCATCGCTAACTGCGCCTGGACGGTAAGACGAACATTTGCGAGGGTTGCGGCAT
Organism: Acidobacteriaceae bacterium; assembly: GCA_035944135.1. Lineage (NCBI taxonomy): Bacteria > Pseudomonadati > Acidobacteriota > Terriglobia > Terriglobales > Acidobacteriaceae > Acidobacteriaceae bacterium. Next base: position 240,369 of record DASZBM010000002.1, read on the forward strand.
CGGCCTGGGCGGCGAACACCGCCGAATGCACTGAGTTCCGCACACGCCCCCACAGATCGGGTTCCCAGGATGCCTCCACTGGAAGTGAATATTCTGCGTACGTCGTTCCAGAAGTAAGATTCGCAGCCGGAAACACAGAGCTCCTGGAGTATCCGATAGAAGCGCCAGCAGTAAGAGAAGGAAAATACTGCGAGCGGACCTCGCGAACAATCGCACGTGCCGTCGCATAGTTTGCTGCTGCTGCCGCTATGTTCTGGTTCGAGATAACAACTTCTGTCTCAAGCGTATTCAATTCCTGATCGGTGAAACTTTCCCACCACCGGCCACGCGTCAAAGCATCGGCGGGATTGGCCGCCCCCCAACGGACACCACCTACCATTTCACCTGGCGAGAGCTCCTTATATGCTGCCGGTGCTTGAACCGTCGGAGGTACGTATTTTGGCCCAACGGTGCAGCCCAGGAGCAGCGTTCCCAACAGAAGACCGAAGGGAATTCCGATCACGAGCCGTGTTTTAGTTCCCAAGGTAGACATCGACCAACTCTCCGGGGTAGAGGTTCACTCTCTGCGGCTTCGCAAAGCTGAAGATCACCGGCAATACTCGAACGTCGACGCGTTCCTGCCGCTGGTCAGAGAGTTCAATCTTCGGTGAAACAAATGGCTGAATCCGTTCGAACCGGAGCGGAATTTTTGTGTCAGTTCCACGAATTGTCATCTGTGCCTTGATGTTTTCGGGCGCGGGCAGGCGCGATAGAAGAATCTCGTCGATATAGCAGCGAACATGAAGGCGATTCTGCTGCGGGCCGAGCACCAGCACCGGTAGGGATGCTTCCGTGTAGATGTCATAGGCTCCCTGCGGAGAGATGTAGCTGCCAGGAGCCGTGTTCAGCGTAAGCACTGTCGCATCGGTGGGAGCATGTAGCGTGTATTTCGCGAGCAGCGCACTCGATGACAGTGCCGACCTGTGCAGCGCCTCGTATTGCCTTTCCTGATTGCGGATGTCATAGCTCCAGGCGCCCGCCTTGGTGAGCTCGTACTGACGTTGTGCAACGTTCAAATTCGCCTTTGCCACCAACTCAGCGTTGATGGCAGCGTCAAGAGCATCTTTGCTTACGGCACGAAGGTCCTCTTTATACGCAGACTGCTGCTTCGCGAGCTCATCGCTTGTGGTCTTCAGAGATGCTTTAGCGGCTTCCACCTGCGCGACGGCAATCTCCAGGTTTTCTTTCCGTGGTTGTGCGTGTAGCTCCTCGAGCAACGCATGAGCGGCCTGCGCCTGTGATTCCTGCTGCTCGGTTGTGGCTCGTTGCACAGAGTCGTCGATTAGAAGCAGCGGCTGACCAGCATGGACCTTCTGCCCCTCATTCACAAAGATCTTGCTTACTGTTCCTGGAACCTCCGGGTAGACGCTTATATTCGATCCGCTCGTTTGTTCACTTTCCACGATCCCTTCGGCGTAAATGCCTGCGGCATAAGGGTTCGAGGCCGGATTGAATAGTGGCGGTTGTGCCGGCTTTTGAATCGCGAAGACAACAGCTGCAGCGCACCCCAGAAGAATGCCAATCCCCGAAAGAATGAATAGGAGTTTGTCTTTCATTCCTTGCTCCCCGCTCCGCTCAGGAGTTTGCCATCTTCCATGGTCAAGATTCGGGTCGCGAATTCGTTGATACGGGCATCATGAGTCACCACAACAATGCAGCGGTTTCCATTGAGAATGTTCGTTTTCACAAAGGTGAGAATTGACCGGCCGGTATCGCCATCCAACGATGCGGTCGGTTCATCCATGATCAGAATGTCGGGCTGGCTGATCATGGCTCGCGCAATGGCCACGCGTTGTTGTTCGCCTCCACTCAGCTTCACCGGTGGGAGTTGCGCCCGGCTCTTGAGCCCGACCACGTCAAGATATTTCTCCGCCTCTCGGAGAGCCTGATCCCATGGAATGCGTCTCAGAATGAGCGGAATTGCAACGTTTTCGGCGGTCGTAAGGCGAGGAAATAAGTGGTAGTCCTGGAAAACGAACCCGATTCGATTGAGGCGAAAGTCTGCGAGCTTGTCATTGGGCAAAGACCAGATGTCCTGGCCTTCCATCGTCACGGTTCCTTCGTTCGGCCGCAGGATTCCCGACAACATGCTTAGCAGCGTTGTCTTTCCGCTGCCAGAGGGCCCGACAATGTACACGATTTCGCCGAGGTAGGTCACAAGATCGACCGCTCTAACCGCATTGGTGCGAGCGTCGCCCTCACCAAACCATTTGGTGAGACCGATCGCCTGTATCGCAACCTGTGACATGGTTATCCCCGGAATATCTCGAAGGGTTCAATCCGGAGCACCTTGCGGACTCCGATGTAGCCAGAGATGGCTGCGATGATTAGCACCATTGAAAGTCCGAGAGCAAGATTTAGAAATGTGATCATCGATGCGTAATCGGGAATACGAAGCCGAGCCATGGCGATCACACACGTGCACAAGCCAATGCCGAGTCCGTATCCGATCAGCCCTGTAAATCCCGCCTGAAAAACGATCATGTTTACGAGATCGCGGTTTTTTGCACCGATCGCCTTCAAAGCCCCAAATTTGTCCAGGTTTTCGAGGATGAACGTGTAAAAGGTCTGACCTGAAATCGAAAGACCCACGATGAAGCTGATAGCGGTCATCAGCATGATGTTGAGTCCGAGCGCCGTTTGATATGTGTAGAAGTCCGAAATGCGGCGGATAAACTGGTCCTTTGTCAATGCCAGGTATCCGAGCGCTCGTACCTGTTTTTGGATTTGGACGACATCGGCCTGGGACTTGGGCCTCACGAGAATGTACGAAATCGTATACCGCGGGTTGGGAATGTACTGGATAGCACGCTCATACGTTGTATAGAGCGTGGGTGTTCCAAAGAGACCACTTGTGGTGACTTTCGCGATGCCAATGATCACACCACGGTGATCGTTCAACTCAAACTCCGTTCCGATCTTCGGATTGTTGAGTTTGGCGAACTCTGAGTCGTGGAGAACGATGAACGCGTTCTCGGCATAGATGCTTTCAATTTTCCCCGTTTCCATTTGCGGCCGGCCGTACAGGCTCGTGTCATCAAGCCCGATAACATTGACCGACTGGTAGGTGCCATTTACCAGCCTTACGAGCGCGCCGCCAGAGAACAAGGGGACTGCATAATCGACGCCGTTGATGCTACGTACTGCGTCCAGCGTGTAGTCGGGGATCCCGATGGTGTTTGCGACTGTGTTGACGCTCGGATCCATGATCCAGATCGGCGCCCCGATGTTGATCACAGTAGATGAGGCCCGGTTCAATACGCCGGCGAACATGGAAGTCATTGCGATCATCAGAAAAACCGCAAACGTGATGCCTATCAGCAGACCATTGAACTTTGCCCGATCGTTCACCAGCAGCTTGAATGCTAGTTTTAGAATTCCTGACATTCACTGCCTCCCGGTCATCTGGGATCATCGCAGTAATGCCAACGCGTCGCCGGGTCATTCGTCACGGAATATGGTGATGCGGATCACAAGCTTTCGCGAAGATCCCGCGATCGCCTGTTAGGCGGCCCCGGGCACTGTGAGAATTGGGCACTTCGCCGCGCGAATAATCGCGCTCAATGGTCCCATCTGTGATGGATCAGTTGCAGGATGCACGATTCCAAAGCACAGCAGGTCAGCCGAAGCTGCTTTAGCCTGTTCCAATATGTGATCCTGCTGAGATCCGAATCGCAGAGTCCAACTGGACCCGATCCCTTGGCGCCTGAAGTTGTCCGCAATCTTCTCCTCCCGCATCTCTAATTCGCGCAGCCTGGCGCCATCGATGACACGTGTTGCGTAAGGCTCGATATGGACGACGTGGATATGCATTGCAAATTTCCTGGCTAGATCGCGAGCGAGCTCCTGGGCTCGTCCCTGACTGGTTGGCAGGGTGGATGCATACACAATCTCGGACAGTCTTATCCCGTGTGCCGAAGCTTGCGCAACCGATGGGCCGACGATAAGGACTGGGCAACTGACAGATCGCAGGAGATACTCGGCAGTCGATCCGAGCGTGATGCGGTCAGCCGCGTGATACCCATAAGCGCCCATTAACAGGAGGTCGGGCTTGCGTTCGGATATTAATTGGACCAAAAGATCCGTAGGGGATCCACTCTGGATGAGATATGAAGCCTTGATCCCTTGCGACTGCAATTGGGTCGACAGCTGATCCAACTCGTGACGCTCTGCCAGTATCTCGACCTTCGCCTTAGCAACGCCCTCGTCCATCATCTCGCTGAGCGTTCCCGGGGTTTCAATGTGAGCGAGCACGATCTCAGAGTGAAAAGTCCTGGCAATCTCAATTGCGTAACGTAAAGCTGTTTCGGACGCGGTCGAGAAATCGTAGGCAACGACGAGCTTCTGAAGCACTGCCTGTTTTGCAGCTTCTGGAAATACCGTAGCGGGTGGATTTTGCTTCTGTAAGGGTGCGGGTTCCATAAGCTCCCCTCCTGTTGAGGTGAACTTTAGTATTCATTTGAACGCGTTCGTTCAGATGTGATGACTGTCACAACTGCGCGGGCCGGTGCACTAAGTCTCCGAATCGCAGAGCGACTTAGTGCACCGGTGAGGCTAGAACAGGAGTCGCGAGGTGGGGGACGAGGTCGCGGACTGGGAAAAGCTTCCGCTTCGCGAACTCCACAAACAGCAGATAGGCCCCGGTGGCTAGTCCGAGGAAGATGAAATATCGCGCATGCAGACCGACAAAGCCTAATCGCTGTGCGAAGCGGGAATAGGGAAGCCATAGGCCAGCTATTACGGCAACCGCGACGGTGATCAGCAACCCGTTGGACGGCCTGCTACGCAGCGGCGACCGCATCGTTCGAATGATCAACAGGACCAATGTCTGCGTAGCTAACGATTCAACGAACCAACCTGTATGAAACTCGACCTCGCCTGCATGAAAGACACGAAGCATGACGTAGAAGGTCAGAAAATCGAATAGAGAACTGATTGGGCCGACGAGAACCATGAAGCGCCGTATGGTTCGAATGTCCCAGTGTTGTGGCTTCTGGATGTACTCCGGATCGACGTTGTCAGTGGGAATTGTGAGCTGAGAGAGGTCATAGAGGAAATTATTCAGAAGAATTTGAGTTGGAAGCATCGGAAGGAAGGGAAGTACGACTGATGCCGCGGCCATGCTCAATACGTTGCCGAAGTTAGAGCTGGTCCCCATTAGCAAATACTTCATGACGTTCCCGAAGGCCCTACGACCCTCCACGATGCCATCGTGCAAAACATTGAGACCGGGCTTCAGCATCACCACGTCTGAAGCGTCTTGTGCAATGTCTACAGCATGCGGTGCGGCGATCCCGATATCGGCGGCATGCATCGCAGGTGAGTCATTGATGCCATCCCCGATAAAACCGACCACATGACCTGAGTGTCGCAATGCGTTCAGGACACGCACCTTTTGTGCAGGAGAAAGACGAGCGAATATGTTCGCCTCGTTTACGAGGTGCACCAGTGCCGGCTCGCTGATGTTTTCCAGATCATCGCCTAGAACTACACCAGAGATGGGCATTCCCGCATCCTGGCAGATGTATTTGGTTACGAGATCGCTGTCACCCGAAAGGATCTTGATCTCGATTCCATCTTCCTTCAAGTGCTGTATGGTCTCGGCAGCGTCTGGCAGAATCGGATCGGAAAATGAGAGATAACCCAGAAACGTCAGATTGTTCTCATCCGCAACAGTGTAAATGCCGCGAGGATCGAGCTGACGCTCGGCAACTGCAAGTACGCGAAAGCCATTGGCACTCTCTCGTTTGTAAAGATCCGTAAGGAAATTCTTCTGCTCCGCCGTTATAGGCAGCTCGCGGTCGCCACTCGCAATGGCGGTCACTAAAGGCAGGATTCCCTCCGGCGACCCCTTGCATATCAGGATGCTCTTGCCGTCTCGCTCCACTACAACCGAGAGGCGGCGGCGTTGGAAGTCGAAAGGAATCTCATCCAGCTTCCTAGGCATAGAGAGACCACTCATTGGAGTGGCTAAGATAGCCGTATCCAATGGGCTGCGAATTCCGGTCTCTTGTTGACTGTTGATTTGTGCGGCCGCGAGGGCCCGCGGCGAGGTTTTCCCATCCGGTCCGAGGGTCCCATGCAATTCCAGAGCGCCCGATGTGAGTGTGCCCGTTTTATCGCAGCATAGAATATCGATGCTGCCGAGGTTCTGGATTGCGGGAAGTCGTTTCACAATGACCTGTTTCCGCGCCATTGCCAGTGCCCCGCGTGAGAGGGTGACAGAGGTAATCATCGGGAGAAACTCGGGTGTGAGTCCCACGGCGAGAGAGACCGCGAACAGCAACGAATCAAAGGCTGGTCGATGCAGAGCCAAGCTAATTAGCAACACAAAGAGCACGAGTCCGAAAACGAACCTTGTGATTAGGTAGCCGAATCGGCGTAAACCGATATCGAATGCGGTCTCCGGCGCTCGCTCCGATAGCTGCGCCGCGATGTCACCGAACGCAGTTCGGGAACCGGTCGCGATCACCTCAGCAATGGCGGTGCCACTCACGACAGACGTGCCCACGAAAATCATGTTCGGTGCGTTCGGCAATTGCGACGCAGGAGTATCCGATGCCGTCTTCTCCGTAGGCGCCGATTCCCCCGTGAGCATCGCCTGTTGTACGAACAGATCGCGAGCTTCAAAGAGCCGCGCGTCTGCCGGAATCAAATCGCCGGCGGATAATCGGATGATGTCACCAGGAACAAGGACACGCCTGGGGAGCTCTTGCCAAGTGCCATCGCGTTGCACGGAGGCCGTGGCCGCGACCTTGGCCCGAAGGTGCTCGATGATCTTGCGCGATCTGTAGGACTGTACGAAATCGATCGTGGCTCCAAGGAGCACGAGGGCGGCGATCAAAGTGGCGTCAAAGGTTTCGCCAATTAGACGGGAAATGGCTGCCGCGATCAGCAGGATAATCGCGAGCGGATTCGTGAAAAGAACCAGGAAATCCAGCCACGGCTGCCTGCCGTGCTTCCTGGGCAATTCGTTCGGGCCAAATTCTTCGATCCTTGCGGTAGCTTCCTGAGAACTCAACCCTGGGAACGAAATGTTAGCTGTCGTTGCCATGGGACATCTCATGCTTGAGGTAGAAGGACGGCCGTGTGATTCAATTGGTCCGCCTCCTGAGCACGTAAGGCTGCATTGACCTGATCCAGTCGATAGGTATCTACCTCAGGTCGAAGATGGAGGGCAGCCGCGATCTTCAGGAGCTCGTATTCGGCGTATGCATCGTGATGCGTGTACACCGGCGGATCGCACAGATTTTCTCTATCTGCGCGGCAGAAGCGCCATGTTCCGTCTGTCCCCACAACCCAGGACACGCCGACGCGCATGCCTGCAGATAAGCGCTTCTGGGGCGATTGGACGACCTCTGCCACGATTTCATGGCCGGGAATGATGCACGGACCTTTTGGTGGCAGATGTCCTTCAATGATTTGGAGGTCCGTGCGGCAGATGCCACACGCTAGCACTTTCAGCAATGCAAAGCCCGGTTCAACAATGGGCGTGGGAATGTCTCGAATCGAGAGTGGGTTCGCGTCTGCTGCACCTAGTTTTGTCAGCACCGCTGCCTTCATCGTCCACCCCGGGTGCGACTTCGAATCGTGCCAAAGCCAGATTGTTCCTCCACTTCGGCAGACGGCAGTGATCAAGGTCACAAGCTTTCGTGACCGAAAATGCAGCACCAGTGCGCATTTGTTCCTACGCTCTCCCTAGATCCGCAGGATCGGAGGAGCAAACGCTCTTGCGCAAACCTGCCAGTCCAGTTCATCTTGAACGTGCTGACGCAATTGCAGATCGCTGCTCATCATTTCATTTCTCAGTTATGTCCAATGCTATTGGCACTCGCCCGAGTGAAAACCGGGACGTCTTCTGGCTGCTCGCAGGTGCCAGATAGCGCATCACGTCCTTGAGGTCCGATGGCGGGGGTCTTCAGCCCAAGTTGCGCAGGTCAAGTAGGGGAATCTTTCTCGCCATGGCTAATTAGTTCAAGGACGCCCTGGATGAAGCCCTTGACGCTGTTGGTCCTCGGAAGCGTAGCGTCACGATTCATCGGCCTGCAGAAACGCTCCTCGCAGTACCGAAACCAGATGTTCAACTCTGATTGGGTAGCTCAGGAAAGAAACTGCGCCGAGATCCATGGCGTGAGTTCTGGCCGATTGAGTGTCATGCGTCGCTGAATGGAAGATGACAGGGACCGACTTGGTCTGTGGATCGCTTTTCAACTTCTGACAAACATCAAAGCCGGTCATATCCGGCAGATTAATGTCCAACAGGACTGCATCCGGGCGACGCGAAGCGGCCATTTTCAGCGCCTCCGAGCCGGTTGTGGCCTGCATGACCTCGAAACCAGACCCCTCGAGATGTTTCCCGAGCGCGTATTGATGAGTTTGATTGTCATCGACGACCAGGATGATTCGATGATCCAAGGCTCCCTTTCCCTCCGTATCTGTAAGGATCGATCTTAATGTAAGTGAGCCGGTTCGTCGCTATGGACCGAGTTCGCACGCAAACATAACATCTGAACGCCGAGCTATCGCTATACTGGGTGTTCCGTTAGAACCATATACCAGAAGAGGTCCGTGTGAGCACATCGAAAATTCCCGAAATTCTTCGCCAGCATGAAGGAACCCTCCTGGACGACTGGACGCGAGAGCAGGGTCAGATCAAGGATTCGAGCAATCGCCTATCCGATGCAGAGGTGAGGTCACAATCCAGACGCTTCCTTCAACTGGTGCAGGAGGCAGCCACAAGGGGCAACGTGGTCGACGTCGAGGGGGATAATTACAGAGAGGTACGTAAATTCCTCGAAGAGATATCTTCGAGCCGTGCGGCTCTGGGGTTCAGCCCGAAGGACACAGCGCTTTTTATTTTCTCGTTCAAGCAGCCTCTATTCGCACAGATTCGCACCTCCCTGCCGAAGGCGGAGGAACAGGTTGCCGAGATATGGAATGCGACGCTGCTGCTCGACAGGCTGGGTCTGTTTACGACAGAGATGTATCAGAAGTCCCGCGAAGCCGTCATTCTCCGCCAGCAGGAGGAGATGCTGGAGCTCTCGACGCCTGTTGTGAAACTGTGGGATGGGGTTCTGGCGCTGCCCATTATCGGCACGCTGGACTCAAGCCGCACGCAGACGATCATGGAGAATCTTCTGGCGAGAATCGTTGAGACGGGATCGGAGCTCGCAATTATCGACATTACCGGCGTTCCCACGGTGGACACGCTCACGGCACAACATCTTTTGAAGACGGTCACGGCGGCGCGTCTGATGGGAGCGGAGTGCATTATCAGCGGTATACGTCCGCAGATTGCTCAGACGATCGTGCACCTCGGCGTTGAGCTGGGGGACATTGTGACGAAGGCAAGTCTTGCCGACGCCTTCCGCGTCGCGATGCAGCGCACAGGTCACACCGTAGTCCGTAGAGCCCTCGTTGCGGGCAAGGCATAATTCAGGAGCGATTCATGGAACATATACCTATTCTGCGGATGGGCGAGTTTCTCCTGATTACTGTGCAGGTAGACATGCACGACCGGCTTGCCATGCAGTTGCAGGACGATCTCACAGAGCAGATTGTGCGCTGCGGTTCACGCGGCGTTCTCATCGACATCTCGGCACTTGAGGTGGTGGATTCCTTCATTGGCCGAATGCTGGGAAATATTGCGTCGATGTCACGTGTGCTTGACGCGCAGACCGTCGTTGTTGGCATGCGTCCGGCAGTCGCGATCACGCTGGTGGAGCTGGGCATGTCTTTGCCAGGAATTCGGACCGCCCTGACGGTTGAACGCGGCATGGAGATTCTGCGCGCCGACGTATCTCGTGCTAATGAGGAGCTCGAAGCGGAGGAGTTAGCAGATGGAAGTTCTGAAATCTGAGACACTCGCCGTTCGAACGTCTGAGGATGTGGTGACGGTTCGCACTTCGGTGCGCAAGTTGGCGGCCGACCTTCGTTTCGGCATCGTCGATCAGACCAAAATCGTTACTGCGGCGAGCGAGATTGCCCGCAACACAATCGATTACGGGCATGGGGGAAACCTTCGCATGGACGTCCTTAATAACGGTCTGAAGAGAGGCCTCCGGCTGATTTTCGCGGATCAGGGGCCTGGAATAAAAGACATCCAGCAGGCCATGACGGATGGATTTACGAGTGGAAGCGGTATGGGGCTGGGGCTCGGCGGTACCCGTCGTCTGATGGATGAATTCGACATTGCATCCAAGCTAAACGAAGGGACAACCGTCACCATCACAAAATGGAGCCGCTAAAGCAAACCACGATCGTTCCTATTCAGGATTCGTCGCAAGTCGCACTCGCACGCCGGACAGCCAATGAGCTTGCGTCTGTGGCGGGTCTGGACGAACAGCGCCGCTCTGCAGTCAACGTTGTCACAGTAGAGCTGGCGAACAACATCCTGCAGCATGCGGGTTCCGGCCAACTGCTTTTTCAATACATCCAGAAGACCGGGGCGTTCGACATCATAGCCGTCGATCATGGCCCCGGGATGGTGGACGTGGAGCGTTGTCTCGAAGACGGCTTTAGTACAAAATCGACTCCGGGATTAGGGCTCGGTGCGGTACAGCGCTTCGCCATACGATATGGGGCGTTTTCAGTGCCGGAGCGCACTACTGTCGTGACCGCGCGTATGGCTGAACGAGCTCCCGAGCCCGACTTTTCCGTGATCTGCACTGCTATTCATGGCGAGACACTCAGCGGAGACGGGTGGGATGTTTCTGCGGATGGGCGCAGCTTCTGCGTTGTCGATGGCTTAGGCCACGGCATGCTGGCCGCAGAGGCTGCAAAGGTGGCTATCGAGATCTTACATAAGCATCCTGGAATCTCACCGGCGGCCTGCCTTGAGAAGATGCACGCGGCAATGAGATCCACTCGCGGAGCTGCAGGAGCTGTGGTACGAGTGAATCCTGAGACTGGTACTCTGGATTTCGCCGGAATCGGCAACATCAGCTGCGTTCTGATGGCGGACGAAAAGAACCAAAGTCTTGTCTCTTATAACGGCACTCTTGGGCATCAGCTTCGCCGTGTCCAGGAGTTTTCTTATCCGTACAAACGCCGTGACCTGCTTTTGATGCACTCAGATGGTCTGACCACGCAAGCGAAGCTAGGCATCCCCTCTTTGCTGCTCTCGCAAGCGCCGAACGTGATTGGGCCCTTTCTCTTTTCCGAGCAGCTTCGAGGTCGCGATGACGCGACCCTCCTGGTGAGCCGCCTTGCATAGAAACAGCTCAAGCCGGTTGCTCTGCGTTACGCTCGCTGTCGAGACGGACTTCCTGCTCGCGCGCCAACGTGCGAAGCAGATCGCCCATATTCTCGGATTCGACGGACAGGACCAGACGCGGATTGCCACGGCAGTTTCCGAAATTGCGCGCAACGCGTTCGAATATGCGGCGGGCGGTACCGTCGAATTCTATTTAGACCGCGACGATCGCCCGTCGTTTCGGATCATCGTCACGGACAAGGGCAGAGGGATCAAGAATCTCGAGGACATCTGGGACGGGACGTTCGTATCTGCATCAGGTATGGGCGTGGGCATAGCCGGCTCTCGGCGGCTGTTGGACGATCTGAAGATCGAGAGCTCTGACACCGGAACAACCGTAGTTATGCTCAAGTATCTTCCACGCGGGCGGCCCGTCCCGGCACAGAAAATAATCGCCGACCACCTTGCGGCACTCGGTCCACAGGATGCAAGTTCCGCTCTGCACGCGCAGAATCACGAGATGATGCGCCTTCTCAACGAGCTACGCGAACGCGAGCGCGAGCTCAGCCAGCTAAATCAGGAGTTGAAGGAGACCAATCGCGGCGTCATGGTTCTGTACGCGGAACTCGAGGACCGCGCGCAGGAGCTGCAGCAAGCCTCAGAGATGAAATCGCGTTTTATCTCGGGAGTGACCCATGAGCTGCGCACGCCGCTCAACTCCATCGTTTCATTGGCCGGACTACTGATTCGGCGAATCGATGGCGAGTTGAGCGCGGAACAAGAGAAGCAGGTGCTCTTCATTCAGCGCTCTGCGCAGAACCTGACGGAGATGGTCAACGATCTTCTCGACCTGGCGAAGATTGAAGCGGGCAAAGTCACGCCACGGCCATCCGAGTTCACGATCGCCGAGTTCTTCGCCGCGTTGCGCGGTATGTTTCGCCCACTCGCCATGAACGAGAATGTCCAGCTCATCATCGAAGACAGTCCCATAGTGTCAACCCGCCTCTACACGGACGAAGGCAAACTGGCGCAGATACTTCGGAACTTCATCTCCAATGCACTCAAGTTCACTGAGCGGGGCACGGTTCATGTAAGAGCGAACCTCACGCGCGATGGCGGTGTTCGCTTCTCGGTGAGGGACACGGGGATCGGCATCGCGCCGGAACACGCAGAACTCGTCTGGCAGGAGTGGGGACAGGTTGAAAGCGATCAGCGGCCCCGCCATAAGGGCAGCGGTCTCGGCCTTCCGCTGTCGCGCCAGCTTGCTGGGCTGTTGGGCGGGAAGACCTGGCTTGAATCCACTCTCGGCGAAGGCTCGACCTTTTATGTTGAGATCCCGACGGCAGTAAAATCATCAACTGTTCGGCCCGAGCCGGTTAAGAGCGAGGCAACGATGCTCATCATCGACGACGATGAGGTCTCGCGGTACATCCTTCGTCGCACACTCGTTACGCTGACCAGTGCGAAGCTCCTCGAGGCATCTTCTCTCGTCGAAGCTCGCCGCTGCCTGGCAACATATCATCCCAGCGTCATCTTCCTGGACATCGTCATGCCAGAGGAGAACGGACTTGCTTTCGCCGAGGAACTGGGAGAGAACGAAGACACCGCTGAACTGCCAATCGTGCTCGTCAGCTCCAAGGTGCTAACGCCCGAGGAAGAGGCGTACATCCAGCGCCGTTCGCTCGTTTACATCAATAAGGATCACGGCGACGCAGAAGATCAACGCGTAGCTTTGGAGCGCGTGCTCCTGAACCTCGGCATGAGCGATCTTCACGAATCGAGGGAGGCGCATTGATACATCACAAGAAGCGGCCGATCCTCTACGTGGACGATACCGTCGAGCAGCGCTACGCCATGCGTCGGATCCTCGAGACGGAGGGTTTTGACGTGCTCGAGGCTGGAACAGGCAAGGAAGCCCTCAAACTAATGGAAAGGGACCCGGCGCTTGCGGTCGTGGACGTCAGACTTCCCGACATCAGCGGATATGAGCTATCGCGGCAGATGAAAGAGATGTCGCCTCATCTCCAGGTGCTGCAGGTATCGGCAAGCTTCAGCGATCCCGAGTTGCGAGTCTCGGGGCTGTCTGGAGGCGCTGACGCTTACCTCGCTCAGCCGGTGTATCCCTCCGAACTTGTCACTTTGATTCGCCGCATGCTGCGCACAGCGGACGCGGAAGAGGCACTTCGTTTTCTCGCAACCATCGGCACGCGCCTGAGCGAATCGCTGTCCATTTCGGATACCGCAACCAACATCTGCGAGGCGATCGTTCCGCGGTTCGCAGACCGATGCCGGATATTCCTGGAGAAGTCTCCCGGACGCGCAGCGTCTTACTTCCCGATAGGGAAACGCGACGATGAGGACCTGATTGCGGCAATGAAGCCGCATTCGGCAATAACAACCGTCTGCATGGCAAATAGTCGGTTGCTTGTGGCACCGCTTTCGAGTGGTACGAGGTCCATCGGTTTGATCGCATTTCAATTGGATCAGGATCGCGAGTACACGGAGTCAGACCTCATCCTGGCCGATGATCTCGCGAACAGAGCAGCCTTGGCTCTGCAGAACTGCATCCTGTTTTCTTCCGAGCAACTGACCCGCTCTGCTCTGGTTCAATCCGAGAAACTCGCGACTGCGGGACGAATGGCCGCTGCCATAGCACACGAGATTAACAACCCGCTCGAAGCTCTCACCAATTTGCTCTACATCGTTGAAAGTTCGAATGGAGCGACCGAATCGATTCGAGAGACGGCCGGTGCTGCTCTCGCAGAGGTGACCCGTATTGCTCACATTACACGGCAGACATTGAGCTTTTATAGGGACATGCGAACGCCGATGACTCTGAACCTCTCCCAGAGTGTCTCGGACACGCTCCAGCTCTACATCAGGCGATTCACAGACAAAAGGATTGCGATCGAGCTCAAACTCGACGAGAAGGTTCAGATCAAAGGCGTAAAGGGAGAGATACGACAGGTTGTCGCGAACCTGTTGACGAATGCAGTTGAGGCGATGGAGCCCGACGGGAACATGCAGCTCGCGGTCTTCGAAGACCAACAGGACGCGGTTCTTTCTGTCTCCGATTCGGGGCCCGGCATAAGCGAGGAGCTGATCGGAAAGATCTTTGAGCCGTTCTTCACAACCAAACAGGGAACGGGAACCGGTCTGGGGCTCTGGATCACGCAGACGATTGTCGAAAAGCATGGGGGCAAGATTCGGGTCTCAACCAAGCGGGGCATCACGGATCATGGAGCGTCGTTTGAGGTCAGGTTCGCGAAGGCGTAGCTCGTGAGTTCATCGGCTGAACGGCTGTAAAAGCGTATGCCACCGATATTTGGCGAGACGTAATCGACGAGTTGACCCGAAGCCTGGGCGAGCGAAGACAAAACTTGCGTCGAGAAAACAAAGAACCCGATCGCTTTTATTCATGTTGGGCGATGGATGCGGGCGCGCAATCGAAGACAGCATAGTGTTGCGGTGCGGAAGATGAGACGCGGCCATATTGCGGGAAAAAATCGGCCTCGTCGAGCCTCGGAAAAGAGGCCGCTCGTGAAATTAGGAACCCGTTTTCCTAAGGCGATAGAGGCGTGTCTGTAAGATGTTCATAATAGACGTCTTATTTTTAGTGACCGTTCTCTCGGATTTTGTTTGACACCCTTGAAATTGTTCGCCTAAGATTGCGGGCGAACTCAAAAACACATCGTTGGTGAAGTCAGGCTAACGAGCAGGAGTACTTTGATGGCCAGTCAATCGATTGCAATCAACTCAGACCCAATAGCGAAAGTTCACAGGGACGTGACAAGAGCTCGTTCTGTCACGCGGGCCATCTGGAGCAGCTTAATCCTGACGCTGGCTGTGATCGGTTTGCTGAGCCCGCGTACAGCGGTGGCGCAGGTGGATCAGGGTGCCATCATCGGCGTGGTCACGGACTCGAGCGGCGCAGTGATCCCGAATGCCCAAGTGACGGTTACGGAGACGGACACCGGGCTGGTGCTGAAGGCGAAGACGAACGGCAGCGGAAATTACTTCTTCTCGCCGATCAAGATTGGAAACTACACGGTTAGCGCCTCGGCACCGGGCTTTCAAACGACCGAGGAGAAAAACGTCGCCGTTCACGTTCAGGACCGGCTGAACATTCCTCTCCATCTGCAGCCGGGCAAGGTGAATGAGACCGTTGTTGTCACTTCGACGGCGCCGCTAATGCAAACGCAAACGGCTGAAGTGGCCATGGACGTCGACTCGAAATTCCTGAACGATGCACCGCTGGCGAATCGCAACTGGATCTTTATCGCGCAGGAAGCTCCGGGCATCACCCCGGAGATAGGCCGCGGCGCCGGCAATGGTGACTTTTCATCGAACGGCCAGCACGAGGAACAGAACAACTACCAGCTTGACGGCGTCGATAACAACGTTGCGAACAGCGACTATATCAATGGATCGTCGTACAATCTGGCTCCCCCGCCGGATGCCATTCAGGAGTTCAAGCTCGAGACCAGCAACTATAGCGCGGAGCTCGGGCGCGGCCATGGCGCGGTGTTCAACGCCACCACCAAGTCCGGCACCAACCAGTTTCACGGTGATCTCTGGGAGTATGTGCGAAACACAGCCTTCGACTCACTCGTCTGGAACCAGGCCCCGGGCTCGAAGGTTGCGGTATTCCATATGAACCAATTTGGTGCTACGCTCGGTGGCCCGATCATCAAGAATCACTTGTTCTTCTTTGGAGACGTTCAGGAGCAGCGCTTCGTGAACGGAGCGAATCCCACCACGTATAGCGTGCCCACGCCGCGCGAGCGTCGTGGCGACTTCAGCGAACTGCTGAATCCGACATGGGGCAATGGTACCTGCCCCATAGTGCTGTACGTGCCTAACACCAACGGCGGCAACGGCCAAGACAGCAACAACTACTATAAGTGTGCAAGCAACTCCGTATCCCACGGGCCTACGGGCAGCCTGCAGCAGTATGGCAATTCGCAGTACACGTATTCCGGGTATACGTTTGCACCGGGCCAGAACGTTTTCTCGCCAACGCAAATCGACCCGGTCGCCCAGAAACTGCTTCAGGAGTACCCCTGCCCGAACTATGCTTCTGCCGGCCAACCGAATTTTGGGAAGCCTAATGGCGGATGGAGTACGGGAGACTGCAATTCTACGAGCGATGTGGACCAGGGACCGACCTCCAACAACTACCAGACGAATCTGACGACGACATCGGATCCAATTAATTGGGATGGGAAGCTCGACTGGAACATCAGCAGCCGCGACCTGGCCACCTTCCGCGTGGACTACGCGCACTTCATTCAGACGAATCCCTCCCCACTCGGCCCGATCCTTGACGGCTACCCGAACTACGCGGGCCATAACCAGAGTTACCTGAGCGAGAACTTCATGCTCAGCGAGACCCATACCTTCTCACAGTCGCTGATCAACGAATTCCGCTTTGGGTTTAACTACGGCAACGATTCGAACCTGCAGTACAACTACAACGCGAACATTGCGGCTACTCTGGGACTGAACGGGGTACCCGTCAATCTAGCTAACCAGGAAGGCGGCCTGCCCTCGGTAGCGGACGGCTTCACAACCTTCGGAACTCACGGCAACGACCCAGCCCATGAGGGCATGAACATCTACCAGTTCCTGGACAACGTCACCAAGGTGATTGGGAACCACTCGCTGAAGGCCGGTGTCGAAATCAATCCCGGGCGCTGGTACAGCACGAACGCCGGACAGCCCCTCGGAAGCTACAGCTATAACGGCCAGTTTACCGGTGTGACCGCAGCAGGCGGACCCACTGGAAATGGCGCCGCCGATTTCCTAGCCCTCGGCACATTAGCGGGCGGCGGATACACCAACACAAACAACATGGCCAGCGGCCAACTCACCACCTTCGTGTACACGCACTTCGTGCAAAAATACAATGCCGCCTACGCGCAGGACGACTGGAAGGTGACGCCCAAACTTACCCTGAACCTTGGGCTCAGGTACGAATACTTCACGCCCAAGAGGGAGCAGGCCAACCAGCTAGCGAACTTCGTCCAACTGGGCAGCATGATGACGTCGAATGGCGCGGTTTCCTCAGCGGAACTGGTGATGCCGCAAGCCGATTCGAGCCAAACGCTTCCAGCGAACTTCCTGGCGCTGCTCAACGCGGATAACGTGAAGGTGGTCTACACCAGCAACCCGTACCTGACGTCCTTCCCCAAATTCAACTGGTCGCCAAGGGTTGGCGCCGCGTACCAATTCAGCCCGCAGACAGTGGGGCGTATCGGTGGCGGCCTCTTCATGGGCGGTTTTGAGCCGGGCGGGGGCGCTGCCAATATCCTTAATCCGCCCTTCATCGTGACCGCCGCCACAGCCGCCTTGCCGTCCTGCTCGCAGGGAAGTTATTGTGAATCGCAATATGCGTTCGGCAATACGCTGGAGGGCGGTCTCGGGCAGTTCATGGGGCCGGGCGGAGTGGCGAACCACGCTGCCTTCCCGCAGGTCTCGGAAGAAGACCCGAACATGCATATGCCCTACACCATCAACTACAACGTGAGCGTGGAACAGGTGCTTACGCCCACAACCACGATGACGCTGAGCTACGTGGGCAGCCTCGGACGCCACCTGGTGACGAGCACCGGCCCCAACCTGCCAATGGCGATTACCGTCGGCGGCGAGCAGCCGAACGGGTTCCAGCAGTTCCCGCATCTTGGTGGGTACGCTTACATGCAGTGGACAGCCGCGAGCAATTACAACTCGCTGCAGGCACAGGTGCAGAAACGCTACGCCAGCGGGCTCGCCTTTTTGGCCACCTATACCTGGGCCCATGGCTTCAGTGACGAAAGCGATCTACTGGGCGGAGACGTCGGGTACAAGTCACCCTACATCATCCCTATCAGGAACGAGTACACCCAGTCGGGACAAGATATCCGGAACCGCGCTGTGATCAACGTCGACTATGACCTGCCGTTCGGCGAAGGCAGGCGCTTTGTAAATCAGAACCGTATTCTGGACAAAATCATCGGGGGATGGAAGACCGACATGGAATGGTGGGGCCAGACCGGTCAGCCGTTTACGATCGGCATCAACAGAATCTCAGGCTGGGGGAACGCCAACGGTGGCACGGCCAACAGCGCCATCAAAATCGCCAACCCATTCTCAACGGGCCTGCCGGCGCCAAACGTAGGCGGCGATCCGGCTCGACAGAGCGGCATCACCAACGGGACGCCGTCCAATACAGCCGCGAATGTTTGCGCTGCGCAGACTCACACCAGGACGCGCTGGTACAACCCTTGTGCCTTTGAAGACCCGATAGGTGTGATGAGTAACAACGCGGCTGGGTACGCTGCCCTGGCGCCGTACGCAACGGGGTACTTCAGCTATTATTCCCCGGCCATCGGCCCCGATTCAGCGCTGAACGACGGAGCCTACAACAACAATGGGACACTCAACACCCTTGGGCCGGCGCCTTACGTGACGGGCTATCCGAATGTGGCGCCGTTCTTTGGCAGCACGAGGAACGATCTTTCCGGTCCGGGCAACTGGAGGCTTAATGCGTCGATCTTCAAGGACTTCAAGGTGTGGCGCGAGGGCACCTATCTGGAGCTCCGCGCGGACGCGTTCAACGTGCTGAACCACCCCAGCTTCGGCAACCCTGGCGGCGGCACGAACATAGGTGCCAACTCAGTCGCGCTTACCGGGCCGGGATCTAACCAGGCCAACACTATCGACTCGCGCTTCCTCCAGTTCTCAGGGAAGTTCGTGTTCTAACGTAGTTCGATTCAGCCAACCACAGGGCTCTGAGCATGTTGGATATGCTCAGAGCCCTATGTGCTTAACTTCGCCCAACTGAATCACGGCTGAGCAGGCATGTGAGGCGAAGACAAACGCAGGCCTGCGGATCAAAGATGTTTTGTAATTCAACGCAGCCGCAGCTACGGAATGTCATGTATAGTGTTGCAGAGACCGGTATCTCAAGGAGATGAGAGTTGAAAGAGGGAATCAGTCGCAGGACGTTTGGGAAGCTCGCGGGTCTGGCGACGTTTGGTGCGCTGGGTAGCGGCAGCGAGTTAGCGGCACAGGACCAAGAGTCGCGACCGATTGCGCCGATGAAACTCGGCGAGGAGGTTGTGCTCGAAGACGCGCAGGTTCATTTAGCGTTCGACAGCCTTTCGGGTGCGCTCGTGCGGATGGAGCGCAAGTCAGGAACCTGGGTGATCGAACGGCGGCCGGAGCTTGGCGCGTCATTCCGCCTGTTTGTTCCGTTAAGCAAACGACGCGATAACTTCATCATTGGAACGAAGCAGAAGGCGATTAGTGTTCAGAAAATTGCGCCGAACAAGGTGCGTATGCGCTGGGAAAATTTGCTCAGCGAACATGGCGGCGTCATGCCGATCGCGTTCACCGGCACTGTGACGCTCGAGAACGGCAAGCTGACGTTCGACGCGGAGTTGGAGAACAACTCCGACTGTTTTGTCGAAGCGGTGGACTACCCGTACTTCGGCGACTTCAATCCGCCCTCGCGCGACAGCGTTGTTGAGGCACACCACATGTGGGTTGGGGCGCTTTCCACGGATTCGATCTATCCGCGATTCGATAATGCGAAGGGTTATTGGGGAGTTCGGTGGCCGACGCGAACGATCGAATCGAGCCAGAGCCAGTACTGTCTGCTGCAGGCTATACAGCCGGGAACTGCGGCACAGCCGGGTGCTGCCGCGGAGCAGGGAATCTATGTGGCCATCGAAGATCCGGAGATTCGCTATCTGATGGAATTCACGTTCGAGCAGCATCCGGGGGTGGTGGACTGGACGTATGACGATGTGCCGAAGGAGGATGAGATCTCCGGATGGCCGGTGCATCTCGAATTCCGAACGTGTCACTTTGTGTTCGCGCATCCGCATTCGAAAGTGCAGTTTGCGCCGATCGTCATGCGGACCTATGACGGAGATTGGCATGCGGGGCTCGATGTGTACAAGCAGTGGCGAGAGACATGGTTCAAGAAGCCGCGCATTGCGCCCTGGGCGCAGGATGTGCACTCGTGGCTGCAATTGCGCGTGGACGGCGCAGAGCAGGATTACAGCGTTCCGTACCGCGACCTGGTGAAGTATGGAACGGAGTGTGCGGAGAACGGGGTCGCGGCGATTCAGTTGGTGGGATGGAATAAGGGTGGACAGGATGGCGGCGATCCATCGCTGGATACTGACCCGGGACTCGGGACTTGGCAGGAATTGCACGACGCGGTGGCGGAGCTGCAGGCCAAGGGCGTGCACATGATTTTGTTCGGCAAGCCGATCTTCGCGGACATGTCGACGGATTACTACAAGAAGGAGCTTTATAAGTACGAGGCTGTTGATCCGTACGGTAATAAGTATGAGTCGGGCGGATATGCGTATACGACGCCGACGCAACTGGCGGGGATCAATCAGCGGCGCCGAGCGATTATGGATGTCTGTTCCCCGGCATATCGCGAGATCGCAACGCACGAGTTCGAGAAGATCCTCGCGCTCGGGGCCCACGGATGGCTGTTTGACGAGGTGATGCAGCACAATGGCGTTCTGTACAACTTCGCGCAGGGGCATGGCTATACTGCTCCGGGTTATCTGTTCAGCGCCGATATCCCGCTGGTTAAGCAGTTTCGCGCAGCTGCAGATAAGGTGAATCCGGACTTTCTTTTTGCGGGTGAAGGGCCAGGCGACTGGCTGATGCCGTACTACTTTCTGGGCTATTACCGGATCGGAACGGCGACGCGTCATGCACTGCGTTACCTCGATTCCCAGGCGCCGCTGATGGCTGCCGTGCGGGGTTTCAATGCGCGCGAGGAGGTAAATCTCTGTTTGTTGTACCGGTACATCATCAGCTACGAGCCATTCAACTTCAAGGGGCATGTCACAGACTTCCCGCTAACGCTTGACTATGGCAAGAAAGTCGATGCTCTGCGGCGAAAGTATCGCAAGTTTCTGTGGGATGCAGAGTTCCGCGACACGCTGGACGGCAGCGCGTCAGCGAATGGGCTGTTCAAATACAGCGTGTTTATCGCAAACGATAAGAAGAGGGCGGTGGTTGTGATGAACCTCGAAGAGGCTCGCCCAATCACGGTAAACGTCGCTGTGCCGGGAGTCACGAACTTCGTTGTGGCCACCCCGGAAGATCAGGATGCACAACCAAACTCCGGGACGCTGACGGTGCCTGCACGTTCCGCGGCTGTCTTCATGGAAGCTTAGCCGCTTTGCAGCTATTGGAGCGTGCAGCGGATTATGCTGCACGCTTCAGCTTTTCAGCGGGTGATCCTGCATGGAAAATTCGATTCTTCCGCCGCGCATGACAGTCTCGTGGGGGAGATACGGAGATTTTTGAGGCGTTCCGTTGACGGTAAGGCTAGAGACGTAAACCGCGGTTTCGCTTTGGTCCCGGGCCTCGATCTCAAGCGTCTTGTTCATCGGGAGATGCAGCGTAACTTTTTCAAAGAGCGGGCTGCCGAATACGTACTCCGCCTTACCCGGGCATAGCGGATAGAAACCAATCGCGCTGAGAATGTACCAGGCGGCCATGGAGCCTGTATCTTCGTCGCCGGGAAAGTCGTCGGGACTGTAGAGCTTGTTGAGCACCTGACGGACCCAGTACTGCGTGCGATCTGGCCGGCTGGCCACTGCATAGATGTACAGCAGGTGATGCACGGGCTGGTTGCTTTGCGCATACTGTCCGAAATCGACGGCTGCCATTTCGGACATCTCGTGGATCTCCTGGCCGTAGACACCGACATGAAAGGTCGGCGGCAGCGACAACATACGATCGAGTGCAGCGACAGCACTCGCTTGGCCGCCCATTTGACTGATGAGTGCGGCGATTTCATGAGGCGCATCCCACCGATGTTGCCATGCCGAGCCTTCTACGTAGGGCGAGCCCCACTGGAATTCGTCGAAGGGCTCAAGCCATGTGCCGTCCTCATGTTTGCCGCGAAAAAACCCCGTCTTCGGATCAAACACGCGGCGCCAGTTGCGTGATCTCTCGAGGAACATGCGGGCGTCGTCATTCTGTCCGAGCGCAGTTGCTACCTGAGATATGCAGAAGTCGCCATAGGCGGCATCGACGGTCTCGGCGACGGACTGGCTTACGGATTCAACGGGAACATAGCCGAGTTTCAGATAACTCTCGATCCCACGACGCCCATATCCCTTTTCCGGATCGCCGGGTTGTGTCGCGTGTTTCTTTAGGCCCTCATACGCGGTCTTCAGATCAAATCCAGGGATGCCTTTCGCAGCCGCGTCCCCGAAGACGGCGTCGATGAGGCTGCCGGTCATGCAGGCGCGGTAACCGGGACAAGGGAATTGGGGGAGCCAGCCTCCTTCACGGTAGGCATTCACCCAGCTCTCGAGGATTTCGCCGAGTTTCTCCGGCCAGAGAATCGACATGAGTGGATACCAGGCGCGATACACATCCCAATAACCATGATCCGCATACATCACGCCAGTATGAACTTTGCCATCGTAGGGGCTGAAGTGTTGCGGTTGGCCGCTTGCGTCGAACTCGTGCCAGGTGTGAGGGAAGAGCAATGCGCGATAAAGGCAGGAGTAGAAGGTCTTTCGCTGGTGGTCTGTTCCGCCCGTGATCTCTATCCGGTTTGCGTAGCTGTCCCACTGCTTCTCTGCGCGTTCGCGGTTCTGGTCGACACTTTGACTGCCGAGCTCAGCCGCGAGATTGCGTGCGCACTGCTCGTATGAGATGAACGAGGTTGCGATGCGCGCGGCGATCTTGCGAGGACCCGCGTCACCAAAGCTGATGAGAGCGGCTGTGCCAGCACTTGTTTCCAGGGTTTGTACGTGTTCCCAAGGTTGGTCGAACTGAACGATGTAATAGGTTGCAAAGTTCTCCGGAACGCCACCGTGATTCGAGCGAGATTGAAAACGAATAGTGGTGTGGTTGGAGTCTTGCTGGAATGTGACATCGTGCCCTGGAACTTCGATTATGAATCCGGGGGTTTCCTTGCTGTGGTAGCTCGAACTGATGAGGGCACAGCGTTCCGTCGGAACCAACTCCGCATCAATCTGATAGCGCATCAGCTCCAACTCGAAAGAGAACGGCTGGAGGCGAGCTTGCTCGGGACGCCATGAGGACGATCGCGATTCCGCGTCCAGCTTCGGCGCGCCGGCGCAAGGAAGGAAAACTGCATGGCCGTAGTCGGCGAGCCAAGGGCTTAACTGATGTGTGCAGCGAAATCCCTGAAGGCGGCGGCTTGATGGATCAAACATCCACGCGGTTCCTTCTGCCGATTGAAGTGTCCAGTGCGCCATGCCAAAGGGGAGAGCGGCGATTGGAAGGGTGTTGCCGCGCGAAAATCGGTATGTGGAATTTGTTCCCTGTAGGGGATTCGCATTGCCGATATTGGCCGAAGAAGGCGGAGAGGTGCTTAGATCGTCGCCCGCCTGCTGGGCATCGGCCGCGTTATTGTCCAGCGCCACGCCGACGATTACCGCGGCCGAAGACTTAAGAAAATCCCGACGTCCGAGGGGAAGACGCTTTGTCATGTTTGGATCATCCATTGAACACCCTTGAACATTTCCGCATGATTCATAGATCTGGCAGCGCAGGAGGTCAGATTGATTCGCGCAGGAGGTGAGGTTTTTTCTGCAGGAGGTTAAGGATCAGCTCCCCAAAAAGAGTGTTCACCCAAGCGAACCATGGTCGCGTGAAATTTGACGCATCGTCTTTGTTGAACGACTCATGCATGAATTTGGTGCCCGCTGTTGTGTCACGCAGCCAGCGGAGGCACTGTCGAATTTCCTGATCATCATTCGACGTCATCGCCTGAACGATGATTCCCATCGGCCAAATGTTGGACTGGCCGGCATGCGGGCTGCCGACTCCGTCAGCGGCGGTTCCTTTGATGAAATACGGGTTGTCCGAGCTAAGTACGAAGCGCCGGGTGCGTTGATAGAGCGGGTCATTCGACGCGCAGCAGCCAAGGTAGGGAAGGCTGAGAAGGCTGGGCACTCCGGCATCATCCATCATCAATGCATTACCGTAGCCGTCGACCTCATACGCCCATATGTTGCCGAGCGTGCCGTGCTGTATAGTGCCATGCGCCGTGAGTGCAGATCGTACTTCACGGGACAGATCGTCGCAGGCTTGTGCGAGGCGCTCATCCTGCGCGGCCTTGTGGGCAAGTTCGGAGAGGAGCGACAGTGCTTGCACGGCGAACAGGTTTGCCGGAATAAACAGCGGGAAGATACAGGCGTCATCGGACGGCCGGAACATGGAGAAGATGAGGCCCACAGGCCTTGCGGGGTTTCCGTAGCCGCCGAGGGGCAGAGTGTCCGTGGGGATGCGGGAGGAACGCTGGAACTCGTAGGGTCCATTCCCGTTCTTGCGTTGTTGTTCGCGGAAGGTCTGTACGATCTTCCATGCGCTCGCCTTCCACGTAGCGTCGAACGGTGTGGTGTCCCCCGTGTTCTGCCAGTAGCCATGGGCGAGCCGGGCCACATGGCAGAGCGAATCGACCTCCCATTTGCGCTCAGCGACGCCGGGAAACATCGTGGTATCGTCATGCACTGCCCAGCTCAGCGGTGGATCAGCGGCTGTCCGCATGAAGGCGTTTGCATAAGGGTCGATCAGAACCAAGCGCGCATGCCGTCGTACAACGCCCTGCAGCATGGCTTGGAGGCGAGCGTCCTGTCGGGCGAACGGAAGATAGGGCCAGACCTGCGAGGAGGAATCGCGAAGCCACATTGCGTCGATGTCGCCGGTAATAATGAAGGTATCGGGCGGTCTGCTCTGCTGGTCGAAGAAAACAGTTGTGTCGAGAGTGTTCGGGAAGCACTGTTCGAACATCGCAGCGAGCTGGGGATCGGCAATGCGGCGGCTCGTCTCCCTGATGACGGATTCAATAGCCGGGCTGGAGAAGCGGCGCTCGGAAGGCGCGGGCCGTCCGGCCAAAGCCTGTGCCTGTGCCGGGGCCGCCAGTGGATGAACGGCCGACTGCACGACTGCGGCGCCCCCTGCGAGAAGCATCGATCGTCTGGAGATCCGGGGCAATATGGCCTCGCGTCTGAGCATTCCCGCTGCACGGCTAGAAAAATGATAGAAGACAGCGGCTTCAATATACCGGTCACTCACATCAATGTGCAACGCTATTCAAGCTTTGCCCGGCTCCATAAATGTCTCCACGTAGCTCTTTGATTCTGCGGGTCGCTCTGATATCGTTCTTGTAATTCTGGATTGAGACAATTAACCCCAGAGACCGGTTTCCTAAAATGCTCCCTTCATTTTCGATTAGGTGCGGGGGAAGGACAACGTAGATGAATCGGCGAACCTTTGCGAAGACTGTCGGTTTGTCCGGCCTGGGCGCTCTGCTTCCCAAGCCAATTCGCGCGACAAACTTGTTTGAATCAGATCCTCCCGGCAGTTCTGCCCTCGCCGCTTCTCCATGGGATGTCTATCGCCTGGGAGCTTCCTATTATCCCGAGTGGTGGGACCCCTCTGAGTGGGAGCCCGATTTTGCCGGGATGCAGGCACTTGGTGTGAACACAGTTCGTATGGGCGAGTTTGCGTGGTCGTCCTTTGAACCGCAAGAAGGAAAGTTTGTTTTCGACTGGATGGATCATGCGATTGAAATCGCAAATCGGCATGGCATCAAGGTCCTCTTGGGCACACCCACTGCTGCCGTGCCGCCATGGCTGTATCAGCTTCATCCGGATGTGCTGGGCGCCAGCGCAATCGGCCCCTACACGTACGGAGGGCGCAAGGGATATTGCACGAACAGCCCGAACTATCTCGCAGCGAGCGCTCGAATCACACAGGCGCTTGCCGAGCACTACGGCTCGCATCCTGGAGTTATCGGGTGGCAGCTCGATAACGAGCCGGGAATTCCTTTCGAGTGCTACGACCTGAACTGCGAGCATGCATTTCAGCGGTGGCTTCAGAAGCGGTATGGCAGTCTCGATGAGTTGAACCGTACGTGGAACGGGGCGTTCTGGAGCAACCACTATACGGACTGGTCACAAATTCACTTCCCGAAGAATTCCGGTGAAGGCGGATGGCAGCCGGCGATCAGTCTTAACTATCGCGAGTTCTTTTCGGATTCCTACCTCAATCATCTTCGTCGTCAGGCGGACATTCTTCATCAGGTTACGAAGCATCAGTTCGTGTACACCAATTGGCCAAGCACCACATGGTCGGTTGATGTGCACAAAGCTGGCGCCGAGTTTCTGGATGCGACGGCCTGGGATAACTACGTAAGCGCCCCGGGCCTGACGGAGTATCAGCATCAGTACATTTCCTGCTTGAATCACGACCTTGCGCGCTGTGCCAGCCACGAGCAACGGTTCTTCTGCGCGGAACAGATCGCGTATCTGCCGCCGAATGCACTCGACGAAGGTCTGCGGATGCAGGCTTATCTGAATTTGGCACACGGAAGTCGCGGCCATATCTACTTCGAGTGGCGCAGGCCAGTTGCGGGCGGAGAGCAAGCCCGGCCTTCGTTCATCAAGGGATTCGACGGCAAGTTGACCCCGCAGGGGCCAATTCTCGAACGCATTGGACGCGAGTTCGGCGAGCTCGGTCCTGCGCTTGCTAATGCCACGACGAACGCCGACGTTGGTCTTTTGTACGATTTCACGAATGAGTTCGCGCAAGGCTTCTGGTCGGTCGGCGACCGCACGGATCGTTATGACGCCGAGTGTTCGCGCTTTTACGCTGGGTTGAAGTCGTTGCAGCGCAACATTGATATCGTTCCTCTCACGGCCGAACTCGATCGGTACAAGCTGATTGCTGCTCCGAACCTACGGTTGATCGATGATGTGGTGGCGGACAAGCTGAAAGCGTATGTCGCGCGTGGCGGTGTGCTGATCCTCACTTACCGCGTCGGCACTCAGCATACTGACGCCAGCATGCGCCACATCCTGTCGCCCGGAGTGTTCGCTGACATCGCGGGCGTGTCCGCGATCGCAAGGCTGGATCTGGTTGAATACAGCTCCGCACGCGGACAGATGGACAGCGCGCATGAGACGCAACTGGGCGTCGTGTTCAACGGCAGTTCCGAGGTTTTCAAGCCACGGACGATCATGGAGTCTTTGCAACTGCATGGTGCTGAGCCGGTCGCATCCTTCCGCGGGGGTCGTATGGAAGGCTTACCCGCCGTGACGCGTCACCGCTACGAGAAGGGATGGGTCATCTATGCAGGGACCGACAGCGGAGAGCACGGCTTCCACGAGGGGCTCGCGAGTCTGGCCGCAGCTGCTGCCGGTGTTAAGCCACTGCTGGAAGTGCCGCGCGGCGTTGCGGTGACCACTCGTGAAGACCAGCACCGTGTCTACTACTTTCTGCTGAATTTGACGGAGACGCCACACGACAACATCGCACTACCCCGTCCGATGGAGAACTGGACGGAGAATCGCCGGAGCGTGTCGAGCGTTCGCCTGGAGCCGGTGGGCGTCGCTCTCTTGGCTGCTGCAAAGAACGCGTGACCCAGTCTCTCGTTCGCTCGCTTTCCTTTTGAAAGGTTCACCTAGATGAAGAAGACAAGATTCACGACGGCAGCCGCAGTACTGGCATTTTGTGCAGCACGGCCGGGCGTAGGCACCGCGCAGGCAGGGCAGGCGATTGCGACATTTCCTCCGACCGCGGAGACCACACTCAACCGCCTGTCCGGTCTCGATCATCTTGACAGCGGAACCTGGCGCTATCACGCGGCGGACATGCCCCACGGCGAAGACCCAAATCTGGATGACTCAGCATGGCCGGTGGCGGAATCTAATCGGGATCTCGGAACGGAGGCAATATGGTTTCGGCGTTGGATCGAGGTTCCCAAATCTCTGGATGGTTACGATCTGACTGGCACGGCAATCTGGTTCCATGCCTCGATCGATGCCCACCTTCCACTTACGCAAATCATCTACGTCAACGGCCGCCGCATCGCAATGGGAGACAACATTGAGCCTGTGGAACTGCTGGCGCACGTCACGGCGGGCGAGAAGATACTTGTCGCAGTGAAGGCGCTTGCGACTGTACTGCCGAAGCGTTTCAACGGAACACAGATCACAATCCACTTCTCACCGGACCGCCCGAATCCAGTTGATCTGCGAGATGAGGTGCTGTCGGCGGCCATCCTTCTCCCGTCGGTGGAAGCAGATGCGTCTGCGGATAGAAAGGTGTTGGAGAGGGCCGTCGATGAGATCGACATCAAGGCATTGGACACAAATGATCAGAAAAGGTTCGATGCATCGCTTCGTGAGGCGCAGTCCACGCTTGAGCCGCTAAGACCTACGATGCAGAAGGTGCAGGTATCTCTCGATGGCGATGCACATATTGATGCGGCATGGTTGTGGCCCTGGACTGAATCCGTCGACGTCGTGCGGCGTACCTTCTCCACGGCACTGCAATTGATGGATGAATATCCGGGATATGTGTTTACGCAGTCCGCGGCTGCGTACAACGAGTGGATGGCCGAGAAGTATCCGGACATCAACGATGAGATTGCAAGGCGGATCAAGGAAGGCCGGTGGGAGGTCGTTGGAGGTATGTGGGTCGAGCCCGACCTGAACATGCCCGATGGTGAGTCGACCGCTCGGTCGCTGCTCATCGGAAAACGCTGGTATCAACAGCACTATGGTGTGGATGTGCGAGTCGGCTGGAATCCTGATTCCTTTGGGTACAACTGGCAGTTGCCGCAGATCTACAAGAAGTCCGGCGTCGATTATTTCGTCACGCAGAAGATGAGCTGGAACGACACGAACCAGTTACCACTGAAACTCTTCTGGTGGGAGTCGCCAGACGGCAGCAAGGTGCTGACCTATTTCCCAAGAGGCTATGGGAATCGCGACGTAGGCCCCGTGCGGTTGTCTGCAAACATGGTGCAGGCGCGCCAACAAGCCCCAGGCATGACGGATATGTTGGACTTGTATGGCGTGGGTGACCACGGTGGTGGGCCGACACGCGTCATTCTCGATCAGGCCTCGCGCTGGATGCAGCCCGGCAAGGTTGCGCCGCAGATGCACTTCGGCACAGCGAATGCTTACTTCGAATCTGTCGAGAAGCAGATCGCGAAGGACTCGCCGGTCTGGAACTATCAGAGCATCGCGGAGGGATATCACCCACCCGAGCCGCAGTCCGGTTCGGTTGTGATTCCAACGTGGAAAGATGAGCTCTACCTCGAGACCCATCGAGGCGTGTTCACAACTCAGGCCAATCAGAAGCGCAACCTTCGCAAAGCGCCGGAGGCAACGCTGAATGCGGAGAAGTTTGCATCGCTGGCGTGGCTGGATGGCGACTCATATCCTGGAGTGGAACTGACGGAGGCATGGAAGAAGATCGCCTTCAATGGCTTTCATGATCTCGCCGCAGGCTCCGGCATCGCCCAGGTCTACCGGGATGCACAGAAGGATTTCGACGAAGTCCGACGGATTGATGATGAGGTAAGTCGCAAGGCGCTTGAGACGGTTTCTGCCCGCATTGATACGCGAGCTCCTCAGGGCGTTCCCGTCATCGTGTTCAATCCGCTCGCGTGGAACCGGTCTGGATTTGTCAATGTAAACGTGCAGCTGCCAAACGCTACCGCAGACGTATCGGTATTCGATGGTAGTGGACAAGTGCTGCCGTCAGAGGTGATCTCACATGATGCGACGACGAACAGGTTTGTAATTCGGCTGTTCGCACGCGAGATTCCATCCATGGGCTACAGCGTTTTCCGCGTTGTGCCGGGGCGCCGCACCTTCAAGAGTGATCTTGAGGCGCATGGAACAACGATTGAAAATGCATCTCTTCGGGTGACCGTTGATCCGAAGACGGGTTGCATTACGAGTCTCTATGACAAGCGTGCGAACTTTGAAACGCTCGCGCGGGGAAGCTGTGGGAACGAACTGCAGGCGTTCAAGGATACGCCGAAGATCTACGATGCCTGGAACATCGATCCCGGCACACTCGATCAACCGCCCACGCGCCTCGACCATGCCGAATCAGTGAAGCTCGTCAGCAACACGCCTCTCCGCGCCGTTGTGCGTGTAACGCGTTCCTGGCAGAGTTCGAAGTTCGTGCAGGATATTGAGCTCGACGCTGGATCTGACGAAGTGCTGGTCAATAACAACATTGACTGGCACGAAACGCACGTGCTGCTCAAGGCTGCATTTCCGCTGGCTGCAACCGCACCGTTCGCAACCTATGAGATCCCCTACGGGACGATCCAGCGTCCTACAACGCGCAACAATTCCTTTGAGAAGGCTCGCTTCGAGGTGCCAGCCCAAAAGTGGGCGGACCTGGGCGACACGAAGCAGGGTTTCAGTCTCATAAACGAGAGCAAGTTCGGTTACGATGCTGTCGGAAATCTCCTTCGGCTCACCTTGCTTCGGTCGCCTGTCTATCCGGACCCCAACGCGGATCGTGGGCCAAATCACTTTCGGTATGCGCTCTATCCCCATGCCGGCAGCTGGAAAAATGCGCTCACTGTCCGAAAAGGATTTGAATTCAACTATCCGCTGATTGCTATGCAAGTAGCCCCGCATAGTGGCCCGATGCCGTCGGAGCATTCGTTTCTGCGACCCGCATCAGACAACGTTGTCATAACGGCGATGAAGAAGGCCGAGGACACACATTCCATCATCGTTCACCTGTATGAGTGGAAGGGCGAGGATCACGACGTTGATATCGATGTCCCCGCCGGTACGACCGCTGCAACGGAGACCAATCTGATGGAGAAGCCCGAAGGTGAAAGTCTCCCACTGAAAGGAAATCGCGTAACGCTCCACGTGCATCCGTTCGAGATTGTCTCGTTCCGTTTGGACTACCCGGACAGGTCAGACGTACGATCGGGCGCGGCGGAGTGAGCGTTCGGCGCATGCCTGGAGAGAGGGTGAGATCACGATGAAAATTGTTCGGCCTACTTCACAGCCACGGCGAGCGTTTCTCAAATCCTGCGTTGGTCTTTCGGCGGCACAGATCGTTTCATACTCGTCACTGTTGTCGATGTTTGATGGAAACGCCGCTGCGCAGCAAGCATCCACGAAGACACCTGAAGCTGTCTCGTCTGCAAATCCGATGGTTGGCACTGGCTGGCGTGGCCACATGTTTCCAGGGGCGACGCAGCCGTTCGGTCTGGTGCAACTCAGTCCGGACAGCAGCGGCCCTCCGGAGCCGCATTGGAATGTTCAGGGTGACTGGTACGAGTGGCAACATTGCTCCGGATACAACTATCGCGACAATGTCATTAATGGCTTCAGTCATACACACGTTCAGGGCACAGGAGGCATAGACCTCGGCGATGTTCTG
Source organism: Acidobacteriaceae bacterium (assembly GCA_035944135.1). Classification (NCBI taxonomy): domain Bacteria; kingdom Pseudomonadati; phylum Acidobacteriota; class Terriglobia; order Terriglobales; family Acidobacteriaceae; species Acidobacteriaceae bacterium. The sequence continues at coordinate 271,825 of DASZBM010000002.1, forward strand.
ATCATGCCGATGGTGGAGGGTCTCAACTGGTCTTGGGACGCTGGCCGGATCCAGCCTCTAACCGAGATGCAGATCGTGGCACTCGGGACGGACTCCGGGATTGTGTTCTCGCCGTCCGAGCTTGGCTACCGGTCCTTCTTTTCGCACGAACGAGAGATCGCGCGCCCTGGTTATTACAGCGTTCATCTGGATACACCGAAGGTGCAGGCTGAGCTGACTGCCACAACGCGCTGCGGCATGCACCGGTATCGCTACATGAGCAGTATTGGCCGGCAGGGACTTATGGTGGATCTTGTTCACGGACTCAACTGCCGTGTTCAGGATGCCGAGCTCACGATTGAGAGCAATGGGAGCATCACGGGCCGTCGATCGACTACAGGATGGGCGCATGACCGCGCCGTTTTCTTTGCGCTGGATCTTTCAGATGTTGCGGAAGCCATCGATGTAAGCGTGGATGGAACGATAACGAAGGCCAGGGTCGGCGATCGGTTTACGGGCAAGGAGATTAAAGTGATCTTCACTCGCCGCCCGTCGCAGGAGCCACTCATCGCTCGCGTGGGCATCTCGCCGGTCAGCATCGAAGGCGCCAGAAAGAATCTTCGCCGTGAGATTCCCGAATGGGGCTTCGATGCTGTTGCACAACGAGCGAGCGACAATTGGAATGAGCTTCTCTCCGGGCTGAATGCCGAGTCCTTCGACCCTGAAATCGAAAAGACCTTTTATTCTGACGCGTACCACTCGTTTGTTGCACCGGCTACCTACAACGATGCCGATGGCACCTTCCGCGGGCAAGACCTGAAGACTCACTCGAACCCAGGCTTCACGAAGTACACGACGCTCTCGATATGGGATATCTATCGCGGCCAGTTCCCATTTCTTACGATCACGCAGCCGAATCGCATCAACGACATTGTCCGCACGCTGCTGACGGACTATGACCAACTCGGGCAGCATGCGCTGCCCATGTGGCCCCTATGGGCGAATGAAACCTGGAGCATGGTTGGGTTTCATGCCGCGGCGATGATTCTTGGTGCCTACGTTCGCGGCTTTCGAGACTTCGACATTCAAGCCGCTTACGCTGCTGTTCGCGACACTGCGCTTGTGGGTGCCGAAGCACGTGGTAATCGCGAGTTGCAGGCGATGTTCCGGCAGTACGGGTATGTGCCATATGATCTTCATCCCGGCAGTGTCTCCTCGACGCTTGATCTCTCCTACGACTACTGGTGCGCGGGTGCTCTCGCACGGCTGCTTGGCAAAACCGAAGACAGCCAGATGTTCGCCAAGCTTGGCCAGAACTATCGGAACGTTTTCAATCCCTCAACGGGGTTTATGCAAGCCAGGTCAAAGGATGGTGCGTGGCGCATGCCGTTCCGTCCTGACCAGGAAACGAACGATTACGTGGAAACGGATGCCTGGCAGGCGAGCTTCAGCGTGCCCCACGATATCCAGGGCCTCATCCAACTCTATGGCGGTGACGAGGCGTTCATCGAGAAACTGGATGGCCTCTTCACTGCGCCATCCACAGTCCTCGACGCACGCCCTGACATCACGGGTATCGTCGGACAGGATGCGCAAGGCAATGAGCCCAGCAATCACCATCCCTACTTGTTCTCCTTTGCAGGAGCACCGTGGAAGACACAGTACTGGACTCGCACGGTCGCCGCGCTGTATAACGCAACGCCGGCGGGGATCCCCGGGAATGATGATTGCGGTCAGCTTGCGAGCTGGTTTGTTTTCGCGGCATTGGGCTTTTACCCCGTGAATGCGGCGAATGGAGTGTATGTGCTGGGCAGTCCGCTGGTGAATCGTGCTGCCATTCGCAACCCGGCAAACGGCTCGACCTTTACGATCGTCGCGGACAATAACAGCGCCGCGAATATGTACATTCACCAGGCCCACTTGAATGGAGAAGAGCTTCATCGATCATGGATATCGCATCAGCAGATCACAGCTGGAGGAGAACTGCGGCTGCGTATGGGCTCATCGCCAAACAAATCGTGGGGTTCCGCTTTGTCCGATAGACCACCCTCTGAATTGTTGTCTGAAAAATAGGCGTCGCAATCTAACAACGGAGTTTATACAACCACATATGATCAGCTGCGCCGCACCAGGTCGTGCATCAATCTGCTCGCGAGGAGTGAAGCTCGCGCTTGCATTTGCGCTGCTTCTTCTATCGCTGATTTGTAATCCACTCCGCCTTCGGGCGCAGGCGATTCCGACTGTCGAGAAATCGGACGGGCACTTTCATCTGCTTGTTGACGGCAAGCCATTTTTTGTCCTTGGCGCGCAGGTGCACAATTCCAGCGGCTGGCCGACAGCGCTCGATCAGGCCTGGCCTGTGTTGACGGCGATGCGCTGCAACACCGTGTCGGTCCCGGTGTACTGGGAGGCAATCGAGCCTGAAGAGGGCCGCTTTGACTTCAGCGCAGTCGATGCGATCGTGCTGGGCGCCCGTGCACACAATCTGCATGTTCTTCTCTCGTGGTTCGGTACATGGAAGAACGGTGCAATGACGTATGTGCCCGCCTGGGTCAAAGAAAATCCCAGGAAGTACCCACCCGTCCTTGATTCCGCGCAGCAGCCCGTGGAGGCCCTGAGCCCTCTTGGCGATGCGAGCCGCGAAGCAGACCGCAAGGCGTTCGCCGCGCTGATGGCCCACCTCAAATCCAGTGATGGCACACAGCACACGGTCATCCTTGTGCAAGTCGAGAACGAAGCCGGTGTTCTTGGGGCCGATCGCGACTACTCCGCTCAAGGGAACGCCCGCTTCCACGAGCAGGTCCCAACCGAAGTCTTAGCGTCGCTCGGCAGGACCAATGAACATGGCACATGGTCTGAGGTGTTCGCAGAACGCGCACCGGAAGCGTTCATGTCCTACTGGACCATGCGCTGCATCGACTCTGTCGCCGAGGCAGGGAAGAGCGTCTATCCGTTGCCCATGTACGTCAATGTGTGGCCGCGCGAGCAACCGGGACTGCTGCGCCCCGGCTTCTCGTCGCCGAGCGGAGGTGCCGTTGCCTGGCTGCTGCCGATGTGGAAACGCCTCGCACCGCACATCGATGTCATTTGTCCGGATATCTATGACGAGGATGAGGACTCTTATGAAACTCTGTTGAGTCTCTACAGCCGCCCCGACAATCCTCTCTATGTACCGGAGACTGGCGGTTCGATCGCACACGCGAAGAACATGTTCCTGACCTTTGCGTCACCGAACTCTCTAGGTATCTCCATCTTCGGAGTGGACGGCGCGTCTGCACAGGATCTGGAATCCTTCAAGGGCTGGGGCAGTGAAGTCGCAATGAACTTCGCGCTGTTCGGCCCAGCGTCCAGCGCGTTTCGGTCTCTCAGCGATGCAGGGCACTTGAAAGCAGCGGTGGAAGAGGAGGGTCTTGCCAATCCCGGAATGAGCTTCGATCAGTTTGATGTTGCTGTGCGCTTCGGCCCAGTCCTGAACGGCTACGGTGGCCCTCGCGGCCGCGGAAATTCTCAGCGGAACGGCCGTGTGCTTGTCGGTCAGATCAGCCCGGATGAGTTCCTCATCGGCGGCATGAACGCGAATATCATCTTCGCACCGAAGCTTGGATCAGAAATGACACACGCAATGCTTGTGACTGTCGAGGAAGGCCATTTCGAAGCTGGGGTATGGCAAACGGAACGACTGCTCAATGGTGATGAGACAGCTTTCGGGCTCACGCTGAAGCCGCATGGCAGTCTACTGAAGGTAAAGGTGCGCGCCTACTGAAGGCTGCTCCCAAACGTAGCCGGGCTTATCTGGGAGTCTGTACGCGGGGTGCGCCTGTCGAGTCGCGGAGCACGAACCTTGTCTTGTACTCGTACTCGTGGCGCACCTTGTCTTGCCGGATGTCTTCGAGAAGCGCCCGGAAGGCGAGGCTGGCAAGTTCGCTCGGTGAGAAGCGGATCGTCGTCAGAGAAGGCTGAGTAAAGCTGCAGAGCGGAAGATCGTCGAAGCCGATCAACGAGAGATCGCGACCGGCCACGATGGACCGCGTGCTCATCGTCTTGAGCGCTCCCATACCCGCCATGTCATTGCAGCACATCACCGCAGTCGGCGGTTTGGGCAGAGAAAGCAGCTTTGCCATCCCCTCTGCCCCGCCTTCCAAAGTGTGGTTGCACTCGATGACAAGCTCCTTCTGGAGCGGGAGGCCCGCCGAGCGCATGGCCTTGCGAAGCGCCTCATAGCGCATCTGCATACTGCTCCAATCCAGGTTGCCGCTGAGATATCCGATCCGCTTGTGCCCGAACTCAGCCAGATGTTTCACGGCATCGCGAAAGCCAGTTTGATAGTTAACACGGATGTTCCGGATGCCGTTCAACTGCCGATCCGCACCGGCATAGACCATCGGCAGCTTTCCACTATCGGCGTGCAGGCTTTGCTCCATGCCGAATGTCAGGACAGCAATGCCTTCCACCCGGCGCTCCTTCAGTCGGTCTGCGCAGACTGCAATGTGATTGGGATCGGTCTCTGTATCGGCAAAGCTGATGAGCACTTCGAAGCCATTTTCAACGGCGCAGCGCTCGAAATAGAGGATGATTTCAGCAAAGAACGGATTCCCACCGCTGATCTCCGAAACGATGAGGCCAACCGTGTGGCTGCGTCCTCGGGCAAGCGCCCGCGCCTGATAATTTGGCCGGTAGCCAACCTCTTCGATGACCGCCTGAACCCGCTTAGCAAGTTTGGCGTCGACGGTTGGAACGTTATTTATGACTCGGGAGACCGTCGAGTGCGAAACTTTGGCCCTGCGTGCAATTTCACGAATGTCCAAAGGTAGCCTTTCGTTGCCAGTGACCAGCCGACAGCATTGTCGGCAACAGTGTTACATCATTCGAAAAAGATTGCCACTGAATATACCGGTCACTCTACTAACTCGGCAACCGGTCAGGATGGGTCGAAGTCGCTATATTCGCGGAAGAAGGACCGGTTACCAAACGGCGAACATGACTTTCGATCTGGTTCATGGAACGATCACTGCCGAACTCGATACCTCGTCGGATTTGACCGCGAGGAGCGCTTCGTTGGCCTGTTCAAGAGGAAACGTCTGCACCCGCGGTGAGATTGAGATCTCCGCTGCAAGTTGCAGAAAGTCCCGGGCATCCTGTCGCGTCATATTGGTGACACTGCGAATCTGCCGTTCACCCCAAAGTAGCGTGTCATAGTCAAACTGCGGGATGCCGTCCAGATGAATAGCGTTGATCGCGAGGATGCTTCCTTTGTCCAGCGAACGCAGCGCGGCGAGGACCACTTCGCCTGCTGGAGCGAAAGTGATCGCAGCATCGAGCTTCCGCGGCGGAGTTGCGAGTGCATCGCCCACCCACTTCGCACCGAGTTCACTCGCAATCGCCTGGTGTCGCTTGTCTCGGGTCGAGACGTAGATTTCGCAGTTCCATGCGGTTAGCACTCGCATAAGAATTTGTGCGGAAGAGCCAAAGCCGAAAAGGCCAACCCGCATGCCCGGCTGAACACCGGCGATACGAACGCTTCGAAAGCCAATGATGCCGGCGCATAGCAACGGAGCAGCATCGGTGTCGGACAGTTTGTCGGGCAGCGGAAGGAGAAAATCAGTACGGGCCGTGGTGAACTCGGCATAGCCTCCGTTGTGGGAGTAGCCCGTGTAGGTAGGGTCATCGCAGAGGTTTTCGCGATTGGAGCGACAGAACCGGCAGGTGCCGTCGGTTCCGCCGACCCACGAGACTCCCACGCGTTGGCCGGGTGCAAAGGCGGGATCCGGCGAAGTGACCACCTCCGCCACAATCTGGTGGCCGGGAATAAGCATGTCCAGCTTCGGAGGAAGTTCACCTTCGACGATATGCAGATCGGTCCTGCAAACGCCGCAGGCAAGCACCTTCAGAAGCGCAGAGTTTTCATTCGGCTTCGGGACCGGGACCGTCTCGATCGCGAGGGGTCTGTCGCGTACAGCCGCGGTATGTCGGAGCACCGCGGCGCGCATGCTCGTGGACTCCATGAGCGCCTCCTTGTGAACTGACTGCGCTAGAGCGACATTACTCGTCGAAGCGTCTCTGCAGCGGATTCTGGCGTGATGTCGCGCTGCGGAGAGCCTAAGAGCTCAAAGCCGACCATAAACTTCCTGATCGTGGCTGACCGTAATAGCGGCGGATAGAAATGTGCGTGGAGCTGCCACTCTTTGTGCTCGTTTGAGTCGCACGGAGCGCCGTGAAATCCCATAGAGTACGGAAACGGCGCGTTGAACACGCGGTTGTAACCCGCTGTGACCGTTTTCAAAATCGATGCCAACCCATCGCGTCCCGCATCGCCAAGTGCGTTGATGTTCCGGACCTGACTACGCGGCAGCACCAGCGTTTCAAACGGCCACACCGCCCAGAACGGTACCAGCGCGACCCACGATTCATTCTCCGCAACGATACGCTGGCGCTGCTGCAACTCTAGTTCGACATAGTCCATCAGGAGCAAGCGCCCGTGCTTTGTGAAGTACTCGGCCTGTGACAGTAGCTCGGCGGTCGGATCGTTCGGGATGTGCTCGGTCGCCCAGATCTGTCCATGCGGATGCGGATTGCTTGCACCCATCAGTGCGCCGCGGTTCTCAAAAATCTGGACATAACGAATGTCATCTCTGGCGGAGAGTTCGTCCTCCTGCTCAGCCCAAACATCGACAACTCGCCGGATCGCGCTGACATCCATCGTCGCAAGCGTGAGATCATGCCGAGGGTCGAAGCAAAGTACACGGCAGACCCCGCGCTCAGTTGTGGCACGCAGGAGGCCTGCATCGTTGAGGTCGAACTCTGCGGGAGGAACATCGCTCTTCAGCGCCGCGAAATCATTGTCAAAGACATAGGTCGCTGCGTAGACGGGTGTGTGATGTCCGCCCGCTCGTGTGTTTCCCGGGCAGAGGTAACACTCCGGGTCATACTGTTTTGCAGCCGCGGTGGCAGTCTCTTCGGTTTGGCCTTGCCATGGGCGCTGCGTCCGATGCGGCGACACGACAACCCACTCGCGGCGCAGCGGATTCCATCGCCGGTGTGGCGATTCTTTGAACAATTCGAGCATCACCGCGCCTCCTCGGATCTATTAAGCTGTGTAGCGTTCCGTGCCAGCACACCGTCAACCGCCTCGCAAACGTATGTTTCCAGATCCAGCGAAAATCTGTCGCGGTAAGCGAACTGAAGCGCGGTGATGAAATCGCTCACGTCACTGGTATTCACAAGGTTCACCGTGCAGCCTCCGAAGCCTCCGCCAGTGAGCCGGGCGCCGAAACATCCGCGAAGCCCGACCGCGGTGTCGACGAGAAAATCGATCTCTTCGATGCTGCATTCGAAGTCATCACGTTCACTCGCGTGCGCAGCCGTCATGACCGAGCCCAGCCGCACCGGATCACCAGCAAGCATGGCCTCGCGAGCTTCGCGGACCCGTTCGTTCTCGCTGATGATATGGCGGCAACGCTTCACACTGGCTGCCGGAAGCTCGTGCTCGCACGCAGCGAGCTGCATCAATGTCGCGTCTCCCAGATCGCGCAGGTCTGGGAATCGCTCGCGTAGCTTTGCCTGTCCGGCCTCGACCTCGCGGCGGCGAATCCCATAATCTCCGCCTGCGATCGAGTGCTTTACACCAGAATTCGCTACAACGACTCGGCAGTTCGCAAGCCCTTTGTTATTCATTGGCAAGAGCTCGAACGTGAGATCGCGCGTGTTGAGAAGCAGGGCATGATCCTTCGCGGCTGCTGTGACGACAAACTGATCCATGATCCCGCATGGAGATCCCACGTAGTTATTCTCGGCGCTCTGACATAGCCGCGCGATGGCCTCCGCCGGAAGTGTAGCGTTCGCATGCGCCAGCAGCGCAATCGCGGTAACCACTTCAATCGAGGCCGAAGAGGATAGCCCTGCCCCGAGCGGCACATTGCCGCTCAGGTGAAGCGCGAATGGTGGAATTTGAATGCCTCGGAGTTCGAGTTCGTGCAGAACACCGACTGGATAGTCGCTCCACTCGCCGGTGCGAGGACACGGGCCATACGGCACAATCGAGCGGGTATTTGGAAAGATATCGCTGGAAAACGTGTATCGGCCGTCTGTTGCAGCGTGCAGGTGCGCCACTGTCGTGAAGGGAATTGCCATGGGCATTACCAGTCCGCCGGTGTAATCGGTGTGTTCTCCGATCAGGTTCACGCGGGCAGGCGCAACAAAATCTACTTGCTGTCTCACAGACGTTTGTTCAGAAGGTCTCATTCATTCGCTTTCCACTGCTTTACCACTCTATCGCTCAGGCGGTTACATGCTTCTTACTTTCGATTATCTCCAAACTGCATTCAACCCGACGCAAGCGAATATCAAAAGGATTGAAAGCAGCCACAACAACCGAGGTGTGCCTCGCAACGAGAAATCCATTTGTAGCCGCACCCCAGCAGTAATACCCGCGGGACCCCGCACGCTTGTTATCCATGCCACGAGAACCGCCGCGCCAAACGCATACATCGCGGCATAGAAGTTTGCGCTCATCACGCTGCCGTAATGCAGCCAGCCGAGGCTGAATGCTGCGAGATGCAGGAGCGCGATGGCCGTGCCGCTCAGGAATCCGATGATCGCGCCGCGCTCGGTAGTTCGACGTGTGGTCATGCCAAGCAGAAAGATTGCGAAGAATGGCGCGCCGAAGACAGAAAAGATCATCTGTACGTGCTCCATCAAATCGGAGAACAAGAAGCTGAAGTATGACGCGAGGATGCTAACCAGAACTGCGGTGACGGTCGCGACACGCCCCATGATCAAATAGTGACGGTCAGGCTTTTGTCTGACCAGGTGTGCTTGATAGATGTCCTCCGTCCACAACGCAGCGAACGCGGACACATTGGCGGCCAATGCAGACATGAGGCTTGCCGCGATCGCGGTGAGACCGAGGCCAAGCAGGGAGGGACCGTACGACTGTCTCATCAACGCCGGTAGCGCCTGATCGAACCGCTGCGAATGTCCCAGTTCTGGGAGCAATCGGTGTGCCGCCAGGCCAGGCACCACAACGAGCATCGAGAAGCCGAGTTTCCCAAAGCCTGCCCACAGCGGAACCTGGCGCGCCGCGTCATCCGTGCGCGCGGCGAATGCCCGCTGCATCAGCACGAAATCCGTACACCAGTAGCCGAAACTGAGCACGAACCCGAGGCCGACGATAATTCCCAGCGCATCCATCGGGGCCATGTGCGAAACCACCGGCAGGCCGCGCCACATATGGTCGCGCCGCTCGTCGGAAACCCATGCCCCGTAGCTCCAATATCGAATTGTCAGTGGAAGTAGGCCGGCGATCATTACTCCAAGCTGAAGGACCTGGTTGTAGATCGTTGCGCGAACACCGCCCAGCAAAACATATACAAGCACCACGCCCCCGGCGACGAGAGCACTTGCAGCAAACCTGATTCCAGCGACCACCTGAAGCACCTGCGCGATGGCATAGAGGCTGATTCCCGCGAAGAGCAGGGAAGTCACGGCCAGCACACAGGCGTTTACGAGACGAATGCCGGCGCCGTAGCGGTATTCAAGATACTCAGGAACGCTTCGGATTCCGCTGCGTCGATAGACGGGCATCATCCAGATGGAGAGAAAGATCATCGCCGGAATCGCGCCGATGCAATAGAAGTGGAAGGCCTCTGCTCCGTACTGCGCGGCCATTGCGCTCATCCCCACGACCTCGAGCGCCCCGCAGTTGGCTGCGAGAAACGCCGCGGTCACAAGCGGAAGTGGGAGAGCGCGGCTCGCATTCAAAAACGCGTTGGCGCTGCCGCTGCTGCGGCGTCGCGTGAGCCAGCCGATCAAGATTGTCGTCGCGAAATAAGCCGGAAGAATTGCGATCCCGAGAGACGCGCGAAAGAAGTTCGGCATCAGTGCTGCCTCATCGCTCCGGTTGCGGCGCGTACGCAGTGATCTCGAAGGGTCGCGTCTTCATACCCGTACTATACGCAGGGACCGATGGTCGGGTGACTTAGCGCAACCCAAAGCCGCGCGTTGGTGATAAAACTATTGCCACCTCATGAGCCGCAACTCCAACGGAAGCGGTGAAGACCGCCCTATAAGCCTGAAGGGACTCGCAGAGCACCTCGGGCTGTCGCCTGCAACCGTGTCGCTGGTTGTGAACAACGCGCCGGGGGCAAAGACGATCGCGCCCAAGACACGAGAGCGCGTGCTTGCTGCGGCGCAGAAGCTGAACTATCGGCCAAATTTCCTCGCTCGCTCTTTGCGTACGCGGCAGACGTTCACAATTGGCGTGATCGTGCCGGAGTTCAGTGAGGGTTATTTCACGATGGTGATGAATGGCGTCGAAGAGCATCTGCTGCAGGCCGGCTATCTGCACTTCGTCGTCAGCCATCAGGGGCGCCCGGATTTGCTTGAGGGCTATCCGCGTGTGCTGACGGAGCGCGCCGTCGACGGCTTCATTCTCGTGAATACCATGCTGACCGAGTCTGTTAATGTTCCCGTGGTTTCCATCTCGGGACACAAGCGGATGCGCGGCGTGACCAACGTGATGCTCGATCATGACCACTCCGCATCGCTGGCACTCCAGCACCTTTACGATCTCGGCCATCGCGATATCGCCTTCATGAAGGGCCAGCCGCATGCGCTCGACTCCGAATCGCGCTGGCAAAGCATCCGCCAGATCGCCGAGCGTATCGGCATCCGCATGCGCCCGGAGCTTTGCGTGCACATACGGAATAATTCCTGGTCACCGGAGCTAGGCTATCCCGTGGTGAAAGATCTGCTCGCATCCGGCCATCACTTCACCGCGATCTTCTGCTTCAACGATATCGCCGCGATCGGGGCCATTCGCGCCATCAAAGATGCCGGCCTGCGCTGTCCCGAGGATATTTCCGTCGTTGGCTTCGACGACATTTCCAGCGCGGCTTACCACACGCCCAGCCTGACGACGATCCGGCAGCCGCTACGCCGCATGGGAGAGATGGCTGCGCAGCAATTGCTGAAGCGCATCCAGAATCCGAATGAAGCGTTCCCCGACACCATTATGTTTGAGCCCGAGTTGATGCAGCGCGAGTCCACAATGGCAATCTCTGCTGCATCCAGTGCGAAAAAGCGCAGCACTACCGCGGAGGCTAAGCCAACCCGCCGCGGGCGATCACGTCGCGATAGAACATAGCACTCATCTTTGGCGTCCGCTTTTGCGTGGCGTAATCCACGTAAACAATCCCGAAACGCTTCCCGTAGCCGTCCGCCCACTCGAAGTTGTCCAGCAGACTCCAGACGAAATACCCCTTCACAGGCACACCCTCCGCGATCGCCCGATGGAGCTGCCCCAGATAATTGCGTAGATACATGATGCGATCCGAGTCGACGACCATGCCGTCACTCTGCGGCACATCAGACGAAGAGGCGCCATTCTCTGTGATGTAAAGTTCCTCCGGGCTCCAGAGCTGGTTCACAAGCCGCGTAGCCCAGTAGATCGACTCCGGCCCGACGTACAGCCACGGGCTGTACATATGCGGGAACGATGCCGGCGGCGTGACAACCGCATAGCCAGATTCGGAGTCATCGGCACGCACGTAAGTCGGCTGATAAATGTTCAGGCCAACGAAATCCAGCGGCGACGAAATGATCTTCATCTCCTCCGCGGTGAACTTCGGCGCGTCAGGGCCAAGCCGCCGCAGATACGCATCCGTATATTTCCCCTCGCGAATCACCGTCAGATATTGCGCGTTTTGCTCGCGCATCGCGCGTGTTGCGGCCTGAATGTGAGGTGCCGTTTCAATCAGCGGAGTCGTCGCCTGCACGTTGTCCGCGATGCCAACCTGCGTTCCCGGGCGCGCAGCCGCGCGAATCGCGCACACAGCCATCCCGTGCCCAAGCACGGCATAGTGGTTCAGTTGGGCGACTCGCGCCGGGCTCAGCTTCAGTCCCGGAGCATGCGTACCCTGCTGATATCCCAGCTCCACAAACGAGCGAATCTCGTTCATCGTCATGAACCGATGAATGCGGTCAGAGAGCTTGCCCGTGACGTATCCCGCGTAATCCGCAAATGCCTTCGCTGTGTCGCGGTTCTCCCACCCGCCCTTGTCCTGCAGAGCCTGAGGCAGGTCCCAGTGGTAAAGCGTGCAGAACGGTTCAATTCCGTTCGCTAGCAGCTCGTCAACGACATGGCTATAGAAGTCCAACCCCTTTGGATTCGGCGCTCCGGTGCCCGCCGGGAAAATGCGCGACCACGCAATCGAAAACCGGTAGCTGCGTAGTCCGAGTTCCTTCATCAGCGCAATATCCTGCTTGTACCGATGGTAGTAATCGGTCGAAACATCGCCCGTGTCGCCCGCAGCCACGGCCCCAGCCATGTGGCAGAAGGTATCCCAGATCGTCGGTCCGCGACCGTCCTCACGAACAGCGCCCTCCACCTGATACGAAGCTGTAGCTGAACCCCAGAGGAACCCCTGCGGGAAGGGCATGCGCGCCGGTGCAGCCGACTCGGGCCTCGCTTCAGCCATCAACGGCGACGCCGATGCTGAACCAACAGCAGCGGCAACGAGACGCGCGAAGGTGCGCCTGGAAAATGAATTCTTCAAACATTCACCTCGGACCGAGCATTATTTGCGCGTTCTCAAAAACAGGCTGAAAGTGTGCACAGAATCCTTTACTAAATCGATTAGCCTGATGGCAAGAATAATCTGCATTCCTATTCGATTTTGACGTCCGGATAGGTGCGTTGGTCCATAGGCTGTTGACCTGGACGACCTACCGGCGCCCCTGCGATAAACTTCGAGCGATGAACCGAAGAGAATTTCTGGCGGCCTCCGCCGCAGCCGTGTGGAGTCTCCGATCGTCTGCGCAGCGCCACAGCTATGCCACGACAATCGACGTCGCAAGGGTCGATCGCAGTCGCATCCTTAGCGCCGCAAACCGATATCTCGACGAGCAGCCGAAGACCATCACCTGCGTGCGGGCCACACGCAGCGAAGGAGGACCGCACGACTACTTCTCCGAAGGAGACTACTGGTGGCCCGACCCCAGCAGCCCGAACGGCCCCTACATCCGTCGCGATGGCATGTCCAACCCGGCAAACTTCAATGATCATCGCGAGCTGCTCATTCGCCTCAGTCTGCAGGTGCCGGCCCTGACGGCCGCCTGGGCGATCACAAAGAAGACTCTGTACGCCGCAAAAGCCGCTGACCACCTCCGCGCCTGGTTCGTGAACCCTGACACTCGCATGAACCCTGATCTGCAATATGCGCAGGCCATTCACGGAATCACTCCTGGCCGCGGCACGGGCATCATCGACACGCTTCATCTCGTCGAGGTCGCCCGCTCAGCCTCGTGGCTCGAGCCCTCTGGCTCGCTCAAGCCCGCCGAAATAAACGCCATCCGCCGCTGGTTCGCCGACTACACCACGTGGATGACCACCTCAAAGAACGGCCTCGAGGAGAAGGCCGCCAAGAACAATCACGGCACCTGCTGGGTCGCGCAGGTCGCGGAGTTCGCGCGCTTCACGCACGACGACTCAAAGGTCGCAGAGTGCCGCGAACTCTTCCGAACCAAGCTGGTTCCGGACCAGATCGCACCCGACGGCCGTCTTCCGCTCGAGCTCGCGCGCACGAAGCCTTACAGTTACTCGCTGTTCGACATGGACGCACTCTCCGCGATCTGCCAGATCGCCAGCGCCCCGGGGGACAACCTTTGGACTTTTGCCACACCCGATGGCCGCGGCATCCGCAAGACCATCGACTTCATGTTCCCGTTCATTCAGAACAAATCGAAGTGGTCGTTCCCGCATGACGTCGAGTACTTCGACGATCTGCCGGTGCGGCAGCCCAGCCTGCTCTTCGCCGGCCTCGCCTACAAGGACGACGCGTACATCGCACTCTGGCGGACGCTCAATCCCGATCCCGCTGTCCCTGAGATCATCCGCAACTTTCCGATTCGACAGCCCGTGCTCTGGGTCAACGAGCCTGCATAACGCGGCTCCTACTGCATCGTTCCCGAATTCAGCACCAGGGCGACAGCGCTCCGCAGTCGCGCCGAACCACCGTCGTAAGCAGGCCGCAGCACAGCGCCGGAGCTCAGCGCGTGCCGCCGCATCTCGGCCTCAATCGTCGGCCCGAATCTGTACCACGCCGAGGTGAAGTCCCCGACAATCACGATCTCTTTCGGCGCCAGCGCAGTTGCAATCATGCGCAGCCCACGGCCCAGGTTGATGGACATCCTCTCCAGCGCGGCAATCGCGATCGCGTCGCCGGCATGCGCGGCGGACAGCAGAGTGCCGAAGGTTGTCCCTGCAGCTCCGCCTGACTCCACGAAGTGACGCAGTGCCGCGCGGTTGGACGCGAGCGTCTCCCAGCAACCGTTGTTTCCGCACCCGCATGGCGGCCCGTCCGGGTCAAGCTGCACATGGCCGAATTCGCCCGCCATTCCTTTGTCTCCGCGAATCAGGCGGCCATTCGCAAGAATGCCTGTGCCGATACCCTCGGAGACATTGACGACGACGAGATCATGCGCGCCATCGCTCTCGCCGAACCAAACCTCGGCCAGCGCGCATGCATTCGCCACGTTATCCATCTCCACCCGCAGCCCGGTTGCCTTCGCGATGCGCTTGCGGATGTCCCGGAAAGGGAAGTGAAGGTTTGGTGCGAAGATGGGGTCCTCTCGCACGGGATCCGTACGGCCGGGCAGGCACACGCCGATTCCATCAAAGGCCTTCTGCTTGTGCTCCGTAATCATCTTCTTGATGGCCGAAACAATCGCTGCCACGGAGCGCTGGCTCTCTGGAATGTCGACCAGCTTCTGGGCCAGAATCTTGCCGCCGAGGTCCGAGATGGCAAGCGTGATCTGTTCCGGATGAATATCGAGCGCGAGCACCGCGCGCTGTGAGTTCAACTGCAGAAACGTCGGTCGGCGTCCGCGCGGCAATCTCCCCGTCGGCCCCTCCACCACCAGCCGATCGGCAATAAGCTCTTCGATAATCAGCGAAACAGTGCTTCGCTGCAGCCCGGAGACGCGCGCCAGGTCCGCCCGTGAGATCGGCTGCTGCTTCCGCACAAGATTCAAAATCAGATTGCGGTTGATCTGGCGCGGAGTCCGGTTCGAGGCACTCTGGCGTTCCGAAGGAAGAAGGTACTGTCGCGTAATGGGCAAACTTACCGCCGGATTCCAGCACGCTCGTGCAGTTGGTATAAAAGGCGGAATTAGTCTACAGCATGAGCAAAATACTGTCAGCGCTATGCCATTCAACTACATGGAACAACAGAGACCTATGGGCTGGCGTTGCTGCTCGGGTCCGTTGGCAAGCAGACTTTGTTCACGCCCTCGAACTTTATTGCGAACTATCTTGCAGGAGGATGGGCAATCCGCTTTTCTCCGCGCAGACGCATATAAACCTTGCGTTGGCACACGCGGCACTCCCACGGAAACAGCCCAAGCAATGGCAGGACGGAGCGTTCAAACACGCCCTCGCGCGGCAGGCGCCGAAATTCTTGATGACCACAACCGGGACACAGCCGCAACGGAATACCTCAAAGGCCTGAAAGACGGGCTAGCTCTGCAATTCAAACGGCAGGATAACCTAATCTTAGGCCTCGCGCTCGGTACGTCCGTGCACCCAACGGTTTGCCAAGAGCCGGCGCCCGCCGCGACACATGGTAATCCGGAATTCAGACCGCGAGTGGATCAGCCAGCGGGCTCACGAAGCAGGCTTCGACCTCGCCGGGATTGCCGCCGTTCCCGAAGCCGGAACGGCGGCTAATGCACAATCCAGCAACCGCTTTGCCGCCTGGATCGCTTCCGGTCATGCCGGTGAGATGGAGTGGCTCAAGCGCACAGACAGCACCGGCGAGCTTGTGCGTGGCGATCTCCGGCGGTCTATCCCGTGGGCCCACTCCGTCATCGTCTGCGCGATTAACTACAACCCCGACGCCCCGCGCTCCACTGATGCTGCACCCGCTGATGCTGGCTGGATTGCACGCTACGCCTGGAGCGGCCGCGCTCACGACACTTATCCCGGCAGCGACTACCACGATGTCCTGCTCGAAAAGCTGCGAACCGTCGAACAGAGCCTGCACGAACGCTTCGGCGCGGACCTCCAGACGCGCTGCTACGTCGATACGGGGCCCATCGTTGAGCGGGAATACGCCCACCGGGCCGGCATCGGTTGGATCGGCAAGAACGCCTGCCTGCTGAACCAGAGCCTCGGCTCCTGGCTCCTGCTCGGCGTTATCATCACCTCGCTCGATCTGCCGCGCGAAGCGTGGGCCCTCCCCGCCGCAGACCGGTGCGGCACCTGCACCCGCTGCATCGACGCCTGCCCAACCAACGCACTCATCGCACCGCGTCAGATGGACGCCTCGCTCTGCATCTCCTATCTCACGATCGAGAAGAAGGGAAGCATCGACGAGCCTTTGCGCCCGCTGATGGGCCGCAACGTCTTCGGCTGCGACATCTGCCAGGACGTCTGTCCCTGGAACCGCCGCGCTCCTGTCGCAGCATCCGACTCGCTCCCCGCAAGACCCGAACTCATCAATCCCTCACTCGATCGGCTCGGCTCGATGGACGGCCGCACCTTCAATCTCACCTTCCGCGGTTCGCCTCTCGAGCGGACTGGCCGCAAGCGCCTGCAGCGCAACGTCGCCATCGCGATGGGCAACAGCGGCGACTCGCGTTACATCCCGAAGCTCCGCGAATGGTCCAAAGGTGACGACCCTGTGCTCGCCGACGCTGCAACTTGGGGACTCGATAAACTGAACGAATGACATCCCCGCAGGAGACCGCAGCGAAACCGGATCCCAGCGGCCGCGAAATCAAAACCGAATCCTCGCCTGAACCGAAGAAGGCCGGCGAGGAGTCCGTCTCACCCAAGCTCGACAGCGCGCCTGCCGTCCCCGTCAGCGGCACTTCCGACCAGCTAAAAGCGCTCGGCCGCTATCTGCTGAAGACCGAGGTACACACCTACGCCTTCTCGGTCGCCGCGCAGGCCATTCTGTCGTTGTTTCCATTCATCGTTCTTCTGCTCACGCTTTCGCAGCGGGTCTTCCACTCGGCCCGCATGGCCGACGTCGTTGGCGAAATGATGTCCAACTTCCTGCCCAACCATCAGGACTTCGTCATGCGCAACATGCGCGTGCTCGCCTTCTCACATGCGAAGGTGAGGATTGTCTCCATCGTCATGCTGCTGATCACCGCAACTGGCGTCTTCCTCCCGCTCGAGGTCGCGTTGAACAGCGTCTGGGGCGTCAAAAAGAACCGCTCCTACCTGCAGAACCAGATCGTCTCCATCGCGCTTGCAATCGGCGTCGCCCTGCTCGCGATGGCCTCCGTCGCACTCACCGCAGCGCAGCGCACTGTGCTCGAGTGGGTCTTCTTCGGTCACACGCAGAACGCGTTCTTCGCGCTTATCGGACGCGGATTTCTTCAGATCGTCGCCCTTATTGCGAGCATTGGGCTCTTCTTCCTCATCTACTGGACGCTGCCGGCGCGCAAGATCCCCGCCCGCGCCGTTCTCCCCACTGCCATCGTCATGGGCATTCTCTGGACAGCGGCCAAGTACGTCTACATCCTTGTGCTTCCGCACCTTGATTTTCGCGCTGTCTACGGCCCCTTCGAAGTCTCCGTCGGCCTCATCACCTGGGCCTTCATCTCCGGCCTTCTACTACTCGGCGGAGCATACGTTTCCGCAACACGCCAGGCACTCCGCGAAACCCGCGAAGCCGAGCTGAAGAAAAACGAGCAGCAGTTTGAATCAACTTAATGACGCAGCGTCGGCCGCGTCCGGAACGACTTCACCGCAATGTCGTTCGGATGGTCTCCTGCCGGCAGCATCGTCACCAGTGACGGCCCATCCTTGCTCTGCATCCGGATCACCGCCACGTCCGACGAGCCCGCATCCACTGCCAGCAGCAGGTGTTCATCCGCCGAGAACGCCAGCGCATCCGGCCGCGATCCTGTACGCGCCGACGCTACGATTCGCCCATCGTCACTCGAATACAAACTCACCGAATCCGCGCCGAAGTTCGTCACGGCAAGCGTCGTATCATCGTGGCTGAAAATCCCACGCGACGGCTTCGCCCCGATCACATACGTGCCCAGCACCTCATTCGTCCACGTCGTGATCTCCGTGATCGAATCCGAGTCGAAGTTTGTCGTGAATACCTCGTATCCGTCCGGCTTCATCGCAATATGTGTCGGCGTCTTGCCCACATCCAGTAGCGTCAGCAGCTGGTCATGCTGCAGCGCAGGATCCTGCTTTCCGCGCCACGAATCCGGCGCCGCTGCCAGCCATATCGCCATCACCTGGTGACCGCCCGAGCACGCAACAAACGCCTTCGAAGAGTCCGGCAGAATCGCGATGTCCGTCGCACCCGGGCACCCTGGAAACGCATTTCGCAGCGTCAACGGCGCACCCGACGCATTGATCGAGTACACCGAAACGCTTCCCGCCTGCCCGTTCGACACAACCAGCGTGCGATTATCCGGGGACACTCGCGCCACGCCCGGCCCTTCACCCGTCGCAGCCACCGCAATCTGCCGCCGCGCGTCCAGGTCGATCACGCTCACTGTGTTCGATCCCGAGTTCGGCACATACGCGCGCTTGCCATCCGGCGAGACCGCAATGAAGTATGGCCGCTGGCGCACGCCAATCGTGGCCACCACCGTGTTCGTCACTGCATCAATCACCGTGACCGAGTTTGAACCCGTGTTGACCGCATAAACTTCGTTGCGTACCGGGTTCACCGCCAGCCCCGTCGGATTCCGCCCCACCTGCAGCACGCGGTCGCGCCGCAGATACACCAGGTCCAGCACGGTCACGGTGTTCGACGCACCGCCGGTCACATACGCAAACTCGTGATAGTTCGCGGGATACTCAGGGAATCCGCTATGACCGCAGCCCGCGAGCAGAAAACTCGCGCTCGCAAAGAGCGCTGCCAGCACGCGAACGGTTCGACCTCTGCCATCTTGTCCGATAAGGAACACGTCTCCCGAGTCTATGGGCCGCGTCGCGCAGCCGCAACGTGGAAGAAATTTTTGCGCAACCAATTCCGAAACCGCGGGTTCACGAAAGGGACGAGGCAGCCATGCTGAGCAGCCCGTCGTACGCTACTCCTCGGACCAACGGATCAAGGCTACCCGCTTTGCTCCGTTGTTTTTTTGCTGCCAGGTTGCCTGCCGCTCCGGCGCCACTGGACCGCCAGCCATGTGCCATAGCCGAACTGCAGAATCCACACCGCGCAGTACGCATAAACCAGGTGCCGGTCCGAAAGCGTAGAGAAGGGAATCATCGAACCTCCAGCACCGGCATAGGCGTTCCGCTCGGTACAACCGCCATAGCTTCTCCCGGCTCACGCTGCCGCCGGCGCTCGATTGCATAGCGTAGTCCCAGTGCAAATGCTCCCCACATCGCCCACGCCGCCAGGTTCCAGAAAACGGCCGGAAGCATATGCGGATCGATCCCCGAGTCCGCTCCTCCGCCAAAGACCGGTGCCGGATGCTGCGTCCTCCACCACCGAATTGACATGAAGCAGATTGGAATATCGATCGCCGCAAAGATCGCGAGCACTGCGGATAACACCGCCTTCTGATCCCCGCTCGTCAGCCGCCGCAGCAACAGGTAGCTCACATACAGCAACCACAGCAGAAGATACGTTGTTAGCCGCGGGTCCCACGTCCACCAGATTCCCCACGCCGCGCGTCCCCACAGCATCCCGGTCGCCAGGCCCACCGATGCATACAGCACCGTCAATTCCGCCGAAGCCAGCGCAAAGGCATCCGCCTTCAGTGCGCGCTGCGAATTGCTCCTTCGCCAGAAGAGAAACAGGAATGCCGCCACGCAGTTCATGTACGGAAACAGGAAACTCAGGATCGTGTGCGGGAAATGATAGAAGAAGACGCGGTAGAGGTTTCCCATCGTCGCCTCTTTGGGCGCCGTCATGGCCTCAAAGAATCCAATCGCCAGCACGGCGAACGTGAGCGCGAGATAGAGGCTCGCCCAGAGAGGGAACCTTTGGCTTTGGCTGCGATTATTCACTTCTCGTCAATTTTATCGCGATAACTAGCAATCCTGACGGATATTGCGCTCAATCTGCTGCGTTCAGAACTGTCTCGAAGAGGAGCACGCTCGCGATTGTGAATACAACGTCATAGCCCAGGAGCAGCTTGATCCACAACGACGGCGGGTAGTCCGCGGTCAGCACATTCGTCGTCGCCTGGATCATTGCCAGCAGCGCCGGCATCGCAATCGGACAGAGCACCAGCGGCAGCAGGAGCTCACGATTCCGCGTGCGCAGGCTCAGCGCGGCGAAAAAGGTTCCATTCACCGTCAACGCCCACGTGCCCAACGGAAGAATCAGCAGCAGCAGCCATGCATTTCCCAGCGGATGCAGGTCGTAGAAGATCGCAAACACCGGCGCCATTACCAGCTCGATAAAGCTGACGAAGATGAAATTCGCCAGCGCCTTGCCGGTGAACAGCGCCGACGCCGGAGCAGGCGCTAGCCGCTGCGCGTCGAGCACGTTGTTATGCATCTCACGCGACCAACTCTGATTCAGTGCGGTTATCGATGCGAACAGCAATCCCACCCACAACAGGCCGCCGCTGATCTGCCGCGCGATCGTCGGATACGCCGTCGGATCGAACGCCAGCGAGAAGACCACTACCACCAACAGCGCAAAAAATAGCATGCCGTTGATCAGCTCTCGCGCACGCCACTCGAGCTGCAGGTCCTTCTTCAGATGAGTGAGCACGTATCCCGCGTAGCTCATCCGTGCGTCCCCTTGGCAGGTGGCGCAGCCTTCGTCAGATCCGCAACCGTCGCTTCCGTCGCGCGCAGATAATCCGCAGGCGCCAGCACGATCTGCTGCCCGCGCTGCCCAGCCGAGATCGAAATCTGATCGAACAGCTCGATCGTTTCGTCCGCAAACGCGCGAAACGGCTTCTTTGCCGCCAGAACCGTCACTCCTCCACGCACATACCCGGTCAGCGGCTCAACCTCCTTCAGCGCAGCAAGCTCCGCCTTGCGCGCACCGGCGGCCGCTGCCAGTTTCTTCAGGTCGAGCTCATCGCCACCGGGAATCACCGCAAACAGGTGCTCTCCATCGGAGGTGTGTGTCAGCAGCGTCTTGAACACCTGTTCGATCGGCATATCGATCTTGCGCGCAACCGAGATTGCCGTCAGGTCCTCAGGGTCGACCTCATACGTTCGAATCTCATAAGCGATGCCGAGTTTGTCGAGCAGCCGTGCCGCGTTCGTCTTCATGTGTTGTCAGTTCTGCGCCGTAAGCTGGCCCGCGTGGAGCACAAGCGTCGTGGTTGCGAGCGGACGCGCAAGGTCCGCCTGATGTGTCGTCAGGAACAGGGTGCGCGCCGAACCGTTGCGTCCCGGCTGTGCAAGAAATGCCCGCAGACGCGTGAGCATCATCTGCGCCGAGCCCGTGTCCATGTTCGAGAATGGCTCATCCAGCAGCAGCAGATCGGGCTCCAGCATCAGCACACGCGCCAGCGACGCGCGCTGCCGCATGCCCTGCGAATATTCGCCGACATGCTTTGACATCTTCGGGTCCAGTCCGACATCGCGCAGCGCCTGCTCGGCTTTCGCACCATCGACCCCGTAAAGTGAACCAAAGTAGCGCAGGTTTTCGACACCCGTGAGTTCCTCGTACAACATCGGCGCATGGCTCATGAACGCAACACGGTCGCGTTCACTGCGCGCCGTCCCTCCCAGCACCGCCAGCTTTCCTTCACTCGGTGAGATGAGCCCGGCGATGAGCCGCAGCAGCGTCGATTTGCCCGCGCCGTTCTCGCCCAGCAGCAGAACCGCGGCGCCCGCATGCACCCGCATGGAAATGTCTCGCAGCGCGGCGAAGCTGCCAAATCGGCGCGAAACGCCGGAGAGTTCGACTGCGGGCTGATTGCGTAGAGTTGCGGGCATCGCTGCTATGCGAGTATAGAGCCATAATTCTGTAGAAGAATTCAGATAAGAGAAGCCATGAGAGGCAAGATGCGGGATACGAGAACGACTGTGCTCACGATTAGCGCTGCGAGCGCGTTGCTGTTGTGTGGTTTTCAGGCGCTCGCACAGACTGCGCCCGCACTGCCCGAACAGGATCGCGCCCTGGCTCATGACATCTTCAAGCAGCTCATCGAAACGAACACGCAGGATTCAAACGGAAGCGTAACTGCTGCCGCCGCGAAGATGCGTCAGCGTCTGCTCGACGCAGGATTTCCTGCCGAGGACCTGGTCCTTGCCGGTCCAAACGATCGCAAGCAGAACCTCGTCGCGCGCTACCGCGGAAAGCCCGGCTCAACGCTAAAGCCGATCATCACGATCTGCCATCTCGATGTTGTCGAGGCACGCAAAGCTGACTGGACGACAGATCCTTACCAGTTCGTTGAAAAGGATGGCTTCTTTTACGGACGCGGCACCCAGGACATCAAGGAAGAGGACGCCGCGCTCGTGGAGAGCTTCATCCGGATGAAGCGCGAGGGCTATGTGCCCGACCGGGATCTCGTTATTGCACTGACTGCGGATGAGGAGGGTGGAGCGTCGAATGGTGTCGCGTGGCTGCTCGAGCACCGGCCTGACCTGATGAGGGCGGACTTCGTGATCAATCCGGACGCGGGCGGCCTGGAGCTGCGCAGGGGCAAGCCGACGGAGCTCGATGTCGAGGCGACGGAGAAGCTCTATGCGGACTTTGAGGTGACGGCGACGAATCCGGGAGGGCACAGCTCGCAGCCGCGGCCCGACAATGCGATCTACGAGCTCGTGCACGCGCTGGCAAAGCTCGAGGCCTCGCCGTTTCCGGTGGAGCTGAACGCAGTCACGCGCGCCGAGCTGGAGGCGAAGGTCAAGATTGCAGACTCCGGACGCGCGGAGATCATTCGCGGCGTGCTGCGGAATCCTCCGGATCCGAAGGCCGTTGCGGAGTTCTCCAAAGACCCTACGGACAACTCAACGCTGCGGACGACCTGCGTGGCCACGATGGTCAACGCCGGGCACGCGCGCAATGCGCTGCCTGGCATGGCGAAGGCGAACGTGAACTGCAGAATCCTTCCAGGCCACTCACAGGAGGAGATTCGGCAGAGGCTGATCCAGATTTTTGGCGATCCGAAGCTAACGGTGAGCTATGTAAATGACGCCGGCCAGACGGTGGGGTTGGGGTCGGCGAAGAAGAGCATGGAGCCGCCCCCGGCCCGCGAGGACGTGTATGGGCCGCTGCGGAGGGTGACCGAGGAGATGTGGCCGGGGCTGCCGGTGATCCCGACGATGTCGACCGGAGCGAGCGACTCCATCATCACGATGGGGGCCGGAATTCCGAGCTATGGGATCAGCGGGATGGGTGTGGACTTCGACGACGACCGCGCGCATGGACGGGATGAGCGGATTCGGACTGAAGCCTTCTACCAAGGCGTCGAGTTCCGCTATTTGTATATGAAGGCGCTGACGGAGTAAGGGGTATCCCCCCCCTACTTTTTTGCGCAAAGTCTTCAGAACAGAGACTTTAGGTCTGGACTTTCTTAGCGCAGGCAAGTGTGAGGGCAGAAACAATACCCGGGGTTAAGGCAGAGCGTTGTCAAGTGCGGGCGGTCGTCTGGGGGATGCGGATTTCTCTTGATGCGATGGATGGTGTTCGCGTAGGCTGGCGGGCACTATGTCCTTGTCCTACAACTATCCACCGCAAATGGCCTATCCGTCTGCCCCTCCGGTTTACCGCGCGCTTCCGGCTCCGCCGAGGCTGCACTGGGGATGGGTGCTGGCGTTGTCGATTGTGAGCATAGGCATCTTCGGAATCATCTGGGTGGCCGTGCAGAGTTATTGGGTGAAGAAGGCGACTAAGAATGGGAAGCCGTTCGCTTGGGCTCTGGCCTATGTGATCTTTCTGCCGTTCGTCGTTGTGATGGCGGGGACTGTTGGCGCGCTTTCAACAATGGGAAAGCTTGGGGATAGTGCGGCTAATCTCAATATTCTGGTCGACCTTTTCACACGACTGGGCGGCTTTGTACTGTATCTAGCGTCGGCATACACGCTGAAAGGTGCACTGGAAGCGGAGCCAATCGACATACCCCTGAGTGGAGTGATGACGTTTTTCTTCGCTAGCACGTATTTCCAGTACCACCTGTACGACTACAACGTGGAGGGCCGGGTGGGGGAGCAGTTGAGCGGGTTTGGGAAGCCCGCGGTGGCGGGTGCTCCCGCAGGCGTTGTGAACGCGCCGGAGGTTCCACCGCAGGCGTAACCGGGCCCACTCACCATGTCGCTTTCGTACAACTATCCACCGCAGATTGCGTACCCGTCGGCGCCGCCGGTGTACCGGGCGTTTCCGGCCCCGCCTCGGCTGCACTGGGGGTGGGTGCTGGTGCTGTCGATTGTGACGCTGGGGATCTTCGTGCCGGTGTGGCTGTTCGTGCAGGCGCGTTGGGTTAAGAGGGCGACCGGCAAAATCAGACCATTCGCATGGACGACAGCGTATCTGATCTTTTATGGCCTGATTTTCGTGCTCGCCTTTGCGGCAAGTTTGTTCCTGACTCTCACCGGGCGGCATGAACTCTATGCCGTGATCAATGAGGAAGGGGTGTACCTGCAGCGCCTCGTAGGATTCGTGCTGTATGTCGCATCGGTTTATCTGCTGAAAAGCGCCCTGGAGGCGGCGCCGATCAAGATCCCGTTACAAGGACTGGCGACGTTCGTCTTTGGACCTGTGTATTTTCAGTGGTTTTTATGCAGGTACAAAGTGGAGGGGAAGTTGGGGGAGCAGTTGAGCGGATTTACGGACACCGCTCCAGCGGCGGTGGAGGCGGCGCAGATCCCGCCGCAGGCGTGAGGGTCTGAAACGCGTATGGCGCGGCTAAAGCCGCGCCATATCAAATTTAGTAGACCGATCTGGCCCGTCTGAAGACGGGCCCTTCCGATTAGCGGGCGACGGAGGCGGTGGTCAGGGGCGCGGTGTTGCCGGTGGGGGTGGTGGTGCCGGGTTTGGCAGGGGCGTACTTAGAGGCGCACTTGGCCTGGAGCTGGGTGGCGTGGAAGACGCCGTCGCGCCCGAAGGTGCCGATGGCCAGAGCCTGCGCGTTGTCCTTGAAGGTATCGGGCGGTGGCTCGGCGCCGTGGTAGTCGACTCGGAGAGTCTTGTCGAGCTCGACGAGGGTGAAGGTGGCGTTGGTGCCTTCGCGCTGGATGCTGCCGGGCTGGACGTTGCCGGCGACGCGCAGATTCTTGCTGTAGGCGCTGTGGCCCATGCCCTGGAGCTCGGCGATGGTGACGTAATAGCTCTTGGCCTGGCTGCCGGCCGAGACGGCGAGCCAGACGATGACGGCAACGACGAGGGCGCCGGCGATGACGAACTTGAGGGGAGAGCTCTGTTGCTGGACGGCCATTTGGCTTTAGTTTATCGCGGAAGCCCTCACTCACACGTGACATCGATCACCGTGTTTCGCGGCGTGGAGCTCTCAGCAATCTCCGTGGAGTCCGGTTGTGTGACGTTGATCACGGGGAAGCCGGGTCGCCGCGCCTATGATCTTTCGCCAGAAGACCTTAGGTGTTGAGCGGGAAGCCTTCGACGGAGGATCGGGATGCATAAGATCAGCGGATGGGTATCACTTGTGTTTGCCTGCTCGCTCTCGTTGCAGGGGCAGGGAACGGTTCCTGCACGAATGATCGTGACCACGGGCCACGTTTATGGCCAGGAACCGCCTATGCTTATGGCGAAGGATCTGGTTGTCACGCAGAACGATCGCCCGGTGAAGGTCACAGCTTTGCTTCCCCTTCGCGGCGATCGCGCGGGTCTTGAGCTATATGTCCTGGTGGACAATTGCTCAAATTGCGAGGCGGGGCCACAGTTTGAGGAATTGGCGAGGTTTATACAGACGCAGCCAGCGACCACCTCCGTGGGAGTCGCCTACATTCAGAACGGAAAGCTGGAGGTTGCTCTGGAGCCGACTTCAGATCACGCGCGGGCTGTAAAAGCTCTCAGTGCTCCGGAGGGAAGTAAACCGTCGAGCCCTTATGACGCGCTTGCCGATTTGATCAAGGGGTGGAAGCAAGGTTCAGCGCGCCGTGCAGTGCTCATGATTTCCACGGGGATTGATCCGGCCGAGACGAATCCCGAGTCGGCACAGAGTAAGTCCGCTGAGGCAGCGCTCCGGGCTGCGGAGCGCGCCGAGGTGACAATTTATGCGATCTATCACCCGAGCGCAGATTATCTATCGACGGACCTTTCGAAGATTCTGGCCGGACAGATTCAACTTTCCCATGTGGCGAGCAACTCTGGAGGCGAGGCCTACTTTTTGAACTTCGGACCTTTACTCTCACTGGCGCCATTCCTCGGCGACGTGGATCAGCATCTGGCCAACCAGTACCTGTTGGAGTTTCCTGGGTACCGTGGAAGCTCACCTGGGGAACTTCAGACGGTACGGGTGAAGAGCACGGCAATGCCGGAGCTGGACTTGATGGCACCGGACAAAATCGTCGTGGGTGGGAGAACACCGCAATAATACCGAGGGAGACCGGTCTCTCAATTTTGGGGTAGGATGGCTTCGCGGAGGAGTTGGCTTTGAGCGAGGCGCTGAAGTTGTGTGGCCGGCTTGCGGTTTGTGCGGCGGTCGGGGTGGTGGGAGTTTCTTCGGGCGCGCAGGTGCGGACGGTGGAGACGCCGGCGGTGACGATCCGGCTGGCGGAGCGCACGTGCGATCTGGTGGGACTGAAGTGGAAGAGCCCGGAGCTCGAGGTGATTGGAGAGCCGCGGCTGGGAGAGAACTTCCGGATCCTGGTGCCGCAGGAGCACTACCAGGCGAATTACTTCTACAGCCGCGAGCAGCAGGTGAGCCACATCGAGACGACGAACGATGGCGCGGTGTGCACGTATGACGAACTGAAGAACAGCCGCGAGACGCTGCCGATTGGCGTGACGTACCGGATTCAGGTGGTGGGCGGGCAGGTGCAGTTTTCGATTGAGGTGAGGAACCCGACGGAGCGGAAGCTGGCGGAGGTGATGTACGGGATTGTGGGCGGGCAGAAGGGGATTGGAAGCCGGCTGGATACGGAGTCGCTGGTGCCGGGGGCGAATGGGAATGCGGGCGCGAAGCTGTTTACGCGTTTTGGCGGCGGCGGCTATGGCGGCGGGAATCTGGGCATACGGTATGACGCGGGTGCGTTCACGTATCCGGGCAGAATGTCGATGGGGTGGATGGATGTATGGAATCCGAAGCTGGGCGTGGGTTATTACTACGCGAACCAGGACCCGGACACGCGGTTGTCGCTGATGGAGGTGGAACTGCGGCCGTTTTCAAAGAGCGCGAGCGTGGAGGATGTTTGGCCGAGCGAGGAAGAGGCCCAGGGCGAGCCAAGGGGCCTGACGATTGGCTGGGTCGACATGCCGTACGCGGGCAAGGGAACCTTCAAGGCCGGACCTGTGGCGCTGGAGGCACACACGGGTGACTGGCATACGGCGAGTGGACTGTATCGCGCGTGGTTCGATCAGCACTTTACGGTGAAGCGGGCGGATCGAAATCCGGACTGGCTGCGGAAGGAGAACGCGTGGCAGTCGGTGATTCTGTCGAACAGCGAAGACGTGGTGGTGCATCGCTTTGATGAACTGCCGAAGATGGCGGCGGACGCGAAGAAGTATGGGATCACAACGTTCGAGATTCTGGGGTGGGATATTGGCGGGATCGATCGCGGGTATCCGCAGTACACGCCAGACCCACGGATGGGATCGCCGGAGGAGTTTTACAAGGCGCTGCGGGAGATGCGTGCGATGGGCGTGCATCCGCTGATCTTTTCGAACATTCAGGTTGCCGATACGGCCACGCCAATTTTCAGGGACCGGCTGAAGCAATACGCGGTGGATGGGCGATGGGCGCCCGATTGGCGCATGAATGGATGGGGCGAAGGGACGATCAGCGCGCGCGCCGGCTTTACGAACTCCAACATGACGACGCTGAGCCCGTCGCATCCGGAGTTTCGGGAATATCTGATGAACCAATATCTGCAGCTCGTGCGCGAGGGCGCGGAGGGCTTTCAGTTTGACAAGGGAGGGGGCATCGTCAACATGGATTTCAATCCGACGGTTCCGGCGTCGCCCGACAAATCTCTCGTCGATGGAGTCTTAGGGACCTACGCGGAGGTGCTTCGCAAAGGACGGGAGATCGATCCCAACCTGGCCATCGCTTCGGAGATGCTGTACGACCGCGCCTTTCCGTATCTCGACGTGTCCTATATGCGGATGGGCGGGATCGATATGGACCCTGCGCTGCGTTATACGTTTCCGGAGTGGACGGGGACGATCTTCGGGGAGAGCCCGGGGGACTTTGGGCCGATGAATAACGGGATGCGCTATGGGCTGGTGTGGGACCTGGCGCCGCGACACTATAACGACTCCGTAGATGAAAAGCTGACGCAGCCACTGGCGAAGTATGTGAGTGAGCTGATTGATATTCGGAAGAGGTATGAGGAGCTGCTGTTCTTTGGGCGCTTCAATGACACGATGGGCGCGACGGTGACGGGCGGTACCTGGATCCGGTACTCGACCTTCACGACGTTTACGCCGAATGACGGCAAACGCGCGTGCGTGGTGGTGAACTTTGGTGACACGCCGGAGCAGGCTGCGGTGGCGCTGGATGGTGAGTCGGGCGAGGTGACGATTGCGCGGCCAGGTGAGGCGGAGACGACGGCGCAACTGCCGGTGAAGCTGGAGATTCCGCCGCATCGGCTGGTGGTGGTGGTGAAGCAGAAGTAAGTCGAGGAGTAAGTGGAAAGATGGATAGAAGAGAATTTAGTAAGTTGGCGGGGTTGACGGCGATGGTTGCGTTGACTCGGGGCGGGGAATTAAAGGCGCAGCAATTTGCTTCCGAGCACGAAGTGGTTTTAGAGGATGAGCAGTTGCTGGTTGCGTTTGATCAGGGATCAGGCGCTCTTACGCGGATGGAGCGAAAAGCGACGCAGTGGATGATTGAACGCCGGCCGGCTTTGGCGGCGTCATTTCGTCTGCTGGCGCCGCTGCCGAAGCGCCACGACAATTTTGTGCTTGGGCATAAGCAGCGTGCAGCGAGTGTGACGAAGATTTCGGCGAATCAGGTGCGGCTGCGGTGGGAGAACCTGGTCAGCGAACATGGTGGCGTGCTGCCGATTACGTTTACAGCGACGGTAACTCTGAAGGACGGGGCTGTTACTTTTGAGAGCGAGTTGGATAATCGGTCGTCGCTGTCGGTTGATTCGGTTGACTATCCGTATTTTGGCGATCTGTGCTCACCCAACGCCGACACGGTGATGCAGGCTGAGCATATGGCGGATGGGGCGATCTGGGCGGGTGAGATCTATCCGCATTTTGCGAATGAGCAAGGGTACTGGGGTGTGAAGTATCCGCTGAAGAGGATCCGGTCGTGCGAAAGCCAACTATGTTTGCTTCAAACGCCGGACCAGGGTGTGTATGTAGGGATGCATGACCCGGAGGTTCGCTACTATCTGGAGTTTACTTTTGAACAGCGTCCGGGACTGACGGATTGGGTGAACGCGGATGTCCCGCAGGAGGATGAGATTTCAGGGCTGCCGGTGCATCTGCAGTTCCGGTGCTGCCATTTTATTTTTGCTCATCCTAAGTCGACGGTGAATCTGGCTCCGATTGTTATGCGGAGTTATACGGGAGATTGGCACGCGGGAATTGATGTCTACAAGGAATGGCGGAAGACATGGTTTGTCGCGCCGAAGCTTGCGGATTGGAGCAGGGATGTTCATTCCTGGCTGCAGATTCAGATCGATGGATCAGAGCAGGACTTCACCATTCCGTATCGCGAGATTGTGAAATACGGCGAGGATTGTGCGCAGAATGGAGTTGCTGCGATTCAGTTGGTGGGATGGAGTATGGGAGGGCAGGACGGCGGGGATCCGTCGCTTGAGACCGATCCAGGATTAGGGACATGGCAGGAGTTACATGACGCCATTGCGCAGGTTCAGGCCAAGGGCGTGAAGATGATCCTGTTTGGAAAGCCGACGTTTGCGGTTCTTTCCAGTGATTTATATAAGAAAGAACTTTATAAGTATGCGGCGACGGATCCGTACGGAGATAACTACGAGCATGATGGATTCGGCTATAACACGACGACATCGCTAGCCAATATTAATTGCCGCCGGCGGGCGATTATGGATGTTTGTAGTCCGGCTTATCGCGATATTGCTACGCGTGAGTTTCAAAAGATCGTGGCGCTGGGCGCGGATGGCTGGCTGTTTGATGAGGTTCTTGAGCACAATGGCGTGCTCTATTCCTTCAGCGAGGACCATGGCTATAAAGGGCCGGGATATTTATTCGGTGGAGACATGCCGTTGGCAAGGCAATTTCGCGCGGCAGCGGACAAGGTCAGCCCGGATTTCTTGTTTTCCGGCGAAGGGCCTCAGGACTGGATGATGCAGTATTATCCGCTGGGATATTACCGCATCGGCGCGGGGACAAGGCACGTTTCGCGTTACATCGATTCGCAGGCTCCGCTGATGACGGCGATCCGGGGTTTCAATGCTCGTGAAGAGCTCAACCTGGTTCTTCTTTATCGCTACATCATTAGCTATGAGCCGTATAACTTCAAAGGCCGTTTGACGGATTTCCCGTTGACGCTGGCGTACGGCAAGAAGATCGATGCTCTGCGGCGGAAGTACCGGGAGTGGTTGTGGGATGCGGAGTTCCGCGACACGATGGGCGCAGAGGTGAGTGCGGATGGATCGCACCGGTACTCGGTTTACCGGACGGCTGCCGGGAAGAGAGCGGTTGTGATCGTGAGCTGGGAGAAGAAGAACACGATTACGGCGACGTTGAATCTGCCGAATGCCGGGAGGCTGGTGATGGCGACGCCTGAAGAGTTGGATAGTCGGGCGGTGACGGGAGCATTGCAGATTCCGCCACGGTCTGCGGTGGTGGTGATGGAGGAGTAAAGCTTCGGTGATTGAGAGATCTGTGAACCCCACCCATGCGCGATGAGACTGCGCATGAATGGGGCACCCAGGGTGGTGGTGGTTCGGGGCGGCCGGTTAGTTGGCGGTCTCGGTGAGTTTGCGGATGATGTTGGTGGTGGAGAAGCCTTCGACGGTGGGGACGATGGCGACGCGGCCGCCGGCGGCAAGGACGTCTTCGTGGCCGACGACTGTTTCGATGGTGTAGTCGCCGCCTTTGACGAGGACGTCAGGCTTGATCTCGCGGATGAGTTCGAGCGGCGTGTCTTCGGCGAAGAGGACGACCGCATCGACGGCGGCGAGTGCGGCCATGACGCGGGCGCGCTCGTTCTCGGCGACGATGGGGCGCGTGGGGCCTTTGAGGCGCGAGACGGAAGCGTCAGAGTTGAGGCCGAGGATGAGCTTCGTGCCGAACTTGCGGCAGTCTTCGAGGAGAGTGATGTGGCCGACGTGGAGGAGGTCGAAGCAGCCGTTGGTGAAGACGATGGTCTCGCCTGCGGCGCGCCAGTCCGCGATGCGCGCGGCGAGGTGCTGGCGATCGAGGATTTTTTCGGCTCCGCTGAGCGGGGTGGAAGGCGTGAGGAGCGCGACGAGCTCATGGTGCGCGATGGGCGCGGTGCCGACTTTGCCGACGACGATGCCGGCGGCGAGGTTGGCGAGGTCGGTGGCGGTTTCGACCTTGAGGCCTGCGGCCATTGAGGCCGCGAGCGTGGCGATGACGGTGTCGCCGGCGCCGGAGACGTCGAAGACCTCGCGCGCACGGGCGGGAGAGTGGAAGCTGCCGGAGGCGGAGAGAACGCGGATGCCGCGCTCGCTCATGGTGGCGGTGAGATAGTCGAAGCCGTGCTCGGCACGTTGCTGCTCGGCAGCGGCGAGGAGTTGGTCGAGGTGTTGTGAGGCGACGCCGGTGGCGAGCGAGAGCTCGCTGAGGTTGGGGCAGACCATGGTGGCGCCGGAGTATTTGGAGAGATCGGGCGTCTTGGGGTCGGCGAGGATGGGGATGCCTGCGCGGCGGGTGGCGCGGATGGCGGTGGCGCAGAGCTCATTGGTGAGCGCGCCTTTTGCGTAGTCGGAGAGGATGACGGCGTGAACCTTTTCGATGAGACCGAGGACGCGATCGGTGAGGAAGGAGAGGTCTTCGGCGGACGGAGCTTCGCGGGACTCAATGTCGAGGCGGAGGAGCTGTTGGGTGCGGCCGACGATGCGGGTCTTGGAGATGGTGGGAAGTGATGAGGTGACGACGCCGGCGGTGTCGATCTGTGCGGCTTCGAGAAGAGTGGCAAGCTCGCGCTGCTCGGCGTCTGCGCCCCAGAGGCCGGCGAGGAACGGCTGGCAGCCGAGGCCGGCGAGGTTCATGGCGACGTTGGCCGCGCCGCCGGGACGCTGGTAGCGATGCGCGTGGCGGAGCACGGGCACGGGAGCTTCGGGGGAGATGCGGTCGACCTCGCCGAGGATGTAGCGGTCGAGCATGAGGTCGCCGACGACGAGGACGCGGATGTCGCGGAAGCCGCCTTCGAGGAGGCCGAGGACTGTGTGGAGTTCAGGAAGCATGGTCACTTGGAACATCTTCGCAGATGTGAGGGAGTGAATGAGGCGCGAGAGACCCCAGGCTAAAGCCTCGGGGGACCTGGAAGCGATGCGTCGCTGCCTGATGTGCCTTGGATCCTCATCGCGGAGTGGATAGCGGCGAGGACTTCTTCGACGGTGATGGAGAGGATGCATTTCTTTTGTTGCTCGATGCAGGTTTCGAGGCCGCAGCCGGCGCACTCGACGCGGTGATAGAGGATGCGGTGGGCGGGGCCGTAGGGGAACCACTGGCGCGGGATGTTGCGTGCGGCGAAGATGGCGACGCAGGGTGTGCCGACGGCGGCGGCGAGGTGCATGGGGCCGGAGTCGTGGCCGATGAAGAGGCGCGCGCGGGCGAAGGCGGCGGCGGATTCGCGGGGCGTGAGGCGGCCGCAGAGGTTGATGACCGGGCCTCCGCCGGAGACCTGCCATTGCGAGGCCGCGAAGTCGGAGGCGTCGGATTCTTCGGGCGAGCCGGCGAGCAGGAGGGCGCGGTTGGGGAAGGCGCGGGCGAGGCGTGTGAGGAGGCCGCGCCAGTTGTCGCGGCCCCAGTCCTTGGACTGGACTTTGGTGCCGACGCTGACGGCGAGGATCTCGTGCTGGAGCGCTGTATGGCCGATGGCGCGGGCGGCCGTGGCGTGCTCGTTAGGCGTCAGGTGGAGGTCCCAGGAGGCGGGGTCGTCGAGGCGAGCGTCGCCGAGTTCGCGGAGATTGCGGGCGAGGCGGGAGGCTTCGGGCTCGAGATCGGCGTCGGGGGAAGCTGGAGTTTCGCCGCCGAAGAGGTTGAGCTGCGCAGCGGTGGTGAGCGGGACGCCGATCTGGCGAGTGATTCCGCAGAGGCGGAAGAATTTTGAGTCGCGGCGGGCGGACTCGAGACCGCGGGCGCCGGTGAGGTAGACGAGGACTTCGGGGCGGAAGCGGCGGATGTCGAGCGCGAGGCGCAGGAGCTCGCGGATGGAGCGCGTGCCGGTGGTGTAGCGCATGTAGCCGTGGATGAGGCCGGTATGGTCGAGCACGGCGGCGGCGGGCGGGGCCTTGGCGGCGACGGGGAGGTTGGTGAGGAGGCGGCGTTCGGCCTGCGGGAAGGCGCGGGCGATGAGATGGAAGGAGGGAAGAGCGATGAGGGTGTCGCCGAGGCTGCCGAGGCGGTAGACGAGGACGCGGTTCACGGGCGGCATTGCTGTTAAGTGTAGAGGGTAGAGGATGGACGGTAGAGGGTAGAGCGTCGATCTTCGTTATGCTTAGGGCTTGATGATGGACGCGGCACATATCGTGAAGCTTCAGTCGGGTGCGACGCGCCGCTGGCATGAGCCGGCGGAGATGCCGGCTGCAGCGAGTGAGCTGGATGCGCTTGTAGTGGATCAACACCGGGCGAACTTCGACCTGTGGCATGAAGAGGACCAGGCTCGGGACCCGAAGGCGACCCCGGAGAAGATTGTGGAGATCAAGCGGGCGATCGACCGCCTGAACCAGCGGCGGAATGATCTGATGGAACGGATTGACCAGGCGCTGCTGGCGGCGGCGGGTGAGCAACGCGCGGAGGCCCCGCTGCACTCTGAGACGCCGGGAATGATGATTGACCGGCTGTCAATCCTCGACCTGAAGCGGTTTCATACTGAGGAAGAGATTGCGCGTGCGAATGGCGATGAGCGGCATGCGCAGCGCAATCGGGAACGGCTGGCGGTGATTAAAGAGCAGCGCGATGATCTGCGGGATGCGCTGGACGCGCTGTGGGCCGATGTGTCGGCTGGACGACGCAGGTTCAAGCTTTACCGGCAGATGAAGATGTATAACGATCCGGCACTGAATCCGGTGCTGTACAGGGCGCGAGGATCGACGTGAAGAGAAGAGGTATGCAAGGGTCCGATTTGACCGCGATAGGTGTGGAACCGTATAACCAGCAAGCAAGTTCCCAAATTGAAACGTAGGCTCCCCCCAAGCCCCCGACGTAACCAGAGAGCGCTATGGCCACGAAGTCGGCACCCCCCGTTGCCCCGTCCAACAGTTCCCACCAACCCAAGAACGACGCGAAGTCGAGCAACCTGCGACGCATGCCCCGCACGCTAGCGGGCACGTCGCAGCCCGACGACGCTGCGCGCAAGCAGACGCTCGCGATGTATGAGAGCGCGCTGAAGCTGATGCAGAGCGGAAAGTATGACAAGGCGCACCAGGCCTTCACGCAGATGCTGGAGACGGCACCGCAGGACCTGGCCGACCGCATCCGCGTGTACATCGCTGCGTGTGTGTCGCAGATCGAGAAGGGCTCGACGAAGTTCGAGTCCAACGAGGAGCGCTACGATTACGCGATCTCGCTGCTGAACCAAGGGCAGTATGACGACGCGCGGCAGCACTTCGAGCAGATTCTGAAGCAGAATGACGCGGCGGACTATGCGTTCTACGGGCTGGCGCTGTTGGCCAGCATGACCGGCGATACGCAGGAGTGCATCGACAAGCTGCGTGAGGCGATCCGGCTGAACGGGCAGAACCGACTGCAGGCGCGCGCGGACTCGGACTTTGAGCCGGTCGCCGAAGACCCGCGGTTTACGGAGCTGCTGTACCCGGAGGCGTGAAGAATAGTGAATAGTGAATAGTGAATAACGCAAAAAGCAAAGGCCGTCTGCTCTCGGGCGGCCTTTGTTTTTGGTGTTGTCTTAATTCACTGCTCACTATTCACTTCTGCTGTGGAAGCTGCCGCCGCCT
The DNA here is from genome assembly GCA_035944135.1 of Acidobacteriaceae bacterium. Lineage (NCBI taxonomy): Bacteria > Pseudomonadati > Acidobacteriota > Terriglobia > Terriglobales > Acidobacteriaceae > Acidobacteriaceae bacterium. Next base: position 306,962 of record DASZBM010000002.1, read on the forward strand.
CACCGTCTACACTTAACGGACGCATGTCCGATCCAGTTCTTCCTCAGCTACGCGTTGTGGCGATCGGTGGCGGCACGGGCCTCTCTACGTTGCTGTTGGGACTGAAGCGGTACGTTGCCACCCCGGGATCGCCAACCGGTTTTGACAGGCGCGGTGGTTCGCGTCGGCGCGCCAGTGTGGCGCCCTGTCCGGATGCGCCTTGCCTCATCCGGGACCTGGCAGCGGTGGTGACGGTGACGGACGACGGCGGATCGTCGGGCCGACTGCGGGAGGAGCTGCAGATGCTCCCGCCGGGCGACATTCGCAACTGCATGGTGGCGCTGAGCGAGGACGAGCACCTGCTGTCGCGGCTGTTTCAATATCGCTTCGAGCATGGCGATCTCGAGGGGCACAGCTTCGGCAATCTGTTTCTGGCGGCGCTGAATGGGATCTCGGGGGATTTCGCGCAGGCCGTGCAGACCTCATCGCAGATTCTGGCGACGCGCGGACATATCTATCCGGCGACCACGGCCAATGCGACGTTGACGGCGCAGATGGACGACGGGTCAGTGGTCCGCGGCGAGACGAACATCACTGCCTCAAAACGCTCCATTGTGGAACTGATGCTGGACCCGGCGTCCGTGGACCCGATGGCGGAGACGCTCGAGGCGATCGCGCACGCGAACCTGATCACGCTTGGGCCGGGGTCGCTGTATACGTCGCTGATTACGAACCTGCTGGTGAAGGGAATTCCGGAGGCGATTGCGGCGTCGAAGGCGACGCGCGTGTATGTCTGCAACCTGATGACGCAGGCGAACGAGTCGCTGGGGCTGACGGCGTCGCAGCACATTGAGAAGATCGTGAACCACTGCGGCGGACAACGGATCTTCGATTACGCGCTGATCAACACGGCGCCGATCCGGCCGGAGACGCTGGCGAAGTACGCTCGTGAAGGACAGGCGCCGATTGAGGCCGATCTGGACCGGGTGCGGGCGCTTGGGGTGGAGCCGGTGGCGGGCAGCTTCGTCCATGAGGGCGATGTGCTGCGGCACGACTATGAGGCGGTAGCCCGAATGTTGCTGGAGCTGGCGCTGCCAAAGAGGGCATAGCACTAAAGAAGTACATGGGTGGGGTGCCGTCGAGGCGGCCGGTACGTTACGAAAGTGACCATGCGGCGGCCCGAAGCAGGCGTTGTGTGTGGAGCAGGATGAGGGCCATTTTGCGGCCCGAAACTGACGATACGGTTTCGTCTTTGTGTTACTTAGGGTGCATTGACTGCCAAAAAGGGGGAACGTAGCCTCACGTTACCTGACAAGCACCATTGTGGGTCGTTTGCGGGAACTCCGGCTGGGGTGACGGATTTCACCCGGAATTTGAGGCATGGATGGACGGCCAGAAGCCGGAGGTAATTGAAGAGCAGTCGCGCACGGAAAACCCCGAGGATGTAGCGGTTCTGTACTCGTGGGCGAACCTGCAGGGCGCTCGATACCGGGACTTCTCGGGCGCTCGGCGGGAATCCCGTGCCCTGATGCGGCAGCGAGCGGCGCAGGAGGCGAAGGATGCGGAGAGCCGGGCACAGGCGGAGGCGGAGGCCGCGGCCGCGGCTTCAGAACGTGCGGCTCGGGAGGCAGAGGAGATTGCGCGGCTGCACGAGAAGGCTGCGCGAAAGGCCGCTGAAGCCAAACAGCGGCGAGACCTGGAGCTGGAAGAGATCGCCCGGGCGCAGGCGATGCGGCAGGCGACGGAGCTAAGCCGCAAGGCTGCGGAGGAGCGCGTCCAGGCAGCGAAGAGAGCGGAGGCTGCAGCGGCTGCGGAGGCGGCGGAGCGGCGCGAAGCAAGAGAGATTACAGAGGCGAGGGCATCGGCCGAGCGGCAGGCGCTGCGGTATGCCGAGGCCGAGATGCGTCGTCGCAAGCTGGCCGGGCCGCAGCCCGTGGCGAAACTGCCGGGAGAACTGACGGACCCATACCAGCACCAGCGACAGCCGGATCAGCCACCGCCGGAGAAGGTGTTTGCAACGCTCGTGACTCCTGAGCAGGACATGCGGCCGGCGAGATTTCCAGCGCGCGATGGGCGCTTTCGGCTGCCACCGATGGGAATCGCCGACGAGGCGGACACGATGGGATTCGTTGCCGACCCGATCACCGCGGCGTTTGCTGTTACGGAGCCCGAGCCGCTCCCGGAGACGCAGAGCTCGAACAGAAACGGACACGCTGCGATTTCGGGCGGACCTCCGAAGGAGCTGCAGGACTCGAACGGTACGAAACAGGCCAGCGCCCAAGCTGTGCCTTCGGCGCCGACGGCTGGGGAGCATGCCCAGGCGCAGGCGGCGCTTCCGGCATGGCTTCAGGAAGAAGAGCACCCGAAACGGCATGCTGAAGCGGCCGTGGACGCAACTCTTGGAGACACTTTGCAGCAGTCGCGGGAGCGCGTAGCCTCGCGATGGTTTGCGTTGCGTGAACTGTTCGATCAGGGTCCGCAGGAGCAGGCTCCAGCGGAGCGAAAGTCCGCGACCGGCGAGGTGCCGGTGCTGGCGGTGTTCTCGCTAGCCGGCGGCGTAGGGAAGACCAGTTTGGTGGCCACGCTGGGGCGCGCGCTGGCCTCGAGTGGCGAAAAGGTGCTGCTGACCGATACGACCTCGCATGGGCTGCTGCCGTTTTACTTTGGCGCGAGCGAGCTGAAGCCGGGCGTCGTGCGCACGTTTGCGCCGCCGGTGGGAAGTGCGGATGCGCCCATTCATCTGCTGAGCTTCGATCTGCTGGAGAAGGGTGGCGATCTCGAAGCGCAGGACTGGCTGGCTGAGGAACTGACGCGCAACAGCCAGGGTATGCAGCGCGTCCTGGTGGATCTTTCGCCTTCGGTTCCGTGGGTGCTCCGGAGACTGGCGCGCATGAACTCGATTGTGATGGTGCCGATGAAACCTGATATGAGCTCGGTGATCAGCTTGAACGTGGTGGAGAAGTTCTTTGCAGATGTGACGGATGGAAACGGAAAGCCATTGCATCCGCGATATGTGCTGAATGGATTTGACGCGTCGCAGCCGCTGCACCTGGATGTGCGCGAGGTGTTGCGCCAACAGTTGGGCGATCGTTTGCTGCCGTTTGTGATTCGCCGCTCGCCGGCGGTGTCGGAGGCGCTGGCGGAGGGTATGACGGTGATGGATTATGCGCCTGATACGGCTGTGGCGGGCGATGTGTTGAACCTGGCTTCGTGGCTGAGGACGCAGGCGGCGCCTGCCTCTGGCTTTAGAAAGGCGCGGTGGAGCGAGCAATGACCCGATCGCCTCTGTGGCGGGAGTTCGAGTCGAGCGATGCGCTGCTTCCGCGGCTCCTGCGGTTTCTGATTGTCGCGGGCGGAACACTGTTCCTGCTCGCGTCGGCTGCTGTGCCGCTGCCGTGGCCGCAGCAGGCTGTGCTGGGCGGGTTGCTGGTGCTGAGCGCCCTTTGGCTGCACCGCGGCTCGGGCTCGTATCTCACGACTCTGATGCTGGTGTTGCTGTCGTGTTTTGCGACAGTGCGGTATGGCATCTGGCGCGTTCATGCGGTCGAGCAGTACTTCCGGTTCCGCGATTCGACGTGGAACCATCTCAACGCGTTCTTTGTCGTCGTTGTCTTAGGCGCTGAAGCCTATGCATTCGTGGCACTGATCCTGGGCTACTTCCAGACATTGTGGCCGCTGCGCCGGACGCCGGTGCCGCTGCCGGACGATCCGGAGAAGTGGCCTGAGGTCGACCTGCTGATTACGACCTACAACGAACCGCTGCGGCTGGTGAAGTATACGGCGCTTGCGGCGACGAACATCGACTGGCCTGAGGGCAAGCTGAACGTTTATCTGCTCGATGACGGCCGGCGCGAGGAGTTTCGCGACTTCGCCGAGCAGGCGGGCATCGGCTACATGACCCGCCCCAACAACGAGAACGCGAAGGCGGGCAACATCAATGCAGCGCTGAAGCGGTTGAATGCGCCATTCGTTGCGGTGTTCGATGCGGACCATGTGCCGACGCGCAGCTTTCTGCAGCTCACGATGGGGTGGTTCGACCGCGACGTGAACCTGGCGTTGCTGCAAACACCGCAGCACTTCTACTCGCCTGATCCGTTTGAACGAAACCTCGAGCAGTTCCGGCATATTCCGGCCGAGAACGAACTGTTTTACGGCGTGGTGCAGGATGGCAACGATCTCTGGAACGCGACGTCATTTTGCGGATCCTGCGCGGTGCTGCGCCGCAGGGCGCTGGATGAGATTGGCGGAATTGCGACGGAGACGGTAACCGAAGACGCGCACACGTCGATCCGGCTGCAGAAGGCTGGGTGGAGCACGGCGTACATCAATATTCCGCAGGCCGCGGGGCTCGCAACCGAACGGTTGAGCGGGCACATTCGCCAGCGCGTTCGCTGGGCGCGCGGCATGACGCAGATCCTGCGGGTCGAGAATCCGTTGTTCGGGCGCGGGCTGAAGCTGGTGCAGCGGCTGTGCTACCTGAATTCTGCAGCGCATTTCCTGTTTGCCCTGCCGCGGCTGGTCTTCCTGATGGCGCCGCTGATTTACCTGATCTATGGCGGCACCAACCTGCCGGGCACCTGGCAGTTGATTCTGGCGTACGCCGCGCCGCACCTGGTGATGCTGTACCTGACACATCTTCGCATTCAGGGAAGGCATCGGCACTCGTTCTGGAACGAGATCTATGAAACGGTGCTGGCGCCGTACGTTCTGCTGCCGACGATCGGCGCGTTCCTGTGGCCGCGCAAGCCGAAGTTCAACGTCACGCCCAAGGGGCAGGTGCTCTACTCGAGCTTCTTCGACCGCCGCATTGCGCGGCCGTTTCTGCTGATGCTGTTTGTGAACTTCATCGGTCTGCTGTGCGCGATTCCGCGGCTGCATCTGTTTGCCGCATCGAACGCACCCGGATGGCAGGGGCGGCTGCTGAGCGTGCCGCACCAGATGTATGACCCGAATCACCTCGGCACAATCGTGGTCAACGTGGTGTGGACGCTCTTCAACATGATGCTGCTCAGCGTCGCGACGGCTGTGGCGTGGGAGAACCAGCAGCGGCGCCGTGCGGTGCGGGTGAACGTTGAGGTGCCGGCGGGCGTGGTCCTGCCGGACGGCAGCGTCGTGCAGGGGCTGACGGGCGATCTTTCGAGCACAGGCGTGCGGCTGTGGACAGGGTCGCGCCTGAAGGTGCAGCCGGAAGACGCGGTGCGGATTGTTCTGCCGGTGCTGGATGGCGACGCGTCGCTGCCTGCAACTGTAGTGCGCGTGGAGGATGAGTCGCTGCGCGTGCAGTTCGACGCGCTCTCGCTGGCGGAGGACGAGGCGCTGACGATGGTGCTGTACTCGCGCGCCGACACGTGGCTCGGATGGGACGAGAGCCGTGAGCGCGATCATCCGGTGCGCAGCTTTGCGCGCATCGTTCGGCTTGCGTTCCGCGGGTTGCGGCAGACGATTCTACCGGGACGCCGTTCGCGCGATGCCGGCCTAGTGACGAGCATCGTGCCGCTGCTGATTGCGGCGGTGTTGCTGCCGAGTTGGGGCAGAGCGGCAGGGCAGGATGCGCAGACAACGACTCCGCCTGTTGCGACCGTCGCCGAAACGAAGCAACCGGCCGAGCCGCCGAAACCGGAAGCCGTGAAGCCGGAGCCGTCGAAGGCCGGACAGGCAAGTTCGCCAAAAAAGGCCGACGCGGATGCAGGGACCGCTCAGGATCATCCGCCTGCGAAGGCTGTTACGGAAGCAAAGACTGCCGACAAGCCGGCGGATCCGGCGACGACTGCCAAGACAGATGCTTCGAAGACAACAGCGACCGGGGATCCTAAGACCTCTTCGCCGCAGAGCGGATCTGCGGCCGCCGCTCCGAAGCTGACGAAGGCCGGCCATGCAACTGCAAAGACGATTGCGTCCGCTGTAAACGCACTGCCAGCCTCGGCAAAGTCCGTTCCATTTGCTCCCGCGGCGCCGACGCCCTCGCCCCCGCCCGCGGCGGTGTCTACGGTTCCGACGGCTCCTGTCATCAAGAGCGACCTGGCGGTCGTGAATTTCTATCAGTCTCGCGTTCTGCCAGGGTGGTGGCGCGCGAGCGTGCTCGCCGCACAGTATCCGTGGGCGCTGCTGATTATCGTGGTGCTGCAATCGTTTCTGATCGCCGTTCTGCTGCGGGCGTCGCTGCGGCGTCGTGCGCGCGAGCGGCTGCTCGGGCATATCTGATCGCTGCGCCTGCGCCGGTCAACGCTGCAGGCGGCACACCCTGAGAATCGCGTTCTGGTAGGGGCAGTTCAGTGCAGCCGGCGAGTCAGTGCGCAGGATCACCCAGTCAACGCCGTATGGATCGAGGTGCTCGCGGAGTTCGGGCGTGGTCTGCTTGTCCAGATCGAGCTGTGCGGTGAACCCCGCGTCCCACTCATCTGCGAGCCGCGGCGTAATCGCAGCCTCACCGCCATCCTTGGAGAAATCAGGAAGGACGCTGCGCAGCGCGATGGCGCGGAAGGTTTGCGCGTCTTCGCCGGGCGTTGTGATGTAGTGCGCGTCGAGCGCGAAGAGCGCATCCTGAGGCGTGTTGTCGCGGCACCACAGAAAAGCACGAACCCACTGGTTCTGATTCTGTTGCAACCGCCAGGGCAGTTCAACGTGCGGGGATGCGGCAAACTGGATACGCTGCGTGATGAACATTGCGACGGCAGCAGCCATCAGAATCGGAACGATTGCGTATCGCGCGTATCGCCTCGCCGAAGCGGCTGCAGCACATCGCTCAAGAGATTCCTGCAGATTTGCTCCGAGCAGTAAAAACATGACGAGGTAGATCACGAGGAAGGCGCGAAGGGGCTGCAGCCGCGCAATAACGTGAGCCCGATAGCTCTCGTGCGCGAAGGCCAAGGTGACTGTCGCGGCGAAGCATCCGTACAAAATTGCCGCGCTGCAGAGCGGTGCCCAGTTTGCATTCGACCGCGTCCGCCACAGTAGAAGCAGCAACAGCAGCGGCGCGATGATTCCGACCAGTTCGTACCAGTGCCACTGCGACAGGAACCAGTAGTAGCGGCTCTTTGTGGCGAGCACAATCGCGGCGGAGTCCGCCGGCGCGCGCGCCTGCAGAATCGCCGCCACTGCAAAGACGAGCACCGCCAGACTGAGGAGCACGAGAGTCCTGTGCCGGAAACGCAGAATGCGCAGCACGAGGATGAGGCCGAGCGCATACCCCGCCATCAGCGGGTGAAACGCTGCCGCAAGCGCGATGGTCACGACGCAGCCGGCGAGCGAGCGGCGATTGACCTTCCAGTCATCGAGCGCGAACGCGAGGGCCCACAATGAGAGCGGCGTGGAGAGGCTTCGCGCCGTGACGTAGGGGTCCATCAGGAGCAGGGAAGTGCCTGCGATCGGCACCGTCCAGAGTGTCGCGAGCGTCGCAATTCCGGCGAGCTGTGCGCGCTCGTTCCCGGTTACGCGGCGGAGGACAGCGCGCGCGCCGGTCAGCATCAGCACGATGCTGAGCAGCTCGAGGAGCAGAAGCACGCTGAGCAGTGGAAGGTGCGTAAGACGCGTGAGCGAGGCGATCACCGGCGCGAAGATCGAGTAGTGCAGGTGCGCTGAGACGAACTCGGTGAAATGCGGGAAAAGCGAGCGGTTCAGCGTGAGCTCAACGCCAGCGACGTAAAGGCCGCCGTCTTCGGCAAGGGGATGGTATCCGTGCACGAGAAGAGTGGCGAGCGTGAGCGCGGCCAGCAGGGCGCTCCAGCGAACAGCGGACCAGCCTTCCAGTGCGCGCAGCGGCATCGGTGGATTTTCAGCCAAACTGTTCCTTTCTGCTTAATTTCATGGACGCGAATCCAGCCAACGTTTGCAACACCGCGCTGTGCCAAATCGTCTCAATGCAAACGGTACAATGAAGAAGCGTACCAATGTTCGATCTACCTACAACATCGCCGGGGAATCCTCGGCCCGCCGCCCTGAGGACCCCGCGATGAGTCGTGAGCATCGCCTCAATCTGCTGAAGATGCTGCCTGGGCTGCTGATCAGCGCCTTCTTTCTGTGGTGGACCTTCCGCGGCTTCGACATGAAGGACCTTAGCGCTGTGCGCTTTGTCGCGCCCGCGTGGATCCTCGGCATCATCGTCTTCAGCGTGGCCGGATACACCTTGCGTTGCGTGCGCTGGTGGTGGATGCTGCGCAGTGTGAAGGCGCGCTTCAGCGACTGCGCGCGCATCTTCATGACTTCGCTTGCGGCGAACAACATCCTCCCGCTGCGCATCGGCGATGTGATGCGCATCTTTACCTACGCGCCGGACCTGAACGCGACACCGTCGACGGTGCTGAGCACGGTCATCCTGGAAAAGCTGCTGGATGTCTTCAGCCTCGCCGCGTTGTTTGTGATCACCATGCATGGCGGCCGCAAAGTCTCGCCGAAGCTTGCCGGCGGCGCGGAGATCGGGCTTGCGATTTCGGCGGTTGCGCTGCTTGTTCTGGTCTTCGGCGCGCACACGCTGCAGGGACCACTACGCTCGCTCACGGCGAAGAGCCACAACAAGATTGTGAAGAAGATCGAGCACTGGCTGTTGCTCGCGATGGAATGCATCGAGCACATCGGCCTGGGGGGCACGTTGCTGCTCTTCGTGTTCAGCTTCGTCGCCTGGGGTCTTGAGGGCATGATCTATCTTTCGGCGGTGAAGCTGGTGGCCCTGAAGACAGATCTGCTGGGGCCATGGCAGGCGGTCTCGCAGGCGAACCTTTCGTTTTTGATTCCGAGCTCGCCGGGAGGCATTGGGCCGTTTGAGTGGGCTTGCAAGGACGCGCTGGTTCGCCACGGAGCGCCGCCTGCCGCCGCCGGACTCTTCGGGCTCCTGATTCACGCCTGGCTGTTCATTGCGATCACAGCAGTCGGCGGTGGACTCTTCCTCGTGCATCGTCTGCACCGTGCGCGGCGAGTGCCTCTGGTCGAGGAGCTGGACACGTTGCCCGCTGAGCTTCCGTAAAACGATCAGCGAACTGGGATCCGAGAAACGGTTTCGATATGTACAGAATTTTGCAGCAGACAATTCAGGCGCGTATCCAGGCGCTATTGAGCGAGCGCTACGGCGTGGAGCTTGCACAGCTCGCGGTCGAGCTGCCGCCGAAGCTCGAGTTCGGCGAGATGGCGCTTCCTGTTGCGTTTGAGCTTGCCAAGCGGCTCAAAAAGGCGCCGCGGGCTATCGCGCAGGAGTTGCAGCCGGAGCTGGCGAAGATCGACGGCGTGGCGAGCGTGGAGATCGCCGGCGCGGGCTATCTGAACGTGAAGCTCGATCGCGCCGCAACCGCGCGACGCATTGCGGCGGATGAGCACGCGAGGATCGGCGGCGAAGGCTTTCGGCTGATCGAACACACGAGTATCAATCCGAACAAGGCGGCGCACGTCGGCCATTTGCGGAACGCGATCCTCGGCGACAGCTTCGCGCGGATGGTGCGCCCAGATGATTACAAGCCCGGATACGCGACCGGCGTGCAGAACTATATCGACAACACCGGCGTGCAGGTTGCGGACATCGTCGTTGCGGTGACTGCGCTTCAGGGCATGAACCTTGACGATGTGCGCGGGTGGATGTCGGAGCTGCTGGAGACGAATACGCGGCTCGATTACGCGTGCTGGGATTTGTACGCGCAGGTGTCGCAGTGGTACGACGCGGACCCGGATCAGACTGCAGCGCGCAAGCAGCTCCGGCTGGACACGCTGCACGCGATCGAAGCGGGCGGCAATGAGACCGCGGAGATAGCCGAGATTATCGCAACCGGCGTTCTGCACCGGCATCTCGAAACGATGGAGCGGCTGGGGATCGAGTACGATTTTCTGCCGCGCGAGAGCGAGATCCTGCACCTGCACTTCTGGGAAGCCGCGCGCGCGCTGATGGTGGAGCGCGGCGTGCTCTACAAAGAGACAGCAGGAAAGAACGCCGGCTGCTGGGTGATGCGCCGGTCTTCAAATTCAGCCGCAGGCGCTGCGCCGCCGCTCGCTCCGGGCGAGGTTGACGAAGACGCGAAGATCATCATCCGCTCGAACGGCACGGTCACGTATGTTGGCAAGGACATCGCGTATCACCTCTGGAAGTTCGGCCTGCTCGGGCGCGACTTTGGGTACGCGCGGTTCCGTGAGTATCCGACGCACACCTGCTGGGTATCGACGATGCACGGCGAAGACCCGCACCCAAGTTTTGGGCACGCGGACGCAATCTACAACGTCATCGACTCGCGCCAGGACGACCCGCAGACCCAGGTGAAGGAGGCGCTGCGCGCGCTTGGATACGAGGCGCAGGCCGCGCACTATACGCACCTGAACTACGCGTTCGTCGGCCTCACCGCACGCACTGCGCAGGAGCTCGGATATGTGCTCAGCGATGAGGATAAGGATCGTGCCTTCATCGAGGTGAGCGGGCGTAAGGGCTTCGGTGTGAAGGCGGATGATCTGATCGATCGCATGATCGCCGCTGCGCGCGTGGAGGTCGATGCCCGTCATCCGGCACTCGACGAAGCAGAACGTGCGCAGATTGCCAACGCAATCGGCGTCGGCGCTTTGCGGTACTTCATGCTGCGCTTCACACGCAACACGGTCATCGCGTTTGATTTCAAAGACGCGCTCAGCTTCGAAGGCGAAACCGGACCCTACGCGCAGTACGCTGCGGTGCGTGCGGCGAACATCTTCCGCAAAGGCGACGCGGAGGAGGGGCAAGTACTGCGCGATTTCGCAGAGCTCGATCCGAAGATTTTGGCGCCGCTGCTCGAAGGTGAAGAGGGCACGAGTATCTGGGAAGTGTGGCTGGCGGCGTCGCGTGTTTCGCTCGTGCTCGAGCAGGCGATTGCTGCTGCGGAGCCTGCCGTGCTCGCCAAGTATGCGTTTACGCTGGCGCAGACATTCAGCAACTTCTATCACCGGCATCGCGTGCTTACAGAGAGCGATCCGGCGCGGAAGACTCTGCTCTTCGCGACGGCTGCCGTGGCGCGGCGGGAGATTACGCGCGTGCTGGGCTGGCTCGGTATCAGCGTGCCGGCTGCGATGTAGCGCGTGGTGCAGGCATCAGGAGCCGCAGCGCGTTCGGCACGAGCTCGACGTGCATCGGTGTGGTGCCAATCCATTCACCGTCAGCCTGCACATGGATCCGGTGACCGGGCGCCGCGCATGCGAAGCTCGAGACGCGCAGGTGCTGCGTGTATGGATTCCAATGGTGAGTGCGTGTCCAACTCGTCGCAAACCACACGGGCAGCGTGAACCGGTGAGGCGGTTGGGTAACGGTCAGTTGTAAGGTCTCATCCACCGGCGAGGCCCCGCGAATCAATGGACTGAACACTCCGCCGAGATCGCCCACGCGAATTGCCATCGCGCTGACGGCTTCCTGCTCGAACCCGTTGTTTTCATCGCCCGTCGCGGTCACGCGAAATGTGGGGAACTGAGAGCCGAGGAACAGACGCGCGGCGCGCACGTAGTACATCGCCCGTCCGAGGCGATGCTTGCCGGCAGCGAGCATGCGATAGACGAGCATGCCATCCGGCCCCGCGCCGGCCATCACCGCGAAGTAGCGCGAGCGCTGACCCTCCGGCGTCTCGCAGGTCACGCGGCCCAGCGGGATCAAGCGCGGCTCAAAACGAAGCTGCTGGTGCACCGCCTCGGCAGCGTCAAATGACAGGCCCAGGTGACGAGCCAGCGCGTTCGCACTTCCGAGCGGAACAACACCGACAACCGCGGAGGGGTGATGCGCGAGTCCCTGCACAACCTCGTGCAGCGTGCCATCGCCGCCGCACGCGAAGACAATCTCGGCGCCACTCGCGACTGCGCCAGCCGCTTGCACGGCTGCGGTGCCGGGGCCAAGCGTGGCCACAATCTCCGTGTCGATGCCTTCGCGGCGCAGCACATTGGCCGCGCGTGCGAGCGCAGTTATGCGCGAGCGGCCGCCCCGGCCGGCGTGGGGATTGAAGATCAGGACCGCGCGAGGCATGAGCTTAGGCTACCGTGCGCATTAGAGCGGCAGCGGGTGCAGCCGTCAGCGTCCGTGCGGAGCTTCGCCGCCTGCAGCCGGTGGGGGCCCGCTCGGATGCTCATGCTCGTGCGGCTTCGGGACGAAGACAGGCGGCTCGGCCATACCCTGGTGGCAGGTGCCGCAGGTCACCGGGTGCTCTGGTTTCGGATCCGTCAACTGCGTCAGGTAGTCCGTGTTGATGGCGGTGGCCATCTTGATCATCACGCGAGCGCGGTCCTTCATCGGGTTCGCGTCGGAGGCGAAGTTCGGCCTGTTTGTCGCGGGATCCTTCGCATGGCAGTAGGTGCACTCGACGCCGAGATCGCCTTCGAAGTGCCGCATGATGGCGACGACCTGCTCGCCGGTCAGGTCCCTGGGCAACACCTTGAGGTTTGTAGGCGGTGGAATCGGCCGCCTCTGATGCTGCGCAGCCGCGGCCCCGGGCTGCTGGGTGGGTGCGGGTTCTGTCTGTTGCGCAAATACCACCGAACCGGCCAGAAAAGAACCGGCGATCAAGACAAATAGAGATCTACTGGCCATGAACGTTCCTTACCTCGCAGCTGCAAATGACTTCGTTCTGCGCAGTCTAGCAGGGGCCGTGACAGTGATCGCGCGAGAGAGTTACTTCGCGTAACTCCGTGCCCACTCGGTGATGCTGCGCACGCCGATGCCGCTGGGCCCCTTGGACTGCCAGGGCTTCTGCTCGTCCACCCACGCTGTGCCCGCGATGTCGAGGTGAATCCACGGCGTATCGCCGGCAAACTCCTTGAGGAACATCGCGCCTGCGATCGCGCCGCCGTAGCGCGATCCGCCGGTGTTCATGATGTCGGCTATCGAGCTCTTGATCTGCTCGCGGTAATCGTCGGTGCAGGGCATCTGCCAGAATTTCTCGCCCGCCGTCGGATACACACTGAACAACCGCTGCGCGGTCTCGTCGTCGTTGGTGAACAGCCCGGCGTTGAGCTGGCCGAGCGCGATTCCGATTGCTCCGGTCAGTGTCGCTGCGTTGATCAGCCGCGTCGCACCGAGCGTCTTCGCGTAGTGCAGGCCATCGGCAAGTACCAGGCGCCCCTCGGCATCGGTGTTCAACACCTCGATCGTCTTGCCGGACATCGCCGTGAGCACGTCGCCGGGCTTGTAGGCGCGGCCTGAGGGCATGTTCTCGCACGAGCAGATCACGCAGAGGACGCGCACGGCAGGCTTCAGCAGCGCAATCGCGCGCATCGCGCCCAGCATCGCAGCGGCGCCGGCCATGTCGTACTTCATCTTGTCCATGTTGTCGGCGGGCTTGATGGAAATGCCGCCGGTGTCGAACGTGATGCCCTTGCCGACGAGGCCAAGCACAGGAGCGTCCGCTGCGGGCGAGTTCGCAGGCTCATAGCGCAGCACGATGAGTGCGGGCGGCTCGGGCGAACCCTGCGCGACGCCAAGGAAGGCGCCCATCTTCAGCTCCTTCAGCTTGTCGGTCGAGTGAACCTCGCACTCCAAGCCCAGCTCCTTGGCCATTGCCGCCGCGCGTCGGCCGAACTCCGTCGGCGTGAGCACATTCCCGGGCTCGTTCACCAGCGAGCGCGTGAAGTTCTGGCTTTCGCCGAGGACTACGCCCTCGTCCCATCCGCGCTGCGTATCCTTGCGTGTCTCGTCGTCGGCGTTTGGGACCAGCACGGTCAGGCTGCTGATGCTCTGGTCCTTGCGGTCGCTGCGATAGGTGTCGATGTCGAAATCGGCGAGGATGGCGCCTTCGGCAATCGCGCGCGCCACGAGAAAGCAGGGCAGCGCGTCAATGTGTTCGTCGGCGATCGCGCGATCCTCTGGAAAGGCGATGGCGACATCGCGAAGCCCTCTCGGGCGTGCCAGCCGGATGGCAGTTCCCGCGGCCTTGCGAATCTCATTCGCGGACAGCGACTTCGGCTTGCCGAGACCGATGACCAGCAGGCGCTCTGCTTTCAGCCCATCGGGACGATGGAGCACCAGCGTCTCCGCGAGCGCAGCCTTGAATTCACCGGAGGCGAACCAGGGCGCGACGCTGGCCGCGAGTGCATCCGAGGTCGTCAGCAGGGCAGGAGAGCCCGGCTCATCCTTTCCGGTTGCGATGTCGACGGCAAAGGCAACGAGCAGAGGCGTAGCAAAGCCCGAGGGATCCTGGAAGAGCAGCTTGGAGGTCATGTGCTCTTAATCGTAACCTGAGCGACACAAGAGCCTGTCATCTGCGCTGGCTGCGAGCGATCGCCGCACGGGTTTCCTTGTCGGCCTCGCGCTTGCGTTCCGTCTCGCGCTTGTCCCACTGCTGTTTTCCGGTGGCGACGGCCAGCTCGCACTTCACGCGGCCGCGGCGGAAGTACAGTCTCACCGGGATCAGCGTTGTGCCTTTGCCCTGGGTGGCTGCCGTCAGCTTCTCAATCTCGCGCTTATGCAGCAGCAGCTTCCGGGTGCGCAGGCTTTCGTGATTCATCGCGTTGCCATGCGAGAACGGGCCGATGTGCGCGTTCAGCAGGAAGGCCTCGCCGTCCTTGAGCAGGCCGTAGGCGTCCTTCAGGTTCGCCTTGCCTTCGCGGATTGACTTCACCTCGGTCCCGCGCAGCGCCACACCACACTCGAAGCGGTCCCCCAGGAAGTAGTTGAAGCTCGCCGAGCGGTTGAACGCGGCGTCCCGCTGGCCCGCAGCGACGGGGTCGCGATCCTTCGGCTTGGCGGCGGGCTTGGCCGTCGTGGCCGGCGTGGTCGGGTTGGAGAGCGAGCGGGGCATCAGCGAAACGGAACCATCAGCGAAACTCTGATGCTAACAAAGCACGGAGGATGCACCGAAGGCCGGCTACTGCCAAAGACGTACAACTGACGCAGATTGGTCAACACTTTGGCGGTGACTTCGCGGGTGACGACCCGTCCAATGCGATAAGGCAACTCTCACACGTGACGACTAACCATCCTGAAGAGCATTTTGAGGGCCTGGGGGCCGCAGGGGCGCAGGCCAGCACCTCGCCGTGCACCCGCCGGCGTGCGGGGTCCGCCGCGGGCCCGATGGTAGTATGTAGCGAGCCCGAACATCCGCTCGAAACCGCAGCAGACTCACCCCGGAAGCGCCGCGCGCGCCGCTCCGGAGGCTTCCTCCGGCGGGGTTCCGAGCCCATAGTGCGGGGTCCACGGGAGCGGGTTACAGGAATGAAACAACGCGAGATCGGCCGGTTGCGCAACGCGCTTTCTGCCCGTATTTTGAGCAGGGCCGCCGGTGTGCTGTCGCTGTTTCTTGCTGGCCCGCTGCTTGCCGGCCTGCTGCTCCCGGCTCCGCTCCACGCACAGTCCGCCAGCACCTGGAACAAGCGTGGCGAGAACGCCGAGGCCCGCGAGGACTATGACGCCGCCTTTGAGGCCTATCGCCAGGCGTGGCTCAAGAAGCCCAAGGACCTGCGCTACAAGGAGCGCTACGACCGGCTCCGCTTTGAGGCTGCCAATCAGCACGTCGATCGCGGCCGTGTTCTCCGCCAGGCCGGCGATGCCGGCGGGGCGATCAACGAGTTCGCCCGCGCTCTCCAGATCGATCCCGGCAACCAGGCCGCGGCGCAGGAGCTCGCGCTGACCCAGAAGTCCGGTACAGCCGGCCAGCCCGCGACCTCCGGCCCGTCTGCATCCGGCGTGAATAACAAAGCGCTCTCCAACGCCGGTCCCGAGGCCCAGGTGCTCATTCCGGGCGTTGACGAGGAGACGCCCCACCAGCGCGCAGTGCGGCACGAGATCGAGTCTCTCGGCGGACCTCCGCAGTTGCAGCCCGTCTCGAACGATCCGATCACGCTGCACATGGTCGAGGACACGAAGAACATCTACCAGGCTATCGGCAAGGCCGCCGGCCTGAACGTCATCTTCGACCCCAAGTACAACTCCACCCGCATCCCGATCGACCTCACCAACGTGTCGCTCTATGACGCGCTGCGCATGGTCGGCATTCTGAGCAAGACCTTCTGGAAGCCGGTTACGCCGAATACCATCTACGTTGCCGAAGACAACACCACCAATCGCAACGAGGACACCGAGCAGGCGGTGCAGACGTTCTATCTCACGAACGCCTCGCAGCAGAACGACGCCAACGAAGTCCTGATCGCGCTGCGCAATCTGCTCGATCAGCGCGCGAAGCTCTTTCTCGTCGCCAGCCAGAACGCGATCATCATCAAGGCGACGCCGGATGAGCTCGTGCTCGCCGAAAAGATCATCAATGACCTGGACCGCACGAAGTCGGAGGTCGTCATGGACGTCGCTGTGCTTGAGGTGAGCCGCCAGAAGGAGCGCAACCTCGGCATCACGCTGCCCACCAGCTTCGGCCTTACGCCGCAGGCCAGCAACGCGAGCTCGACATCAACCACAAGCACTACCGGCACGACCACGACGAATAGCACCGGAACGACCGGCACCAACACGACCAACCTCACGCTGAACACGCTGGGCAACATCAACGCGACGAACTTCGCGGTTGCGGTTTCGGGCGGCACGGTGAACGCGCTGCTTTCGGACAGCGATACCCGCGTTCTGCAGAACCCGCGGATTCGAGCCACGGACGGCCAGCGCGCGATCCTGAAGATCGGCTCGAAGTATCCGGTAGCGACGGGGTCCTACAACGCTGGTGTCTCCGCCGGCATTGCCAGCCTCGGCGTGCAGACGCAGTTCCAGTACATCGACGTCGGCGTGAACATCGACATTACGCCGACGGTGCACTATGACCGCGAGATCTCGCTCAAGCTGAAGGTGGAGGTCTCCAGCACGAACGGCAGCGTGAACCTCGAGGGCGGTGTCACCGAGCCGATCATCTCGCAGCGGTCCGCGGAGCAGACCATTGAGCTGAAGGACGGCGAACCGAGCTTGCTCGCCGGCATCCTGACGAACCAGGATTCCAAGAACGTCAGTGGCACACCGGGTCTCGGCGAGCTTCCCATCCTGAAGTACTTCTTTTCCAGCCAGGATAAGGTTCAGCAGTCGGACGAGATTGTCTTCCTGATCATCCCGCACATCGTTCGCGACTCGCTGCTTACGGACGAGAACACGCGTCCCGTCTACGCGGGCACCCAGAACAACGTGGAGCTGATCCGCCATGGCTCCGAGGCTCCGGCCGGCGCGCCGCCCACCGCTGAGTACAACCCGACTCCTGCCTCCACGACGACCGCAGCCAATGCAGCTTCGGCGATGATTCCGAGCATTGCGGCTGCGGGGCAGCCGTTGCCGCAGCCGGCAACCGGCGCAGCACTGGCCCCGGGGAACATTCCGTCGGCCACCGCCGTGACTCCGCTGAATCTCGCGATCGTCTCGCCCGGACAGGCCCAGATTGGTTCCACGTTCCAGGTGACGGTGCGCGCTTCCAATGCGCACGATCTGTTCAGCGTGCCGATCCAGATGCAGTTCGATCCCAGGGTGCTGTCGCTCGTCGGTGTCGATGCGGGTGATCTGCTCGGCCGTGACGGACAGGCGGTTGCACTCGTCCATAGGGATGAGGGCAATGGCGCTGTGACTATCTCGACGAGCCGTCCACCGCATACCGTGGGGATCAGTGGTGACGGTCCGCTGTGCGTGCTGACCTTCAAGGCGGTTGCGCCGGGCAGCTCTTCGCTCGCGCTCGTCCGGATGGCCGCACGCGACAGCCACGACAACAGCCTGCCGGTTACGGGCGGCCAGGCGACGGTGCAGGTCACGGGCGGCGGCGCTGGCGCACCTCCGCGCCAGTGAGGGCTTGACGATGGAAGGCCTGCAAGAACGCGTTCGACGAGCGAGAGAGCAGAGGCTGACCTCCGGTGAAGCTGGAGTCATGCGCGAAGCCGGCGTGACACGCGAAGCCGGTGTGACATTAGTCGAACTGATCATCGTTGTCGCTATCCTGGCGATCCTCGCAACCGCAGCGCTTCCGGTAGCGCGTTTCGAGGTGAAGCGCCGCAAGGAGAAAGAGTTGCGCCGTGACCTGTGGGAGATGCGCGCTGCCATCGACGCCTACAAGGACGCTGCCGATAAGGGCGGCATCCAGACGAAGGCGGACTCGAACAACTATCCGCCGGATCTGCAGACGCTGGTGGACGGCGTCGACATCCAGGATCACAAGGTGCGGTTCCTGCGGGCGATTCCGATCGACCCGATGACGAACTCGACGGATTGGGGTCTGCGCTCGAACCAGGACGATCCTGATTCGGACAGCTTCGGCGGCCAGGACGTCTACGATGTGTATACGAAGAGCCAGGGAACGGCGATGGACGGGACGAAATACGACACATGGTGAGCATTGCCAAATCCGGGATGAACCATAGCGCGGCAAAGCGCGAACGCGGCTTCACGCTCATCGAGCTGATGGTCGTGATGGCGGTTATTGCAATCCTTAGCTCGATCGCTATCCCCAGCTTTATCAACGCGGTAAAGCATGCCCGCGAGGCAGTGCTTCGGGAAGACCTGCACACCATGCGCCAGGCGATCGACAGCTACACGGTCGACAAAGAGAAGGCGCCGCAGTCCTTGGACGACCTTGTCCAGGCCGGATACCTGAAGCAGATTCCCGTCGACCCGATGACCGGAACCTCCGATTCGTGGATGCCCGACACTTCGGACACCCTGATGGACATTGACCAGACCGACGGCGGGATCAATAACGTCCACTCGGGCTCGCAGGGAATCGCGACGGACGGGTCGAGCTACAACACCTGGTAGCGATAGTAGTTAGTGGTTAGTCGTTAGTAGTTAGTCAAAAGCGGCGCGGCGCTCCTCGCAGGAGCACTAACTACTAACAACTAACCACTCTCAATCGGCCTGCAACCCAGAATCCCCAAACACGTCTACAATATTGCAGAGTGCTGTGCCTTGAAGGCAGGGCCTCCGGCCTCCGGGAGTTTGCCATGCGCGTCCCAATGCTTCTCGCCTTCGCGGGTCTTTCCGCGACCCTCGTCTTTGCACAGCAGCCCACACCGGCAACTCCCACAGGAGCCAACACACCATCGGTGACGGAGATTCCGCGCGCGCAGACGCCGGCGACACAGTCTCCAACTTCGACAAGCACAACAGATCCGAGCAGCACGACCAGCGCGACACCGGCGCAGACGCAGCAGACTCCGGCGGCGACTGCAGGCACGACGGCGCCTGCACAAGCCTCGACGAAGGACCAGACTGCCGACAGCAAAGATCAGACGGCCGACAACGGTAAGGCCGCAAAGCCCGGCAAGAAGGGCAAGGTCAAGGCCGACCAGGTACCCGAGGATGCGAAGGCCGACTCGATTCCGAATCCGGGCGAAGAGCTGGACCCGCACATCAAGAAGGGCAGTGAAGAGGATGTGAATGCGGTCGGGCAGCGGAACATCGGCGGTCGCGGCCTGGGCAACTGGTACTCGACGAACTGGGAGATCGGCACGGGCAAGCAGTACTCGATGGAGATTGAGAAGAGTTCGCACCTGGTGACCGATCCGGTTGTGGTGGAGTACATCAATCGCATCGGCCAGAACATTGTGAAGAACTCGGATGCGAAGGTGCCGTTCACGATCAAGGTGCTGGACACGGATGAGATTAACGCGATGGCGCTGCCGGGCGGGTTCTTCTACGTGAACTCGGGCTTGATCCTCGCGTGCGACTCGGAAGACGAGCTCGCGGGCGTGATGGCGCACGAGATCTCGCACGTGGCGGCACATCATGCGGCGCGCGAGATGACCAAGCTGAACTACATGCAGCTCGGGCAGATTCCGCTGATCATTTTCACGCAGGGCACATGGACCGGGTACGGCATCTATGAGGCGTCGCAGCTGGCCATACCGCTGACGTTCCTGCAGTTCTCGCGCGAGTATGAGGCGGAGGCGGACTACCTTGGCATTCAGTACATGTACAAGGCTGGCTACGATCCGCAAGGCATGGTGAGCATCTTTGAGAAGCTGGCGGCGCTCGAGAAGCACAAGCCGGGAGCGCTGTCGAAGGCGTTCAGCGATCATCCGGCCACGCCGGACCGCATCGCGGCGGTGGAGAACGAGATTGCCACGATACTGCCTGCGGAGCCGCAGTACATGGTGACGAGCTCGGAGTTTGACCAGGTGAAGGCGCGGTTGGCGAGGATCCAGAACAAGCGCGGCCTGAACGACAAGAAAGACAACTCCAAGCCGACGCTGCGGCGCGTGGGCGGAAGCAACAACGATCCGAACGCACCAAACAATCCGAGCAGCTCGACGGATGATCGTCCGACGCTGGGACGGCGAGACTAGCGAACAGCAGGGTGTTCGATTAGCGGGGGGAGCTGAGGCTCCCCCCCCCGTACTTTTTGTGCAAAGTCTTCGAACGAGAGACTTTAGGTCTGGACTTTTTGTTACGGACTTTCGCGTGGATTTGCGGTGGTCCGAGGGCGTGGGGTGTCGTGAGCTGTGAGTTGTCAACTGCCGGCTTCGAGTTCTCCGGTTTGAGAGAATGGAGGGATGGCAGAGAAGACCTATACGACTGGATATACCGACGACCACGCGAAGTCGGGATTGGATGTTGAGTTTCCCGCGATTGAGACCTGGCGGAATCAGTTTGCGAAGTATGAGATTTTGATCGACGACCCGGAGTTTACGAGCGTGTGCCCGAAGACGGGGCTGCCGGACTTCGGCACGCTGCTGATCCGTTACATGCCGCGCGAGAAGTGCCTGGAGCTGAAATCGCTGAAGGAATACCTGTTCACATATCGCAATCTGGGGATCTTCCAGGAGAACATTGTGAACCAGGTACTGGACGACGTTGTGAAGGCGACGGACCCGGTTTGGGCGGAGGTGAAGGGTGATTTTCGGCCGCGAGGCGGGATCTCGACGATTGTGACGGCGCGGTATCCGCGGACGGAGAAGCAGTGAGTAGTGAGTAGTGAGTAGTGAATAAGGCAAAGGCAAACGCAGATCCCCTTCGGGGATGACAAACAAGAAGGACGACCGCAAGGTGGCCGAGAGGAGCTCCGGCTCCTCTTGTTTTGTTGCGAGGCGGGTGGTTCCCAGTCGTTCGTTGGCACCCGAGACAGCGGTTCGCGCTTTGCGCGAATGCCCACCTTAGCGACGATGAAGCCGTCGCGAAGATGGGGCACCCGGATTTGTGGCGCGGATGGGGTATGCGGCAGAGGTGATGGGTGAGTGCTGCCGCAATGGAGTGTAGTTCTGCGCTGCGGATGGTCAGTTCCGGCGCGGCGGAGTGGGATTTTTTGGAGGGTGACAGCTCGCTATTCTCGCACTGAAGTAACGGGGAAAAGCAGAGTTGTCAGCCCAAAACTGCAGGAGAACAGCACGCTACGCAGACCTTGCGGCCCTGGCCGTAAGCGCGGTCGCAGCGGCGCTGGCACCGATGCAAGTGTTTCTGTTCTCGTTTGCAGTGCTGGGGCCACTGCACTATCTGACCGAGATTGCGTGGCTGCGCAAGAAGAATTTCTACCTTGGCAAGAGCGTGGTTCCGTCGCGCGGGTATTTGGTGGCCGCGGTTGTCGCGGTAGTGCTGAGCCTCTCGAGCGATCTAGTGAAGCACGATCTGTGGTTCTGGACCGTGGGAGCGATGCTGCTGATTTCGCTCTCGGTGCTGGTGCGGAACGTTTACGTGATTGCAGTGGTGGCGGTGGCGGCTCTGGTCACGTCGTTGTTCCTGCGGACGTGGGTGTTTTTTATTGCGGCGATGGTGCCGACGCTAGTGCATGTGTTCTTTTTCACCTGGACATTCATGGTGAGCGGAGCGCTGCGCGAGAAGCGAAAGACGCTGGCCAAGTGGGTGAACCCGGCGCTGGCGGTTGCGACGCCGGTGGTCCTGATGTTTCTGCCGATTCACTATGGGGTGCTGGGAGGATTCTGGCTGCGGGCGGAGTCGATGACCTTCTTCTCGATCCATACGAAGCTCGCGGCTGATCTGCACCAGACGATGATGCTGAACGGAACGCTGCTCAATAGCCCGCTGATTGCGGGTCTCATTAGAGTGTTTGCGTTTGCTTATCTGTTCCACTACCTGAACTGGTTCGCCAAGACCGAAGTGCTGGAGTGGCATAAGATTTCGCGGCGCGGATGGTTGGCGATTGCCGTGATCTATGCGGCGTGCCTGGGGAGCTTCGCGGTGAGCTTCCGGTTCGGGTTTATGTTGTCCTCGTCCCTGGGTTTGCTGCATGTGGTGCTCGAGTTCCCGCTGAACTGGCAGACGCTGCGGTTTGTGGCGGGCGAGCATGGAGTTGTGCCGGCGAGACGATGGGTGCTGGCGCGGCTTGGAACGGGTGCGCGGCCGGCATGGCCACATTTCAGGCCGGTCCGGCAGACCGTCCTCCCGGCTGGCTTGCAGCCCGTTGAGGATGCTGGGTAAAGGCTCGGCTGGAGTGGGCCGGGGTTGAACCCGGATGCGCTCCCAGTATGCCTTGTCGGCGGCCTCATCTTCCTCGTCGCCGCCGAGTTCCTCGAGCAGACGCTGGGCTGAGCCCATGGGTTGATCATGGCCGAGTTCGGCCTCCGGGGCGATGGGGCCGTGGGTGGGGTCGTGGATGATTTCGGCTACCGGTTGGGCCTGGGCTTTGGGGTCCGGTTTGGGAAGGTTGTGGCTGGCGATCTGGAGGGCGTAGAGGACCAGGCCCGCGCGGCGCGGGTCGAGCTCTCCGGAGACGATCTGCTGGATGATGAGGCCGACGGATAGCTGGATGGCGGAGCGGTCTTCGGGGAGCGGGAGGGAAAGCATCCCACTAGCCCGCTCCGCGTGTGAATGGGGCACCCGGCGATGGGGCGCCCGACGGGAGCCGTAAGAGTTTATGGCGGCGCCGCGGGTGGTGTGGTGGTAGTAGCAGAAGTCCTGGCTGCGGAGGCATGGGCTGCCGCAGCGGCGACCGTCGGTGAAGATGTGGCGGCATTGGAGACGGGTCGGCTCTGGCGTGTGGATGCTCATTTTTTGGCCTTTCAGGTTAAATGCGAAAGCCCGGCGGGTGCCGGGCTTTCGAGAACTTTACTCTATAAGGTTAGTATAACAAGGCTGTCAAGGGGTTTTGATCCTAAAGCCTTTCGTTGATGCGATTTATAGGTGAAAGCAATTTCAGTGGTTTAGGTTTCAGGCTGCTGAATGAGGTGGAATCGAGCTCCTGCAGGGCGAGCCAGGAACTCGCTCTAGCCGACTGCTCCCACAAGTTCGGGCTCGACCTCTTGCTGGCCTTGATGCTGGACCCTGGCGGCGGCAGGTTTCGATTCTTTGCGGATGTCGATGCTCCCGTTCAGGTGAGCTCCTTCTTCGATGGAGATACGGGAGGTGATGACGTCTCCGCAGAGCGAGCCGTCGCGACGGACGTAGACATGATCGGTTGCGGAGCAGGCGCCGGTGACTTCGCCCTGGAGGACGATGTCCTGGGCGGTGATGGTTGCGGAGACTCGACCGCTGGGGCCGACGGTGACGCGATCGTGCGGGAGGGCGATGGAGCCCTGGACGTGGCCTTCGATCAGGATGGATTCTGCGCCGGTGATCTCACCTTTGATGGAGATGGTTTTGCCGATCATGCTGGGGGCGATCACGGCAGAGGCGGAGGAACCGGGGGGATTTCCGGGCCGGCGAACCGGCTCGGGCATTGAAGTATCGACGCGCTGCTCTGGCATGAGGACCTCGGTGGGACTTATGGGGGTGGGGGATGTGAACAACTGCTTAGAGCGCTACGTTAGGCGGGAGCGAGGGCGGTGGGATATAGCATTTTCGGGGGAGCGGCGTGGGTGGGATTGGCAAGCGAGGGTGCGGATCAGGGAGTGTGCTTCTCTGAGGCCGGCTGCCGCGGGTTCCGGGTTGCGCTACGAGCTTCGAGCTGCGAGCTTCGAGCTGCCAGTTTTAAGGTGCGGGTCAGCGGCATAAAAGAGCCCGGCTCGTGGGCCGGGCTCGGGGGTTACTCGTGGTGGGCAGGGGTGCAATTACTGCAAGGTGCGACGGCGCGCGGCGGTATTGGTGGAAGCTGCCCGGCGGCGCGCAACATAGCGGCGGTGAGCGATGGCGTTCCGCTTCTCCTGCTGCTTGATGTCGTGATGCTTCTTGATCATGTGGAAGCCCGTGCCGACGGTGTGGCCGGTTTTGAGGCCAACGAAAGCACCGGCAGGGCCGCCGACGACGCCTCCGGCGACGGCACCGGCGCCGGCTGGGATGGCCTCGGTCTTGAGCTTGTTGTGGTGCTGCTTGTCGCGGGCCTCTACCTGGGCCTTGGCGCGGGCCTGGGCGGCGTGGCGGGCCCGCTTTTGCGCGGGGGTCTGGCTAGCGGCGGCTGGCAGGGCTAGTGCGAGGGCGAGAAATGTGCCGGTGAGGCCTGCGATCCATCGGTTGAGCATGCGATCACTCCGTGACACCAAGAGAATCGGATGGGGTTTTGACTAGGGGTGGATGTCCAAGATTTCGGGAGGTTTGCGTGAAACTTTGGTCACTTGCGGGCAACCGTTGCGGGCCGGCGAGAAGCTATCGCGCGGCTTAGCGCGCGACCGCCCACTCATCCGCTGCGCGCATGAATGGGGCACCCGGATTGTGGGCGATCCAGCGCCGGCGCTAGCGGGTGCCGGTGGGGGCGAGGGGGTTGATCTGGACGAGCTCGGGGAGCTGGGGCTCGCGGGGGCCGAGGACGGCGATGTTGGGGAGCGGGCCGCGCACCATGGCGACTTCGTCGCAGGCGTAGAGACGCGGGCAGGTCTGGCAGTCCTTGTAGATTTTGTCGGGCATGGCGTCGCGTTCGGCGGTGCGGAAGCCGAGGTGCTCGAAGTAGTCGGGGATGCGGGTGAAGAGGCAGACGGAGGCGACCTCGTGGTCGTCGGCTTCGGCGATGAGGGCTTCGAGGATGGCGTCGCCGGCGCCGAGGCCGCGGCGGTCTGCGCGGACGACGATGGAGCGGACCTCGGCGAGGTGCGGGCCGTAGAGGTGGAGGGCGCCGCAGCCGAGGAACTCTTCTTCGGGTTCGTGGGTTTCGGGGTTTTCGATGGTGCGGTAGGCGACGGTGAAGTCGCGGATGTTCTCGCAGAGCTCGGCGTAGGAGCGGCGGAGGAGGGTGCCGTCGTGGGAGTGGGCGTTGACGAGGTCGAAGATGTTGCGGGCGTCCTGGAGGCGGGCTTTGTGGACGCGGATGGGTGCGGCGCTGGCGGGCTGCGCTTCGTGGGGGCCGAGATCGAGAGTGATGAGGTCGCTGGACATTTCTTTAGGGGGTAGAGGGTAGGGGATAGAGGGTAGAGAGGCGAGTGCGCGCGGCGGCGAGGGCTTCGCGGACGCGGTGGGTGGCGGTGCCGCCGGGGACGTCGTGGCAGTCGAGGGTGGCGGTGAGTGAGATGGCTTCGTAGAAGTCTTCGGCGAACTCGGGCGAGAGGGTGCGGAGGTCTTCGAGTGGGATGGCGTTGAGTTCGAGGTTGCGGTCGAGGCCGAGGCGGACGGCGTTGCCGACGATTTCGTGGGCTTTCCGGAAGGGGACGCCTTTGTTGGAGAGATAAGTGGCGGCGGCCATGGCGTTGAGGTAGCCGGTTTCGGCGGCGGATTTGAGGCGTGGGGTGCGGAAATTCAGGGCGCGGGTGAAGTTGGGGAGGACGCTGAGCAGGCCGGCGAGGGTGTCGGCGATGTCGAAGATCTGCTCCTGGCCTTCCTGGAGGTCTTTGTTATAGGCGAGCGGCAGGCCTTTGATGAGCGTGGCGAGCGCGGTGGCGGCGCCGAGGAGGCGGGCGGATTTGCCGCGGGCGAGCTCGGTGAGGTCGGGGTTTTTCTTTTGCGGCATCGCGGAAGAGCCGGTGGAGAAGGCTTCGGGGAGGTCGACGAAGGCGAACTCGGCCGTGGCGTAGAGGGTGAGCTCTTCGGCGAAGCGCGAGATGTGCAGGCCGAGGGTGGAGGCTGCTTGCGCGAAGTCGAGCATGAAATCGCGGTCGGATGTGGCGTCGATGGAGTTGGGTGTGGGGGCGCTGAAGGCGAGGGCGTCCGCGGCGATGGTGCGGTCGAGTGCGAGGGTGGCGCCGGCGATGGCTCCGCTGCCGAGCGGGCAGAGGTTCATGCGGGCGCGTGCGTCGGCGAAGCGGGAGAGGTCGCGCTCGAGCATGGAGACGTAGGCGAGGAGCCAGTGGGCGAGGAGGACGGGCTCGGCGCGCTGGAGGTGCGTGTAGCCGGGCATGACGTCGTCGATGTGGGCTTCGGCTTGCGTGAGGAGTGCGTTTGCCCAGTCGAGGAGGCCGTGAGTTGTCGCGTCGATCGCGTCGCGGACGAAGAGGCGCATGTCGGTGGCGATCTGTTCGTTGCGCGAGCGGCCGGTGTGGAGCTTGAGGGCGAGGGCGCCGATCTCTTTGGTGAGCTCGAGCTCGACGAAGTGGTGGATGTCTTCGGCCTGTGGGGCGCTGGCGACGATGGCGGCGCCGATCTGAGCGTTGGATGTTTCGTAATCGATTTGGCCTGAAGTTGCGCTGATGCGGTGCGACCAGTTGAGGAGGCGTTCGCCGACGCGGGTGAGGCCGGCGAGCATAGTGTCGAGTTCGTCTGGCGTGAGGATGCCGGCGGCGGCGAGGGCGCGGGCGTGCGCCTGCGAGGCGGCTACTTCGTGAGGCAGGAGGCGCCAGTCGAAGGGGAAGCTGCGCTGCCACTGCTCGAAGGTGCGGTCGAGGGGCTCGCGGAAGCGGCCGGACCACATCTTGGTTGGTTCACTAGGCATCTGCGATCGAATCCTTCTGTTTCTATTTCTATTTGTGTTTCATTTGCCGAGCGACTTGTATTTCAATCGCCAACGAAAATCCAGTGAAGCTGCTCTGCCAATGTGCGTTTTCGAAACTTCATCGTAGCTTCAGCAGGAAAGCTCTTAGGTTGAACGTCACAGCACGTCATGCCATAAGTGATTGGCAATGAATAGACGTCATCTATGTTCGGCAGCGACGGGGCTTCGGGAAACGATGCGATTCCTGCCTTATCGGTTCGCCGCTGGATCCATTTGCAGCCATGCCACTTCAACTTGAGGCCCGAGTCCACTGGCGTGCAGTTGTAACGCAGAGTGATTGGAATGTCCCGTAATGGTTTGTTCGTGCCGTCTTCAACTGCGTGGATCGTGAGTCCTTGCGCTTCAGCACTCTTGGATAAGGGGAGCACGCAGGCGAAGCACACGACGATTATGCCGAGCCATTTCGATTCGGACTGTGCGAACACCGTCATGCGTACCCCAGGGGCTGAAGCCCGTTTTGTGGTGAATTGTTATGGCACGGCTGAAGCCGTGCCCCTTCAAAAACTTTTGCGCTTTCAGTTTTCAGTTGCCAGTTTTCAGTTGCCAGTTTGTTTGCAGTTGAAAAGGGTTGAGCGGTTGTGGTGAGGCGGAGAGCGTCGGGGTCCTTCGACTTCGCTGCGCTCCGCTCAGGATGACGGCTTGTGGTGGTTCATTTACCTCAGGGGCTAAAGCCCCGTTTCTGCTGAACTGTTATGGCACGGCTGAAGCCGTGCCCCTTCAAAACTTTTGCGCTATCAGTTTTCAGTTGCCAGTTTGTTTGTAGTTGAAAAGGGTTGAGCGGTTGTGGTGAGGCGGAGAGCGTCGGGGTCCTTCGACTTCGCTTCGCTTCGCTCAGGATGACGGCTTGTGGTGGTTCATTTACCTCAGGGGCGAAAGCCCCGTTTCTGCTGAACTGTTATGGCACGGCTGAAGCCGTGCCCCTTCAAAACTTCTTTCCTCTTTCGCTTCTTCAGCACCTTTCGGAGTTGGGCTGCTGTGGGCTCCGGGTTTGCGCTATCAGTTTCGAGTTGCGAGTTTCGAGTCGCGAGTTAGTTCGTGGCTGAAAAGGGTTGAGGGGCTGTGGTGAGTCGGAGAGCGTCGGGGTCCTTCGACTTCGCTGCGCTCTGCTCAGGATGACCGGTTCTAACAACTACCGCGAAGCTATCTGCGGCGGTTGGGGGTTTTGGGGAGGCGCTTGGCGCCGCCGAGGAGCATGAGGGTGATGGCCTTTTGGGCGTGCATGCGGTTTTCGGCCTGGTCGAAGACGATGGAGTGCGGGCCGTCGAGGACCGAGTCGGTGACTTCAGCGTTGCGGTGCGCGGGCAGGCAGTGCATGAAGACTGCGCCCGATTGTGCGTGCGACATCAGGGCGTCGTTGACCTGGAAGGGGATGAAGATGGGGCCGCGGCGGGCGGAGTCGTGCTCCTGGCCCATGGAGACGCAGACGTCGGTGTAGATGGCGTCGGCGCCGGTGGCGGCCTTGACGGGGTCGTGGGTGAAGGTGAGCGAGCCGCCGGTGGTCTCGGCGATCTCGATGGCCTTGTGGATGATGTCGAGCTTGGGCTCGAAGCCTTTGGGTGTGGCGATGGTGACGTGCGAGCCGAGCAACGCGCCGGCGAGCATGAGCGAGTGGCAGACGTTGTTGCCGTCGCCGACGTAGGTGAACTTGAGGCCGTCGACGGCACCGAAGTGCTCTTCGAGGGTCATGAAGTCGGCAATGGCCTGGCAGGGATGCTCGAGGTCAGAGAGTGCGTTGATGACGGGGACCTTCGCGTTGGCGGCCATCTCGGTGATGGTGGAGTGCGCGAAGGTGCGGAGGACGATGATCTGCATCCAGCGCTCGAGATTGTGAGCGACGTCGGGGATGGACTCGCGCTCGCCGAGCGGCTGCTTGGTCTGGTCGTAGAAGATGGCGTTGCCGCCTGACGTGTTCATGGCGGCTTCGAAGGTGAGGCGCGTGCGGAGGGACGCCTTCTCGAAGATGAGGATCATCTGCTTCGCGTCGAGGGCGTGGCGGAAGTCGTCGGGGTTGGCTTTGACGGCGTGCGCGAGCTCGAGGATGGCGGTGAGCTCCTGCGGCGAGAGGTCGGCCATGGAGACGAGGTCGCGGCCGTTGAGACCCTTGGCGAGCTCGGTGAAGGCGGTGTCGGACTGGATGCCGGAGGGCTTCCGTGATTTCGGGTTCATGACGATGGTTTTCGTGTCCATGGGGTTCCTGGGTGGTGCGAGGTTCTAGGTACTAGGTACTAGGAACGAGATGCGAGTTAGATCCGTGGTTGAAAATGGTTCGACGCTATTCGTAAGGCCGGCATTTTCGGGGTCCTTCGACTTCGCGCTGCGCGCTTCGCTCAGGATGACGGCCTATTTTTCCTTTGCTCAGGATGACGGCCTATTTTTCCTTTGCTCCGGATGACGGCGCTAATTGACCTCCCCTACATTATTTTGCGGTGGCCTCGGCGGTTTGGGGCTCGGGGGTGAGGTGTTGGGTGAGGAGTTGGTCGAGCGCGGCGATGGTTTGGTCGACGTGCTCGCGGGTGATGATGTACGGCGGAAGGAAGCGCAGAACGGTGTCGTGCGTGCGGTTGAGGAGGATGTGATGTGTGTTCATCATTGCCTCGTGAACGGACTTGGCGAGGTCTGGCGAGTGGAGCTCGAGGCCGACCATGAGGCCGAGACCGCGTGCCTGCTTAATAGATGAGTGCTTTGCGGCGAGGTTGCGGAGCTGGGCGAGGAAGTAGTTGCCGAGCTCGGTGTTGTGGGCGAGGAGGTTGTCGCGCTTGATGGTGTCGATGGCCGCGATGGCGACGGCGCAGGCGAACGGGTTCCCGCCGAATGTAGTGCCGTGCATGCCGGGCGTGAAGGCGCGCGCGGCTTCTTCGGTGGCGATCATGGCGCCCATGGGGATGCCGCCGGCGATGGGCTTCGCGAGCGTGGTGATGTCGGGCATGACGTCAGTGTGCTGGTAGGCGGTCCACTTGCCGGTGCGGCCCATGCCGGATTGGATCTCGTCGAAGAGGAGCAATGCGCCGGTGGAGTCGCAGAGTGCGCGCGCGGTGCGGAGGAACTCTGCGGAGACGGGGTTGATGCCGCCTTCGCCCTGGAGGACCTCGATGCAGATGCCGCAGACGTCGGTGCTGAAGGCGGCCTTGAGTGCGGCGACGTCGTTGAAGGGAATGAATCCGACGTCGGGCATGACGGGTTGGAAGGGCTCGCGGTAGGCGGACTTGTGGGTGGTGGCGACGGCGCCCATGGTGCGGCCGTGGAAGCTGTGCTCGAGCGCGAGGAACTTTGTGCCGATGCGTTTGCCTTCGGAGCGCAGCAGGCCGGCGTGGGCGCGGGCGAGCTTGAGTGCGGCCTCCCAGGCTTCGGTGCCGGAGTTGGTGAGGAAGACGCGGTCGAGCCCGGTGATCTCGGTGAGGCGGAGGGCGAGCTCGGCGGTGTGGGGGTGGTAGAAGAGGTTGCTGGTGTGGACGAGGGTCTTCGCCTGCTCGGTGATGGCGGCGGTGATGGCGGGGTGGTTGTAGCCGAGAGCGCAGACGCCGATGCCGGAGAGGAGATCGAGGTACTCGGTGTTGTTCTCGTCGTAGAGGTGCACGCCTTCGCCGCGCGTGATGAGGATGGGGTAGCGCGCGTAGGTGTTGAGGACGAGTTTGGATTCGGCGGCTTGTGCGTCGGCGAGTGTGAGATGTGTCTGATTTGGCATCGTTCGGTCCGTGGTTGAAAAAGGTTCGAACAGCTTTCGTGATGTGAGAGCGTCGGGGTTCTTCGACTACCCCTTCGCTGTGCTCAGGGTTCGCTCAGAATGACGGTGCTGTGATGGTTCGGAAGCAAAGGCAAAGGCATCGAGCGTCGCTCGATTGCCCACTCATCCGCTACGCGTATGAATGGGGCACCCAGATTCGGCTCAGGATGACAGAAAGAAAAACAAGAACGGGTCATGCGACCATGACCTCCGTTCCGTCGTTGATGCGGGTGCTGGAGAAGTCGGGGAGGACGGCGGCGGATTCGGCGGGGAGGATGCGCACGCGCTTGACGCCGTGGGTGAGGGCTTCCTTGCAGGCGTTGAGCTTGGGCAGCATGCCGCCGGAGACGACTGCAGCTTTTTCGAGCGCGGGGACTTCTTTGAGGGAGAGCCAGCGCATGACGGAGCCGTCGGCGCCTTTGACGCCGGGGACGTCGGTGAGGAAGACGAGGGCGTCGGCCTTGGTGGAGATGGCGGCGGCGGCGGCCATTTCGTCGGCGTTGATGTTGTAGTATTCGCCGTCGAAGCCGAGGGCGATGGAGGAGATGACGGGGACGGCGCCCATCTTCCAGATGGCGTCGAGCCAGCGGGGGTCGGTGGAGGCGATCTCGCCGACGAAGCCGAGGTCGTGCTCGGTCTTTTTCTTGCGCGCGCGGAAGACCTGGGCGTCGCCGCCAGTGAGGCCGACGGCGGAGACGCCGTGCTGGGTGAGTGCGGCGACGAGAGACTTGTTGACGCGGCCGCCGAGGACCATGAGGGCGGCGTCGCGGGTTTCGGCGTCGGTGATGCGGAGGCCGGCGACGAACTCCGATTTCTTGCCCATCTGGGCGAGGAGCCTGGTGAGCTGGACGCCGCCGCCGTGGACGAGCGCGACGAGGTGACCGTCGCGGGTGAGGTCGGCGACGGCTTGCGCGCAGGTGGCGAGGAGCGAGGGGTTTTCAAGGGCGGCTCCGCCGAGCTTGAGGACGAATTTCATGGGTGGACTCCAGGTGCGAGAAGCAGATCCCCTGCGGGGATGACAGAAGGAAAGGCGAGAGCAAAAGCAAAAGCTTTGACGCAAAGAGCGCAAAGGGCGCGAAGGAACGCAAAGGAAGACGTCATAGGAGGCCCTCCTGTTGATGGAACCCGGCCATGAGGTTCATGTTTTCGATGGCTTGCGAGGCGGCGCCTTTGAGCAGGTTGTCGAGGCAGGAGACGACGATGAGGCGGCGAGCGTCGCGGTCGAGATGGAAGCCGAGGTCGCAGAAGTTGGTGCGCGCGACGTGCTGGATCTGCGGGAGGGTAGGCGAACGGCGCACGCGGACGAGTGGGGCGTTTGAGTAGAAGTCGTCGAAGCAGGATTGGATCTCGTCGACGGCGCACTCTTTGTTTAGACGCACGTAGATGGTGGAGAGAATTCCGCGGGGGATGGGGAGCAGATGCGGCGTGAAGATGATTTGCTCGCGGGTGAGTTGGAGTTGTTCGAGGAGCTCGCCGGTGTGGCGGTGGCCGAAGACGGCGTAAGCAGAGAGGTTGTCGGCCGCGTGCATGAAGTGCGTGGTCGCGGTGGGCAGCTTGCCCGCGCCGGAGACGCCGGATTTGGAGTCGGCGACGATGCCGTGGCCGAGGTCGACGATGTTGGCACGTACCAGGGGAGCGAGCGCGAGGATGACAGAGGTGGCGTAGCAGCCGGGGTTGGCGACGAGGCGTGCGCTGCGGATGGCGGGTGCGTGCAGCTCGGGCGAGCCGTAGACGGCTTCGGACTGGAGCTTGGCGGCGCAGTCGGGGTTGGCGTCGTGGAGTTTGTAGATGGCGCGGTTGGTGTCGTGCTGGAGGCGCCAGGCGGCGGAGAGATCGACGACGCGGATGTTGTTCTGGAGTGCGATGGGCGCGAGGTCGCGGGACTGCTCGTGAGGCAGCGCGAGGAAAAGGAGGTTAACGCCTTCTTTGGTGAGGGTGTCGAAGGAGAAGGGGATGACCTGGGCGGCGTCGGCGTTGGGGGCGCCGGTGAGTGCGGGGTGAATGTCGGTGAGGCGCAGGGTCTCTTCGGCGCCTTCGCGGCCGAGGAAGACGGGCGGAGTGGTGAGGCGCGGGTGGTGGAGGAGGAGGCGCGCGAGCTCGGCGCCGGCGTAGCCGGTGACGCCGGCGACAGCGACGCGGAGATTGGTGGAATCCCACTCGTCCGCTTGCACCCCAGCGAGCAAGCTCGCCGGGGACCCCGCTGCGCGTACGAATGGGGCACCCGCCGGGGACCCCGCCGCGCGTATGAACGGGGCACCCGGAGTTGTGGTGGTCCGTGAAGTGCCCGGAGTTGTGGTCATCCCCGCAGTACTCGGATTGGAGGTGGTATTAGGCAATGAAGGTCTCGATGCGGGTGCGCAGGGTTTCGGCGCGGCGGTTGTCGGGGCAAATGACGAGGACGGTGTTGTCGCCGGCGATGGTGCCGACAACCTCGGGCCATTCTTCGTAGTCGAGCGAGGCGGCGACGGGCTGAGCACCGCCCATGGTGGTGAGGACGATGAGAAGATTCTGGGCCTGGCGGACTTCGAGGCCGAAGTTCTGGAGAACGTCGCCGATCTCGGGGAGTTCCTCTGCTTCTTCGTCGACGGCGGGGAGCTCGTAGCCGGCGGGGCCTTTGAGGAGCTTGAGCTCGCGGATGTCGCGCGAGAGCGTGGCCTGCGTGACGTGAATGCCACGGGCGGCGAGCTTGCGGCGGAGGTCATCCTGGTTATTGATGGCCGCACCGTTGGATTCGGCGGCCTTGGCCAGGAGGTCTCGGATCGCGTTTTGGCGTTGATGCTTCATAAGGCGTCAGGGAGTGAGGAAGTTAGGGAACGCTCCGGATTCTTTTTCACTCCTTCTGGATGTTTGACCTGCTGAATGGGCTTTTAAGCACAGGAAAAAGCGTGACGCAGAGGGCGCCACGCCTGATGCATAAAAATCCACAATTCATGTATAAATATACATACCGCGAATGTCAAGGCGAGGGAACGGGTTTAGCTCAAGATTTCCTAGGAAGATTCACTCCCTCGATCGTGCGCTAGTCAAACAATGGAAGTATAGTGAAGCATGCCCCTTCTTTTTCCTCAGCGGCCGAAGTGTCTGTCGACGGGCGATGTTCAGCCTGGCGGCGGAAGTTTGAGTGAAGTTGCATTGCCGGAAGGCCGGGCGAGCCTTCCCGAGGGCCTTGCTGAAGGCCCGAAAAGCTTGATCGATCCGCGTTTTGACCAGGATTCGTGTGGCGTGGGCTTTGTGGCGTCGGCACTGGCGAAGGCGAACCACAAGATTCTGGAAGATGCGCTGACGGCGCTGGCGCGGCTGGAACATCGTGGTGCGGTGGCGGCGGACGGTGCCTCGAGCGACGGCGTGGGCCTGATGACGAATGTGCCGCGGGCGCTGCTGCTGAAGTCGGCTGGGATTGAATTGGCTGACGATGCGACGCTGGGCGTGGGCATGGTGTTTTTGCCGCAGGGAGAGACGCGCGCCGAGGCGGTGATTGAGCGCGCGCTGAAGGCGCAGGAGCTGAAGGTGCTGGCGTGGCGGGATGTGCCGACGCGGCCGGAGATCTTGGGCGAAATTGCTCGCTCGACGATGCCGACGGTCCGGCAGGTGCTGGTGGGCGATGCGGCGGTGCATGCGAACCTCGACCCGATGGAGCGCAGGCTGTACCTGGCGCGCAAGCAATTTGAGCGCGCGGTCGAACTGAACGAGGTTACGGGCTATATTTGCTCGCTCTCGGCGCAGACGATTGTGTACAAGGCGATGTGCCTGGGGAGATTGCTGCCCGAGTTCTATCCGGATCTGGCGTCGCCGGAGTTTGTGACGCAGTTCGCGATCTTCCATCAGCGGTATGCGACGAACACGCTGCCGACGTGGCATCGCGCGCAGCCGTCGCGCAAGCTGGCGCATAACGGCGAGATCAATACGGTGTGGGGCAATCGCTCGAGGATGCGGGCGCGCGGGTCGACGCTGCCGGTGGAGTGCAAGCCGGTGTTGACGGAAGGTGGAACGGATTCGGCGTCGCTGGATGAGGCGATTGAGCTGCTGAGCCACAACGGGCGGACGATTGCGGAGAGCGTGCGCATGCTGCTGCCGCCGGCAATTACGAAGCGCGTGCATCCGTTCCTGGAGTACCACCGGGAGTGCGCTGAGCCGTGGGATGGGCCGGCGGCGATTGCGTTCAGCGATGGCATTGTTGTGGGTGCGGCTCTGGACAGGAATGGGTTGCGGCCTTGCCGGTATGCGATCACGAGCGAGGGGATTGTGGTCGCGGGGTCCGAGGCTGGACTGGTGGACCTGGATCCGGGAACGGTGATTGAGAGCGGACGGTTGGGGCCGGGCGAGATGCTCGGTGTGGATATGTCCGAGCGGAAGGTGTACCACAACGAAGACATGATGGACGTCTTCGACTCGCGCGAGGAGTTTTTGGCGCTGACGCGGATGGAGCCGCTGGTGCCATTGCAGGCATCGGACCTTGGCTTACCGGTTGAGGAACTCTCGCGGGTGCAGAAGGGCTTCGGGTACACGAAGGAAGACGTCAACATGATTTTGAAGCCCATGGCGAGCACCGGGAAGGACGCGGTGTGGTCGATGGGTGATGACACGCCGCTGGCGTTTCTGGCGAAGAGTCCGCGACCGCTGTATGCGTTCTTCCGGCAGCGGTTTGCGCAGGTGACGAATCCGCCGATTGATTCGCTGCGCGAATCGGTGGTGGTGAGTCTGCACACGCGGCTGGGACCGTGGCCGCATTTGCTGGAGAAGAACGCGCCGCTGCCTGGCATTGCGCTGGATTCGCCGTTCTTGTCGCTGGGACAGATGGCGGCGTTGCGGAGCGGACAGTATCCGCATAAGGAAGAGCTGTGCGTGGAGGAGCTGGCGTGCGTATTTTCGCCGGAGAAGACTCTCGAACAGGCGATTGAAGAGCTGAGCCTGCGTGCGGTGGAGATGGTGCGCAAGGGAGCGCGGGTGGTGGTGCTGACGGATCGCAGCGCTTCGGCGGAGCGGATTCCGGTGCCGATGGCGATGGCAACGGGCGCGGTGCATGAGGCGCTGGTGGACGCGGGGCTGCGTACGCTGTGCGGGCTGGCGGTGGAGGCCGGCGATTGCCGCGATGTGCATCATGCGGCGGTGCTGATCGGGTATGGCGCGGGCGCGGTGTGCCCGTGGCTGGCGCTGGAGACGGCGCGGACGTACGTGGGTGAAAAGGGATTTCCGGAGGGCGTGGACGCAGAGAAGTATCTGCTGAAGTCGCTGGATGCGGGGCTGGCCAAGGTGATGTCGAAGATGGGCATCAGCGTGGTGAACAGCTATCGCATGGCGCACCTGTTCGACATTCTTGGTCTGCATAAGAGCGTGGTGGACCGGTGTTTTCCGGATACGCCGGCGCCGCTGTCAGGGATTGGGTTTTCTGAGCTGGAGCGGAGGCTGCGGGCGGCGTGGATTGGCGAGAGTGTTGAGCCGGCGGCGGCGAAGGCTGACCTGCCGGATTATGGATGGGTTCGGTTCCGCAAGGCGGATACGGCGGAGCCTCATCAATGGCAGCCGCCGAATGTGAAGGCGCTGCAGACGGTGGTGGGAAGCGCAAGAGGCGTGCCGCCCGCGAGTGATGCGGCGCAGGCGTTTCAGATTTTCACGCGCAATGTGGATACGGCGGAGCCGCGATCGCTGAGAGATTTGCTGGAGGTTCGACCGGCGGGGCCGGAGCTGGCGATTGACGATGTTGAGGCGCCGGAGAGTTTGTGCCATCACTTCATTGCGAGCGCGATGTCGCTGGGCTCGCTGAGCCCGGAGGCCCACTCGACGATCACGCAGGCGATGAACATGCTGGGCGCGAGGTCGAATACGGGTGAGGGTGGCGAAGATCGCGCGGTGTACAGTTTGCAGGGTCAGGGGCCGAGAGCTGGTGGACCGGAGGGTGAGTTCGCTGCGGCTGCGCGTGAGAGCAATGGAGGCGCGGCGGTGGCGGAGATGGTGAGTGCGCCGGCGGTGCATGCGAGCCTGAATAACAAGATTAAGCAGATTGCTTCGGGGCGTTTTGGCGTGACGGCGGAGTACCTGGCGCACGCGGAGGAGATCGAGATCAAGGTGGCGCAGGGAGCGAAGCCCGGTGAGGGTGGACAGCTTCCGGGACACAAGGTTTCGGGGTTGATCGCGAGACTGCGGCATGCGCAGCCGGGAGTGGCGCTGATCTCGCCGCCACCGCATCATGACATCTACTCGATTGAAGATCTGGCGCAGTTGATCTATGACCTGAAGCGCGTGAACAAGCGCGCGGCGGTGGGTGTGAAGCTGGTGTCGAGCTTTGGCGTGGGCACGGTGGCTGCGGGCGTGGCGAAGGCTTACGCGGATTACGTGGTGATTGCCGGCAACACGGGAGGCACGGGGGCGGCGGCCCTTTCGAGCATCAAGTATGCGGGGAATCCGTGGGAGCTTGGGCTGAGCGAAGCGCAGCAGGTGCTGCGGGCGAATGGCATGCGCGAGCGCGTGCGGCTGCGCACGGATGGCGGAATTGCGACGGCGCGGGATGTGCTGATGGCAGCGCTGCTGGGTGCGGACGAATATGCGTTCGGCACGGCGGTGTTGGTGGCCCTGGGCTGCGACATGGCGCGGCAGTGCCACCTGAACACCTGCCCGACGGGCATTGCGACGCAGAAGCCGGAGCTGCGGGCCAAGTTCCGCGGCAAGCCGGAGCACGTGGTGACGTTCTTCAAGCAGCTTGCGGGCGATCTGCAGCGGCTGCTGGCGAAGTTCGGGCTGCCGAGTCTGGAGGCGGCGATTGGGCGTGTGGATCTGCTGGAGCAGGTGCGGTTCGACGGCAACCTGAATTTGACGCCGCTGCTGGCGGATGGCGATGACGGACCGCGGCGTTGGGGCGGCGGACGGAATGACAGACCTGAGGCGAAGGAACCTTTGGACGAGCAGTGGACGCGGCAGGCCGTGGCCGCGGCGCAGAAGGGCAAGAGCTTCGAGGTGGGCGCGGAGATCTGCAACGAGGACCGTTCGGTGGGCGCGCGGCTGTCCGGTGAGCTTGCGCTGCTGCGGGCGAAGGGCGAGATCGAGTGCGTGGATGTGACGTTCGATCTGCATGGGACGGCTGGGCAAAGCTTCGGCGCGTTTGCGGCGGAGGGGATCAAGCTGATCCTGACGGGGCAGGCGAATGACTTTGTGGGCAAGGGACTGTCGGGCGCGGAGCTGGTGCTGCGGCCGGTGGGACGAGCGGTGGAGCGGAGCGGCGATCACGTGCTGTTGGGCAATGTCGCGCTGTACGGGGCAACCGCTGGGAAATTGTTCGCTGCGGGAAGAGCGGGCGAGCGGTTTGCGGTGAGAAACTCGGGTGCGATTGCGGTCATCGAGGGTATCGGCGACCACGGCTGCGAGTACATGACGGGCGGCGTTGTGGTGATTCTCGGCGAGATTGGGATCAACTTCGGCGCGGGCATGACGGGCGGACTGGCGTGGGTGCTGGATCGCGATGGCGAGATCGTTGAAAAGACGCGCTATCACGATGAGTTTCTGGAGGCGGTCGCGTTTGAGGCGTGCACGGAAGAGGAGCAGGCGCAGTTGCGCGGGCTGCTGGATGAGCATGTGCGGTTGACGGATAGTGTGCTGGCCAGTGGGATGCTGAACGACTGGGAGAGCGCGGCGAAGGAGTTTGTGTTGTTCCGGCCGAAGCCGCAGGCGTGATGCTAGTGAATAGTGAAAAGTGAATAGTGAATAAGGCGAGAGCGGTGGTCGCGTGAGCGGCTGCCGCTTTTGCTTTCGGTTCGGTAGGATGGCGAGTGGAGTGTGGTGAATGAGTGAGAAGAATTTGGGGTTTGCGACGCGGGCGATTCATGAGGGGCAGGAGCCGGATGAGCTGACGGGTGCGGTGAATGTGCCGATCTATCTGACGTCCACGTACAAGCAGGATGGCATTGGGAAGATGCGGCGCGGCTATGAGTATGCGCGGCTGACCAATCCGACACGCGATGCGCTGGAAGAGAGTTTGTGCGCGCTGGAAGGTGGAACGAGTGCGCATTGTTTTGGGTCGGGAATGGCGGCGATTACGGCGCTGTGCACGATGATGAAGGCCGGCGATCATGTGGTGTGCACGGACAACGTGTACGGTGGGACGTCGCGGCTGTTCAACCAGGTGCTGGTGAACTATGGGCTGACGTTCACCTATGTGGACACGCGTGATGTGGATGCGGTTAAGGCTGCGCTGCGGCCGGAGACGAAGCTGGTGCACCTGGAGACGCCGACGAATCCGATGATGTCGGTGACGGATATTCGCGCGGTGGCGGAGGTGTGTCACGCGAAGGGCGTCGAGGTCAGCGTAGACAACACGTTCCTGTCGCCTTATCTGCAGCGGCCGATTGAGCTGGGCGCGGATATCGTGATGCATTCGACGACGAAGTTTTTGAATGGGCACTCGGATGGACTGGGCGGTGTTCTGGTGGGGACGAAACCGGAGCATGCGGAGCGGTTCCGGTTTGTGCAGAAGTGCACGGGTGGAATTCTGTCGCCGTTTGATTCGTATTTGTTGCTGCGGGGCGTGAAGACGCTGGCGGTGCGAATGAAGCAGCATGATGCGAACGGGAGGGTTGTCGCGGATTGGTTGGTGGAGCGGTTCGGGCCGGAGAAGGTGTTTTATCCGGGACTGAAGACGCATCCGCAGCATGAGCTGGCGAAGCGGCAGCAGAAGGGGTTTGGGTCGATGTTGGCTTTTGAACTCGGTTCGCTCGAAGCAGCGAATGCGTTTGTTTCGAAGCTGGAGCTTTGTTACTTCGCGGAGTCGCTGGGTGGAGTGGAGACGCTGGTGTGTCATCCGGCGACGATGACGCATGCCGCGGTGGGAGCAGAGGGACGAAAGAAGCTGGGGATCACCGATGGGCTGATTCGAATCTCGGTGGGTATCGAAGATGTGGAGGACATCATCGCGGATTTGGAGCAGGCATTGGAGAAGTGAAGAGTGAATAGTGAGTAGTGAATAAAGCAGAGGTGGCGGCCGCGAGAGTGGCCGCCGCTTTTTGTTGTGTGTTGTCGCGGACTGAGACATTACAGTACCGATGGCGGTGAAGCGGGGTTACTAACTCCTTCGCATTGAATTACCGTCGCAATCTTCACGCAAGCATCATTCGGCCGTAACTTCACAGAAGCAAGGACAAGTGTAGATCTCCTGTGACGGGAGCTTGTGAACGGCGCGGAAATCGCGGCGACAGTGAGCGTGTGTCCGAAGCAGGCGTTATGTAGAGCAAAGTGTGGGAGCTCAATCCCGCCTCAACAGCCGGGCTATGCGCCGGCAGGAGATGATTATGCGTGTTTCGAAGTGGTATGCCCTGGCGGGTGCGGTGTTTCTTGTTGCATCGTCGCAGGTAAGTCGTGCAGACACCTTGAAGTTTATTAACTCGACGGGTCAGATCCAGGATGCCGGCAGCAAGACTGTCGGGCCGGAGGATGTGTATCTGTATCCGTATAACTTCAGCGTGAATGGGTCGTCGACGACCACGCAGCTTATGTGTGTGAGCTTTGACAACGAGATCACTGCGGGCGAGAGCTGGGATGTGAAGATCGAATCGATCGCGCAGGCGTCGGCCAATGCTACGCAGTTGATGAATTACGAGGCGGATGCGTGGCTGTTCTCGCAGATTACGCCGAGCAGCACGTCGACGCAGATTGCGAACGTCCAGTTTGCAGCGTGGGCGGTTGGCGATCCGACGGTTGCGAACGCTACGTACGATCCGTACTACGCGGCGAATGAAACGGCAATCAACCAACTGCTGAGCGATGCTTTCGCCAACGCGACCCCTGCGGATCTGAGCAACTACAACAACTATGAGCTGTACGTGCCAACGAGCTGGGACTCTTCGAATGGCGAGCCGCAGACGTTCATCGGGCCGGCGCCGGCGCCGGAACCGGGGACCCTTGCGCTGCTTGGAAGCGGACTGCTGGGCATGGGTGGCATCTTCCGTCGCAGAATGCGGAAGGCGTAGACAAGACGAATTTTGAAGAAGCCCGCGCCTCGGTTTGGCGCGGGCATTTTTTTTCTGAGATGAGAGGTCGGCGCTGCAGCGCGGAGTTGCGGTAGACTTCGCGCATGAAGGCGGTTGTGCTGCTCGCGTGTGTGATGTTGCTGGCCTCGTGCAATGCGGGGCCGAAGATTGTGATTCATGAGGAGGACGAGCCGGAGCCTGTTGCGAAGGCTGCGGCGCCGGTCTCGAGCTGGGAGTACAAGACGGAGGGCGGTGACTCATGGGCGTGCGCGCGGTCTGTGGACGACGCAGCGGAGCTCTGTTTCCGGCGGTCGAGGGGGCATCTGGATAGCTATCTGCACCTGCCGTGGAGGGAGGGTAATCCGTTCTTCTGCTCGCGTGGACGCTGCGAGACGAAGCTGCAGGTGGATGGAGTGCAGCAGACGGTGCAGGGCACGGATGATTCTGGCGGAGGAACGCGCATTTTATTTTTGCCTGATCCGCAGCGAGTGCTGCACGAGGTGGAACAGGCGAAAGAGGTGCGGGTGACGCCGCCGATGTTCGGCGTGGACCAGCAGTTTGTGTTTCATGTCGCCGGGCTGAAGTGGCCGTGAGCGCTATTTGGGATTGTGAGGGTCGATCTCGCCGCGCTTCTCGAAGATGAGGAAGGTTGCGTTGTCCCAGGCATCGTGGATGCCGATGAAGAGGAGCAGAAGGACGACGGCTGCGACCTCAAAGAGCGCGCCTGTGGGATGGAAGCGAGCCACGAAAGCGGCTGCGAAGAGACAGGAGTAGCCGAGGAACGGAAAAATGATGCGGTAGAGCCAGTCTTCCAGCACAGGATGGTAGGCCTGCTGGGTCTGAAAGCGGCGGACGGTGATTGCGGTGTAGATGATGCCGAGGATACCGGCGAGTGCCCAGAGGATCGATACGGGCGCGAGGCGGTGCCAGGGCATGACCTCGACTGCAGCGAGTGCGAGGACGACGCCGAAGTTGACGATGCTGGGAGTCGAGAAGGCGGAGACTGCCTGGGATTCGTTCTCCATTACGGGCATGTTTGCCATCAAGGCCATCACCACGAATTGCAGACCGGTAAGGGCGCCGGCGGCGGAGCCGACGATAACGTAAAAATTCTGCCAGCGGGTGAGAAGAGGGTTCATCGGTTCTCCGGGATTTTGAGCCATGGTAGCGCAGGCAGGATTTAGAGCTCCGCAGTCGGGTGAGTTGCGGCGGGTGTTCTTGCGAATCAATGGCATCCGCGGAGCGTCTCGGATTTGGAAACGCACAAATCGGTCGTCTTCCGAAAATCTTTGACAAATTTCCAGGTCGGGGCCAGACTTTTCGCTGCTCGCACGAGCTTCCGGGCGAGCCAATCCAGCATGCAACAGAAGGAGCGATCGAACAGGATCAGCTCTTTGTGATTGATCCCCATTCGATCGCTTTCGCGGCAATGAAGTCTGAATGGAGGATTTCCATGCACGCTCGCACACGTCGCGCACTCCGGCTGTTTTTCGTCTTCGCGATTGCCTCCGCTCTGCTTTCAAGTGCATCCGCGCAAAGCACCACGCCGACGATCAGGACTCTCTTCGACTTCTGCCGGCTGGTTGTTCCTGCAGCGAATGCGGCGGTGTTCGAGCCGCCAGACCCGTGCATTGCGGCCACGCTGCAGAACGAGCAACTGGCGCTGGAAGATATCCAGCACCTGCTTGTAATTGCCGATTACCTTATCAAGAATCCGAACCCGCAACTGCTGAAGCTGCTGCTTTCGAATCCGACGCCCGGTGCGAACGTACAGCCTGTGGGCGACGGGAATTGGAAGGTGACGGTGGCATTCACGGTGCCGCCTGACTGCGTGACCGGCGCCGCGGCTGTGGGGAACTGTCCTCCGCCGAGCACAATGGTTGAGACGCAAGGAATCTCCGGCAAGATCAGCGGGGTCTATGACTCGGTTGTTTTCGCGGAGAGCGCCGGTGCTCAATTGAACCTGTATACCAACGCTTACGTCAACGCGTTGCAGAGCTGCAGCAATCCGGGGACGATCGCGCCGAGCGCGGTTGGGCCGGCGTGCAATTTAGGTAATCTCCCGCTGCCGTCCAGCCTCACGGGAGCGCCGGTTTCAACCGTCGTCTCTGCGCTTGGTTCGCTGGCGGTCAACTGGCCTGTCATCCTGCGCAATCCGCTGCCATCGTTGATGCCGCCTTCGCCGGCTGACTGCGATGGAGAGACTGGCGGCACGGCGCAGAACGGGAACTACGGCGATCGCTCGGGGAACAATAACGCGTGCACGCCATCGTCAACGGGGCTGTACGCGACGCTGCCGACTGCGAACTTTCCGCTGCGGCCGTATCTCACGTGCGTGAAAGACCAGGGGAATCGGGAGACGTGTCATACATTTGCGGCGACTTCGGCGATGGAGTTGATGGTGTCGCAGAATCATGGGGTGAAGGTGAATCTCGCTGAAGAAGACCTGATGGAGCACTACCGGCTGACCTGGAGCCCGGGTTACATGCACGAGACGGGAGACTCGTTTGAAGAACTCAGCGACGCGATCAGCAACAACTACTTTTTCCCCTACGAAAAATCGTGGGACTACAACCCTTCGCACTCGCGGACGTTTTCGGATGCGGTGTACCACAACTCCTGCGCGAACTATCCTGGCAGCGAACCTGGCTGTTCAGATTCGGCGCCGCAGGCTCCGGGCTTCTGTACAAGCATCGATATCTTCGGGATCTACCTTCCGATTTGTGCATTGCACGATGCCGGAGTGTCGGGGTCGCCGTATCATCCAACGTCGGTGACGTCGTTCTGGAATCCGAATGACACCGAATTGTCTGTGGAGTATCTGGTACTGAATCTGGCTTTTAATCAGGCTGTGGTGTGGAGCTTCAACGTGAGTCCGAACTTTGGCGCCGGCGGGAACACTACGGTCAACAGCAAGGGACAGACGGTCGTGACCACGCCGGGATACATCACCTATAACGCCAGCGATGTGCAGGCTAAGCCGCTCGGCGGGCATGTTGTTCATGTGGTGGGATTCGCAGGGAATGACGAGCTGCCTGCAGGTATTCCGCCTGCTGTTGGGCCTGGCTACTTCATCATCAAGAATAGTTGGGATAACTGCTTTGCGGACGCCGGCTATATTTATCTGGATTGGGAGTACATGAAGGCCACGGGCTATCAGGCCTATGCGCTTTCCAGCATCAATTGACTATGCGGAGGGATCGCAGCCGAGGGCGAAGCGTAGAGCGTTGCAGACCTCGTTCATACGAGCAGGGCCGAGTTGGGTCACTCGCTTGCCTAGTCGATCCTGGCGGACAGTGACGGCATTGTGCAGATTGACGGCGCAGGTCGTCTTCAGTCCGTCGGCTTCATGCAGGACAACCTCGGATGGCACGCCGCGGATTGTGGACGTGATCGGTGCAACCGTGACGCTCGGAAGATATTCCAAGGCACTGTCGCGGGTGAGCACGAGGACTGGCCTCTTCTTATCAGGTGCAGCGAATTGATAAAGACGGACGTCGCCACGAACTATTCTGCCGGCCACTCTGCCTCCGACTCCCAGATTTGCAAATCATTATCGATGTTGTGCTGACTCAGATAACCCTGGCGATCGCGCAGCTCGAGCTCTCCGATGGCGAGTTGGCGAAGGTGCGCCCGCAGGGCATCGCGGACCAGGGCGGAACGGTTACGCTTCAAACGGCGTGCTGCACGGTCGGCGGCCTGCAGGAGCTTCTTATCAAGAACGATCTGCACGGTTTCCATGACTGTGGACCTCACTCCACAGTCTACTCCACAGTCCGGTTTACGCGTGAATGAGCCATGCAGAGCGTGATTCGATCAGATGTGGTGTGATGGTGGCCCTGGCAGGAGTCCTGATGCAGAGCGTGATTCGGACCGGTGGATACTGGTGGCCCCGGCAGGAGTCCTGATGCAGAGCGTGATCCGGAGACCGGTGGATACTGGTGGCCCGGGCAGGAGTCCAACCTGCGACCTTCGCGTTAGGAGTGCGCTGCTCTATGCATCTGAGCTACCGGGCCATTGTTTTCAGTGTATCGTGAGGCGGCTTTGAACCCGGGAGGGCACGGCTTGGGAAGGCTGAGGGAGTTGAGGGGGTATCATCTTATCGTGCCGAAATATTCCATCGTCGTTCCTTTTCACAATGAAGAGGAGAACGTCACGCGACTTTACGACCGCGTGAAGGGCGTGATGGAGCATGTCGAGGCGAGCTTTGAGCTGGTGTTTGTGGATGATGGCTCGCGCGACCGCACGTACAGGCTGCTGGAGGAGATTGCGGCGGTCGACTCTCGTGTGCTGGTGGTGAAGCTGCGGCGGAACTTTGGGCAGACGTCGGCGCTGGCGGCCGGGTTTGATCATGC
This sequence comes from Acidobacteriaceae bacterium, assembly GCA_035944135.1. Classification (NCBI taxonomy): domain Bacteria; kingdom Pseudomonadati; phylum Acidobacteriota; class Terriglobia; order Terriglobales; family Acidobacteriaceae; species Acidobacteriaceae bacterium. Next base: position 351,579 of record DASZBM010000002.1, read on the forward strand.
GTCGGGCGAGTTCATCGTGGCGATGGATGGTGACCTGCAGCATGACCCGAATGAGATTCCGCGGTTTCTGGCGAAGCTGGAAGAGGGTTACGACGTGGTGAGCGGATGGCGCTCGCAGCGCGCGGACAACTTCGTGCGCAGGGTGCCTTCGCGGGTGGCCAACTGGATGATGGCCGGGCTTTCCGGGGTGGACATTCACGACTTTGGAACGACGTTCAAGGCGTACCGCCGCGAGTTGATCCAGAACATTCCGCTTTACGGCGAGATGCACCGCTTCATTCCGGCGCTGGCGAGCTGGTACGGGGCGACGATCTGCGAGGTGCCGATCTCCAACCCGGCGCGCGAGAACGGGCAGAGTCATTACGGGCTGGGGCGCACGTTCCGTGTGTTCTTCGATCTGGTGACGATTCGCTTCCTGCTGAAGTACATGACGCGGCCGCTGCATTTCTTCGGGGGGCTGGGGTCGGTTGGTGTGCTGAGCGGCGGCGGGATTGCGCTGTGGCTGCTGATTCATAAGCTGTTGTCGGGGCACGATGTCGCGGGCGAGCATGCGCCATTGTTCATCATTGCGAGTGTGTTGATTGTGGCGGGTATGCAGTTGATCGGCGTGGGGCTGCTGGGTGAGCTGCAGGTGCGGCACTTCTTCACGCAGTCGCACAGGTCGCCGTATGCGGTGGAGCGCGTGGTGCGGATGCGGTCGTCGGAAGAGAGTCTGCTGCGGTAAGGCAGAGATCAGAGATCAGAGATCAGAGAACAGAAATCAGAGATCAGTAGAACCGCGGCGATGGACCGCAGGGCCGCAGTATGCTTTCAACTATGCGAGCGATTCAGGTAAAGAAGACGGGTGGCCCGGAGGTTCTGGAGCTGGTGGAGGTTCCGCGGCCCGAGCCGAAGGCCGGCGAGGTGCTGGTGCGCATTGCGGCGTCCGGCGTGAACTTTATCGATACATATTTTCGCGAGGGGCGCTATCCGGAGAAACTGCCGTTTATTCCGGGGCAGGAGGCGGCGGGGGTCGTTGAAAAGCTTGGTGAGGGCGTAACGGGGTTTGCGGTTGGGGACCACGTTGCGTGGAATGGGACGCGCGGGACGTATGCGGAGTATGCGTGCGCGCAGGCGAAGGATCTGCTGCATGTGCCGGCGGGGATGAATCTCGATAATGCTGCGGCGGTGTTGCTGCAGGGGATGACGGCGCACTACCTGATCTATGACACGTACCCTGTGCAGCGAGGGGATACGGTGCTGGTACATGCGGGCGCGGGCGGAGTGGGGCTGCTGATTACGCAGATGCTGAAGATGATTGGCGCGCGGGTGATCACGACGGTGTCGACCGACGAGAAGGCGGAGCTGTCGCGGGGGGCGGGAGCGGACGATGTGATCCTGTACACGAAGGAGAACTTCGCGGAAGCGGTGAAGAGGATGGTGCCGGAGGGGTTGCCGGTGGTGTATGACTCGGTGGGGAAGACGACGTTTGAGGACTCGCTGAAGTGTTTGCGGCCGAGAGGGTTGATGGCGCTGTATGGAGGGTCGAGCGGGGCGGTGCCTCCGTTCGATCTGATACGGCTGTCGACGATGGGGTCTCTGTACGTGACGCGGCCGACACTGAAGGATTATGTGCGGACGCGCGAGGAGCTGGAGCGGCGAGCGAAGGATGTGTTCGACTGGGTCGCCGAAGGGAAGCTGAAGGTGCGGATCGGGAAGAGGTATTCGCTGGACGAGGCGCAGCAGGCGCAGATCGATCTGCAGGCGCGGAAGACGACGGGGAAGGTGCTGATCGTTCCGTGAGGCCGTGTACACTGAGTCTCTGATTTCTGCGTCGCTGCTCGCGGCGATGTGTGACTGATAACTGCTATCGCTCGGGAATGTTCGGGAAGCGCGGTGAAACTCCGCCACTGCCCCGCAACTGTGAAGCGCGCACCATGTTGGTGATGCAACGTGGTGAGGTTGTTCCGGCAGCGTCCACTGATGTCATGCATCGGGAAGGAGCTGCTAAGGTGAACGGCTTTGAAATCGCGCCAGTCAGGAGACCGGTTCTCTGAGTATTGCCTCTGCCACGCTTCCGAAGGGGAAGCGAGGAGACATATGATGACTCTTCTGAATCGGCGCCTGCAGGCGCACGGTCGGCCGTCTCGCACCTGGTTTGCGGGCGTTCTTCTTTCGACAATCCTGGCGGGTTTTTTGGCGCTGCAGGCGCATGCGGTGGTCATTCGCGGGCGGGTGACGGACGCGTTGGGCAAGGCTGTGCCCGGAGCGCGCGTGCAGCTCATTAAGCAGGGCCAGGTTACGGCGATCGGGTATGCACTTGCGGATGGGTCTTATGAGATCCGCTCGGCAGATGCGGGACGCTTTACGCTGCTGGGGTCGTCGGTGGGATTTCTGCCGGCGATCGGGCAGGAGTTTTACGGCGGTGCGACGGATGTTGTGGAGCGCGATGTCGTGCTCTCTGCGGTGACGGTGCAGCAGGCGATGAGCGTGAGCGCGACGGAGATTCCAACGCCGGTTCCGCAGTTGACTGCGCCAGTGACGGTGATTCCGGGCGGGCAGCTGGCAACGCATGTGGGTGTGGTGGATACGCTGGAGCAGTCGCCGGGAGTGTTCCTGGCGCAGAGCGGGCAGGCGGGTGGTGTGACGTCGCTGTTTTTGCGAGGCGGGAACTCGACTGCCAACCTGGTGCTAGTGGATGGGATCCCGGCGGAGGATGTGGGCGGCACGTTTGATTACGGCACGGTGAGCTCGACGGCGATTGATCGGATTGAGGTGTATCGCGGGCCGGACTCTGGCATCTACGGAACGGATGCGGGTGCGGGCGTGGTTACGATCGAGACGCCGCGCGGGTACACGCTGAAGCCGGTGCTCAACTACTCGGGCGATGCGGGAACGCTGCATGAGTATCGCAATGAGGCGACGGGCGGCGGAACGTATAAGAAGCTCGACTACTTTGGCGCGTTCTCGCGATTCGACACGCGCAATGCGCTGCCGAACGACAAGTTTCACGCGGCGACGGCTGCGGCGAACATTGGCTACTCGTTCAGCGGGAATGCAGATGTGCGGTTCACAATTCGCAATACGGACGCGGCGCAGGGGCTGCCGGGGCCGTATGACTTTTACAACATCACGAACACGGCGAAAGAGGGCGATCAGGATTTGTACTCGGGCCTGACGGCGGAGTACCGCACGGCCGGGAACTGGCACAACCTGGTGCGCTATGGGGTTGCGCGGAAGCGCGAGCAGCAGACGCAGTTCGGGAATGTGGGGAATCCGATCACGTTTGATGCGGGGACTCCGTATGAGTTTACGGAGTACTTCGGCAACAATGTTTTCTTCCGCGGCGCGAATGGATATTCGGCGACAGGGCAGGCGGCGTTTTTGACGGGGACGGACGATCAGTCGTCGAATCGCGATCAGCTTTACTACCAGAGCGACTGGACGCGGAGCCCGCTGTTCAATGTGCTGGTCGGGTTCAGGTATGACAACGAGCGTGGGAGCTACAACAACGCCGAGTACTTTGAGCACGAGCGAATTCAACGGACGAACTATGAGTACAACCTGCAGTTTCAGGGCGAGGTGAAGGGGCGGTTTTCGTATTCGCTGGGCGGCGCGGTTGAGAAGAACCATCTGTATGGGACTGCAGGCACGCCGCGGATTGGGTTTACGTATGTGCCGGTGAGGCCGTCGGCGAAGTGGTTTCATGGAACGCGGCTGCGCGCGAATGCGGCGACGGGTGTGCAGGAGCCGACGCTGGCACTGGAGTTCAACAGCCTGTATACGCAGCTTCTGCAGAACGGGGATACTGCGGACATCGCGACGTATCACATCGGGCCGCAGGGAGCGGAGCGCTCGCGCACGTACGACGTTGGAGTGGACCAGAACATCAAGGGCGAGAAGCTGGTGCTTCGCGCGGGATACTTCCACAACATCTTTGACCATCAGCTGGAGGGCGTGGGCAGCGGGGCGCTGGCGCAGTACTTCGGCATTGGGATGGTGTGCGGCAACAGTGTGTGTCCGTTTTCGTCGATCTATGAGGCGTATGTGAACTCGCTGGCGTACCGCGCGCAGGGAGCGGAGCTCGAGTTGCAGTGGCAGCCGACGGCGCATTGGATGGTGCGCGGCGGGTATACGTATCTCGACACGGTGGTGCTGCAGTCGTTTGCGTCAGACGCTGTGGCGGCGAACCAGGGAGCGCCGACGGAGAACCCGGATATTCCGGGCGTGGCGATTGGGGCGGAGAGCCCGCTGGTGGGTGCGCGGGTGTTTCGTCGGCCACCGCACACAGGGTTTACGACGGTGGAGTATGCGAAGTCAAAGTTCAGTGTGCTGTTTCAGGGAGCGTATGTGAGCCGCAGCGACGACTCGACGTTTCTGGACGGGCTGACCCCGAACTTTGATAACACGCTGCTGCTGCCGAATCGGAACCTCGATTTTGGGTATGCGAAGCTCGACCTGGGTGGAACGTATGCGATCGGCAGCAGAATCACTGTTTTCGTGCAGGCCCAGAACCTGATGAACAATCAGCACATCGGGCCGATCGGATATCCATCGCTGCCGCTGACGGCTCGCGGAGGCCTGAAGATACGGATTGGCGGCGACTGAGAACGGGGCGGTTGTGGCCGTCCGAATAGCGGTAACCGCAACTCCATCGTTTGTGCAACGTCTTCATCTAATAGAGAGATGGAAGGAGAAGCACGATGTTAAGAGGAATTCGTTCAGGCTTTATGTTGGCCGCGTTGGCAGCCGGAGTTGCGGCGCCAGCGCTCGCCCAGGAGCTTCCGCAGGAGGGCCCGGTTCCGACGACCGCACTGATTAATGTGGAATCGAAGAATCCTGTTCAGATTGACGCGCGGGGGCTGACTTTGCAGGTGAATGGCCATGACACGCCGATCACCTCGCTGAGAGCAGCGTCGTCGGGAAACGAGGAGATCGCGATTCTGATCGACGATGGACTGCGGACGAACTTCGGGCTGCAGTTGAAGGAAATCAGCACTTTTGTGAACAGCCTGCCGCGCAATGCCGGCGTGCTGGTGGGCTACATGGAGAATGGCACGGTGAAATCGTCGGGCCACTTCACGGCAGACCACCAGGAGCTTGCGAACCAGATTCGGGTTCCGCTGGGAGTGCCTGGACAGAGTGCGAGTCCGTACTTCTGCCTGTCGGATCTTGTGAAGCACTGGCCTTCGCAGGAGCCGGCGGCGCGTTTTGTGCTGATGATCACGAATGGCGTTGACCCTTACAACGGCAGCACGTCGATGATGAACCAGGACAGTCCGTATGTGCAGACGGCGCAGGATGATGCTGTGCGTGCGGGCGTGGCCGTGTACTCGATCTACTTCCAGGACTCCGGGTTCCGCGGTGGACGCGGCAGCTTCAGCGGGCAGAGCTACCTGCAACAGGTGGGCGATGCGACGGGCGGAATGCTGTTCAACAACGGGACTATTACGCCGGTGTCGATCATGCCTTATCTGAATCAGTTCGAGCGCGCCATCAATTCGAGTTATGAGCTTGGATTCAGGGCGAACGCACAGAACAAGCGCGATGCGCTGGTGCGGATCAAGGTGAAGTCGAACCTGTCCGGCGTGAAGGTGCGTGCGCCGGAGGCGGTGCGTCCGGGGCTGACGGAAGAGACGATCGCTACAAGGTAGGTGTTTCGCTGGAAAGCAAAGAGGCTCCGCATCGCGGAGCCTCTGTTTTTTGGGTCGCAGGCAAGCTTTAGGAGGGAACGAGATCGAGGTCGGACGCGGGCATCTCGATGGGCTCGGTGGCGTGTGCTTTCACGCGGTCGCGAACGGCGAGCATGCCGGCAGTGACAAGAATGGCGAGCTCCGGCTCGATGGGCTGACGGTAGTCCATGGAAGCGTGGGTGAGGTAGTAGGGAATCGGAAACGTGATGAGGAGAAGCGCGAAGGGAAGCAGCGTGCTGCTCTGATTGCGACGCCAGGTGATGAGGCCGGCGATGAGGAAGAGCGACAGCGTGGTGCAGAAGGGAACGTTGGGAATGTCGAACGGCTCCTTCTGGAGATAGCCGGGATTGAAGCTCCAGTAGCCAGTCCAGTAACGGAAGAAGCGGCGAACGCTGGCTTCGACGAAGCGGCGTTTGTGCTGGCGAATGGCGGCAATGGCGAGGTCGTGCTTCTGAGCCATGTAGGCGGGCTCGCCCATTTGTGCGTAGAGCGCCAGCTCGTCGGGATTGCTGGCGGGGTGCGCGTAAGGCGAGTTACTGTCCGCGGGGTCGCCGATGTTGCCTGCGTAGAGCTCGAGCCAGAAACCGTCACGCAGGGGCGTGGTCATGTGCAGCACGCGCTGATTGCGGATGGTCCAGGGAAGGATGACGACCGCGAAGGCGGCGAAGGCGATCATGGCGCGCTTGAAGGATGGCACACCGATTTGCCGGGCTCGGTGAACGGCGATTAGCAAGAGGAACGGAAGGATAGACGCGACGGAGGGGTTCGAAAGGGCGGTGATGCCGAAGACGAGACCGAAGAGCAGCCAGGAGCCCACGCCGACGGTGCGATGCAGACGCATGGCCCACCAGAACAGGCAGGCGAAGAGGAATGAGGTGAGCGCGTAGTCCCAGACGCGGCCTGCGGAGAAGTAAATCGCGAAGGGGTAGATGGCCCAGCCGATCGCTGCCCAGCGCGCCAGGCGCTCGCCGGAGGACTCCCGCGCCGCGCCGTAAATAGGGATGCATGTGAGCGAGGAGAGGACGGCGTTGAGGAAAAGCGCGACAAAGGAGGAGAGCGGCGTGTAGAGGCCGAAGAGCTTGAAAATGCCTGCGAGAAGGTAGGGGTAGAGCGGGGGGACGATGGCGGTGGGGCCGGTGATGGTTTGGAAGGGGCCGCTGAATCCGTGGCCGAGGAAGATGCAGCGCGCCGTCCAGCCCATTTCGTAGCCGAAATCAGCGTGGGCGTTGAGGGGACTGGCGATATCGCGAAAGACGCAGCAGACGACGATGAAGCGGATGAGGAATGCCAGAAGAGTTGCGCCGGTAACCCAAACCGCGGCGGGCTGGCTGTAGACAAATTCGCCAATGCGTCGAGAGATTGAGGGTTTTCTCTCGACTCCTTCCAGGACGATCAAACAACCTCCAAAAGCCCTAGCGCGAGTTCTCCAACCAGCATATTCGTAGACGACTGACGAACGACCTCCGTCTACAGTGGGACAGCGAATTTCACTGTGGGAAAGGTAGCAGAGGAGACTGGCGCAAAAAAAGAGCCACAGAAGGTTCCTGCGGCTGAGCAACTAGTTGCTCTCAACAGTATAAACAAGGATCGGCCCGCGGTCATAGCTGGGCACAAAAGCGAAGGCCCTGGATTTCTCCAGGGCCATTGCATGGAGCCGATGCGCCTTCGCGCAAAGGCAAGAACAACAGATTAGTACATGCCGTCCATGCCGCCGCCGTGGTTGTGGCCGCCGCCCGCTGCTTCCTTCTTCTCGGGGATCTCGGCGATCATGGCCTCGGTGGTGAGCATGAGGCCGGCGATGGAGGCCGCGTTCTGCAGGGCAGTGCGGGTGACCTTGGTCGGGTCGATGACACCGGCCTTGACCAGGTCCTCGTAGACGCCAGTTCCGGCGTTGTAGCCGAAGTTCGCGTCCTTGGAGTCGTTGATCTTGCCGATGACGACCGAACCCTCTTCGCCGGCGTTCTGGACGATCATGCGAAGCGGCTCTTCGAGCGCGCGGCGGATGATCTGCGCGCCGACCTTCTCGTCACCTTCGAGTTCCTTGACGAGCTTGTCGACGGCCTTGCCGGCGCGGACGAGAGCCACACCACCGCCAGGGACGATGCCCTCTTCGACGGCCGCGCGGGTTGCGTGCATCGCATCCTCGACGCGGGCCTTCTTCTCCTTCATCTCGGTCTCGGTAGCTGCACCGACCTTGATGACGGCGACGCCGCCGACGAGCTTGGCGAGGCGCTCCTGCAGCTTCTCGCGGTCGTAGTCGGAGGTGGTCTTCTCGACCTGTGCGCGAATCTCCTTCACGCGACCGGCGATCTTGTCGTCAGCTCCGCCGCCGTCAACGATCGTCGTGTTGTCCTTGTCGATGGTCACGCGCTTGGCAGAGCCGAGGTCCTCGATCTTGACGCCCTCGAGCTTGATGCCGAGGTCCTCAGTGATGGCCTTGCCGCCGGTGAGAACAGCGATGTCCTCGAGCATGGCCTTGCGGCGATCGCCGAACCCGGGAGCCTTGACGGCTGCGACGTTCAGGGTGCCGCGCAGCTTGTTGACCACGAGAGTGGCGAGCGCCTCACCGTCAACGTCCTCAGCGATGATCAGCAGGGGCTTGGCGGTGCGGGCGATCTGCTCGAGCAACGGGAGCAGGTCCTTCATCGTGGAGATCTTCTTCTCGTAGATGAGGATGTAGGGATTCTCGAGAACAGCTTCCATGCGCTCTGCATCGGTGACGAAGTAGGGCGAGAGGTAGCCGCGGTCGAACTGCATGCCTTCGACGACGTCGAGCTGGGTCTCCATGGTGCGGGACTCTTCGACGGTGATGACGCCATCCTTGCCAACCTTCTTCATGGCCTCGGCGATGATGGTGCCGATGGTGGAATCGGAGTTGGCGGAGATGGTGCCGACCTGCGCGATCATCTCGCCGGAAACGGGCTTGGAGAACTCGTTGAGCGAGCCGCCCTGCACGTTGCCGTTCTCATCGCGCTTGCCGATGATGGCCTCAACGGCCTTGTCGATGCCGCGCTTGAGCGCCATGGGGTTCGCGCCGGCAGCAACGGTCTTAACGCCTTCGCGATAGATTGCCTGGGCCAGAACGGTTGCGGTGGTGGTGCCGTCACCGGCGACGTCAGAGGTCTTCGAAGCGACTTCCTTGACCATCTGTGCGCCCATGTTCTCGAGGCCCTCGGGCAGCTCGACTTCCTTGGCGACGGTGACGCCGTCCTTGGTGATGGTGGGCGAACCAAACTTCTTTTCGATAACGACGTTGCGGCCCTTGGGACCGAGCGTCACCTTGACGGCGTTCGCGAGGTGGTTGACACCGCGCAGAATCGCCTGACGGGACTCTTCTCCGTGCAGAATCTGCTTTGCCATTTTGAAAGCTCCTGTTTCAGATACGAGATGCGAGATACGAGATGCGATTCGTACCTCAGGGGCTGAAGCCCCGAATCTTTTGAGTTCGAATCAATGTCACGACTGAAGCCGTGACCTACCGGTTCTCGTTGGGGTTTAGCGATTCTGCGGCGGAGCCGCGTCTCGCCGTCCGCGCAGGACTACTTGAGGATTCCGAGGACTTCTTCCTCGCGCATGATGAGGAAGTCCTCGCCATCGAGCTTGATCTCGGTGCCTGAGTACTTGCCGAAGAGCACGGTGTCGCCGGCCTTGACGTCGAGCGGGAAGACCTTGCCTTCGTCGTTCGACTTGCCCTTGCCAACCGAGATGACCTTGCCCTGCTGGGGCTTTTCCTTGGCGGAATCGGGGATGATGATACCGCCGCGGACGGTTTCGCTCTCCTCGAGGCGCTGGACCAGAATGCGGTCGTGCAACGGCGTGAATTTATTAGCTGCCATGTTCCTCTTTGTCTCCTTGATTGCGGTTTGCAGGGAAGCCGGGAGGCCGCTTTGGGGTCGGCCCGGGGGTTCTGGCACTCTCTGCTGCCGAGTGCTAATGTAGTCCTCCGGATTGAGGGTCGTCAAGCGGTCAACCGTAAAATGTGAGTGAAAGACGCGCATAGTTATGGCTAAGAGGGGGCGCAACTTGGACGGGAAGCTGGGCCGGGCCAGCGCTGTCTCAGGCGCGGTAGAATGCAGGGCATGAGATTCAGCAGTTTCGCGCTCTCGGCGGTCTTTCTGACCGCGACGATGGCCGGTACAGACGCTTCAGCCCAGGAACATGGCCGGAAATGGCAGCCGCCACCACCCACCGCGACGGTGGTTGTGAAGGTGGTGAAAGCTTTCAATGGCAAGCCTTATGAGAACGCCGGCGTGGTATTTCATGCCACCCGTAACGGCAAAGACGATGGCAACCTGGAGGTCAAGACCGACCCGGATGGCAACGCCAAAATTGACGTCCTTGAGGTGGGCAGCCACGTGACGGTGCAGGTGATCGCCAGCGGGTATGCGACGGCGGCGACGGAGTTCGACCTGCCGGCGGACGGGAAGGAGATGACCCTGAAACTGGAACGGCCGAAGGCGCAGGTTTCGACGTACGTGGACAACGACGGGAAGACTTCGCAGACGCAGCCGGGGGTGCAGGAGCGGGTAATTCCAAAACCGGTGCCACAGCAGAGTAATCCTCAGTGAGTGCTGACGCGCGTCCGCTGCGGGGCAAGCGGGCGCTGGTGACGGGAGGCGCGCGGCGGATTGGCCGTGCACTGGCTACGGCGCTGGCGCGCGCGGGGGCAGACGTTGCGATTACTTATCGTGGCTCGGTCGATGAGGCGGAGCAGACGGCGATCGATCTTGGTGGGCTTGGGGTGAGGGCGCTCGCGGTGGGCATGGATGTGCATCATGAGTGGAGCGTCGAACGGGCTCTGGACGACGCTGCGCTGGCTCTTGGCGGGATCGATATTCTCGTGAACAACGCCGGGCGGTTCGAGACGGAGACGCTGGAGAAGATCACCATTGGGCAATGGGACGAGATGTTCGCGACGAACACGCGCGGTCCCTTCCTGGTGGCGAAACACGCATATCCGCATCTGAAGCGCGCGCGGGGGCGGATCATCAATATCGGGTCGCTGGGCGGTTTGCACCCGTGGTCGACGCACGCGCACTACTGCACGTCGAAGGCGGCGGTGCACATGCTTTCGCAGACGATGGCGAAGGCGTGGGCGCCGGAGATAAGCGTCAACTGTGTGGCGCCCGGCATGATTGTGACGACGGGAGAGATCAGCTCAGGCTACGAGCACTTTGCGCAGAAGACACCGATGAAGCGCAATGGGACGGTCGAGGATGTTGCGGCGGCGGTGCTGTTCTTTGCGACCTGCCCCAACTTCATCACCGGGCAGTTGCTGGCGGTGGATGGCGGGTTAGGGCTGTAGGGAGGTCGCCGCCTCTTCTATTCCTGGCATCTCACGATGTCCCTTTTTGTCCCTTTCATGGCCGCTGCGCTCCTTTTGGCGCGGCATCGCCGGGCGTACAGTAGGAGACGAGAGGGCGTCGAAATGGTTCGGCATCAGCGCGTCCGGAACGGCTCCGGGCCTCATGCAATCACACAGCTTCCTTCGGCGAGACGCGAAATTCAGGTTATCGCCGTCCTTCCTCCACGCGTCTCGCTTCTCGATCTCGGTGGCCCGCTCGATGTGCTCCGCCGCGCCAACATCGAGCAAAAGGCGGTCTACTTCCGCGTACGCTGCGTCGGTGTCACGCGCTCCATCAGTACGTCTATTGGCCTCGACCTGCATACGATTGAGCCGCTGCCCGAATCTCTTCCTGACGACGCCATCGTGATGGTGTTTGGCAGTGTCGACAACCCGACCAATTGGGGGCGCCCGAAAGACCACGGAGGCGACGGCGAAGACCAGGCCGTCATCGTTCGTTGGCTGGAGAACAACATTCGTCCAACCCACACGCTGGTCGGAATTTGCTCTGGGACGCTATTCTTCGGCCACGCTGGTTTGCTCGATGGTCGTAGCTGCACGACTCATCACGCGGACTGCGCGGGCCTCGCGCGCATCGCACCCAAGGCGAGAGTGCTCGAAGATCGCCTCTTTGTGCAGGATGGCAACATCTACACCTCGGCCGGTATCACTGCCGGTGTCGATCTCATGCTCTACTTCGTCGGCCGTCTTCTGGGCCCAGCCTGCACCGTAGCAATCGCGCGTCACCTCGTGGTCTACATCCGCCGCACCGGCTCGGATCCGCAAGTTTCGCCATGGCTGGAGGGCCGTAACCACATTCACCCTGCCGTGCATCGAGTGCAGGATGCCATCGCGGCAAATCCCTCGCGGGCCTGGAACAGAGTTCAGCTCGCCCAAATCGCGGGTGCGAGCATCAGGCACCTCTCAAGGCTGTTCCATAAGCAGGTAGGCATGTCGATCGTCGACTATCGCAATCGGCTGCGCGTGGCTCTCGCGCGTGAGTTCCTGTTGCAAAGCGAACTCGATATGGAGAACATCGCCGAGCGGGCAGGATTCTCTTCCACGCGGCAATTGCGCAGGGCGTGGCAACGTGTTTATCCCGGCAGCCCCAGCGAGGCAAGAACGGCGGCCGCTGAACTTTCCTCCGCTTCGGCCGCATGATCGCATCGCCTGTGCCATGAGAACATCGTTGGCAGCAACTCTCCGTTCCTTCTTCGTTGACAGCCCAACCACGTGTTGCGATGGTGAAGCGCGCACAAATTTGATTTGAGTGCACACGTCGGAGTGTCACGACCCCGATTTCTGTTCAAGATTGCGGCATGGCAACGATGAACGCAGTTCCCAGGTCATCCCGCTCACTGCAGGGTTCCGTTCGTTCGCTGCTGGTTACAAAGCGCAGACACTTCACTGACAAGTACACAACCCCGCTGATCTATCCGTGAAGTCGCGGCCAAAGCCGCGCGGCCAAAAGGGACGACGGCCGGCGAGGGCTAATCGCCTTACGAAGAGCACCGTTTCGTCACGGCTCAGCTGCATATTGTCACGATGTCCTTTTTTGTCCGCACATCGTCCGTGCCGATGCTTTCGCGGTTGCCTTCGCAAACCTAACGTGGGTCATGCCGGACAGCAGAAGACGTCCCTCCGGCTGACAGGAGCAGCTAGATGTTGCACACTCCGCACACAGAAAACTCTCGGTCCTCGGCCACAGCTTCTCTCACCTTCAGAATCGCAATGCTACTCAGCGTTCTCTTTCTTCGGCTCGTCAGCGTTGCGGAAAGGACGAACAACAACATCGTTCCGTTCGAGTCCCCGCATCGCTCGATGATCGTCGTCAAGGTACGCGTGAACGGCGAGGGACCTTTTCCATTCCTCTTCGACACGGGCGCAACCTCGTCCATTGTCGACGCGAAGCTTTCTGCGGCGCTTCATCTGCCGGCCGCGCAGAGCGTCCAGGTTGCCAGTTGGGAAGCTACCACCGACGCTCGCCGAGTTCTCGTCGAGAGCCTTTCGTTCGGTCCCATCAACTCCGGTCGTCTGCCTGTGCTCGTTCAACCCCTCTTAGAGTTCAAGGCCATCGATCCAGACTTGCGCGGGGTCCTTGGGCAGGACGTGCTCCTCCGCTCCAATTACCTGATCGACAACCGCAAGCACCGCATCGAGTTTGACGACGACTCGTCCATTCTGTCGGAACTCACCGGTGACCGCATCGCCATCGAACCTGTGCGCACCCGCGCCGGCGATCTGGAGCCGCGGCTGATTTCAGTTCCCGTGCAGACGAACGGGCATGCGGAGCCGCTTCACCTTCTTCTGGACAGCGGGGCGGACATGGTCGTTCTTCAGCCATCCTTCTCGGATCAGCCGACTGTGCTGAGGGGCAGCAAGTGGATGACCGACGAAAACGGCAGGCTCTCCTCCGCTGTCACGTTCCATACCCGACTGTCTGTGGGGTCAGAAGTGTTCAGCGCGGAGGCCTGGATCGGGGATGCGGGGCTGAAGCATATCGTGATCGACGGTCTGCTGCCGACTGGAAGTTTCAGTCAGCTGTATATCGCCAATCAGGGTGCGTTTGTCATCTTTGAGCCCCGGCGAAAAGCGCGTAAAGCCGCGAACATCCCGGAGACGGCGGCCGCTTCCATCCAGCAGCCTTGAGCCGCGTGTGGCCTGCTACCGCCGGAGGATCCGACGGAGCAGGCCGCGCGGCTTTTCATCGTCGAGCTCGATGTCCTCGTATTCGTCGTGGCCTTCGATGCGTAATGGCGGTTCCTGCGGCGGAAGCCGGCGGTTGTCGAAGACGGCCTGTGGATTTTCGGTGCAAAGCCTCTGGGCGTAGGCGTCGCCGTGCCGGGAGGCGATGTGGTCAAAGGCGGGGCGCATCTGGGGCGGACGGGAGCTAATGTTGTGAGCGTCGGTGGCGATGAAATGTACCCAGCGGTCGGCGAGCAGGCGTTCGGCAAGTTTCTGCGCCTTGCGTCCCATAAGGCCGGTCACGGAGGCTGCGGTGACCTGGGTGAGCATGCCGTCGCGAACCCAGGTGGCGAGGCGTGAGGTGTCCTGCTGGAGGGTGGGATTGCGCTCGGGGTGGGTCAGGATCGGGGTCATGCCTCCCAGGCGGAGACTGTAGAAGGTCTCTTCGAGGGTGGGCGGAAGGCCGTAATCGGGCAGCTCGATGAGGAGATATTCGCCGCTATTGATGGTGTAACGATGCGGGTTTTCAATAGCCTCGCGCACATTGTCGTAGCTGAGATGGAAGTCGCAGCCGGTGCCGAGGATGAGCCGGATGCCGGCGTCGGCGATGGCCTGGCGGAGTTGGCCGAGCAGTGCCTGGATGCGTTGCGGGTCGAAATGGTAGCGGCTGCTGGCGTGGGGCGTGCAGACGACGTGGGTGATGCCGTCGTCGGCGGCCATGCGCGCCATCTTGAGGGAGGTGGCGAGGTCGGGGGCGCCGTCGTCGAGGGCGGGAAGAAGATGGTGGTGCAGATCAACCACGGTTTGAGGGTAGCATCGACTAACTCTTAGTGCCGCTGGACGTTGAACCCCACAAGCGGAGCAGCGTTGCTGTGGAATATCGCATCAGACTGGACTAGGATAAGCTGCGTTCCGGGGCCCGGCCTCCCGTATGATGACGAGAGAGGGTTGTGCTGCGGCTACTTGAGCGGCTACCGACAGGCACCCACGGAAGGAAATCTTTTTCAGGGACCCACATGGCAGAAACCAACACGAACAGCTCGAAGCCCCGCGTTCTCGTCGCCGACGACGAGCAGGTGATTGCAAACACGCTCGCTATCATTCTGAACCAGGCAGGCTTTGAAGCGCGTGCAGTCTATAGCGGCGAGAAGGCGATTGAGGCGCTGGACACCTTCAAGCCCGACATGCTGATCAGCGACGTCATTATGACGGGAATGACCGGCATCGAGGCGGCGATTCAAACGCGCGCCAAACTTCCAAATTGCAAGGTACTATTGTTCTCCGGGCAGGCGGCAACCGCCGACCTGCTGGAGCGGGCAAGGGCTCAGGGACATGAGTTCGAGATCCTGGCCAAGCCCGTTCACCCGACAGATCTGCTCGCCAAATTGCGCGGGTAGAGAGGCGAGAGCGAGATACGTGCGGGTGGCCCCGACGCTCCCTGAGCGCCCATCGGCAATGACACCTGGTATCTCGCTCTCGTCCTTCTCTTTTAACGAGAGACTTGCGCGATCAGATTGAAAGCCCTTTGCGGCGGCGCAGAATCTCGCGGAATTTCACTTCGATCAGGTACTCGTAGAAGCTCTGGAGCGTGGCGTACATAACGCCGGCTGCGCCATCGAGCACCGCGCCGCGTACAAACATCATGTATATCCATTTGAGCAGCGGACGCGCGGGCATGCGGTAGAAGATGGCCTTCTGCGCAGCGCGGCGATCGTGGAAGTTGCGCGCGAAGAGGGCGTCTTTTAGCGAGGCGTCACGGACTGCATCTCCGCTGGCAAGAAGTTCAGCTTCTGCGGTGGAGTACTGGTTGTGCTTCGCAACCCAGTGGGCGAGACCCTTGGAGAACGCCATATGGTCGAGTGGCGCTGAGAGCTGGCCGGTATCTCCATCCACTTCGACAAATTCGTTGATGTCGCGCGTGTAGTGGACGCGGCCGACGCGGAGCAGGCGCACATAGTAAGGCGTGAGCTGCGCGTGCTTGAGCCACGTGCCCCAGAGGAAGTCACGACGCCGGATTCGGAAGGCGCCGATGTTTGCCGGCGCTGCGGCTGCGGCGCGTGGGATTTCGATCGAGAGCTCGGGGGTAGCGCGCTCGTCGGCGTCGAGGACGAGAACCCATGGATGGCGGAAGGGGAGCTGCATCGCAGCGTTGCGCTGGGCCGCGTAGGTGTCAAAGGCGCGCCTGGTGACGGTCGCGCCACGGGAGCGCGCGATCTCGGCGGTGCGATCCGTGGAATTGGAGTCGAAGATGTGAATGTCGTCGGACCAGGCGACGGAGTCGAGGCAGCCGGGCAGGTCCAGTTCCTCGTTGAGCGTGAGGATGAGGACGGAGACGTTCGGCGATGTGGAGATCACGGGGCTGCTCACAGTGCAGCGGTCTCCACGGATGGAGTGGCGGCTTCCGTGCGCTGACGCTGGCGGATGGGTTGCGCGGGATGGCCGGAGTAGACGGTCCAGGGCTCGAGGTCGCGAGTGGCGACGGAGCCGAGGCCAAGCACGGCACCTTCACCGACGCGAATGCCTGGCGCAACCGAGGCGCGCGCGCAGATCCAAGCGTAGGGCTCGATCGTCATGGTGTAAGCGAGCAGAGGGAAGGCGGGGTCGTTGTAATCGTGCGTCGCGCCGCAGAGGTAACAGTCCTGCGAGAGGATGACGTGCGAGCCGAAGTGCATTGGTGACGGATTGTAGATCTCGACGCCATCGCCGGCAGCGACGTGATCGGCGCAGCGGAGATTCCATGGTGCCCAGACGCGCGAGGCCGGATAGAAGTGGCAGTCAGGGCCGAGCTCCGCGCCGAAAAGACGGAGCAGCATGGCGCGCCAGGCGTGGAGGGGACGCGGCGAAGGGCGATAGAGCAGGAGCCACGTGATGTTCCAGAGCAGGCGAGCCACGCGGTTGCTGAAGGAAAACGCCGGGCGGGTATAGGGATCGGCGCCGGTGGTGATGTGATCGTCGGCGCGGTAGTCGGGCTGGCGCGGCATCAGCGGGCCTCCCGAACAGCCGCGTGTGCATTGACGGCGCCCTGCGGGTTCTCAAAGACGCGCAGGATGGTTTCGGCATTGCGGCGCATGTCGTAGCGGCGCACAAAGCTCTCGCAAGCGCGCACGGACATCTGCGCCTTCTGTTCAGGTGTGAGGGCGAGCCAGCGCGTGAGGAGGTGGGTGATCCCTTCTGGTGTGTCGTGCTCGACCAGAGCGCAGCCGTCGGCTTCGAGGTCCTGCGCGATGTTGACTGGATGCGTCAGAAGCACGGGGCGGCCGGAGGCGAGGGCTTCGACGACCGCTACGCCGAAGTTCTCTTGATGCGAAGGCAGGATGAAGGCCTCAGACGCGGCGAACGCACCCCACTTGGCATCGCCGAGGAGCAGGCCGGGCCAGTGGATGCGGTCTGCGCAGTTGCAGTCTGCGGCCAGGGTCTCGAGGCGCTCGCGCCAGTGGCTGGGATCGGGGCCGGCCATTACGAGGTGAAGATCAGGGTGGGCGGAGGCGAGTTTGGCGAATGCACTGACGAGGAGGTCGCACCCTTTTTTCTCGTTGATGCGGCCAAGGAAGAGAAGAAAGCGGCGGCCGGCGATCTCCGGACAGGCAGCGTTGAACGCGGCGAGCAGTGCGGCGGTGTCTGTTGGCGGTGCCTCTGCGCCGAGCGGCACGACCATCGGCTTCCAGCGGTGCAGCCAGAAGCTTTGGGCGGCAAGGTCGCGTTCAGCGGCCGTCGTGAAAAGGACCCGGCGAGCGCCGCGGAGGACCCAATACTCGGCCGGAAGCCAGTAAAGCCACTTCTTAGCGTGCTTCGCGGGGAACGCGTGCTTGAAGTAAGGGTCGAGCATTCCATGGGTAAATACAACATAACCTGGACGCTTGGCGACGCTAAGAAGGGCTGCAAGCCCAGTGAATTCCCACAGGCCATGCACAATGACTCCATCGAAACGGGCACGGTTTTTCCTCAGCCAGCGGAGGAGCTCCGGGCGGAACCAGCGCTTTTGCGGGCTGCCAAGTGCGTGGACCGGAAATGGGAGGTCGCGGAGGAAAGGGGCTGCGGGGTCGTCGAGGGTGGCAAGCTCGCTGGTGTATCCGGGCGGAGCATAGCGCGCGAGCATGCGGATGACCTCGGTCGGGCCGCCTGCCGCGGGGCTGACGGTTCCGACGATGTGGAGGATTCTCATTCGCTCGAGGAGTGGGCTCTTGAGGGTAAGGATATCAAGCGCGGCTGCGGACGAGGGTGGCGGGATAGTGAACGTTCCGGGTTTCAGGCGTGCAGCTTTCCGGTCACGGCGGCCAATGCCTGGCGAAGCCCGCAGACGTCGGCCTCGAAGTCCCAAGAGGCGATTCGAGCCTTTGCGGCGTCGCCCATGCGCTGGGATTGTTCCGGGCTGGAGAGAACGCGGCTGAGGGCCGTTGCGAGGGCGGTGATGTCGCCGACGGGAAAGACGAAGCCCTCGACGCCATCGGTGATGAGGTCGGCGTGCGCACCGACTTCATCGGAGACGATGACGGCGCAACCCGCAGCCATAGCCTCGTTCACGATGAGCCCCCAGGGTTCGTGGCGTGAGGGGAGAACGAAGACGTCGGCCAGGGCGAAGAACCCGGGGAGCTCGGATTGATTGCGGAATCCGAGGAAGCGGACGCCTTCGAGGGCGAGTTCGTGTGCCCGGGTTTCGAGGCTGGCGCGCTCCTCTCCGTCGCCGACGATGAGGAGGTAGGGGAGTGGGGAGTCGGACGCGGAGCAGAGGCGGGAGTAGGCCTCGATCAGGTGGTCAGCGTGCTTGCGCGGCTGGAGCTTGGAGGCGAACAAAATGATCGGCCGCCCCGGAGCGAGCTGCAGGTCCCGGCGGAGCTGTTCGGTGTTGGCAGTGGCGGCAAGCTGGGCGAACCAGGCGTTGTCGACGGCGTAAGGCATCGGGAACTGGGGCATGTCGTCGCCGAAGTAGTGGGCCCAGTAGTC
Source organism: Acidobacteriaceae bacterium (assembly GCA_035944135.1). Lineage (NCBI taxonomy): Bacteria > Pseudomonadati > Acidobacteriota > Terriglobia > Terriglobales > Acidobacteriaceae > Acidobacteriaceae bacterium. Next base: position 370,221 of record DASZBM010000002.1, read on the forward strand.
GCGGTTGCGCGAGCCGATGGGAAGCGTGGCTGCAATAGCAGGGCGCAGCAGCCGGAAGAAAAGGTGCTTGGCGGCTAGCGTCGCGAGGCTGCGCGCACGGTCGGCCAGCCAGGATTCTGCACGCAGGAGAACGGGAATTCCAAGGGCGTTGGCGGCGAGAATGGCGTGCAGCGCGTTGGCGCTGGCATAGCCGTGCACCCAGAGGGCGTCAAAGGCGGGCGAGCCGTCCGAGTTGCGGAGGCGGCGGAGAATGCCGCGGCTGATGGGGCTCAGCGGCGAGACGGTGCCGGTGTCGCGCAGGCGTGGAAGGAACTCGCTGCGGTAGCCATCGAGCAGCGGAACGTCCCAGGCGACCTGCACACCGAACCCTTCGTCCTTGTAGCCGCGGAGGGAGAAGTCTGCGCCGAAGAAGACTGTGAGGTCGATGCCGGGTTCGCGGGCGATGCGGCGAAGCAGAGGCGCCTGATACTGGATCGGGTGCGAGACAACGTAGGCTAGCCGCACCGGCGCGCGGCGTGAAGAGCTTCCTGGGATGGCCATGGTGCCAGGCTCCTCACAAGTTCTTGACTGTGATGAGCAGCGACACGACGCCGAATAGCGTGCCCAGGTTGCCGTTGGCAATAAACGACTTCAGGAAGTCGTCGGGCAGGAAGACGATGTCGTTGGGTTGCAGGATCGGGTCGGGGTCTTTGCCATGGAGAATTCGCTGGATGTCGACCTTCACCACGGTCCGGTGGTCGCCGACGGTGCGGATCAGGCGCACGTCATTGTACTTACCCTGGTAGGCCAGGCCTCCGGTGAGTGCGGTCGCCTGCATCAGGGTGAGCGGCGAGTATTGCGTGAGCGGTATTGTTCCCGGAGCTTTGAAGTCTCCAACCATGTAGACCACGCCTATGCGGCTGACGATGATTGTGTCGCCAGGAAAGATGGGGATATTGGCGAGACTGCTGCGGAGCGGATCTGTGCCGAGGTCGACAACGAGGGGTTGTGCCACGCCCGGGCGGCTGATGGTGATGACATGACTTGCCGTGGCTGGCAGGCCGCCGGCGACCGAAAGCACGTCAAGCAGGCGCCGCGAACCAACGATGGGAACGACCGCATGCACTTCGCCGGCGACGGTCGCCTCCTGGTTGGGCCCTTGAGTAAGCTGAATCGTTACCTGGGGATTGCGGTAAATGCCTGCGTCCTTCAGGCGCTCTTCGACCAGTTGCTCGGCCTGCGTGAGGGTGAGGCCGCTCAACTGAACCGTCCCGATGAGCGGCAGAACAACAGTGCCCTGGGCGGACAGCCTTACGTCGGGGCTGTAGTCGCTTTGCTCAAAGACGTGAATCGAGATGAGATCGCCGGGGGAGAGCAGTGGCTCCCGGATGGCGGGAAACAGCAAAGTCTGGTCGGTAGTGACTGTCGCGGTTGTAGGCGCCTCGACGGCCGGGCCCGGACCGCTGAACTGGGCGAAGGCTACGGGACTGCAAAGGAGTGCGAGCGCCGAGAGCAAGGGGATGCCGTTCAGGCGCGAGCCTCCGCGAGACGGTGGTGAGATGCGCGCACTCACTTGGGGCCTCCGTTGCGTGATTTCTTACTGCCGCGCGACTCCCAGCCTTTGCTGTCGACACCGCCCGAAGCGTAGCCGGAGTATCCCGAGTAACCATAGTAGGCGTAGTACTCGGGCGAGCTGAGATCGACGGCGTTGAGCACGGTACCTGTGATTTTTGTTCCGGCGCGCAACAGGAGATCGCGCGCGCGGCGGACGGCGTGCTTGTTGGCTTTGCCTTGCCGAACGACCAGGACCACGGCGTCGGCATCGTGTGCCAGGACCACGCTGTCCGTGATGGAAAGCAGCGGAGGCGAATCGAGGACGATGTGCGTGTAGATGCCGCGGCACTCGGCCAGCAGACGGTTCATGGCATCCGATGCAAGCATCTCGGTGGGGAAGGGAGGTACCGGACCACTGACCAGGATATCGAGCTTTGCAACCTCGGGAACCTGCTGGACGGCCTCGTGCAAAGACACGCTTCCTGTAAGGACGGAAGTGAGGCCGACCTTTCCATTGATGCTGAAGCGGTGGTGAACGGTAGGGCGGCGCAGATCGGCATCGATCAAGAGGACGCGCACGTCGCGCTGGGCAAGGACGCAGGCGAGATTCATGGCGACAGTCGTCTTGCCCTCGCTGGGCGTGGCACTGGTCAGGAGAATGACCTGCGGCTCGCGGCCGGCAACGGAAAGCAGCAACGAAGTTCGTAGAGCGCGGAAGGCCTCTGAGAACTGGGACATGGGTGCCCCGACCACGCCGAGATTTCGTTGCACAGATGTCTGGCCGGCAAGTTCGGCCGCACTTCGGCGGATGCGGGGAATGAGAGCGAGTGAGGGCAGCCCGGAGATCGATTCGATCTGCGCTACGGTGCGGATTCCGGTGTCCAGGCTCTCGAGGACGAAGGCGATGACGATGCCAAGCGTAAGCATCAGGATGCCGTCGACAATCATCATGCTGGACCTCGATTGCAGCGTGGGTCCGGTCGGCGGCACGGCGTTGTCGATGATGTCTATCTCGGTGGACTCCAGGCCGGCTTCGATACCTGCGGTGCGCAACCGCTGCGACAGGCCTTCGTAGAGAGTGCGGTTCGACTCGAAGTCGCGCTGCCGGAGCGTGTACTCGACGAGGTCGTCGCGGAGCTTGTAAGCCTCTTCTTTTTCCGTTTCCAGGGCGGCGCGTGTCTGCTGCTCGTTGACGTTTGCGGCAACGTACGCCTCGTGAGCCTGATCCACGAGCCGCTTCTCCTCGTCGGCGGTCTGTTTGTCAATTTGCGAGATCTGGTCCTGTAGCGCCAAGACCTGGGGATGTTTCGGCCCCAGAGCTGCATTCAGCTCAGCGTAGCGAACCATCAACTGTTGCTTGGTGGATCGCAGACCGGCGAGGTTGCTGGACAATGCACCTGCCACCCCTGCGCCGATCGTCCCGTCTAGCGCGTCGGGGTTCATCCCGGAGAGCGTCTTGTAGCGGGCCTGCTGCTGAATTCGGGCAATCTGCGCCGTGCTCACGGCGCGCGTCAGGTCGTCGAGGGTGGATTGAATCTGGTTGTGCTGCGGATCGAAGCCCAGGACACCGATTCGCTTCTGGAGATCGATGAGTTGCTCCTGCTGGGTCTCGACCTGCTGCTTCAAGTCGCGGAGCTGCAGGGAGAGGAAGTCCGAGACGCGCTGGGTTGCTTCGAAGCTGGACTGCAGATCGCGCTGGATGAATTCGCGAATAAGCCGGTTGACGATATCGGCTGAGAGCTTGGGATCAAGAGTCCGGCAACTGATCACGACGAGATCAGTCTTTGGGACGACCTCCACGCCGATATCGCCGTTCAGCCCATTCAACGTGCCTTGGCGGACATTAAGGTCGTCCAGGCTGAGGTGAAGGTTCGGACCAGTGTAGCCGGTGAAGGCGGCGTTGTTGGGCAGATCCAGATCGCGCGCAACGGTCAGGAGAACGGTGTCGCTTTTGATGATGGCGACTTGTGTCGACAGCGAGGAACTTGCGGATCCGTAGCCCGGGCCGCCGCCGACGCGAAATTGCTGGGATGAGCCGGTGCGAATCTCAATGGTGCCCGCTGCTTGATACATCCGCGGCTGCGTGGTGCCCTTATAAAAGCCCCAGGCGAGCCCCAGCGCCGTGATGGCTGCGATGAGGTATTTGCGCTTCCTGACTGTGAGGAGCGCCTCCGACAAGGTCGTATCAGCTGGATTCTGCGCGGCCCCAGCAGGCGAGTTCGCATCTGCTGGCAGTGGAGACACTTCGGCCCTTTCGGAGATCATCGCTCCTTAGTCTACTTGAAAACCAGCGGACACCGGGCATGGCAGCCGGTGAGCCCGGCAAGGCTCTACAATCAAAGGCAAACCGGAAATTTTCGATGAGCGGAAGTCAAGGAGCATTGATGGAGCATGGTTGCCAGATAGCAGTTGTCGGCTCGGGATACGTGGGGCTCGTCGCCGCGATCTGTTTTGCGGAGATCGGTCACCGGGTGATCTGCGTCGACAACGACGAGCGCAAGGTGGCGGCGCTCCAGGCGGGCGACAGCCTTATTCACGAAAAGCACCTTCCCGAGTTGCTGGGGCGGTACAGAAACACGCGCGTACGGTTTACGACTGATCTCGCCGAAGCGACCCGCGAGTGCGATGCGATTTTCATCGCAGTGGGCACACCCCAGGCCGAGAACGGCGACGCCGACCTCTCCTATGTGGAGGCAGTCGCAAGTGAGATTGCGCGGCACATCAGCGGATACAAGGTCATCGTGGAGAAGAGCACGGTGCCGGTTTACACGAACGAGTGGATCCGCCGGGTGATCGAGCGTAACGGCGTCAATCGCGACGCGTTCGATGTGGTCTCCAATCCGGAGTTCCTGCGCGAGGGCACCGCAGTAGAAGACTTTCTGCACCCGGACCGCATCGTGGTCGGGGCGGACAGCCAGCGCGCAGCTGCGCTTCTGAAGCAGGTTTACTCTCCGCTGGTGACCGGCGCGTACTACGAGAAGGACGGAGCGATCGAGGGCGGATGCTCAATGCAGTCGCCGCCGCCGTTGCTGATGACTTCGACGAAGAGTGCAGAGATCATCAAGCACGCGTCGAATGCGTTCCTGGCGTTAAAGATCTCGTTCATCAATGCAGTTTCGAATTTGTGCGAGGCTGCAGACGCCAACGTGGAGCAGGTGGCGCGCGGCATCGGCCTGGATTCGCGCATCGGACCGCGCTTTCTGCGGCCGGGCATCGGTTACGGCGGTTCGTGCTTTCCGAAAGACGTCGCAGCGTTCCGTTCAGTCGCGCAGCAGATGGGCGTGGACTTCAGCCTGCTCAGCGAGGTCGAAAAGATCAACGTTCAACAGAAACGGCGGTTTCTGAGCAAGGTGCGCTCCGCGCTGTGGACACTGCGCGGAAAGCGGCTGGCGGTGCTCGGGCTGTCCTTCAAAGGGGAAACAGACGATATCCGCGAATCGCCGGCAATCGATCTGGTTGAGATGCTGTTGGGCGAGGGATGCTGCATTGTGGCATACGACCCCGCGGCAACAGATCGCGCGCGTTTGGAACTGCCTGCTTCGCAGTACATGAGCTACGCAGCCGACGCGTACGAGGCAGCCAGGGACGCCGATGCTCTTCTGATCCTCACGGACTGGAAGGAGTTCGCCGAGCTTGACCTGCGTAAGATCCATGCGGCGCTGCGATATCCGATCGTGGTGGACGGCCGCAACCTCTTCGATCCGGCGTTGATGCAGGAACAGGGGTTCACCTACATGAGCGTCGGAAGGCCGACCGCGACTCCAGTGCGCGAAACGGTTTCCGATGCAATCGGAAGCAAATAGACGCGAGCGGATGAAGGCGGATGCACGCGAAATAGGACGCGAGCGGTTGCGGAAAGATGCACGCTGCGCAAGGGAGCAGGAATGGCTTCAAAGAAAGTTCTGGTGACGGGCGCGGCGGGTTTTCTGGGATCGCACCTTTGTGATGGGCTGCTGGCTGAAGGAAATGAGGTTATCGGCGTCGACAATCTCGCGACTGGAAGTCTCGCCAATCTGCGGCACCTTCAGGGTGAACCGCGTTTCCGATTCGAGCAGATCGATATCTGCGACCCGTTCGACGTCGGCCAGGTGGACTACGTCTTCAACTTTGCTTCGCCCGCGAGCCCGGTGGATTACATGCGGCTCGGAATCGAGACGCTGCGCGTGGGCTCGGCGGGCACGCTGAACACTCTTGAGATTGCGAAGCGATACGGCGCGGGCTATCTTCATGCGTCAACGTCGGAGTGCTACGGCGATCCAGAGGTGCATCCGCAGGTGGAGAGCTACTGGGGCAATGTGAACCCGATCGGGCCGCGTTCGGTGTATGACGAATCGAAGCGTTTCTCGGAGGCGGCTGTTTCGGCCTATCGGCGCTATTACGACGTGAACACGCACCTGGTGCGGATCTTCAACACGTATGGCCCGCGGCTGCAGGCGAACGACGGACGTGTGATTTCGAACCTGATGATGCAGGCACTACGTGGCGATCCGCTGACCGTTTACGGCGATGGATCGCAGACGCGCAGCTTCTGCTATGTCTCGGACCTCGTTGACGGCATACTGCGGCTGTCAAAGTCAGACGAGCACGACCCGGTGAACATCGGAAATCCTAACGAGTGGACGATCCTCGAGTGCGCGCGAGAGATTCAGTCGCTGATCGGCTCGCAGTGCGAGATCGTCTTCCGGCCGCTCCCGAAGGATGATCCAAAGCAGCGCCAGCCGGACATCACGCGCGCCAAAACGCTGCTCGGGTGGGAACCAAAGGTCCAGCTGCGCGAGGGACTGACTCGCTCACTCGATTACTTCCGCACTGCGGTTGAAGCTGAGAAGGCGCAGCCGCAGGCTCGCGCAGCAGCGGCCCAGCAGGACGAGGAGTACTTCCGCCTCGCCTCGGGCCGCTAAAGCGCGTCAGGGCCGGACAGCTATTTCGCTTTGGTCTGCAGTTCGGTGTGCAGCTTGGGGTAGAACTTGATCTCCGCTGCGACAACAACGTCGTTCTGCTGGCCGGTCTTGTAAACGGGAGCCTTCCAGCGCTCGTACTGCATCCAGGCGTTGAGCTGAATATCGCGGCGCAGGTTTTTCACGACATCGACCGTGAACTGGTTCTGCGTCGTCCCATCGGGAATGAAGTCCTTCGGGCCCTTCTTGTTCATGTATTCGAGCTGCACCCACTCGTCACCGGAGAGGTGATAGGTGAGCCAGGCGTTGCCGCCCTTCGCCTCGCGTCCAATCTCGTCGCCCATGATGAAACCCTTGTTGGTGTAGCCCTGGCGCTGAACGATCTCGTAGTAGTTGAACTGACCGCCCAGGCTGCGCAATGTTGAGGTGTCGGTGCTCGCCGCTTCAACGCGCAGATCGAGTTTTTCCATGTGCGGGAAGTGCGAGAGATAGATGCCCGGGCGATAGGCAGCGCGGCGCGGTGCACTGATCGGCGTCACGTCGTCATGGCAGATTGAGTCTGTGTACAGGGTCACGTATTTACGCATGAACGGCAGCCTGTAGGAGAAGGTGAACGCGCTGTAGCGCGCTCCTGGATCATCGCGCGAGTACTTTTCGCCTGCGGTCGTATCGCTGAAGGAGAAGAAGCTCTTCAGGAACGTATGAATCGTGATGGGCTCTGTGCACGGGTATATTGTCCCGTCAGGTGCGAAACAGCCGTGTCCCTTGCCGCCCCAGATGACACTGCGCTGGAAGCTGAAGTCGAAGTTCTTCGTGGGTTTGAAGGAGAATACTTCGGAGTGCATCCACGGATCGTTCGGTGCGGAATGGCCCTTCAAAGAGCCGACCATGAAGTCATAACGCAGCGGACCGAGTACCCTGCTCAGCAGGGGAATGTACATCGGGTCTACGCGATTGATGCGGAACGAGTACATGTTCTCGGCATTGTTGCTCAGTGCCATGCCGCCACCCATTCCGGGTCCAAGCCATGAGTCAGACTTCCCGAACGAGATCTCATGGCCCCACCAGTGGGCCGCGAGATTTGCTTCCTGCAGCCGGAAGGTGGTCACCGCGTTGTTGGTGCTTCCGTACGGAATCGTAGACTGCGGATCGTTGGGCGGAGTGAACGGACAGATCTCGTCAATGCAGGAGACCTGGTTGGCCAGAGCCAGGGTGTAACCGTCATACGCGGGAGCGTGCTGGAACTCGCCGCGAACATAGAGCGAGAACCGGCCATACTCATTCACGCTGGAGAAGCCGGTTACATTGTTGAAGCCTGTTGAATATGGGCGGCCGTAGTCGTTATAGACCGATTGCCCGAGGTGATAGCTGTCACGCAACACCGGCCCGCCGATTCCCATCAGCCGCGTGTACACAGACTGTAGACCGTACACCGCGCCGCGAGTCAGGTTGTTTCCGGGTGTCTCTTCAGCCAGATAGTCCTGCAGCTTGGCGAGGATGGCCGTCGCCTCCGGATCGCCGTCGGAGGTGATGTCGTCGGCGCTCCCCTGAAGCATGTGCAGCAGACTGCGCCGGGTCCACGGCCGCATCGAGATAAATGCAGTGTCGAGATAACCCATCGAATACAACCGGAGCGTCAGCGGATAGACGATGCTGTCCACCGGAATGTAAGTCGAACCGAGCGCATCCCCGCGCGCCTCACCGGGGACGGGACCATAGGCCGGCATGCTTGGGACGGAGGCCACGGGAACCGCGGGCGGTATCACGACCGGCGCCGGAGTGGGCGGGTTCTGCTGGTTCTGTACCTGGATCGGCTGCTCCAGTTGATCAGGCGCGGTTGTCGCCGGAGTTGTGGGTGCAGCAGGCGGGGCGGTCTGTGGCTGCGCCGGGACTGTCTGAGTCTGTGTCGGCTGAGTGCTCTGCGGTTGTGTCGTCTGCTGCTGTGCAGGGGCGGTCTGGTCGTTTGCCGCTGTAGGCGCGGCCACGGAAGGAATGCTGCTTGCGGGCGCCGGTGTGGCCGGCGGCACGGATCCTGGAGCTTGCGCCGATGCGGTCTTTCCGCTGATGAAGGTGGCAGCGATCAGCAGCGCGAACAGCACTGCCGCAGGTGGCCAGGGGCGGGGGGACCGCGAAAGAAACATGTTGTCAGTGTAAAGGCTTAGAACGAGGTAGAGGATGTCGAGACATTCATATTGCTTTGTGATTACAAACGGATTTTGCGGGCAACCATATACGCTTCGAGCCGCTTAATCGGCTGCTGACGCGGCGCGAGACGCTCCGCGCTGAGCATCGCCCATATCACTGAAGGCCCACCGCCGGAGCGCGCGCGAGCTGATGTCTCCTGCATCACGCGATAGACCGCAACTGCATCTTCGCCATCGACAGGGAAGTGCGGCAGGTGCAGGCTGCTGCCCAACTTCGTCAGTTCCGGCCACAGGAGCGGAGCGGCCATGCGCGAGGATTTCGACGCGCGTCTGCTAACAGGGTTCGAGCCATCATCGGCGACGATCAGGAGGAACGGCAGCCGGTCGCGATGTGCCCAGCGCAGAGCGTCCGCCCATCCGTTCTCCGGCGCGCCAGCCGCAACGAACGCAACTGCGAGCCGATCCGTGCCCGCCGTCTGCATACCGCGCGCCGCTCCTGCGCACAGCGGAATGCGAAGACTCTGCGGCACATCGTGCGCGTCTTCACCGGCGGACGATTTTGGTGCAAGCTCGCGAAGCGTGCGGTCGTCTGGATCGCCGGATACGAGATCGCCCGCAGAAAGATGAATCAGTGTGGCGGCGAGCAGCGCCTCCCGCGCGGCGTTCGAGCGCCGGCGGTCGGACGTGCGGATGCGCTGCATGAGCGCGTGAAGTTTGCGGAGGCGGTCCTGAGGCAGCAGGGGATTGTCGGCCAAAACGGCAATTCCTCTTCTTCGAGAGTTTCGTGATCGGGTCGAGCTTCCAATTCGAAATGCAGATCAGGCTGTGGCTGCGTCCGCGGCCTCAGGATTCAACCCAAGCTCCGCAAACGCCTGCGTGGCAACCTTCGGTTTGATGGTTCCTTCGCGGGCGAGCTTCGAAAGCGCCGCCGCGACGATGGATTCGGCGTCGACCTCGAAATGCCGGCGCAGATGCTCGCGATTGTCGGAGCGGCCGAAGCCATCCGTGCCAAGCGAGACCAGCCGCGAGCCGAGCCATGGCGAGAGCGCGTCCGGAAGCGACTTCATGTAGTCACTCGCAGCAACGATCGGTCCCTTCGCGCTGCCGAGCGCCGTGACAACGTATGGCACGCGCTCCTTCTCGGCGGGGTGCAGACGGTTCCACCGCTCGACTGCGATAGCGTCGCGGCGAAGCTCGGTGTAGCTGGTGACGGACCACACGTCAGCGGCAATGTTGTACTTCTCGGCGAGAATCTGCTGCGCGCGCAGGACTTCGTTCAGGATCGGACCTGCACCGAAGAGCTGCAGCTTTGCCTCGCCCTTGGCTTGCTCCGGAGAGGCACCCTTGAACTTGTAGATCCCGCGCAGAATGCCTTCGCGCACGGCGTCGAGGTTTTCCGGCGCCGCTGGCTGCGCGTAGTCCTCGTTGTACATCGTCAGGTAGTAGAAGATGTTCTCGCCTGCCTCGTACATGCGGTGCAGGCCGTCCTGGATGATCACGGCCATTTCGTACACGTAAGCGGGATCGTAGGTCTTGCACGTGGGAATCGTCGACGCCAGGATGTGCGAGTGGCCGTCCTGGTGCTGCAGGCCCTCGCCGAGCATTGTCGTGCGGCCTGCGGTACCGCCCATCAGGAAGCCTTTGCCGCGCGAGTCGGCAAACGCCCAGGCCATGTCGCCGATGCGCTGGAAGCCGAACATCGAGTAGTACATGTAGAACGGCACCGCCGGGACGCGGTAGTTCGTGTACGCCGTTCCCGCCGCGGTGAAGCTCGCCATCGAGCCCGCCTCGGTGATGCCTTCCTCGAGAATCTGCCCGTTCTTCTTCTCGTTGTATGCGAGCAACATGTCGGCGTCGTGCGGGACGTACTTCTGGCCCTCCGGCGCGTAGATGCCGACCTGCTTCATCACGGACTCAAAGCCGAACGTGCGGCCCTCGTCAGGAATGATCGGCACGATCAGCTTGCCGATGTCCGGGTTCTTCAGCAGTCCGTTCAGCATGTTCACGAAGCCCATGGTCGTGGAGATCGCACGGCCGCCGGACCCTGCAAGCCAGGTCTTGAAGAACTCGATCGGCGGAGCTTTGAAGTCCAGCTTCGGCACCGTGCGCGCGGGCAGAAAGCCACCCAGCGTCTCGCGGCGCGCGAGCATGTACGCCATCGCTGGATCGGAGTTCTCGGGCCTGTAGAAGTCGGCTTTCTTTGCCGCCTCTGCCGGAAGGCCACAGTCAAAGCGCTTCGCAAACGCCGCCAGGCCCTCATCGGTCAGCTTCTTCTCCGAGTGCGTCGGATTACGCGACTGCGCTGCCGCAATGCCGTAGCCCTTCACCGTCATCGCGAGGATGACCGTCGGTCCGCCCTTGTGCTCCAGTGCGCGCTTGTAGGCGTTGTAGATCTTGATCGGATCATGGCCGCCGCGGTGCAGGTGGATCAGTTCGTCGTCGGTTTTGTCCTCGACGATCTTGAGCAACTCCGGATACTTGCCGAAGAACTCCTTGCGCAGGTAGGCGCCGTCCTTGGCCTTGAAGCGCTGCAGGTCGCCGTCGACGCACTCCTCCATGCGCTTCAGCAGGAGACCCTGGTGGTCGCGCGCAAAGAGCTCATCCCAGTCCGAACCCCAGATGACCTTGATGACGTTCCATCCGGCGCCGCGGAAGACGGCCTCCAACTCGTCGATGATGCGTCCATTGCCGCGCACCGGGCCGTCCAGCCGCTGCAGGTTGCAGTTGACGACGAAGATGAGGTTATCGAGCTTCTCGCGTGTGCCCAGCGAGATCGCACCCAGCGTGTCGACCTCGTCCGTCTCGCCATCGCCGACGAATGCCCAGATCTTGCGCTCGGTGTGCGGGATCAGCCCGCGGTTCTCGAGATACTTCATGAAGCGCGCTTGGTAGATCGCGTTCAGCGGCCCGATGCCCATCGAGACCGTCGGGAACTGCCAGAAGTCCTTCATCAGCCAGGGGTGCGGATACGAGCTCAGGCCTGGTGTCTCGCGCAGCTCATGGCGGAAGTTCTTCAACTGGTCGGCGGTCAAGCGGCCTTCAAGGAAGGCGCGAGAGTAGACGCCCGGTGAGGCATGCCCCTGAAAGTAAACGAAGTCGCCCGGCTGCTCACCCTTGTCGCTCGGATAGGACGCGTGGAAGAAATGGTTGAAGCCCACCTCGAGCAGCGTGGCCTGCGACGCATACGTCGAGATATGGCCGCCGATTCCCGCGTCGTACTTGTTCTGCTTGTGCACCATCGCCATCGCGTTCCAGCGAATCAGTGCCTCGACTCGGCGCTCCAGTGCACGATCGCCGGGATAGGAAACTTCGTCGTGCTTGGGAATCGTGTTCTGGAAAGGAGTCACGACGTCGCCGGGTGCAGGCACCCCGGCCTCACGGGCCCTCGTCCGCAGAGCAGACAGCAGCGCGGCGCCTTGCTCCCAGTCCTTTGCGACGACCTCGTCAAACGCCTCGATCCACTCGCTGACCTCCGCGGTCATATCCTGCCTGACGGCTTCGTCGAGATTTGTCGCCATCCCACCCTCCATTACGAACGCTTATAGCTCTATAGCCACTCTCTACGATAATTCGGCCGGCCGAATTCTGCACAGCCGTCCGGTTACCGTTGGGTAATTCAGCGGTTAGCTGGAATAGTCGGCGTTTATCGAAACATATTCGTGGGTCAGGTCGCAGGTCACGAACCGCGCCCGGCCGTTCCCGCGGCCGAAGTCCATCGCAATCGTGTACTCCCGGGCCTGCATCGCCGCATGTGTGGCCGCCTCGTCATAGCGCGGGTCGCGCACGCCCTCGGCGAACACGGGCCGTCCGCCGATGGTAATCGTCACGTCTGACGGATCGAACCTGACCCCTGCCTTGCCGGCCGCTGCCAGCAGCCGTCCCCAGTTCGGGTCCGCCGACGACCACGCCGTCTTGCACAGCGGCGAGTTCGCAATGGATCGCGCGATGTCCCGGGCATCGGGATCGCCCTCTGCGCCTGTGATCTCCAGCGTCACAACGTGGGTGACACCCTCGCCATCGTCCACAATCTTGTGCGCCAGCGAGTCGCACACCTGCTGCAGCGCCGCTTCAAACATGCGCACCGCCTCGCCCTCCGCCGCAACCTCGCTCTTCCCACTAGCCAGCAGCAGTACGGTGTCGTTGGTGGACATATCGCCGTCCACCGAGATGCAGTTGAAGCTTGCATCGACTGCCTTCGTCAGCATCGCCCGCAGGTGCTCGGGGTTCGCCGCGATATCCGTGAACAGGTAGACCAGCATCGTCGCGTGCGGTACCACCTGCGGCCCGATCATCCCCGCGCCTTTGCAGCAGCCAAAGAGCGAGACCGTCCGCCCGCCGATCTCGAAGCTCGCGCGGGCAATCTTCACCTTGGTATCCGTCGTCAGGATCGCATTCGCAAACGCCTCCGCATGCTGCTCCGTGTCGCCCAGCGCCGCCCCAGCCGCGGGAACGGCCGCGACGAGTTTCTCAACCGGAAGGGGAACGCCAATGATTCCTGTCGAAGACGGGAACACCTCGTCGAACACGCAATGAAACTGCTCGGCCACTGCGACACAGCTCTGTTTGCATGCATCGATGCCCGGCTGCCCCGTCGCGCAGTTCGCATTGCCCGCATTCACCAGTACGGCGGTCACGCGATTGGCCGAAGCAATGAGGTGACGCTGCCCGACGACCACCGGCGCGGCGACGACCTGATTGCTCGTAAACATCGCAGCCGCATTCGCGCCGCCATCGCACACGGCGAGCGCAACGTCAGGCTTGCCCGAAGCCTTGATGCCGGCCGTCACAGCAGACCAGCGGAAACCAACAGGAAGAGATTGCTCAGGGGAACCGTTGCTCACGAAAGAATTGTATCTAGCGGACGAGGGAAGGTCTGTATAGTTTCCGGCAATGGCTAAGCGGTTGATCTTTGTTTGTGCCGGCTTGTTGGTCGTATCGATATTGATTTCTTCGCTCCGCCCACGTCTTGATGCGCCAACATGGGACGTTATTGTTACAGATTCCCGTGGAACTCCTGTCAGCGGTCTTCCTGTTACAGAGACATGGCAGAATTACTCCTGTGAACATGGGGAGCACACGTCCACAGTTGTTACGGATAGCCATGGAGCCGCGCATTTTCCACGCATTTACGCTCGGCACAATCCGCTGAGATGCCTTACCGAAACTGCTTCCGAGGGCTTTGATTTGGTTCATGGAAGTTTTGGCCCGCACGCTAGAGTCGATGTGGCCGGTGTGATGTGCGTCAGTGATGACAAGGGCTATTGCATCGATTGGACAGGCTCACCCAGGAGCATTGCCACACATATTCTCCTGAAACAACCCTGACTCTATCAGCGGCGTATACTCATTCGATAACAGCGGCGGTGGGCCGCCCCTTCAGGAGTTCAGGCCAATGAGCACAAACGGAAATGGTCACGCGAACGGCAATGGCTACGCTGTCCCCAAGCCACGCGCCGAGTGGATCGTAAAGCGCCGCGAAGAAGCCGCGCGCACCGGCGACACCAACATGAGCCAGATGCACTTCGCGCGCAAGGGCCTCATCACCGAGGAGATGGCCTTCGTGGCGCACCGCGAGAAGGTTGCGCCGGAGTTCATCCGTGACGAGATCGCACGCGGCACGATGATCATTCCTGCGAACATCAATCACCCCGAGCTCGAGCCGATGTGCATCGGCGTCAATTCGCTGTGCAAGATCAACGCCAACATCGGCAACTCCGCGCTCGTCTCGAATGTCGACGAGGAGCTCCGCAAGCTGCACACAGCAGTTCACTTCGGCGCCGACACCGTCATGGACCTCTCGACCGGCGGCGACATTCCGATGATCCGAGAGCAGATTCTTCGCCACTCGCCCGTGCCCATCGGCACAGTTCCTCTGTATGAGGCCCTGAGCCGCGTGAAGCGCGTCGAAGACCTCAACATCGACATGTATCTCGAGGTCATCGAAGAGCAGGCCCAGCAGGGCGTCGACTACTTCACCATCCACGCTGGCGTGCTCATCCAGTACGTCCCAATGGTCGCCAAGCGCATCACCGGCATCGTCAGCCGCGGGGGCGCCATCATGGCGCAATGGATGACCGCACACCACAAGCAGAACTTCCTGTACGAGAACTTCGACAGGATTACCAAGGTCCTCGCCAAGTACGACGTCAGCTACTCGCTCGGCGACGGCCTCCGCCCCGGCTGCGTTGCCGACGCCTCCGACGAGGCCCAGTTTGCCGAACTGAAGACGCTCGGCGAGCTCACCCGCCAGGCCTGGAAGGACGACGTGCAGGTCATGATCGAAGGCCCCGGCCACGTGCCGATGGACAAGATCAAGGAGCAGGTGGACAAGGAGGTCGAGCTCTGCGATGGCGCTCCGTTCTACGTGCTCGGCCCGCTCGTCACCGACATCGCGCCCGGCTACGACCACATCACCAGCGCTATCGGTGCGGCGATGATCGGCTGGCACGGTGCAGCCATGCTCTGCTATGTCACGCCGAAGGAGCACCTCGGCCTGCCGAATGAGAAGGATGTGAAGGACGGCATCATCGCCTACAAGATCGCGGCGCACGCAGCGGACATCGCGCGGCATCGCCCCGGCGCGCGAGACCGCGACGATGCGATCTCGCATGCACGGTACACCTTTGATTGGGAGAAGCAGTTCGCGCTGTCGCTGGACCCCGAGACCGCGCGCGGCATGCATGACGAGACGCTGCCGGACGACTACTACAAAGAGGCTGCGTTCTGCTCGATGTGCGGACCGAAGTTCTGCTCAATGAACTGGTCCAGCAAAGTGGACAAGTTTAATGAAGAGGTCCACGGCCTCAAGAAGCCGGACCTCACCCAGATCGTTACCGAGCAGATGGCATTGCGGAGCTGACCGTCTGCGCCGATGTATCCGGGGCCCACGCGCTGCGTGGGTCTTTCTTTTTGGCGGCGTTCTGAATCGCGCGACGCAGGGCCGTGCGCTCAGCCCAATTGAGCCCCGCATTGATCGCGAAGGGTGACAGAACGACGAAGAAGAACAACGCAGCAAGCAGCATGTCGTACACCTGGGGCCTCCAGCAAACTCACGTCTAAGGACATGCTGGCAGTGCCTCTCTTGCCCCGCCATTCAACAGCGCGGGTACGGAAACACTTGTTTTTGCCAGGTCTGTTGCAGAACGCAACAAACAAGCTCACTTTCGGGATGGCGGAAGAGTATTCGACGGGTTACTTCTTGGCAACAATAATTTGTGATATCAGGACAATCACTGGTAACCATGCACGCGCTCGGAGGTAATCCACCGCGTGCTTTCCAAGGCAGCCGCCGACCGATTCAGCGCCTCGGTAAGTGCTGCAAGCTGAGCAGATGTTCTCGCCGTATCCTTTGCGTCGATTCCTTCATTCACTCCCGGAATGACCACCGCAGCGTATCCGGTGTATTCGCCGGGTGCGTAGATGGTGTGCCGGTACCACGGCCGGTGCGGAAGCCCCGCCTCGTTCAGCAGCGCTTCCTCCGCATTTCGCAGAGCCTCATCCAGCCGCGCCTTCGCTGCGGCATCCAGCGATCCTGGGGTAGATTGCACAGTCATGACGCGCGCGCCGGCTGCTGCAAACCGCGCCGCCGCTGCGTTCGCCGGTGCAAAGTCCACCTGCAGGTGCTCGTCAATCGCGCGCTTCTGCGCATCCTTCAAGTAGCCGACGACCTCGCTGCCGTAGGTCTTGTAGTCGTACGGCAGCACGTCGGCGTCGGCCATGTGCAGGATCTCCAACCCGAACACGCGGGCCTGCTGCTGCTCGTACACGAAGGTGGGGTCGGCGTTCTTGATGAACCAGTTGTAGTTGTCGAAGACCGAGTGATACACGCCGTACGGCCCATCCGATCCGATGTCCGTCGACGGCACGCCGAGGTGCTGGATGAACGGTGTGTAGTCCGAGCCCGAGCCGAGGTCACCCACGCGCACGCCCTCAGTATTCACGGTCGAGTTCGACGGCGCATTGAACGGATTCGCAGCCGTTCCCCTCCGCCGCGGATTCTCCGACTGAGACTTCAGCCACTGCTCATACACCGTGCCGCCCTTGGGGCTCTGCACCTGCCGCGTCACATCGCGCACAAACTCTTTCAGCGACGGCACCGCGGACGCATTGAAGTTCGGCCCCGACACCCCGACATCCGTGTTGAAGTACGCCACCGCATGCGCCAGGTGCTCCGCATGATCCTCCGCCCACTCGGTCGAGCCGATCAGTCCTTCCTCTTCCGCGTCCCACGAGCACACCACAATGCGCCGTTTCGGCTTCCATCCCTGCTTCAGCAGTTCGCCGATCCCGTGCACCGTCTCCAGCATCGCCGCCGTTCCGCTGTTCGGATCGACCGCGCCATACACCCAGGCGTCGCGATGATTGCCCGCAACCACCCAGTCGTCTTTCTCGCTCGGATCTGTGCCGTCGACGGTACCGATCACGTCCCAGATCGTCCGCAGCGCATAATCCTGCTCCAGATGCATGTGCACCTTCACTGCGCCCGTTCCGCCCAGGTGGTAGGTGAACGGCAGGCCGCCCTGCCACTCGCGCGGAGTCGCAGGCCCATCCAGCGCCTCCAGGATCGGCGCCGCGTCTTTATAGCTAAGGGGGTTGGCGGGAATCGACGGCTGGTTCATCTTCGCCGGATCCATGGTGCGCTTCGACTCCGGCAGATCCGGCGTTGCGGCAATGCCTGGCGTGGTCGGATCACCCGCGTAGATTGGCAGAAACTGCACCGACCCACGCTGCACGCCGGAGTCCGGCCGGAACGCCCCGCGCGGATACTTGTCCCCGCGATCGTAGCCGTCGTCTTCCGGGTCCGAGTAGATCAGCACACCGGCCGCGCCCCGCTGCTGCGCGATGTACACCTTTACGCCGCGGAAGTTCTGCCCGTAGCGCACAAGCACGATCTTGCCCTTTACATCGACGCCCAGCTCCTTCAGCCGGTCGAAGTCCGCCAGCGTTCCATAGTTCGCGTAAACCACATCCGCCGTGACGTCGCCCGACGGTGACGACCCATTGAACGCCGGCAGAATGTCCGGATTGTCCTGGAACGGATCCCCCCCGTAAGCCTTCGGGTCGACATGCTCCGGTGTCGGCCCGCTCATCAACTGCTTTCCGCTGGCGTCGAACGCCGTGATCTCAATCTTCCTCGGCTTGTTCAGCCAGACGCGGTACTCCTGGATGGTTGTCTCGAGCCCCGCCGCCTTGAACTTCTCCGCAACATAATCCGCCGTCTTCTTGTCCGCCGGCGAACTGGCCCAGTGCGGCTCGGCCGTCAAAATCTTCAGGTGCTCACCCGCGAGCTTTGCATCCGGCACGGCCATGAACGCCGAGTCCCATTTGGCTTGCTGCGAAAAGTCGGCGTAGCCGAACACGTTCGGCGTGGAGGCGCTCTGGGCGAAGGTCGGCAGAGAAAGGCAGGCCAGGCAAAGGCCGGCTAAGCAAGTAGAGCGAAGGTGTGTCACCTGGGCGGTCTCCTCGTCGGTGCGGTTCGTCGATCGAGCTTTTAAAGACGGTTTGCTAAACGGGTTGTGTGCAGTACTTGCAGCGTGTGGCGGCAATAGGAATATCGCTCTGGCACTGCGGGCATGGCTTCATGGTCGGTGGTTCGGCCTTCTCCGGGTTGAACTTCTTGAGCAGATACTGCGTGGGAAGAACAAGCAGGAAATAAACGACTGCCGCGAGAATCAGAAAATCAATAACAGCCGTGATGAAGTTGCCGTACATGATCTTGCCGCCGTTCACGTAGGCGACCAGATAGCCGAAGTCCGGTTTGCCGATGATCGCACCCAGTAACGGCTTGATGATGTTCTCCGTGAGGGCGGTGACGATAGCAGTGAAAGCGGCGCCGATGATGACGGCCACCGCCAGGTCCATAACATTGCCGCGCAGTATGAAGTCGCGAAAACCCTTCATCAGTTTGACCTCCGTCTTTTTCAGCTTTTTAGTGTCTGGCGAAGTTACCAGAGCCCACTCTCTGTCCCGACCTCTGATTTGCACGCGAGTATATCGCACGCGCGCTGACATGTTTCTGGTGCAGCCTGCAGCCTGACGTATCCTTGCTCCATGCGCGTCCGGCTCCTATCCTTCGGCCCCCTGAAAACCGCTCTCCCGCCGGATGGCGCCTGGTTTGAGTTGACCGGAGAGCGGAACGTCACGGACCTCGTCCGCGCACTTGTCGCGCAGGGGACTTTCAGCGACGTCGCCATGCGCTCCGCCGCCGTCGCCGTCAATCAGGAGTACGCCGCGCCCGACCAGATTCTCAGCGATGGCGATGAGGTTGCTATCCTTCCGCCTGTAAGCGGCGGCGCCGACGATCTCGTCCAAATCGTCAGGGAGCCCATCGATACGGAGCGGATCGTGAACGCGGTGAAGAGCGGCGGCGACGGCGCGGTGTGCGTCTTCGACGGCATCGTGCGTGACAACACGCGCGGCCGCGCGACCCTGCACCTCGACTACGAGGCCTATGAGGAAATGGCGCTGCGCCAGATGCGGATGCTTCGCGAAGAAGCGATCGCGCGATTCGGCGTGCGCGAGGCCGCCATCGTGCATCGCCTCGGTAGGTTGTCCGTCGGCGAAACCAGCGTCCTGATTGCCGTCGCTTCCGCCCATCGCGGCGCCGCGTTCGACGCCTGCCGGCATCTCATCGACACCCTGAAGAAGACCGTGCCGATCTGGAAGCGCGAGCAGTTTGTGGACGGTGCGGTGTGGGCCGACGGCGAGCCATTCCCGGAAGATCTCACTCGGTCCGGAGTCGCTCGATGAGGCAAGGCTGGTTGCATTCGGTTTGCTGGGCCACGACGTTGGGAGCTCTGATGGGAACTCCAGCCGCCCATGCCGTGCAGCCCCAGCAACAGCCGCCCGCGCCCATAGAACGCAAGGATGGCCAGACGCCGACGATTCACGTCGAGAGCCGCCTGGTCAACGTGGCGCTGAACGTGGTCGATGAGACCGGAGCTCCCGTCGGCGGCCTGACGCGGGACGACTTCGAGATCCTCGAGGACGGTAAGCCGCAGAAGATTGCGATCTTCGATAAGGAGTCCACAACGCCGCTCGAGATTGTGCTGGCGATTGACACCAGCGGCAGTGTGATCATCGACGAGCGGCTGGAGATTCAGGCCGCGAAGAGCTTTGTGCGTTCGATCCTCCGCCCGCAGGACGCATTGGACGTGATGGAGTTCTCCGAAAACGTGACGGAGCTCGTCCCCTTCACAGACGACGTGCGCCGTATTGAGAGCGGTCTGGGGCACATCGGGCTGGGCGATGCCACGGCGCTCTATGACGCGATTTATCTGGCCAGCCAGCGGCTGAGCGAGACGCCTACCAAGGAGGGCCAGCGCCGCGTTATCGTTCTGATTACCGACGGCGAAAACACGACGCGTCATGGCGGCTATGACTCTGCACTCGAGCAGGCGGAACGCGCCGGCGCGATGGTCTACTCGCTGATCATCGTTCCGATTGAGGCAGACGCGGGCCGCAATACCGGCGGCGAGCATGTGCTGATCCAGATGGCGCACGACACCGGCGGCAAGTATTACTACGTCGAGGACAAGCGCGATCTTGCGCCGGCCTTTGCGCACGTGTCGGACGATCTGCGCACGCAGTACACGCTGGGCTACTATGCTCCGCAAAAGGGCGGCGATTTCTCGGGGCTGCGGCACATTGAGATTCGGATGAAAGATCCCACACTCCGCGAAAAATACAAGCTGCGCTACCGAACCGCGTATTACGGCAATCGTTAGTCAGCGAGTCACGACGTCATCCTGAGCGAAGCGAAGGATCCCCGTATTTGATTTGCCTTTGCCGTTGCCCTTGTCTTTGTAGTTGCTTTTCTTTCTGTCATCCCCGCAGGAGATCTGCTTTTCGCTTTTATTCAGTTGCCGCCGGCCTCAACTCCGCCGCCATGTGCACGTCCTCGAACACCGTGGCCGCCTGCCCGGCATGCGCCGCCGCACCCGTCACGCCTGACATTTCAACGCCGCTACACTGATGCATCTCCACCGCGGCCCCGTAATAATCGGGCGCACTCATCCCCCAGCGAACATGGACGTCGCTCAGCGTCGGGCCGTTCACGTCGGCCGCAAAGAATCCGGCTGTTGAACGCTTGTCGAGGCCGGAGGCTCCGGGTGTGTCGTCCGGGCGAACATCGTAAAAACCGCCTGGAATTGCCGAATTCTTCTCGATCAGCAGATCGACACCGCGGAAGCTGATGTCGCGCAGCGGCACATCGCGCGTCCCGCGAAGATAGATGCCGCTCTCGCTGTGGCAGTCGAGATTCGCAAACTGAATTCCGCGGAACTGGCCGACGGCAGCTCCGGATGTGCGCGGGCCGGCAGAGACGAAGACAGGTTCGCCGGATCCCCACCACATCATCGTGCGCATGCGCGTGTCGATCGTCATATCCGTGAACAGCAGGTCTTCCACCAGCTCGCCGTCACGGTTCGTCAACGAAATACCGCGATTGGTGCGCATGATCGTGCAGTTCGAAACCGTCGCCGAACGCAGCGGATATGGTCCTTCATTCCCGATCTTGATGCCCGCCGAGGACGACTCCAGCGTGCAATTCGTAATCGTGATGCCTTCACACGGACCATAGTGGCCGAAGTTGCGCGAGGCCTTCAGCACCAAACAGTCATCACCCGCGATGATGTTGCATCCTTCAATCCGCACATTGCGGCAATGGTCAATGTCGATGCCGTCGCAGTTGGGAATCTCCAGGCTATTCAAGATCGAGATACCGCTGATGTGCAGGCCGTCGCAGCCGATCGGGTGAATGGTCCAGGTGGGGCTGTCGCGAATGGTGAAATCCGCGAGCTGCGTATTGCGGCAGTTGACCAGCAGGATCATACGCGGCCTTCCGTCCTTAGGGTTGTGCGCGGCAGGCGGATACAGCGGATCGTACGGGCCGAGGAACGGCGCGGGAATCGCATACCCATCCGGTCCTTTGGGCGGAAAGAACGCGGCGAAGTTTCCGTCAATCGTTCCCGTGCCGCTGATCCGAACATTGCGCACGTCATCGGCGAACAGCAGCGAGCCGAACGTGCGAAAGTGGTCGCGGTTGGGGCTGGCGAGCAGCGTTGAGCCACCCGCCAGGTGCAGCTCCACATTGCTGCCGAGCGAAAGCGTTCCACTGAGGAAAGTGTGGTGCGACGGGAGCACTACGGTGCCGCCACCCGCATGCGCGCATGCGTCGAGGGTACGTTGCAGCGCAGCGGTATCGTTGGTCACGCCATTGCCGCGTGCGCCAAACGCAAGCGGGTTCCAGAGACCCAACTCGCCTCGGCCTTGCGTGCTGAGTTGGGTAAGAGCGTGCAGCGGAGCGCATGCGAGCAATGAGGTTGAAGCTGCGAGACGCGCGAGCAGATCGCGCCGAGTGAGTGCAACGCGGGCCTTGTCCAGAGACATGGCCGAGATTGTACGTGGGATGGTGTCAGCCGCCGTACAATCGTGTGCATGGCGATGAAGCGACGCAAGGGACCGCCGTCAAATGAGACGGGACAGGAGGCGCTCTATCTGAAGTCTCTGAGCGACCGGCAGGTGAATGTGGCGATCAAGCTGCGCGATGGCGAGATCGTGAGTGGGTGGATCGAGTATTTCGACGACATGATGCTGCGGCTGACACGCGACGGACGGCCGAATCTATTTATCTACAAATCGCAGATCCGGACGATCACCGAGAATGCGGCTGGCTCGCGTCGACCCACGCGTGAAGGCGCGGAAGAGCGATAGAAAAAACAACAAAAGCTGACCTAAAGGACATCAAGTGGCAGAGTTTGTAGCGAAAGCTGAGGAGATTGCGCGCGAAGCAGGAGCGCTGTTGCGCGACTACTTCCATCGCGGTGTGCACACGGAGTACAAGGGCGAGGTCGACGTCGTGACCGAGGCCGACCGTGCGAGTGAGAAGCTGATCACGGAGCGGTTGCGCGCGGCCTTCCCGGAGCACGGGATCTACGGCGAAGAGGGAACTCGGCAGGGCCTGGACGGCGAGTATCGCTGGTACGTCGATCCTCTTGATGGAACGACGAACTTCGCGCACGGGTTCCCGGTCTTCTGCGTGGTGCTGGGTTGCGAGCACCGGCCTAAAGGTCTGGCGGCAAGCGAAGACGGCGAGATGATCGCGGGCGTGATCTACGATCCGCTGCGCGATGAGATGTTCATGGCCGAGCGCGGTCACGGAGCAAAGCTGAACGGCAAGCCGATCCATGTTTCGCGCACGGCGAAGCTGCAGGAATCGCTCATCGCAACCGGCTTTCCGAGCCAGAAGCGCCATCGCAATCCGAACGTGCATTTTTATCAACAGTTCACGCTGCGCTCGCATGGGGTGCGGCGGGCGGGGTCGGCTGCTATTGACATGGCATACGTGGCTGCGGGCCGCTTGGAAGCCTTCTGGGAGTTCAACCTCAACCCATGGGACACGAGCGCAGGCTACCTGATCGTCGAGGAAGCCGGCGGCAAGGTCACGCACTTCGATGGATCGAAGTTCACGCTGGACTCACGTGAGGTCTTTGCCTCGAACGGGCTGATCCACGCGGAGATGCAGGCGCTGTTCGTAGACCTGTTTGCGGGCAGGAACCTCGATCCGATCCCCACACCGGCAGAGTATGCGGCTCGGAGAGCGGCCGGCGAGGCTGGGTAGAGAGACAGCGAAGCACGAGGAAATTTTCTTGTTAGAATTTAGCTGACCACCTGACAGGGATTGGGCAGCCGCTAGATAGATCGGAGATTTTAGTTATGGCGTACGTAATTGCGGAACCGTGCATTGGAACCAAGGACCGGGCGTGTGTGGATGCCTGCCCGGTGGACTGCATTCATCCGAAGGCCGACGAGCCGAAATCCGAAGAGGTTGATCAGCTCTTCATCGATCCGGTCGAGTGTATCGACTGCGGAGCATGCGTTCCGGTATGCCCGGTGTCGGCGATCTACGCGGGCGACGACCTGCCGGAAAAATGGGAGAGCTTCAAGGAAAAGAACGCGGCTCACTACGGCCGGTAAAATTCTTTCGGTCCTGAGACTGAAACGCGCGGCCTGCGGGCCGCGCGTTTGCTTGGTACCCCCTCCCCCCTGTTTTATGTCAAAGTCTTCAAAACAAATAACTTAGGTCTGGACTTTAAATGCAAAGTATTCAAAACAAAGCGGTTATTCTGATCAGGAGACGCGGTTAATTTCTGGATTGCCGAGGGCGAGTTTCCGTTGTGGAATGAGTTACTTAGCGCGGTGACGGGCGGCAGGAGGGTGAGTGGCCGAGGGAAGGCTGATTCCGCATCATGACGAGGCGATTGTGCTGCGGACCTGGCCGTTCCATGAGGCCGACCTGCTGGTGAGTCTGTTTACGCGCGAGCGCGGCAAGGTGAAGGGTGTGGCGCGGCATGCGATGCGGTCGCGGCGGAGGTTTGGCGGGGCGCTGGAGCCTGGCACGCAGGTGATGGCGCATTACACGGAGCGGCCGAAAGAGGAGCTGGTCCGGATGGACAGCTTCGAGATTGTCTGGTCGCCGCTGACGGCGCCGGTGGATGCGCTGCGGGCGGCGGGGCTGCAGCTGGTGGTGGAGGTGATCGAGGAGGCGATGCCGGAGCTGGCCGCGGAGGATAACGTGTTTCGGCTGGCGGTGGCGGTGTTGCGAGGGATGGGGTATTCGAACCCCACCCATGACGACGGAAAAGCTGTCGTCATGAATGGGGCACCCGGAGAATCTGGAGGTCAAGGTGTCTGGGTTGGGGCGACGTACTTTTGCGTGTGGATGGCCAGGTTGATGGGGTGGTGGCCGGAGCTGGGGCACTGCGTCGTGTGTGGTGTGGACCTGCGCGGGCAGGAGGTGTGGTGGTCTCCGGTGGCGGATGGGGTGACGTGTGCGGATGATCGGCGACCGCAGAGCAGAAAGCTAGGTGTGGCCGCGGTTGAGGAAAGTTACAGGATGGCGAAGGCGTCGCTGGAGCAGTTTGCTATTGAGGTGGGGCAGGGACGGGAGCTGTATCTGGAGTTGGGTGTGTTTGCGGTGGCGGTGCTGGAGAGGAATCTGCAGCGGCGGTTGAGGAGTGCGGCGGCGCTGGGGTGAGGGGGCTTTGGCGGCAGGCTGCGGTGTGGCATAGGAAAGTCGTTTGCTACCGCAAACGATAACCCACCCTTTCACGATGAAGTGTGAAGGGTAGGCCACCCGGTTGATGCGGCACTCGACTAATTCGTTTGCGAGGCCGACGTCCTGCGAAGGGTTTGCGCTATCAGCTTCGAGCTGCGAGTTTCGAGCTGCGAGTTAAGGCACGGGGCGGGCGGTGATAGAGTTCCGCGGAGGAGATTCGGGATTGGCGAGCGTCTGGTGTTTCTTTCTGCGGCGATCAAGGGGTGTCGCCGCGTGTTTGCTCGGTTTTGTGTTGTTGGGTGGCCGCGCTGAGGCTGAGGTACAGGCGCGGGTACAGATCGATCAGGGTGTCTTGTCCGGGGCGTGGCTTGGTTCGGGTGGGGCGGTGTTTCTGGGGATTCCGTATGCGGCTCCGCCGGTGGGGAGGTTGCGGTGGGTCGCGCCGCAGGAGCCGGCGAAGTGGGCTGGTGTGCGCGATGCGGGTCATTATGGGGCTGCCTGTCCGCAGCTGCCGAGTTCGTGGCTGCCGGAGATGCTCGGGCGGAAGGAGATGGAGACCAGCGAGGACTGCCTGTATCTGAATGTGTGGACGCCGCGGATGAAGGCCGGTGCGCGGCTGCCGGTGATGGTTTGGGTGCATGGCGGCGGGAATGTGGAGGGATCGCAGGAGTGGCCGCCGCTGGGGCCTCCGCTGGCGGCGCATGGCGTGGTGGTGGTGACGATCAACTATCGGCTGGGCGTGCTGGGGTATCTTGCGCATCCGGAGCTCAGCGCGGAGTCGGCGGAGCATGTGTCCGGGAATTATGGGCTGCTGGACCAGATGGCGGCGCTGCGCTGGGTGAAGCGGAATATTACGAGGTTTGGCGGGGATCGAGAGCGGGTGACGGTGTTCGGCGCGTCGTCGGGGTCGCTGGATGTGTGCGATCTGATGGCGTCGCCGCTGGCGAAGGGATTGTTTCAGCGGGCGATTATGCAGAGCGGCGAGTGCGTGGATGGGACGTCGCCGACGCTGAGTGAACAGGAAAAGAGCGGGGCGGGCTTTGCTGCGAAGGTTGCGGTTGCGGACGGAGGGGATTCTCCGAAGGTGGATGTTATAGCTCGGCTGCGTGCGATGCCGGCGGATGAACTGGTGCGCGTGGCGGACAAGGTTGGAGGGATGGATTGGAATCCGATTGTGGATGGGCGGGTGCTGGAGGCGCAGCCGGAGGAGGTGTTTCGGCGAGGCGAGCAGGTGAAGGTTCCGGTGATGGTGGGGAGCAATCTGGATGAGGTGTCGATTTTTGCGAGTCCAATCGTGGGCGGCAAATCCTATCGACCGCAAACGGTGAGTGCG
This sequence comes from Acidobacteriaceae bacterium, assembly GCA_035944135.1. NCBI lineage: Bacteria > Pseudomonadati > Acidobacteriota > Terriglobia > Terriglobales > Acidobacteriaceae > Acidobacteriaceae bacterium. The sequence goes on from DASZBM010000002.1 coordinate 396,186, forward strand.
TACCGCGAATGGCTGCAGCGCAAGTTTGGGGATCAGGCTGAGGCGGTGTTTGAGGCGTATCCGGCGAAAAAGGATGATGACGTTCCTGCGGCGTTCCGGGCGATGGATACGGACTGGTCGTTTGGGTTTGGGTCGCAGTTGCTGGCGCGAGAGGTTTCGGCGTCGGGCGAGAGGGCTTACTTATACAGCTTCACGATGACGGGACGCGGGCCGTTTGCGCCGCTGGGTGCGTTTCACAGCCTGGAGAGTATGTATCTGAGCAAACACTTTTGGACCGATTGGGTGAGTGGAGCGGAGGATGAGCGGTTGTCGGAGGCGATGATCCAGTACTGGACGAGCTTTGCAGCGAATGGGCGGCCGTCGGGCGCGGGGCTGCCGGTGTGGCCTGAGTACCGGCCGGAGAAGCCGGAGGCGCAGGAGCTGGGAAGGCATGTTGGTCCGGTGGACGTGCCGCGGGCGGATGCCATGACGGCGTTTGAGAAGGTGCTGGAGGAGAAGGTGAAAGGCCAGGCGAAGTAGGGTCAGGCGGTGGTGTGCTCGGATGTGGGCGCGCGGTGTGGGGAGGGATCGGGTGGGAGCGTGGACTAGTCACAGGGGCAGAGGGCGAGCGCGAGGATGGGAAGTGCGAGCAGGAAGATGAGGTTGTTGACGATGATCTCAATGAGCGCTGGGCCGATGAGGAAGGTGCCGAGCGCGCAAAAGAGGATGTCGCGGCGGTGTTTCTGGAGCCACGAGAGGTGTGGTGGCGGCGCGGTGGCGGGGAGTGCGTCGTCTTCGGCGAAGAGCTGGTTGCAGAGAAGGCTGAGGGGCAGAAGGAGCAGGGCGAGGTCGCAGGGGAAGAGATAGAGCCCTGTGCCGACGGAGATAAGCAGAGCGAGCGGAAGCGATGGGCGTTGGAATGCGGCCCATGCGAGGAGCGCGAGGCATGCGGCGAGCGTGAGGACGAGGGAAAGATGGTTGTGTCCTGTGACCGTTGCAAGCAGGCCGTAGAGATTGGGCATGCGATGGACGGACACGTTGTTGGTTCCGGTGGAGGCGGCGGCGAGGGGGCCCGTGCCCGAGAGCAGGGTGTGGAGATAGAGGCGGGACTCGCGAGCGCCGATGAGGAAGACGGACAAGGCAGCCAGCAGGGATGAGCCGGTGAGGAAGCCGGCGATGAATCGCCATTGACGCCAGAGGAGGAAGAGGAGAGCGACCGGGAGCGCGATCTGGAACTTGATGAGAGCGAGTGAAAGCACCAGGCCGGCGAGGAATGGTCGCGAGCGGTGGAGCGAGGCGAAGCTCATGCAGAAGAAGAGCAGCATGAAGATGGAGACCTGGCCCATCACGAGAGTGAGCCCGGCGGGGATGAAGGTGATGAAGAGAAGGTAGGGGAGCGGCGGCCAGCGCTCGGCGAGCGCGGTGAGATGCGGGCGCATGATGTGGGCTGCGAGGAGAAGCAGCGCGAGATTAATGGCCAGCAGGAACCAGAAGGCCTGCCGGTAGGTGACGAGCGAGAGTGGAGCGAAGGGCAGCGCGGCGAAGGGAGGAGCGAAGAAGGCGAGCGCGGCGGGCATCGGGGCGACGAGCTGGTTCTGGAGGAGTTTTTCGGCGGGGAGATTGTAGAGGAGCGCGGTCTGGCCGGTGCGCAGCATGTAGCCGGCGGTGTAGTAGACGCGGAGATCGATGGCGCCAGATTGAACGGAGGAGCGGAAGCCGAGGCACGTGGCCAGCTGCACGATGACGAGACCGGCGAGGTAGAGCTTGAGGCGTTTTCGGGTGAAAAACACCGGGTTGGCTCCGCTGTGGTGATGAAGTTGTGGGGAGTATAGCGCTCGGTCGGTGCTTGCGGTCACGTGGCGGGCGCGAGGTGGAGTGCGGGGTGGAGCGCGGGGGCGGCGAGGGGGGCGGGTTGCGGCGGACCGTCGAGCCGGGGCCACCAGGTGGAGGCGAGGGTGAGGCCGATGATGGGGAGCGCGAGCCAGCAGGTGGCCTCGCCGGCGATGAGGAAGCGCAGCAAGGGCGAGACGAGGAGCGCGCCGAGGGAGATCTGCGTTATTAGCAGGCGGTAGTTGGGGGTGGGGTTGCGGAGGAGGTGGTCGGCGAGGAGCGGAAGCGGGAGGAGGAGGAGCGTGAGGTCGTAGAAGAAGAGGTGGTAGCTGACGAGCATGGCGGTGCAGAGCGCGAGGGGAAGTGAGGGGCGCTGGAGGGCGGTCCAGACGAAGAGTGCGAGCGAGGCGGCGAGGATGAGGATGTGGGGCAGGATGTGGGGCCAGGCTGCGGCCCGCGTGAGTGTGAAGAGGAGCCCGTAGAGGTTGGGCATCTGCTCGGGGAGGATGGCGAAGTGGAGCTGGAGGGCGCGGTCGGCGGTAACGCTGGTGGTCATGGAGAAGAGCGAGTGGAGGTAAGCGACGAATGCTGTGGGGCCGATGAGGTAGATCGAGAGCGCGGTGAGGAGAGCGGAACCGCTGAGGAAGCCTGCGATGAATCGCCACTGACGCCAGAGGAGGAAGAGAAGCGCGACAGGGAGGGCGACTTGAAACTTAATGAGCGCGAGCGAGAGGATGAGGCCCGCGGCGAGGTTGTGGTTGCGGCGGAGGCAGACGAAGGCGGCGCAGAAGAGCAAAAGAAGGAGGATGGAGAGCTGGCCCATGAGGAGCGCGATCGCCGCGGGAAGGAACGAAAGGATGAGTAGCGCAGGCGCGGGTTTCCAGCGGGCGGAGAGGGCGGTGAGGAAGGGTCGCAGGAGTGAATACGCCGCGAAGAGCAGAGCGCAATTGATCGCGGCAAAGACGAAGTAGGCGGTCCAGAAGGAGAGCAGCGAGAGAGGCGCAAACGGCAGCGCGGTGAAGGGCGGCGGCATGAAGGGGAGTGCGCGGGGCTCGGGGCTGACGAGGGCGGATTGGAAGTGCTGCTCGGCGGCGTAGTCGTAGAGCTGGGCGGCGTGCCCGGTGCGAAGCATGGAACCGGCGGTGTAGAAGGCGCGAAAATCGATGTACCGGCGGGCGACGATGGGGATGCCGGTGAGCAGCGTGCACACCTGGAGCGCGAGCAGGGCTCCGAGATAGAGCTTGAGGCGTTTTTGGGTGAAAAACACCGGAGTGGCTCCGCTGAATCGGTGAGGTGCGGGAAGTATAGCGCGGGTGTAGCGAGTCCGATTGGCTACACTGGAAGGAATGAGTTTAGTGAATGAGAAGAAGGCTCTGACGTTTCAGGAGCTGTTGTTTGTGCTGCAGGACTTCTGGGCGAAGCGCGGGTGCGTGTTGACGCAGCCGTATGACCTGGAGGTCGGCGCGGGGACGATGTCTCCGGATACGTTTCTGCGCGTGCTGGGGCCGCGGCCGATCTGGATTGCGTATGCGCAGCCTTCGCGCAGGCCGGCGGATGGTCGGTATGGCGAGAATCCGAACCGACTGTTTCGGCACACGCAGCTGCAGGTGATTCTGAAGCCGCCACCGGAGGATGTGCAGGCGGTCTATCTGGAGTCGCTGAAGGCGATCGGGATTGATCTGCGCGAGCACGACATCAAGTTTGAAGAGGACAACTGGGAGTGGCCGGTGGGCGGCGCGTGGGGTGTCGGCTGGCAGGTAATGCTGGATGGGCAGGAGATTACGCAGTTCACGTACTTCCAGCAGTGCGGCGGAATGGATCTGGATCCGATCTCGGGCGAGATTACGTACGGGATGGAGCGGATCGCGCAGTTTTTGCAAGACAAGGATTCGATCTACGACATCGTGTGGTCGCGCGATCCGGTGACAGGTGAAGAGCGGACGTATGGAGAGGTGAGGCTGCATGAAGAGCAGCAGTTCTCGGCGTACAGCTTTGACTACGCGGATGTGGATTCGCTGTGGAAGCACCTGGAGCTGTATGAGGCGGAGTGTTTGAAGCTGCTGGAGCGGGCGAAGGCGGTGTTTGCGAGCGAGTCAGCAAGTCAGCGAGTCAGCGAGTCAGCGGGAGATCTGGCGGTGCTGCGGTTTCCGACCTTGGGAGCGTATGAGTTGGCGCTGAAGTGCTCGCATACGTTCAATCTGCTGGATGCGCGTGGCGCGATCAGCGTGACGGAGCGCGTGGGCGTGATGGCGCGGATCAGGAATCTGATTGTGGGTGTGGCCAAGGTTTATGCGGAGCAGGAGAGGTTGAAGTTTCCGACGGGCTCTGCGGTTGTGGTGTAGCGGGTTTAGAGACGCAGATTCCCTGCGGGAATGACAACAAGAAAAGCAACAGTAAAGGCGAGAGCGAACGCGTGGCGGATTTTCTTTTTGAGATTGGGTTGGAAGAGGTGCCTGCGCGGATGGTGGCGGGCGCCGAGGCGGAGTTGTTGCGCAGGACGGTGGCGCTGCTCGGCAAGGAAGGTTTGCTCGAAGAAGGAGTGAATCTCGACAGCGAAGGCGTGAAGAGCTACTCGACGCCGCGGAGGCTGGCGGTGCTGGTGCGCGGTGTGAAGGCGCAGCAGGCGGATGTTACCGAGGACCTGGTGGGGCCGGCGGTGAAGATCGCGTTCAAGGATGGAAAGCCGGGGCCGGCCGCGGAGGCGTTTGCGAAGAAGTGCGGCGTGGGTGTGGCCGCGCTGAAGACGGTGGAGACCTCGAAGGGCGAGTACGTTGCGGCGAGCGTGACGAAAAAAGGACGCAGCGCGGCGGAAGTCATTCGCGCGGAGCTGCCCAAGGAAGTTGGCGCGATCTACTGGGCGAAGAATATGTACTGGCGCGCTGGCAAGCCGGAGCGGTTTGTGAGGCCGGTGCTGTGGATGGTGTGTTTGCTCGATGGAGAGGTTGTGCCCGTGGAGTTTGCGGGACGCACGGCTGGACGCGAGACGTTTGGGCATCGTGTGTTGAGCGATGGAAGGCCGGTGGTGATTGCAAAACCGGGTGAGTACGCGGAGAAGCTTGAGTCTGCGTTTGTCGTTGCCGATGTTGAGGTGCGGCGGCAGCGGATTCGGAAGGAGCTGGATAAGGCGACTCGTACGGTTGAGGGTGCGCGCTGGCGTGAGGATGAGCCGCTGGTGGATCAGGTGACGCACCTGACCGAGTGGCCCACTGTTCTGATGGGAGGATTTGAGAGCGCGTATTTGAAGTTGCCGGAGGAGGTTCTGGTGACGGTGATGCGCGATCACCAGAAGTACTTTGCGGTGGACGATGCTGGCGGGAAATTAGCACCTCACTTTCTGGCGGTGCTGAATGTTGAGTTGACGGCGGAGAACGAGGCGATCATCCGCCAGGGGAATGAGCGCGTGCTGCGAGCGCGGTTCAATGATGCTCGGTTCTTCTGGGAGTTCGATCAGCGCGTGCCGCTGATGGACAGATTGCCGCTGCTCGAGAAAGTGACGTTCCAGAAGGAGCTGGGGAGTTACGCGGAGAAGACGGAGCGCGTGCATGCGCTGGTGGTGCGGCTCACGCAGTTGTTGGGAGTGCGTGGGACGATGCTGGATGCCGAGGGCGTGCAGGGCGCGGCTCTGCTGGCGAAGACGGACCTCACCACGGAACTGGTGAAGGAGTTTACGGAGCTGCAGGGCGTGGTTGGCGGGCTGTATGCGCGGGCGCAGGGGTTGAAGGCAGTTGTAGCGAATGCGATCTATGACCAGTACAAGCCGGCGAGCGCGACGGATAGCCTGCCGCGGTCGCTGGAGGGTGCGCTGCTGGGGTTGGCAGATCGCGTGGATACGCTGACGGGAATGTTTGGGTTGGGCATGGAACCCACGGGATCGAAGGACCCGTTTGCGCTGCGGCGCGCGGCGAATGCTGTGGTGCGGCTGTTGGCCGAGACGGATTTGCCGCTGGGATTGGAAGAGGTGCTCGGCGCGGCCGGGCCGGTGCCGGATGCGGTGATGGCGCGGCTGAGGTTGTTCTTTGCCGAGCGTATGGATTTCTATCTGCGCGAGGTGCGCGGCCAGGCGTATGACGTTGCAAAGGCCGTGATGATTACGGGGCAGGATGATCTGCGGGATCTGGTCGCGCGCGCTGAGGCAGTAACGGCGGTGCGTAGTGGAGAGAACGCGGCGACGTTCCTGGCGGTGGCGGCGGCTTTCAAGCGTATGCGCAACATCCTGGAGCAGGCGCAGGAACGCAATGAGGAGTTTGCAGACGAGGTGGATGCGGCCCTGCTGAAGGATGATGCGGAGCGCGCGCTGAATGAGACGGGAGCAAAGGTCGCCGCGGAGGTCGAGCGGCTGGCTGCGCGGCGCGAGTACGGGCCGGCGCTGACGGCGATTGCAGGAATGCGGCCGGTGGTGGATGCGTTCTTCGATCGCGTGATGGTGATGGCTCCGGAGCCTGAGATCAGGGCGAACCGACTGACGCTAGTGGGTAGGACGGTGAAGGATTTTTCGCGGATTGCGGACTTTTCGGAGATTGTGGTGCCTGTTACTGGTTTCAGCATCCAGCAAACTCGGTGATGTGCGATCAGCTTCCAGCTTTCAGCTGCGAGCTGCCAGCTTCTCACGAAGGGTTGCGCAACGAGTTTTCAGATGCGAGATGCGAGTCATTGTTGTGCGCGAAACTTTAATTGCGCAGTGAACGTTCGACGGCGGTCGAATCGTTGGTGGTAGGACAGTCATCTAATCCGTGAGCGATATTGCTCTGGAGGATTGTCTGTGCCCACTCTGTTTGATCCGCTGAAACTTGGAGATATCGTTCTTCCGAACCGCATCATCATGGCTCCGTTGACGAGGTTGCGGGGAACTGCGGAGCATCTGCCGACAGAGTTGATGCCGAGCTATTACGCGCAACGGGCGAGCGCGGGGTTGATCGTCTCCGAGGGCATTCCGATTGATCCGATGGGTGTGGGGTATCCGCATGTGCCAGGGCTGTGGAGCGAGGAGCAGGCGGAGCTTTGGAAGCCTGTGACCAAAGCCGTGCATGCGGCTGGCGGGCGAATATTTGCGCAGATCTGGCATGTGGGCAGGATTTCGGACCCGGTGTATCTGAACGGGAAAGAGCCAGTGGCTCCGAGTGCGATTGCGGCGACGGGGCATGTGAGCCTGCTGCGGCCGATGAAGCAGTTTGAGACGCCGCGGGCGCTGGATGTGGATGAGATTCCGGGGATCATCGCTGCCTACAAGCGAGGCGCGGAGCTGGCGAAGGCGGCTGGGTTTGACGGCGTGGAGCTGCACGGAGCGAATGGATATCTGCTGGACCAGTTTTTGCAGAGCGGGTCGAATCACAGGACGGACAAGTACGGCGGAAGCGTGGAGAACCGCGCGCGGTTGATGCTGGAGGTCACGGATGCTGTGGCCGGGGTGTGGGGACCGGGGCGTGTGGGCATGCATCTGGCGCCGCGCGGCGATTCACACGGCATCAGCGACGCGAACCCGGCGGAGACGTTTGGGTATGTGGCGCGTGAGTTGGGCAAGCGGAAGATCGCGTTCCTGATGGCGCGCGAGTATGAGGCGCCGGGATGGCTGGGGCCGCAGTTGAAACAACAATTCGGCGGGGCGTACATCGCGAACGAGAAGTTTACGTTTGAAAGCGCGCGGGACGTTGTGGAGCGCGGCGATGCGGATGCGGTGGCGTTTGGGAAACTGTGGATCGCGAATCCCGATTTAGTGGAGCGTTTCCGGCGCAAGGCGGAGCTGAATCAGCCGCAGGCGGAGACGTTTTATGCGCATGGCGCAACGGGGTACCTGGATTATCCTGCGCTGGGGGTGGAAGGATTGCGCGATCAGCTCTGAACTGCGAGCTTTCCGTCTGGGTCAAGCGTAAGGGGTCGTGCACTTCAGGCACCCTGCGACAAGGTTGCGCAACGAGTTTTCAGATGCGAGCGGTGAGTTGCGAGTTCATGAACAGCGGCACTGGAAACGCACGCTCTGATGGCGTTGAATGGATGCAGGTAGTTCAGGAGGTGTGATGACCCCGAAGGATCGGCCGGCGGTGGTGCCGGATGCGGCGCGCGAGAAGAGTGGTGATGGGCGGGGAGTGCAGCCGCCGATTCTGTTTGAGCGGACGCAGGAGGTCATTGGCCGGCTGGAGCACGAGCTCGGCGAGCCGATGCTGACTTACTGGAACTCGAACAAGGGATCGATATGCCAGAACGATGTGGCGGGGCTTTATGGGCTGCTGCAGCGGCTGGGCAAGCTGGATCGGCTGTCGATGTTCATCAAGTCGGATGGCGGATCGGGACAGGCGTCGCTGCGCATGGTGAACCTGCTGCGGCAGTACACGAAACATCTGACGGTGCTGGTGCCGTTTGAGTGCCAGAGTGCGGCGACGATGCTGGCGCTGGGTGCGGACAGAATTCTGATGGGGCCGATCGCGCATTTGTCGGCGGTAGATACGTCGCTGACACACGATTTGTCGCCGATCGATCGCGATAACGATCGCGTGAGTGTGAGCCAGGATGAACTGCAGCGCGTGGTGGGGCTGTGGCAGAAGCAGGCGACGACGGAGACGGCGAATCCGTATGAGTCGCTGTTCCGGTATGTGCATCCGCTGGTGATTGGAGCTGTGGACCGGTCGAGTGCGCTGTCGACGAAGCTGTGCCTGGAAATTCTTTCGTATCACATGAGCGATTTAGAGAAGGCGACGGCGATCAGCGAGGTGCTGAACTCGGGGTATCCGTCGCACAGCTATCCGATCACGCTGCGTGAGGCGCAGAGGATTGGCCTGCACACGGAGCCGATGCCGGATTCGATCAGTCATCTGCTGTTTGAGTTGAATGAGATCTATGCGGAGATGGGGCAAAACGCGTATGTGGATTTTGACGAGCGGAACTCGCACGACAACAGCATTTCGAATGTGATGGAAGCGAGCGGGTTCCAGGTGTTCTTCCAGTTGAATAAGGACTGGCACTATAGGACGGAGGAGCGGCGGTGGGTCGCGCTGAATGATCGGAGCGGGTGGAAGCGCGCGCAGGTGGTGGATGGAGCGGTGTCGGTGACGGCGTTCCACGTGCGGTGATGCGGGCATCGTTCAACCCAACCCACGACGGTGTCGCGAGGGACCCCGGCCTGTCGTCATGAATGGGGCACCCGGCGGTTGGCTGTCGCGAGTCTTATTGTGTGCGGTGGTGGGTTGTGAGTCTGGCGAGGAACTCCTGGGCGAGAGTGTTGGCTGCTCTGCCGGCTGAAAGGACGGCCCAGTTGGCGAGGAAGAGGTGAGCGCCGCGATCCGCGGTGGGATAGTAGGTGTTCGACAGGGCTGCGGAGGCCATATCTCCGCCGAGGCCGGAGTAGTTGAATTCGATTTTGCCGTTGTCTCCGTGAGTGAGGAAGATGGAGCGCAGGGCGTGGCCGACGCGCTGTCGCGGCGTGCCTTCTCCGTCGTAGAAGTAGCGAGGGTCCTGATGCAGGAGGGTGGGAAGAATCGCTCCGCCGATGAGGATGTCGGAGACGCCGCCGGCGTAGGCAGCGCCATAACGCTGGCCGTATCCCTTGAGGCCCTGTTGATAGGCCGGTGTGTCTGAGGCCTGATGGATTGCAGCGAGGGTGGCGGCTCCCATGAAGGTAACGACGTCCGTCTCGGCCCTGATGGCGAGGTTGAATTTCATAGACGGAGACATTGGGACGACGTTCCTGTCATAGACGACGAAGAAACTTGGAACGACACCGAGGACGCGCTGCGTCTCCTCACCTTTGACTTGTTGGGCAGCCATCTGCTCTGGAGATACAGCGGTGACGCTGGTCTCGACTGCCGAGATCTTCAATTTGATTTCGCGGAGGTCGAGATCCTGCCCGGGCTGCAAGGCGATTAGCTGGGAGTCCCACTCGCTGAAGCCAGGCGCTGTGATCGACAGGCGGTAGGTGTCGGTGGTATCGAGGTCGGCGAAGGCGAAGTGGCCGTTGGCGTCGGCGGTCAGGGAAGACATGTAGTTGCTCTTCTGGCCGGTGATGGAAACCGCTGCGCCTGAAATGGAATCGCCATCGCTGTCGAGGACGTTGCCGTTGATAGTGGCAACTGCCGAAGCCGGCGGCTGCAGCGTTTGGCTGAGCGCGAACTGCGGCGCGCAGCAAAGCGCTGCGAACAAGGCGACGGTTGCAAGGAGACCCATCAGGACAGCTTCTTTCCAGAGTTTACGCCGATGATCGTGGGCGATGACGGTCTGGCTCAGCGAGTAGATATGCGGGGGCTCGGGGAAGGGCATTGCATGTTGGGGTTAGGGGGAGTGCGACCCGCTTATGACGATGATGAGACTGTCCTCATGGATGTGGCGCCGGCACCCGGCAAAGGCTTTGACGCTAAGGTCGCGAAGGTGCGCGAAGGTTCGCCATGGCGGTCGTGGCCGGTCTTAGTTGAGGCGTTGGAGGCGGGCGATGAGTTTTTCGGCGAGGGGTTCGCCGGATTCGGTCCAGAGGAGGCGGCTGGAGATGCCGCAGTGTTTTTCGACGGAGAGAGTGAAGGCAAGGAGCTTTTCGATGTTCTGCTGGACGCGTTTGGCGGTGTCGGCGTCGAGGGCTTCGTCGTCTGTGCCTTCAAAGGTCCAGGGCGTGTCGAGGCCGAAGTCGACGCGGATGTGGCCGTTCTGTTCGTAGGAGCCGAGGTCGAAGTCGGGGCCGAAGCCGACGATGCGGACGCGGGAGGGCTCGAGTCGCCAGGCGGTGTCGAGGCCGGCGGGAGAGGGTTCGGGGACCCAGAGGCGCCAGCGCATTTCGAACTCGTAGGCGGTGTCGTCGTGGAGCTGCTCGGTGGCTTCGGCGACGGCGGTTTCGGGGAGGGAGGTTTCGGCATCGGAGGCTTCGGAGCGCTCATCGTTGACGTAGATGCGCTGGTAGATGGGGGACTCGGCCCAGTCGATGGGATAGGCGGAGGCGGCGGCGACGCGGGCGAGCTCGGGGTGGGAGCCGGCTTCGCGCGAAACGGTGATGAACTGGCGCATGACGCACACGAGTGCGTCGGGCAGGGACTGGAGCCTGAAGTTGGGGAACCAGAGGCTCAGGTAAAGCTGGTCGGCCATGAGGGAATTGTATTGTGAGCGACGGAAGGAGGGACGAGAGGGATGTGGATGAGAAGATGATGTGAGGCAAGAGAATGCGTCTGTCAGTGGAAAGGTTGCGGTGGGGACTGCTGGCGGGGGCGCTGCTGCTGATCGCAGTGCTGGTGGTTCTGCTGAGTTATGGGCGGTATCGCGCGGTGCAGGCGTGGAAGCAGATTCTGGCGCGGTCGGGCGCGACGATTACGCATGAGACGGACGGCTTTACGTATTCGCAGGCGCTGGGCAAGAAGCAGATTTTTACGCTGCATGCAAAGCATGCGATTCCTCATGGCCAGGGGAAATACACGCTGCAAGACGGCATGTTGGAGTTGTACGGGCCGAATGGACAGATAACGGACCGGATCTCAGGCGCACAGTTTGAGTACGACGAGAAGCAGGGTGTGGCACGCGCGGTGGGCGAGGTCGATATGGAGATTGAGCCGCCAGCGGCGCTTAAACCGGGTGCGAATAGCAAAGGCAAGGCAGCGGCTTCGCAGCCGATTCATGTGCGTACGAGTGGGCTGACGTATGTGAAGAAGCTGGATGTGGCGGCGACGGACCAGGATGTGGAGATCGACTACGCGGGGATGCATGGGCACGCGCGTGGAGCGGAGTTTGATTCGGGGCAGGATGTGGTGCATCTGCTGGCGGATGTGCGGGTGGATGGGACGCTGCGCGGAAGGCCGGCGACGCTGACGGCAGCGAAGGCGGATCTGGACCGGGATGCGTTTCAGGTTTCGCTGACGGCGCCGGTGCTGCGATCGGATGGGCGGACAGGAAGCGCGGGCGCGGCGGTGCTGCATATACGGAAGGATGGGTCGCTGGAGAGGATCGAGGCGAGCGGCCGCGTGAAGATTCAGCAGGAGACCCGCACGATTACAGCGGCGAGTCTGAGGGCTGCGATGAATGAGCGCTCGCAGATGAAGAGCGCGGAGCTGGCAGGCGGTGTTGCGCTGGTGGACACAAACGCCGAGCGGCCGATGAATGGGACGGCGAAGGCGGCGAGGGTGGCGTTCGACGATGCGGGGTTTGCGACGAGCGCAGTGCTGGATGGGGCTGTGGGGATGTCGATGGAGGACAGGATGCCGGGGCATCCTACGCTGGAACGGAAAATGGGCGCTACGGACAAGGTGACGCTGACGATGGAGAGGGTCGCGCGGCCGGGAGGAAGGACCGGCGGGACGAGCGTTTCGGCGGTACATGCCGAGGGTGGAGCGTGGGCTAACGGAGATGCCGTTGTGCAAGGGGCGGCTGGGAAGGCTTCGGGGCTCAAGAAGACGTCGGTGGCGGCGGATGATCTGCGGCTGACGCTGGCGGATGTGGCGGGGAAATCGGAGCCGCAGATGCTGAGCGGGACGGGACATACGCGGATCGAAGAGCAGACGCCGGATGGGACGGTAGAGACGAGCACGGGTGATTCGCTGGAGGCGCGATTTGCGCAGCAGGCGGGGCAGGGAGTCGAAAGACGCGGGCTGGAGATTGCGTCGGCGGAGCAGACGGGCAATGTGCGAATAAGGAGCTTGCCGGGGAAGGCGGGTGAGCTGCCGAGCGAGGGTGTGGCGGAAAAGGCGTCGCTGGATGGAGCGAGCAATGTGCTGACACTGACGGGCAGGCCGCGGTTGACGCAGGGTGATACGAGCGTGACGGCGGATACGATCCGCATGATGCAACAGACGGGCGATGCGGTGGCGGATGGGAGTGTAGCGGGGACGTTTGTGAGTGCGAATGCGAAGCCGGGAGAGCCGGTGACGCATGCGCTGGCGGCGGAGGCGGTGCTGCACAAGGCGGCGCAGACGATGGAGCTGAAGGGAACGGATGCGACACCGGCGAGGATGTGGCAGGGGGCGTCGCAGGTGGAGGCGGCGAATCTGTTGCTGGATCGTGGGAAAGATGAGATGCAGGCGTGGCCGGCGTCGGCGACGGGTGTTGTTCGGTCGGTGTTTGCGAGCGCAGGAAAGCCGGGGGCGAAGGATAAGAACGCGTCGAAGGTGGTGAGGGTGACGAGTGCGCGGCTGAACTATTCGGGCGCGGCTCATCAGGCGGTGTTCACAGGTGGTGTTACAGCACAGGCCGAGGACGGGACGGCGCAGGCGCAACTGGGTGTGGCGTTTCTGACTCCGGCAGAACCGCCAACGGCGGCACGGCGGGGGAACACATCGGCAGCGAAGGGACAGCCGGACGCGTTGGCGTCATCGCTGGAGAGGATTGTGATGTCGCACGGGGTGAAGGTGGAGCAGCCGGGCAGGGTCGGAACCGGAGACGAGCTGCTCTATACGGCTGCCACTGGTGACTTTGTTCTGACGGGAACGCCAGGGCATCCGCCGCACATTGCTGATGACAAGCAAGGCAGCATCACGGGGCATACGCTACTGTTTCATTCGCCGGATAGTACGATTGTGGTCGAGGGTGCGCTACCGGGCGCGCCGGGATCGCAACGCGTGCACACCGAGACGACGATAAAGAAGTGATACAGGTCAAAGAAATTCGAGCTGACAGCCGCACCGATGCGAGTCCGGTGATGAGAACGCTGACAACGGAACACATCACCAAGGCTTACGGCGGGCGTGAGGTGGTGCGCGGCGTGACCCTGGAGATCCACCAGGGCGAGGTGGTGGGGCTGCTGGGACCCAATGGCGCGGGGAAGACCACGAGTTTTTACATGATCGTGGGGCTGGTGCGGCCGGACGATGGGAAGATCCTGACGGATGGGGTCGACATTACGCGCACGCCGATGTACCTGCGGGCGAGAGAGTATGGAATCAGCTACTTGCCACAGGAACCTTCCGTGTTTCGGAAGCTGACGGTTGAGGAGAACATCCTGGCGGTGCTGGAGACGCTGCACATCACCTGGGAGGCACGCAGGAACCGCACGGAGAACCTGCTGAACCAGCTGAACCTGGGGCATGTGCGGAAGACGCGGGGGTATGCGCTCTCGGGCGGCGAGCGGCGCAGGGTGGAGATCGCCCGGTGCCTGGCGATCGAGCCGGCGTTCATTCTGCTGGATGAACCATTTTCAGGCATTGACCCGATTGCGGTGCTGGATTTACAGCAGATCATCTTTGATCTGAAGGCGGCGGGGATCGGGGTGCTGATCACGGATCACAACGTCCGGGAAACGCTGAACGTGACGGATCGGGCCTACATCATCAACCAGGGCTTGATCTTCCGGGCGGGAACGCCGGGGGAGCTGGGAAGGGATCCTGAGGTAAAGCGCATTTATTTAGGCGAAAACTTCTCGTTGGGGTAGGGGTTTTCGAGGATGGCGCATTGAGGTAAAGGTCGTGTCCGGACAGTTACGGAAGTCTGACACGTTCAGGTGAGAACAGGTTTTTGATTGGGCGCGATAAACTGGCCCTGAACTTGCTTACGGGTGTATTTCTCCCATGGGCAGGCCTGGGTAGAGCGCCGGGTGCGCAGCTGAGAGGTTCCTGTTGTTACAGCCCCGTCTGAATTTGAAGCTGTCGCAGCGCCAGGTTCTGACCCCTGGGCTGGTGCAGATGGTTAGTGTTCTTGCGCTCAACAAGCTTGAGCTCAAGAGCATGATCGATGGGGAGCTTGTTGAGAATCCAGTCTTAGAAGAGGTGGACGAGTCCACCGAAACTCTGGATGAGCGTGCGGCCCGGGAGGGCGAACGGGAGCGCAGCGCGGAGGAAGTGGCAGCCGAGCGGGGAGAAAAGGATCCGTTCGACGAGGTGGACTTCGGGAGCTACTTCCAGGACTACCTGGATCCCGGGTACAAGACGGGCGGAAGCCTGGATGAGGGCGATCCGGACCGGCCGTCGTTTGAGAACTTTTTGTCGCAGCCGAGTACGCTGACGGACCATCTGCTGTGGCAGGTGGGGGCGGTGGCGTTGTCGCCGAAGCTGCGTGCGTGCGTCGAGCTGATCATCGGCAACCTGAACGAGGATGGCTACCTGACGGCGAGCGACGAAGAGCTGGTGCAGGGGCTGGCGGGGCATCCGACGAAGAACGAGGACGTGCTGGCGCTGGTTAAGCAAGGCCGAAACCTGATGCGGCAGCTCGACCCGGCCGGTGTGGGGGCGCGGGACTTGCGCGAATGCCTGCTGTGGCAGATAGAGGCGCAGCGGCGCGAGGCTGAGATGCTGGCGCAGCGACCGGTGAACGGACATGGACTCAACGGCAATGGGGAAGTGCTGAAGGTGCTGGAGGTGGCGACGGCGATTGTCGAGGGTCATCTGCCGCTGTTGCAGCGCAAGGACCTGCGGGAGATTGCGCGGGTGACGCACCGCCCGGCAGAGCAGGTGCAGGAAGCCGTGGAGTATATCCGCAGGCTGGACCCGCGACCGGGTCAGAGATATAACCAGGCGGCAACGCGACTTATTGAGCCGGATGTGGCGTTTGTGAAGCGCGGCGATGAGTACGTGGTGGTGATGAATGACGAGAATATGCCGTCGCTGCGATTGAACAACGGATATCGCCGGATGCTGCGCGAGAAGGGAACGGAGCGCGAGGTACGCGAGTACGTGAAGGAGCGCTATCGATCGGCGATTCAGCTGCTGCGGAATATTGAGCAGCGCAAGAATACGATTGTGCGGACGTGCGATGCGATTGTGCGCCGGCAGCAGGAGTTTCTGGAGAAGGGTGTCGAGGGGCTGCGGCCGATGATGATCAAGGAAGTCGCTGAGGAGATTGGCGTACATCCTTCGACGGTGAGCCGCGCGGTGGCAAATAAGTATGTCCATACGCCGCAGGGCGTTTATGAGCTGCGGTTCTTCTTCTCAGAGGGCGTGAACGGGCCGGAGGGCGGGGATTTGCCGCTGGTGCTGCTGAAGCGTCGTGTGAAGAAGCTGATTGAAGAAGAAGATTCGCGGAAGCCGTTCACGGATGAGCAGTTGGCGGCGGAGCTGCAGCGACAGGGCATCCAGGTGACCCGACGGACGGTGGCGAAGTATCGCGAAGATATGCAGATTCCCTCCACACACCAACGGCGAGTACGATAGCGACATCCAACTCCGGAAGGAGAGGAGATGTCGATGATTGTTGAGTACACGGGCCGCAGAACCGAAATCACGTCAAAGTTGAAGCAGCTAACAGAGGAAGGTCTCGCGAGAATAGAACTCGTAGCCAACCGCTGTACAAGCGCCCACATTGTCCTCACGGAAGACAAATACCGACATATCGCAGAGATTACGGTGCACTGTCGTAACGAAGATCTCGTGACAAGTTGCGAGGCTTCAGACATGGAGCAGGCACTGCGTGAGGCTCTGGCGACAATCGAGCAGCAGGCGATCAAGTCAAAGGAGCGATTCACAACGGTGCGGAGCAGGCCGAAGCCGCCGGTGCAGGAACTTTCCGCGTAGCGATCTGCGTGGCTCAAGGCTGAAAAAGATGCAGTAGACGAGCGAATCTCCTCGCGGGTTTACGCGTGCGAGGAGATTCTGCGTCTTAAGCGGCTGCCTGTTTGAGGCAGAGTGAATGTATTGCGCGCAGTGCTACCACCCCAGCGAGTAAAGAACACTCGCCGGGGACCGCGGTGCTAGGATGGCGCGTATGGCGAAGCAGCGCGCGGGCAAAAAGCACGCGAAAGTGAAGAACACGAAGTCAAAGAAAACAGGGGCGAAGGCTCCTGCGAGTGGGGCGAGCCGTGAACTGGTGGTGCTTACGGGGATGTCGGGGTCGGGGAAGTTGTCGGCCCTGAAGGCATTCGAGGACCTCGGATATTACTCGGTGGACAACCTGCCTTTGGAGTTGATTCCAAGGTTTGCGGAACTTGTCGAGAAGTCTGCGGAGATCACGCACGCTGCACTGGTGGTCGACGTGCGTGAGGGCAGCAGGCTCGATCGCTTTCCAGAGATTTTGAAGCAGGTGCGCAAGGTGCTGCCGACGCGCGTGGTGTTTTTAGAGGCCAGCGAGGACGCGATTGTGCGGAGGTTTTCGGAGACGCGCAGGCCGCATCCGCTGGGGCGGGGCGAGACGGTGATCTCGCAGATCCGTGCGGAGCGCAAGCGGCTGGATCCGGTGCGGAACGTGGCGGACATTCTTATCGATACGACGAAGTTCACGGTGCATGATCTGCGCGCGCACATCGTTGCGCAGTTTGAGCGCGGCGGAAGCGATGAGAAGAACCTGACGATTTCCGTGACGAGCTTCGGGTTCAAGAACGGTGTGCCGACGGATGCGGATGTGGTTTTCGATGTGCGATTCCTGCCGAACCCGCACTTTGTGCCCGAGTTCAGGAAGCTGACGGGCAAGCATCCCAAAGTGGCGAAGTATGTGCGAAAGTTCCCGCAGACGCGGGAGTTTCTGGATAAGGCGGCGGATATGCTGACGTTTCTGCTGCCGCACTACATCAAGGAAGGCAAGAGCTATCTGACGGTGGCGATCGGATGCACGGGCGGGCAGCATCGGTCGGTGATGATTGCGGAGGAGTTGAAGAAGCGGCTGAGTGAGGCGGGGTATCGGGTGAAGTCGTCGCACCGGGACATGCCGCGGTGAACGCGGCTGCGGAAGTACACTAGGGATCGATGAGAGCAGAGCGAAACCGGCAGCAGCGGGGCGTGCGATGAAGCGCATCTGGCGGCTGTTGAACTACATGCGGCCGTATTCGGTGCATGTGACGGTGTCCGTGGTGCTAATGGCGGTGGTGGGCGCCATGGCCGCGTTCCGGGTGATGCTGATCAAGCCGATCCTGGATAACGTGCTGAACGCCAAGTCATCGCCGGCGCAAGTGCTGGTTTTTCCGATTGCGGGGACCAAACACACGATTAATTTGCAGGGGTGGCTGCCGCATTACTTCCACAATGCATGGACCGTCGTGGCGATGGCGCTGGTCGGATCCGCGATTGTGAAGTCGATCTGCGATTACCTGGGCACGCTGCTGACGAACAAGGCGGGGTTCGGGATGATTACGGACCTGCGGAATGATCTGTACGACACGTTGCTGCGGAGGTCGACGGCATTCTTTCAGCGGCACTCGACGGGGATGCTGGTGTCGACGCTGATCAATGATATTGAGCGCGTGCAGTCGGCGATGTCGACGGTGTTGAGCGATTTTCTGCAGCAGGTGTTCACGCTGCTGTTCATGGTTGTGGCGGTGATCATTGTGGGCGGCAGGATGGCGTGGGTGCTGCTGCTGTTTGTGCCGGTGATTATCAGCTCGGCGAGGCGGATTGGGCGCAGCGTGCGAAGGACGACGCGGAGGGGCCAGGACAAGCTGGCGGAGATTCAGACGATTGTTCACGAGACGGTGACGGGCAACAGCATCGTGAAGGCGTTCGGCATGGAGTTGTGGGAGATGGGGCGGTTCCGGCGCGCGGCAGACCGGCTGCTGCATGCGAACATGCGGTCGGTTGCGGTGCAGTCGATCTCGTCGCCGCTGATGGATGCGCTGGGCGCGGTGGCGATTGCGCTGCTGCTGTTTGTGGGCCGCGACCGCATCGTGCATGGGTCGTGGACGAGCGGTATGTTTATTGCATTTCTGGCGGCGGTGATTATGCTGTATGACCCGGTGCGGAAGATGCCGCTGTACTACAACAGCTTTCAGCAGGCGGTGGGAGCGAGCGAGGAGATTTTCAAGTTTCTCGATGCGCAGGACGAGGTGCGCGAGCGCAAGGGCGCGGCGAAGCTGAAGTCGTTTACGGATGCGATTGAATTTCGGGATGTGTGGTTCAGCTACGAGCACCAGGGAGAGAAGCACGAGGCGCTGCGCGGCGTATCGCTGAAGGTGAAGCGCGGCGAGGTAGTGGCGCTGGTGGG
Organism: Acidobacteriaceae bacterium; assembly: GCA_035944135.1. NCBI lineage: Bacteria > Pseudomonadati > Acidobacteriota > Terriglobia > Terriglobales > Acidobacteriaceae > Acidobacteriaceae bacterium. The sequence goes on from DASZBM010000002.1 coordinate 414,783, forward strand.
GCCGAGCGGAGCGGGGAAGTCGACGCTGATGAATCTGCTGCCGCGGTTCTATGACGTGAGCGAGGGCGCGATTCTGGTTGATGGACATGATGTGCGTGACCTGACCACTGCGTCGCTGCGGAAGCAGATTGGCAAGGTGACGCAGGAGACGGTGCTGTTCAATGACACGGTTCGGAACAACATCGCATACGGGCAACCGGATGTGCCGATGGAGAAGATTGAGTCAGCGGCGAAGGCGGCGCGAGCGCACGAGTTCATCATGCGGTTGCCGGAGGGGTATGACACACAGATTGGCGAGCGGGGGGCGAGGCTTTCCGGCGGTGAGCGGCAGCGGCTGGCGATTGCGCGGGCGCTGCTGAAGGATGCGCCAATTCTGGTGCTGGATGAGGCGACGTCGTCGCTGGACACGGAGAGCGAAGCGCATGTGCAGGCGGCGCTGGCAACGCTGATGAGCGACAGAACGGTGCTGGTGATTGCGCACAGGCTCTCGACCGTACGGAGCGCGGACCGCATTGCCGTGCTGGAGCGCGGGCAGATTACGGAGCTGGGCAGCCATGAGGAGTTGCTGGCGCGGGGAGGGACGTACAGCAGGCTGTATCAGCTTCAGTTTGGAGAGGATGAGGTGCTGGTGACGGCCGGTGAGCCGGCGGCGCACGGCGTGGAGGGCACGGCGTAGGCGATTTTTCTGAGGGAAACGCGGCTGTAATTGAGATTGTCGCTCGTGCGGGGGATGGACGGCGGGATAGACTAGCGGAAATACTTTTAGAAATGGCCGGAATTCTTTTCATCATCTCGGCACCCAGCGGCTCAGGCAAATCCACCCTTGTGGCGGAGGTGAGGCGGCTGGTGGAGGGCCTGGAGTTTTCGATCTCCTATACGACGCGAAAGCCGCGTGGTTCGGAGGAGCCTGGGCGGGAGTACCACTTCACGGATGTCGGAAATTTTCTCGACATGGTGGAGCGCGACGATTTTCTGGAGTGGGCCGAGGTCTTTGGGAATTACTACGGGACAGCGCGAGGCGGCCTGGAACACGCGAAGGCTGCGGGCAAGGACCTGCTGCTGGACATCGATGTGCAGGGTGCGCTCCAGGTGATCCATAAGGTGCCGGAGGCTGTCTCGATTTTTGTTGTGCCGCCGAGCCCGGAGGTGCTGGAGCGACGGCTGCGCAATCGCAGCCAGGCCGAGGGCATGACGGATGAAGCCGTGATTCAGCGCCGGCTGGCGCAGGCGAAGCAGGAGCTGCTCACGCTGAACAAATACAAGTATGTGCTGATCAATGATGTGCTCGACGAAGCGGTAACGGAGCTGAGGGCGATTGTGCAGTTTGAACGCGGAGAAGGCGGAGAAGCGGCCGCTGCTGTAGCGCAGCAGTGCAGAACGACGGTGCACTCGGCGCGGTTGGAAGCGGTACTCAGCAGCTTCGAGGTATCGGTCGCGGGAGTATAAGGTTTTGCGCAGGTGCAGTTTGGCTTGCGCAGAGTGATGGAAGAGCAGGATGATGTATCAGCTTGGGGAGGCTAGAGGTATGTCAGAGGATCTTTCGCTGTTCAACAACAAGTACAGCCTGGTGAAGGGCGCGGCTCGGCGCGCGCGGCAATTGCAGTCGGGCGCACCGTCGCTGGGAGTGTCGAACTCGATGAAGGCCTGCAAGGTGGCGCAGGATGAGATCAAGCGCGGAAAGGTGACGTACAGCGTTGTGGAGAAGAAGCCCACACCGCCGCCTCCTGTATCGTTTGATTGATGAGCCTTTCACCGGAGCAACAGCTACGCGCCTACGTGGAGTACTTCCGCGACCTGGGCGTGTATGAGCTGTACCGGCAGGCCGCTCCTGAGGTAGCCATCCCGGAGCGGTGGCGCGAGCTGATGGCGCGGCCGAAGCCGCCGGCGACGCCGCAGGCGGGCGCTGCCGTGAGACCGGCGACCGCTGCCCCGGCAGGTCAGCGGCCGACAGCAGCGGCGCAATCTGCGCCAGGCCCGATGCGTCCCACAGGACCTCAGGTTCCGGCACCGAGGCCGGCCGCGCAGGCGCATATTCCGCAGGCGCGCATTGAGCCGGAGCCGCAGCGGAGTTATTTTGAGACCGCGCTTCCCGAGGAGCTGCAGGCACCGATGCCAAAACCAGTTTCGTTTGATGCGCTGGCGCCGCTGCCCGCGGAGATTGTGTCGGCTGGCCAGCGTGTGGCGGCACTGGAGGCGGTGCGCGCAGAGATCGGCGACTGCACGCGGTGTCCGCTGGCGTATGCGGGACGACACAAGATTGTGTTTGCGGATGGTGACCCAAACGCCACGCTGATGTTTGTGGGTGAGGGGCCGGGAGCCGATGAGGACACGCAGGGGCTGCCGTTTGTAGGCAAGGCCGGGCAGTTGCTGAACAACATGATCGGCGCGATGGGGCTGAAGCGCGAAGAGGTGTACATCGCGAACATCGTGAAGTGCAGGCCGCCGGGGAATCGCACACCGGAGTTTGCCGAGGCGAGCACGTGCTCGCAATTTCTGCTGAAGCAGATTGATATCGTCCGGCCGAAGGTAATTGTGGCGCTGGGAGCGACGGCTGCGACGTATCTGCTCGGCGTGCGGCAGTCGCTGACTTCGCTGCGCGGACGGTGGCACTCGACGCGCGGAGCAAAGCTGGTGGTAACGTATCACCCGGCGTTTCTGCTGCGCGATCCGCGGCAGAAGGGCGAGGCGTGGAAGGACCTGCAGATGGTGATGGCCGAGCTTGGGCTGAAGGCACCGGCGAAGAAGTAATCTGCGATTCAGCAAGCTAGCGCGTCAGTGATGGGCGATTAGATGGAGTTGTCGCCGCCGCCGTCGTCGAAGTCAGAGCCGGAGTCGTCGAATCCGGAATCGTCGAAGCCACTGTTGTCGACGAAGTCTGTGGAATCGTTTCCGAAGCCGCCGATGTCATTGCCTGAGTTGTCAGCGACATCGGCGGAACTTTGCGATGAGCTCTGGTCGCCGAGGTCCTGACGGCTTGCATCGTTCTCAGGGTTGTAGAAATTGCTGTCGTCCGCGTGGTGCTCGTGCTGGCCGGCATCGTCGTAGTAATTGTTCACGACGCTTTCGTTGGGGTGTCCGTAGCCATATGGGCCGCCGCCGAAGCCGTGGAAGAGTGACTCCATGCTCTCGAAGGCCATCTCTCCCATAGCGACTCCGGCTGCGGTCTGCAGCGCGCCGCGCAGGAAGCCGCCGCCGGATCCGGGGTAGACGGGCTGGGTGTATGCGGGGGCGTAGGCCGGCGCATACGGCGGCGGATAGCCGGGGTTGTTCACGGGTTGATACTGCGGCTGCTGTTGCTGTGAACCGGATGGGCCGCCGAAGATCTTGCTGAGGAAGCTGCCGCCTCCGCTCTGCTGCGGGTGCTGGCGAGCTTCGTCGAGTGCAGACTGCAACTGCTGAATCTGCTGCTGCGCCTGCTGAAGACCGTACTGCTGGACGAGGACCGTTTGCGCAAGGATGTAAAGCGCGTCAGGAATCGTGGCGAGATTCTGCTGAAGGTAACGCTCGGTATCGAGGTCCTTGTCGGGGACCTGCGCGTTGCGGATGCGTTCGATGAGGCCGTCGATCATCTGCTGCTCTTGCGGTGTCATGGTGTCTCCGTTGATGTGCCTGCCGATGTATACGATACGACGGATGGTTAAGTTCTGAGGTGAGCCGGTTTGGAGCAGGGAAGAACTTTTGCTAGACTGAGAGGGTTGCAGATCGCGCCTTTGGCGCTGGATGTGTAGGTGTGGGGCTGTAGCTCAGCTGGGAGAGCGCCTCGTTCGCAACGAGGAGGTCAGCGGTTCGATCCCGCTCAGCTCCACCAAAAGCAAATCTAAAGTAGTCCGATGAGGATCGAAAGCCAGCGCTCATGCTGGCTTTTTGCGTTCGTGCACGGGATTCCGTGTGAGAGTGATTGTTCTTAGTTACTCGTCACTCGCTGCAGCTTCTCTTTTGGAGGCTAGGAGGTGTGATCGCTGTTTTGTGCAACACTTGGGACGATCACGGTGAAGACGGAACCCTGGCCGACCTGACTTGTTACCTGGATAGTGCCGCCGTGCGCCTCGACGATAGCACGACTAATGGCAAGACCCATGCCGGTGCCGGAACTGGATTCTGCCTGTGATCTGGCGCGGTAAAACCGTTCGAAGATCAGAGGCTGCTCGGAAGGTTCAATTCCGATTCCGCGATCCGCGACGCTAATGACCACGTTCCGACCGTTTGTCTGCGCGGTGATGGTGATCGGGGTGTTCGGTTTTGAGTATTTGTCAGCATTCTCCAAAAGATTGCAGATGACTTTCTGGAACATTACCGGATCTGCGCGCATCTCCAGTCGTTCATCGATATTTATGACCAGGGTGTGCCGCTCCTCGACACCGGAGCATATCTGGAGGGCATTTGCGACAACATCCGCCACGCGAATCGGGGCGAAGTGCATTTGAACCTGTTGCGCATCGAGCTGGGCCATCTCCACTGCCTCGGAGACAAGCTTGTTAAGGCGATCGCACTCTTCATCAATGATGCTGAGTAACTCGTATTGCTGCCCGTTTTCGACACTGTTTGCCAAGAGCGCGGTGGCCGCTCCTTTTATCGACGTCAGCGGCGTTCGCAGCTCATGCGTGATGGAGTCGATCATCAAGGTCCTCAGCCGCTCGCTTTCTTTTGCTGCTTCGTTGTGCGCGATACTCTCCAGAGCCTGAGCGCGTTCCATCGAAATAGAGATGAGGCTTCCTATTGCCTGTGCAGTTGCTTTCGATAGCGAGGCTCCGCGTAGCACCAATACGCCCTTCGGGCGGACTCCAGTCCTAATAGGGATAACCAGTTCGGAGACGTCGTCGCGAACATCCGATAACGTAGAAGCTAAGTTGTGGAGGTGCGGCAGCTCGATCTCCGAAGCTGTATCGCCGGCCTGATAGAGACGATCTCCATCGAGAAGATAAAGCATGGCTGTTCTGGCGGACGTGACATCAAGAGCAGCATGAGGCACGTTTGCCCACAGGCTTCCGGCATGTTCTGGCTGAAGAAACTCCCGGCTTAAACGAAACAGCACTTCCAATTCGCGTTGCCGAAGCTTTGCGTCTCTGGCCTCGTCGCGCGCGCGTTGCGACAATCGGCTGGCTATGATCGCGGTTGTCAGAAAGGCAAGCAGTGCGAGCCAATTTTGAGGGTCCGAGATCGTGAAGGTATCGATCGGGGGGAGGAAATAGTAGTTGTAGAGTATTGTCGCTGCTACGGAGATGAGTACTGCATATCTGAGGCCCCATTCCGCTGCGAGAACGAGGATGAGCAGGAGCAACGTGAGCGCAACGGTAGTGGTGTTGACATGAAACCAACGCCGGTACACGGCTACAATTCCGGCCAGAGCGCCGAAGGCAAGCAGCCAGCGTATAACGGAAATCGAACGGCGAGAGTGCACGTAGGAGATTGTACGGGTGGAGGCGAATAGAAAGTCGGCCGAGGACTGGCTTCTCAGTAGTGCGGAGGCTGAAAAGAAGCGTGGACGCTTCAAGGTCTTCCTTGGCTACGCGCCGGGCGTCGGTAAAACGTTCAGCATGTTGAGCGAGGGAGTTCGCCGCCGGAGCCGCGGAGAAGATGTCGTGATTGGGATCGTGGAGACACACGGTCGAGCAGTGACGGCCGAGCTTGCCGCAAAGCTGGAGCAGGTTCCGCGCAAGGAGATCAATTACAAGGGAACGCTGTTCAGCGAGATGGATGTAGACGCGATCCTTGCGCGCATGCCGCAGGTTGCGCTCATCGACGAACTTGCACACACCAACATCGAAGGCAGCCGCAATGCGAAACGCTATGAAGATGTTCTGCTGTTGCTGGAGAAGGATATAGACGTTCTCAGTACGGTGAACATCCAGCACGTGGAAAGCCTCGCACCACAGGTGCAATCGTTGACCGGCATCGCGGTCCGTGAGACTGTCCCCGATTGGGTTCTTGACCGCGCCGACGAGATTGTCATGAGTGACCTGACGCCGGAAGCGCTCGTGACGAGGATGCGACGGGGTGATATTTATCCCATGGAGCGCGTCGAACGGTCACTTACGAACTTTTTCCGGCGCGGCAATCTCATCGCCCTGCGCGAAATGGCGCTGCACCGCGTAGCGCGTGCAGTAGACCGCAATCTGGACGACTACGTGCGAAGGAAGAATCTCGGCCCACATTGGGCGGTGGCCGAGAAGGTTGCAGTCTGCATCAGCGCAAGCCGGCAGGCGAGAGACTTGATCGCTCGCGGCGCCAAGCTCGCACAGGCGCTCGATGCGGAACTGTATGTCCTGCACGTTCAGGATGGCCGAGATGAAGACGAAGAACGCAAGCGAACGCTGGAGTCCAGCCTGCAGTTCGCGAGGAATCTCGGCGCAGCCATTGTTCCGCTGACCGGCACAGACACGGCCCGTGTTACTGCGGCTTTCGTGCGGGAGAACCGCATTACGCAGACTATCGTTGGACGTTCCGCAGTGCGTGGGCTTCGAAGCTATCTGTATTATCTGGCTATCCAGAAGTTCATGTCCGAAGCCCCGCATGTGGACTTGCATATTGTTACGCAGGAGAAGCATTAACCGTGCAACCATCTCACGGAGCGAAGATTCTTGTTGTTGATGATGAGCGGCAGATTGTGCGCATGCTCCGCGCGTCTTTGCAGAGCAGTGGATATGAGGTTGCGGTGGCGACCAATGGCATCGAGGCGCTGGACCGCCTCGCAGCGGATCACCCGGACCTCGTGATTACTGACCTTGCCATGCCGGAGATGAATGGACTTGAACTGACGCGGGCGATTCGACGAGGCGCGCAGACGCCGATCATCGTTTTGAGCGTGCGCGACAGCGACGGGATGAAGGTACAGGCGCTGGATGAAGGAGCGGATGACTACCTGACAAAGCCGTTCAGCATGCCTGAGCTGCTTGCTCGTGTTCGGGCGCAACTGCGCCGGCTGCCATCCGCGGCGGAACAGCAGAGCCGCATCGAGGCCGGTGACTTTGTCATCGATCGCGATGCGCATTCGGTGCTGTTGCGCGGTGATTCGGTTCGCCTGACGCCCAAGGAGTTCGATCTTCTCTGGTTCTTATCCCGATCTCCGGGACGCGTGCTTACGCACAAGGTGCTGCTTCGAGCGATCTGGGGGCCCGCAGGTGATGAGCAACCCGACTACCTGCGCGTGCTCATCGCGAATCTGCGCAAGAAGATCGAGCGCGATCCAGGCAAGCCCAGCTACATCCAAAGCGAGCCTTGGGTGGGATACCGATTTCTTCCATCGGGTCAAGACGCAACGGATGACGACACTCCTATAGCTTCTTAACGGCTTTTCAATGGAATTCATACGATCGCTGGCCGCACTCTGGACAGCGGTATGAAACACGCGGTAAGACTTTTCGTCTCCTCTGTTCTCATCTTCGCCGCATGTGTTGCGTCGGCCCAGAGCGCGCCGGAAGTGCAGCAAACGCCGGTCAGTATCGAGCAGCTACAGCGGGAGATTGACTCTCTTCAGCGCCAACTCAATGCGCTAAAGAGTCAAAGTGCGGCGACAGGAACGCAGGCGTCCGCGCCACCGCCGTCTCTTCCCATCGGTACTGATGCGTCGGTTGCACGGCCCGCAGGCGCGCCTGAAGAGGGAACTGTTCAGACGGCGCACACGGAGGCGCCGGCGACACATCCTGCTCCTGATCGTCGTCACAGTGAGCCGTTCGCGTTCGCAGACTTCACGTGGTTGAACGGCAATCCGCGCACCAAGGACACGCCATATGCGACGGAGTTCTTCACGCCGGAGATCCGCGCTGACGTGAGCTATACGTACGATTTCCGGCACCCTGCAGATGACACGATCGGCGGCTCCAGCGAGGTATTTCGCGCGCAGGAAGTAGTGCTCGACGATCTGGGCATCGGTGGCGATTTCCACCTCGATAACGTGCACGCGCGGGTACTCAGTCAGATTGGGCTTTACTCAACCGCCACGCCTCGTAACGACGCGAGTCCGACGCGCGGACAGTGGGACCTGGCTGATGCCTACCGTTATGTCTCTGAGGCAAACGCCGGATACCACTTCAACGTGCAGCACGGCCTCAACGTTGATGGCGGCATCTTTCTTTCCTATGTGGGTCTGTTCTCGTTCTACCAGTTTGATAACTGGGCGTATCAGCCATCGTATGTGTCGTCTAATACGCCATGGTTTTTCACCGGCGCGCGCGTCCAGTATTTTCCGACAGAGAAGCTGAAGATTGAGCCGTGGTTCATCAATGGCTGGCAGTCGTACGGCCGCTTCAACAATCGCCCCGGGTTGGGCGGTCAATTGCTCTGGAGACCGAACGACAAGTTTCAGTTCATCGGCAATCAGTATGGCTACGGCGAGGACGCTCTTGGCGTATCCAGTCGCACTCGCTATCACACCGATGACAGCATTGAGTACAAGTATCTCGACCGGCCGTACGGGCTCTTGAGTAAGGCTGCGTTAAGTCTCACGGGCGATGCCGGATGCGAAAGCGGCGGCGGCGTGAGTTGTCATGGCAACACCGTGCAAGGACCCAAGCAGAGTTTTCTGGGATTCATGGAGTACAACCGATTCTGGTTCAAACACGATCAGTACGGGCTGACACTCGGCGGTGGTCGCATCAACAATCCTGGCCGGTATCTTGTGCTGCTGCCGCCGATCAACGGCGCGACCGCGGCATCGGGTACGCAATACTTCACGGAGAATCCTGGCGATCCGTTCAAGGCCTGGGACGCTTCCGTCACGGCCGACTACATGCCGAGCCAATACATCACCTGGCGGTTGGAGTACAACCACCGCGCGGCAAACGTGCCGTACTTTGCGGGCCCAGGTGGAATTACTCCACCAAATGGAAACCAGGGTGCTCCCGGGTCGCAGGTTGAAGGCTGGAGTCCGGATCTTCGCAAATCGGAGAACCGTATGACTGCGGCGATTCTAGTGAAGTTTTGAAGCGCATGTTCTTCGTCGGGAGATGGTAACCATGTTTGACCTCATTTCGATGTTTGCTATATCGGCGATGTTTGTGCTGTCCGCAGCTTACGTGAACGGTTGCGAACGATTGAAGGGAAAGCGATCCCCATGCTGAACGCGTTGCTCCTCACAATTTCGGTGGCTCTACTGGCTTATCTCGTATATGCGCTGTTGCGTCCGGAGAAATTCTGATGTCCCTGAATGGCTGGCTGCAAATCTTTGTGTTTATTGCCGCCGTGTTGCTGCTGGCCAAGCCCATGGGCGGCTACATGACACGTGTGTTCGAGCGGCGCAAGACGTTTCTCGATCCGATCATGGCACCTTGCGAGCGCCTTCTGTATCGCTTGACGGGGGTACATCCGGACCACGAGATGCGGTGGACCGAGTACACGATCGCCATGCTCGTTTTCAGCGCCGCCACAATGGTGCTTACCTATGCGGTCGAACGTTTGCAGCATCTGCTGCCGCTGAACCCGCAGCACCAGCTGGCGGTTGAGCCTGCGCTCGCGCTCAATACTGCGATCTCCTTCACGACGAATACCAACTGGCAGGCCTATACGCCTGAGTCAACTATGAGCTATCTGACGCAGATGCTCGGGCTGACTACACACAACTTCTGGTCGGCCGCGGTCGGGATGGCGCTCGCGGTTGCGTTCATTCGCGGTATCGCACGCCGGGAGATGAAGACGCTCGGCAACTTCTGGGTGGACCTTACACGCGGAACGCTGTGGGTACTGCTGCCCATCTCCATCGTCTTTTCGCTTGCGCTTGTATCGCAGGGCGTGGTGCAGAACTTCCGGCCCTACGATACTGCGAAGCTGGTCGAGCCCCAGAAGGTGACCGGGACAGACGGCAAGACGCAACTTGTCACGACGCAAACCATCGCGCAAGGACCAGTGGCGTCGCAGGAAGCCATTAAGATGCTTGGCACGAACGGTGGTGGATTCTTCAATGCCAATAGCGCGCATCCGTTTGAAAATCCCACCCCGCTCTCCAACCTGCTGCAGATGATCTCGATCTTCCTATTGCCTGCCGGCCTGGCAATCGCACTGGGGCAAATGGTGGGCTCGCCAAAGCATGGCTGGGCCGTGCTCGCGGCGATGGTGGTGCTGTGGTTCGCGGGGACGACGACATGCTACTGGGCGGAGTCACAACCCAATCCGCTGCTGCACGGCGTGGACCAACACGTGTCCGTGATGCAGGCCGGCGGCAATATGGAGGGTAAAGAGGTTCGCTTCGGTATTGCAAACTCTGCGCTGTTCGCGACGGTTACGACAGATGCAAGTTGCGGAGCCGTGAACGGCATGCATGACAGTTTCATGCCTCTTGGTGGCATGGTGCCCATGGTCAACATCCTGCTCGGGGAGATCGTTTTCGGCGGCGTCGGCGCGGGTTTGTACGGCATGCTGATGTTTGTCGTGGTTTCCGTGTTCATCGCCGGCCTCATGGTGGGACGAACGCCGGAATATCTGGGCAAGAAGATCGAAGCCTATGACGTGCAAATGAGCATGCTATACCTGCTCATTTTCCCTCTGATCATCCTGAGCTTCGCCGCGGTAACGGTGTCGATGCCGAATCTCGGCTTGAGCAGTCTCGCGAATCATGGGCCGCACGGGTTGAGCGAAATCCTGTACGCATACAGTTCCGCTACAGGGAACAACGGCTCGGCGTTCGCCGGCCTGAACGCCAACACTCATTGGTATAACTACTCGCTTGCCGTGGCGATGTTCTTCGGCAGGTTCATGATGGCGATTCCGATGCTCGCCCTGGCTGGAAGCCTGGTGCAAAAGAAAATTGCGCCTGCCTCTGTGGGCACATTCCCGGTGACGACACCGCTGTTCACCGTGTTGCTCATCGGAGTCATCCTGATTGTTGGGGCCCTAACCTTTTTCTGCGCGCTCTCGCTTGGTCCCGTGCTGGAGCACCTGTTGCTGCGTGCGGGCAACGTCTTCTGACTGAAAGGAAGCTGATGGCCACACAAGCCAAACGTTGGTCACTTTTCGATGCCGCTATTGTTCGTCGCGCGTTCATCGACGCTCTTGCCAAGCTCAACCCACGCACGATGATGCGAAACCCCGTAATGTTCGTGGTGGAGGTTGGCAGTGTCCTGACATCGGTGCTGTTGATAAGCGATGCTCTTGCGCGTCGCGGACACTTTGGCTTCAACCTCCAGATCACGCTTTGGCTCTGGTTCACTGTGCTCTTCGCAAACTTCGCCGAAGCCATGGCCGAAGGCCGCGGCAAAGCACAGGCTGACGCTTTGCGCCAAGCGAAGTCGGAGACCACGGCCTACCGTGTCGTTCGAGATGCCATTGAAGAGATTCCGAGTTCGATGCTGCGTTCAGGGGACGTCGTTCGGGTCAGAGCAGGCCAGATGATTCCTGGCGACGGCGAGGTGATTGAAGGTGTCGCCTCGGTAGACGAATCCGCGATCACCGGAGAGTCCGCGCCCGTCATTCGTGAAGCCGGCGGTGACCGCTCGGCTGTCACCGGCGGAACGCGCGTGCTTTCAGATGTGATCGTCATCCGCATTACTTCGAACCCGGGCGAGACCTTTCTGGATCGGATGATCGCGCTGGTCGAAGGTGCTGAACGCCAGAAGACACCGAACGAGATCGCACTCAACATTCTGCTTGCAGGGTTAACAATCATCTTCCTGCTGGCAGTTGTCACGCTGCAGCCATTCGCCGTCTACTCCGGTGCTCCCCAAACAATCTTTGTGTTGATCTCGCTTCTCGTCTGCCTGATCCCAACAACGATTGGAGGCTTGCTTTCGGCCATTGGAATCGCGGGGATGGACCGCCTGGTACAACACAACGTGCTGGCCACGTCGGGCCGGGCAGTTGAGGCGGCCGGCGATGTGAACACGCTTCTGCTCGATAAGACAGGCACCATCACCCTCGGAAATCGCCAGGCTTCGGATTTTTTGGCAGCGGCTGGGGTTGCAAAAGAGGAGCTGGCCGACGCCGCACAATTCTCCTCGTTGGCGGATGAGACGCCGGAGGGACGATCCATCGTGATCCTTGCAAAGGAGCAGTACAACCTGCGCGGCAGGGAACTCGCCCAACTCGATGCGAAGTTCATTCCGTTCTCCGCGACGACGCGTATGAGCGGGATCGAAGTGGACGGCCGCAGTATTCGTAAAGGCTCAGTCGACGCGATCAGAGCTTATCTGGAAGAGCACGGTTCACAGATGCCGGAGGAAGTTCACCGTACAGTCGAAGAGATCGCACGCAGCGGTGGAACACCCCTGGTGGTGGCCGAGAACGGTCGAGCTCTCGGTGTCATTCATTTGAAAGACATCGTGAAGGGTGGTATGCGCGAGCGTTTTGACCAACTCCGCGCCATGGGCATTCGCACCGTGATGATCACGGGCGATAACCCACTTACGGCCGCGGCGATTGCCTACGAAGCCGGTGTCGACGACTTTCTTGCGGAAGCGAAACCTAAAGACAAGATGGATCTCATCAAGCGAGAGCAGGCGGACGGCAAGCTGGTAGCGATGACGGGTGACGGCACGAATGACGCGCCCGCGCTCGCTCAGGCAGATGTCGGTGTGGCCATGAATTCCGGTACGCAGGCGGCCAAAGAAGCCGGCAACATGGTCGACCTCGACTCCAATCCGACCAAGCTCATCGAGATCGTGGCAATCGGGAAGCAATTGCTTATGACACGCGGGGCGCTCACGACGTTCTCCATCTCGAACGACGTCGCGAAATACTTTGCCATCATTCCGGCAATGTTCGCTGGAGTTTTTCCGGTGCTCAACGCGTTGAACGTGATGCATCTTCACAACGCTCAATCCGCGGTTCTATCCGCTGTGATCTTCAATGCGCTAATCATTGTCGCGCTCATTCCGCTCGCTCTGAGAGGCGTCGCTTATCGACCCATGTCCGCCGCTGCCATGCTTCGTCGCAACTTGCTCGTGTATGGTTTCGGCGGCATCATCGTGCCGTTCATCGGAATCAAGGCCATCGACATGCTGATTACGGCGCTGCATCTTGCCTGAGGGGAACTCATGAAGACCTACATCAAGACCGCTTGTCTCTACACGCTTGTCACCGCGGTTGTTCTCGGCCTGGTTTATCCGTTTTTGATCACAGGCCTTGCGCAGGTCATTTTCCACGCGAACGCGAATGGACAGCTCATCGTTCAGAATGGAGACGTGGTCGGCTCCGATCTGATTGGACAGCCCTTCACAGGGCCGCGGTATTTCCATAGCCGTCCATCGGCGGCTGGCACAGGCTACGACGCGTCCTCATCGTCTGGATCAAACCTGGCGCCGACAAATAAAGCGCTCATCGACCGCGTCCAGGCGAGCGTTAAACAGGAGGACAACGGAGCCCCCGTGCCCATCGATCTGGTTACCGCATCCGCATCTGGTCTTGATCCTGATATCACGCCCGCCGCGGCGCTTTACCAGGTCCAGCGCGTCGCACGCGAGCGCGGGAAATCCGAGGAAGCGATCCGCCAACTAGTAATGGAGCATGTAGTCCCAAGACAGTTCGGCCTCCTGGGAGAACCTGTGGTGAATGTGCTGGATCTCAATCGCGCTCTCGACTCCATGCGCTAGCGCAGCAGCACCCCTTCGATTCCGACAACCTGAAACTTCGACAATGAGGCGACAACGCCGGTAGCTTATAATCAGTGCACTGAGCGGGAGTAGTTCAGTGGCAGAACGTCAGCTTCCCAAGCTGAATGTCGCCGGTTCGATCCCGGTCTCCCGCTCCAATGCTTCCGCCCGGCGATTCATCGAAATCCTCAAGCTATCTAGTTGATTTGGTTGCCTCTGCGGGTATGCATCTAACGCGCGCCCGATCCCCCATTCATCGTATTGTCGTCAGCCCAGTGATCACTAGAGTGGAACTGGGAATACCTTATGAGATCGATAAATGCGGCCGTTTTGCTGGCTGGCATCGCGATAGCGGCCGGCGCACACGGGGATGAGATCGTTTCCGGAAGCGTCAGTAATCAGAACCTGAATAGCAGTGTCTGCTCATCGAGCTCGTCGAGCTCAACGTCTATCTCGCTCGCCTGCGTCTCGCCAAGCGTAACGGGTGGCCAGGCTCAGCTGAATGCATCGGTGACTCCGCTGACTGCGTCGATGCAGGTGAATCTCTCCTCGTACCAGAACCCCGCGCAACCCGGTATGTCGACGATAGCCGAGGCGAACCTCTCGTTCACGATTGACGGAACTTATGTGCTGACTGGCGGTACGGGGAACGGCACGGTGATCTGGACCGCTGATTCCTATAGATACGGCGAGGGCGGCGGGGGAGTGTTCGGGCCTTGCAGTATCACCATCGCCGGTGTGACCGAGACCTGTGATCTGAATGCTGGTGTCCCGCTGACCGGGACATTTATCGTGCCCTACAACACGCCGGTGTCACTGCTGTTCAACGCCTCATACTCTGCGGGATCGATTGATTTCGACGATGTTTACAGCGGGATGAACTTCAATATCGATCCGATGACCCCCACGGACATTCCGAAGACCTCCGAGCCCGCGACGTGGATGTTATTCAGCCTCGCAGCAGCGATGATCTTGTTCCTCTATCGAAGACAGGTGCGGGCCTCGCGCTAACTGGTCGAATTGCCGATCGAAAGCGGCAGCTTCAGGACCATCGTTGAACCTTTGCCTGGACCTTCACTCAGAGCGCGCACATCGCCTCCGTGTTGGCGCACGATCGTTCGAACGAGGAAGAGCCCGAGTCCTGTGCCTTTAATCTTCACGCGATCATTCGATGCCGCTCGATAGAAGCGTTTGAAGATGCGGCGCAAATCATGCGCCGGGATGCCGAGGCCGCTGTCGGTGATCGTGAGCACCGCCCAAGTATAGTGCTCGATCATAAGCCGGCATCGGACGTGCACGCCCTGCGGTGAGTACTTCACGGCATTATCCAGAAGATTCAGAACCGCTGTACGCAGGTCCTCCGGATTGGCTTGAACGAACAGCTTCACATTGCCGGGGACATCGTCCATCTGAATTGCCTCAGCGGGAAGATGATGCCGCGTGAGCGTAATCCCGATGCATTCCGCAACCAGCGTCTTCAGCTCGATTCGACTGCGTTGTTGCACGCGCTCGCGCTGGCCAAGTTCGCCGGCTTTCAGCACCTGCTCCACAGTGGCGAGAAGACGGTCGGTATCTGAGCGCATGGTGGTGTAGAAGCGCTGGCGCTGCGAGTCATCGCCGGGATGACGTTGTAACGTGTCCAGATATAGACGGATGCTCGCGATGGGAGTTTTCAGCTCGTGAGTCACGGCATTGAGGAACGAATCCTGGCGCTCGTTGCGGCGGATCTCGCGAACCAGAAAGACTGTGTTGAGAACCACTCCGGCGATAAGGATCGCGAAGAGAAACACGCCAAGTACGTCAAGGGCAATGCGGCGCCCGTTGATGTGCACCCACGTAACGTTCAACGCTATGGCCAGAGCCGTGAGGCAAACACCCAGCGTGATGAAGAAAGCGATGGCTCCGCGGCGGCGTGTGAGGTTCATCCTTGCTCAGGAGTATACGGGCAGGCGCTTCCACGGGGGACTGAAGATGAAGAAGGCCGCCCGGGGGCGGCCTTCTTGAAACTGATCGGTCTATGCACCAGCCGGTCGCGGATTGTTCGGATCGAACTTCGCGATCTGCACTCTCTTTGCGAGACCGAGCTTCTCCATGACCCAGATGCCGTAGTAGTTCACGTCGAACTCGTACCACGCGAGTCCGTGCCGTGCGCTGACGGGGTGGGCGTGATGATTGTTGTGCCAGCCTTCGCCGCCGGTGAGAAGCGCGACCCACCAGCTATTGCGCGAGTCATCGCGCGTTTCGAAGCGGCGCGATCCGAACATGTGCGTGGCGGAGTTGACGAGCCACGTGGCATGCAGGCCGAGGGTTGTGCGAAGGAACGTGCCCCATAGCAACATGCTGAAGGCGCCGATAAGGCGGTGGCCGGGGGAGAGTGCGGCGCCGAGCGCAACTTGCAGAATGCCCGCGATCGTCAGGGGAAGCCAGTGATACTTCGACAGCCATACCTGGACGCGGTCACGCGTGAGGTCGGGAGCATATCGGCCGAGCAATGCGGTCTCGGAATGCAGTGCGCGCCCGGAAAGAATCCAGCCCGCGTGTGCCCACCACGTGCCCTCGTTCGGGGTATGAGGATCGCCTTCGTGATCAGAGTTCTGGTGGTGGACGCGGTGCGTCGCGACCCAGAAGATTGGTCCACCCTCGAGCGCCATGGTGCCGCAAGCGGTGAGGAAGTACTCGAGCCAGCGCGGAACCTTGTATCCGCGATGCGTCAGCAGGCGATGATAGGCCATGCCGATGCCAACGTTAATGGCGAAGAAGTACATGACCGCGGCGACGATGAGGTTCTTCCAGGAGAAAAAGAACAGCGCGGCGATCGCGCCAACGTGGAACGCCCCCATGAAGAGGCTGGTGATCCAGTTGATGCGGCCTTGCTGATAGGTGCGCCCCATCCGCAAATCCTGCTTCAGGCGCTGGCTGGTCTCACGTACCGATGCGAACCGGTCGGCTTCGCTGGAAAGGGGAGGAAATTCGAGGACGGAAGCCGAGGTAGGGGAGATCGTTTGCTCGCGCTCTTGTGTTGCCGTTGTAATCAATGCCGTAGCCCTTCTTGAACTTCTTTATTGACCATACATGTCGGGTGAAGAAGCTTGTGTAAGACTTTTGTAATGCCGATCTTCCGACGTAACACACTCGTTGCAGAAGTGCCTCAACTGGTCATTCTGGGCTGCTTTGCGGTTATGGCTGCCCCGAGCCTGTGCCACGCACAGCAGACTTCGGCCGATCGGATTGATCTGCCGACGAGCAAGCAATTGTTTGTACCAGCGCCCGGCGATCCGCGCCGCGTCAACAGCCTGCCAATCTCGCTTGCGGTGTCGCCCGATGGCAAGTGGGTGGTGTCGCTCAATGCCGGCTACGGGACTGTGGAGTCCGATTACATGCAATCACTCTCCGTGCTGAACACCAGTACCGGCGACGTGCAGGATGTGCCCGACGAGCGTGTGTCACTGCATGCCTTGCAGACATTCTTCTCCGGACTCGCGTTCAGCGGCGACGGAACGCATGTCTATGCGAGCCTTGCATCCTCAACCAATCCGGAACCAGGCGCTCTGCACGCCACCGGCAATGGTGTGGCCGTATTCAGCTTCGCAGCGGGTGTTCTCAAGCCGGAGCGCCTGTTGAAGTTGCCCCTTGTGCCACTTGCCGCCGGCAAGACGACCGCGTTGCTTGCGGCCGGTGGCGGCCGAAAAGGCATTCCATTCCCGGCCGCAATCGCGGTAATTCCCGGCGCGCACGAGCGGCTGCTCGTTGCCGAGAACCTTTCCGATAGCGTGGTCGTGCTTGATGCACGCACCGGAGCGATAGAGCACACCTTCGATCTCAGCTCCGGTTCCTACGTTCCGTCCACTTATCCGATCGCTGTTGCGGTAAGCAGTGATGGCAAGCGTGCCTTCGTCGCGCTGTGGAACGCCAGCGAGGTCGACGAGCTTGATCTGGAACGCGGAACGGTCGTTCGTCGAATCGACTTGATGAAGGCGCACTCGCCCACAGCTCCGGGATCGCATCCGTGCGCTCTTCTGCTCGATGAGCGAGCCGGCATGTTGTACGTTGCGCTAGCGAACCGTGACGCGGTGGCAGCCGTTCGCGTCAGTGATCGGCATCATCATCCCGAGCTGTCGATTGCCGGCTACTTCGATACCCGCCTGCCGGGGCAGAGTTACTTCGGCGCTGAGCCGGATGCTCTTGCAGAAAACGCCGACGGAACGCGGCTGTATGCCGCAAACCTGGGCTCTGACGCCGTTGCGGTCATCGACCCCCGTCACCCGAAGCCGATCGACAACCAACGCGGCATGGCTCAGCCGCTCGGATTTGTTCCGACAGAGTTGATGCCGACTGCACTTGTATTTTCCGGCGGCACGCTCTACGTTGCGACCGACAAAGGCAAGGGAACAGGCCCAAACAACATGGCTCAAGCGGCCGCCGCGCATCCGGGGACTGCGAGATCACCGCAAGGCAGCTTCACGTATGCACCCACACTGATCCATGGCTCGCTCGCATCGTTGTCGGATCAGGCAATCGAATCCAATCTGAAGGCGTCCACCGAAACGGTGCTCGACAGCAATCGCATGCGAGCGGCGCAAGAGACCATCACATTCGCAGGCGGCGGCAGTCCGATCAAGCACGTGATCTACATCATCAAGGAGAACCGCACCTACGATCAGATCCTCGGCGATCTCCAGAAGGACGGCCGCCCTGTCGGTAACGGCGATCCGAAGCTGACGATGTATGGACAGACAATTACGCCAAATCAGCACAAGCTGGCCTTGCAATTCGGTGTGCTCGATAACTTCTTCGACTCCGGCGAAGTCTCCGGCGAAGGTCACGTGTGGTCGACTGCCGCGATCGGCACCGATTACCTCGAGAAGACATGGCAGATCAACTATCGCGGAAGAGAGCGCACCTACGACTACGAAGGCATGGTCGCGGATGGATATCCGCTGCTGCAGCACATTCCTGACGTGAATGAGCCGGCCACCAGCTACATCTGGAGCAACTTCGCCTCCCACGGCAAGTCCGTCTATCACTTCGCGGAATATGTTTCGTCGATATTCTGCGGAGACCGCAAAGCAGTGGAGCGGGCTCGCGAGATTCGTTCGCAGGACCCCAAGCAGGGCGCTGCATCAGGCGGAGAGACGCTCTGTCCCTCGCCCAGCATTAAGCCAGGCGAACCGTTGCCCGCAGAATGGGGCGGCGGAAAAAATCTATGGCCGTGGGCAATACCGCGCCTTGCCGCGGACATTGCCACGAAGCCGGAGCTCGTGGGTCATTACGCGCCGGAATCGCCTGACTTCAACCTGCGCATTCCGGATCAGATCCGCGTCGCAGTCTTCCTTCGCCATCTTGAGCAATGGAAAAAGGACCGTGCAGCAGGGCATGACACGATGCCGGATTATATTCTGCTGCGGTTGCCCGACGATCACACTGGCGGCACAACTCCCGGCGGACCTACACCGCGCTCTTCTGTTGCGGATAACGATCTCGCGGTCGGCATCGCAGTCGATGCGATCTCGCACTCAGCTTATTGGGACGACACGGCGTTTTTCATCCTCGAAGATGACGCCCAGAACGGTGCCGACCACGTGGACGCCCACCGTTCCACGGCATTGGTCATCAGCAAATACGCTCCGCATCCGAAGCCCGGCGACCCCGCCGTCGTTGACAGCCGCTTTTATTCGACGGTGAGCATCATTCGCACCATGGAGACTCTTCTGGGTGTCCCCCCGATGAATAACAACGACGCCTTTGCGTCTCTCATCTCAACGCTCTTCATGGGGCCAGGCGATCAGCCGCCATTCGACGCTGACTACTCAAACCGTGACAACGGCCTTATCTACACGGCCAACAAGTCGAACGCCGTTGGCGCAGCTGCGTCCATGAAGATGGACTTCACGCATGCGGACCGCGCACCGGCGGACAAGCTGAATCTGATTCTCTGGCAGGATGCAAAAGGCGCGCAGCCGCCGCCCGCGATGCTGCTCGAGAAGCATCCGAAGCACAAGGATGATGATGATTAGCGTAGAAAGACGCTGAGTTCGGCTGCCGCTGCGCGTAGATGCGGAAGAAACCGCGTCTGCATCTCGAGCATCGGCATGCGCGGCGCATGTCCGCTCAGGTTCACGCACGCCACGACGCGGCCGTTTGGCGCCTGCACCGGAACGGCCAGCGAGCGCAGTCCGACCTCGTACTCCTGATCGCACAGGCCATAGCCATTTCGGCGAACATTGCGCAGGGCCAGTCGCAGCTTATCCACGGATGTAATCGTCTTGGGCGTGTACTGCACCATCTGCACGCGCGCCAGATACTGCTCCAGCTGATCCTGCGGCAGATATGCGAGCAACACGCGCCCCATGCTTGTGCAGAAGGCCGGCAGCCTCGAGCCAATATGCAGATCTACCGACATAACGCGGGTAACCGTAGTCCGCGCAATATAGACAATGTCATCGCCGTCCAGCGTCGCCACCGAGAAGCTCTCGCCGAGCTGTGCGGACATCCGCTCCAGGATTGGCTGTGCAGCATTCGCCAGTGTGCTTGTGGCGGTGTAGGTGTTTGCGAGCGTCAGCATCTTAGGCCGCAGCGAATAGCGCTGCGCCTCGTCCGCGCCAGCGAAGCCCAACTTGCACAGTGTGTAAAGACAACGGCGGACGGCTGCGCGTGACAGGCCCGTGCGCAGACTCAACTGCGAGATCGTCATCTGCGGCATCTGCGGCGTGAACGCCTGGATTACTACGAGGCCGCGCGCGAGCGAAGCCATGAAATTCGGATCACCCGCATAGACCTCAAGCGCAGCGGCGGGCGTAACCTTCGGCTTCGGCGTGAGAGTCGCTGCAGTGGAAGGAGCAGGGGCGGAGAGCGTAGCAGTATTCATAGGCTTTCAATCGGGGCGGAACGATAGCCGTCCTATCTCAACGATAAACGCACACCGCCATGACTGCAAGAGAATGGGGCAGATCGCGGGATCTGCCCCATTCTGCCTGCCTGTTTTTCGCGTCTACTTGCGTGCGCGGTATCGGTTGATCAGATTGTTCGTCGAGGTGTCGTGCGTCAGCTTCGGCTGGTCCTCTGATTCCAGTTCGCCGATGATCCGCTGCGCCAGCACCTTGCCGAGTTCAACGCCCCACTGGTCGAACGAATCGATGTTCCAGATCACGCCCTGCGTGAAGACCGAGTGCTCGTACAGCGCGACCAGCCGGCCCAGCACCTCCGGTGTCAGCACATCGGCCAGAATCGTGT
This sequence comes from Acidobacteriaceae bacterium, assembly GCA_035944135.1. Lineage (NCBI taxonomy): Bacteria > Pseudomonadati > Acidobacteriota > Terriglobia > Terriglobales > Acidobacteriaceae > Acidobacteriaceae bacterium. Next base: position 435,527 of record DASZBM010000002.1, read on the forward strand.
TCGACGGTCGGTTGCCTTCAAATACCTTGTGCGGCACGAGCCAGTCCGGCGCGCCCTCGGCCTTCACCTGCTCGGCCGTCTTGCCGAAGGCCAGCGCTTCGCCCTGCGCGAACACATTCGCCATCAGCAGATCGTGATGTTTCCCCAGCGGATTGAGCGTGCGCGCGAAGCCGATGAAGTCGCAGGGAATCAGCCGCGTGCCCTGGTGAATCAGTTGATAGAAGCTGTGCTGCCCGTTCGTGCCCGGCTCGCCCCAATAGATGGGGCCGGTTTCGTACGTCACCTTTTTGCCGTCGAGCGTCACATGCTTGCCGTTCGACTCCATTGTGAGCTGCTGCAGGTAAGCAGGGAAGCGCTTCAGATACTGTTCATACGGCAGCACTGCAACCGTCTCAGCGCCAAAGAACTCCGTGTACCAGACCGTGAGCAGGCCCAGCAGCGCGGGAAGATTCTTCTCAAATGGAGTCGTGCGAAAGTGCTCGTCCATCTGATGAAAGCCGTTCAGCATTGCGCGGAAGTTCTCCGGCCCGATCGCGATCATCGTGCTCAGTCCGATCGCCGAGTCCATCGAGTAGCGGCCGCCCACCCAGTCCCAGAAGCCGAACATGTTCTGCGGGTCGATGCCGAACTTCTTCACCTCTTTCTCGTTGGTCGAGATCGCCACAAAATGTTTTGCGATCGCCGATTCGTCGCCACCGAGCCCCTTCAGCGCCCACTCGCGCGCGCTGTGCGCGTTCGTCATTGTTTCCAGCGTCGTGAACGTCTTTGATGCGACGAGAAACAGCGTCTCGTCCGCATGCAGATCATGCACCGCTTCGACAAAATCCGTCCCATCCACGTTGGACACAAACCGGAAATTCAGATGCCGGTCCGAGTAGTGCTTGAGCGCCTCGTAGGCCATCACCGGGCCCAGGTCCGATCCTCCGATACCGATGTTCACAACATTCTTCACGCGCTTGCCGGTATGGCCGCGCCACTGGCCGGACCGCACCTGGTGCGCGAAGGCCGACATCTTGAAGAGGACCTTGTGAACCTCCGGAACCACGTCTTCGCCATCAACATTGATGTGCTCCGACTTGGGCGCACGCAGCGCTACATGAAGCACCGCGCGGTTCTCCGTGATGTTGATCTTCTGTCCTGTGAACATCGCCTCGGTGCGCTGACGTAGCCCGCACTCTTCAGCCAATTGCATCAGCAGCTTGATCGTCTCGTCTGTAATCCGGTTCTTCGAGTAATCAAGAAACAGGCCGCAGCCTTCCGCAGTCAGGCGGGTGCCGCGACTAGCGTCATCGGCGAAGAGCTGCTTGATTGTCTGGTTGCGCATCGCGTCTGCGTGGCTTTGGAGAGCCTTCCATGCAGGACGGTCGGTCAAAAAAACGGATTCGTCGCTCATCTCGGTTTTCTCCTCTGGGATTAGTGGGAGTTGTGCGTAATTCGTGCCGCGCAAGTCGGTGCGCCTCCTGCATTAGAACACCGCCAGGGGGCTCGACGCATAAAGCCGTTTTACGGTGGTGGAATCCGCACCGTGCGCGCGCGGCAGGATCGCACTGGCCCGCACGCGATCGCGTGGAGCTGCTTGTCCAGGCAGACCTCGACAGCCGTCAGAAAGTTATTCCCGCAACTGAGCACCAGGCTGCTCGCCGGAATCGATGGATTGCTCTGCTGCACCAGCGAAAGAATCTGATCCGGCGGCATCGAGATCTGCGCGTTGAGCTGAGCCAGTTTCGGAGGCGCCGTGAACGACTGGAACGCCGCACGCGCCGTCGTGAAGAAATCGTCTGCCGAAAGCCCTGAGCACGTTCCATGCGTCTCCCACTCATGCTGCAGCAGACCCGGGTCCGGATAAATATCGCTATATTGCGCAGGGTCCGCTGGCCCCGGCGCATTGCTGCAGTTCTGCGGATAGCTGCCGTCGGTGTTCTGCGGCCACAATCCATGCAGCACGAAGCTCGCATGGTGTGCGCACTCTGGCGCGCTCGCATGCGAGTAGCAGAACTCCGGTGACCAGGACAGATTCAGCAGGTAATAGTCGAAGTTCTGCGGCCCTGTAGCCTGCGGCCTCGCCGCCCTACTGTGCCGCGTAGTCGGCGGTGGAGCTGTATTGGTCGGTGCCGGAGCGTTGCACGCGGTAAGGCAAAGAAGAAGTGCGGGATAAAAAATCTTCTTCATGGCCCCGAAAGCATAGCAGGCAAATGCACTTCCGGTGGCAGGTTGGGCAGCGCATAGCTCCAAATCCTCATCCAAGTTGCCAATGCAGGTTTCTCGGGTGAGCAGGTGACCACGCGGGCTCGAATGACACAGTTACGGGTGGACCCACTGGCGGAGCCGCCTGATCCGAAAGAATCGGCGCAGGCGGCGGGGCTTCGCTACGTCACAGACGCGAAGCCGGGCATTCGCCGCATCCGCTGCGGCAAGGGGTTTCGTTACACGGCGCCGGGCGGAGCGACCATTCACGACGAGCAGACGCTCGCCCGCATCCGCTCTCTCGTCATACCGCCGGCGTGGACCGGCGTTTGGATCTGCACGATTCCCAACGGCCATCTTCAGGCTACCGGCCGCGACGCCCGAGGCCGCAAGCAAAGCCGTTACCATCCCCGCTGGCGCGAAGTCCGCGACGAGACCAAGTACGAACGCATGGTCCAGTTCGCCCGGGCTCTTCCTCAAATTCGCGAGCGAGTAAAGAACGACCTCGCGCTCCCGAACCTTCCGCGCGAGAAGGTGCTCGCCACCATCGTGAGTCTCATGGAACAGACGCACATCCGAGTGGGCAACCAGGAATACGCCAAGGAAAATGGCAGTTACGGCCTCACCACGCTGCGCAACAAGCACGTCGAGGTCAACGGCTCGCAGGTTACATTCAGCTTCCAGGGCAAGAGCAAGGTCCACCATACCGTCAGCCTGCAGGACCGCCGGCTCGCACGCATCGTCAAGCAGTGCGAAGATCTTCCCGGCTATGAGCTGTTCCAGTACGTCGACGAAGCAGGCGAGCGCCACGCCATCGACTCGTCCGACGTGAACGAATATCTTCGCGAAATCACCGGCCAGCACTTCACCGCGAAGGACTTCCGCACCTGGGCCGGCTCCGTCCTTGCCTGCGATCTGCTCCGCGGCATGGACGCATTCGAGAATCAGACGCAGGCCAAGAAGAACGTTGTCGCCGCAATCAAATCCGTCGCCGCGAAGCTCGGCAACACGCCGTCCATCTGCAGAAAGTGCTACGTGCACCCCGCCGTGCTCGAGGCATATCTGGGTGGCATCTCCGTCGAAGAGGCCAAAGCCGAGCTCGAAGAAGAGATTGGCGAGCAGTCCAACGCTCTCCGCAAAGACGAGGGCGCGCTCCTGCGCCTGCTCGAGCAGCGCAGCCTTCTCGACAAGGCCGCGTGATCTACAGCGCCGCCAGCACGTCCGTCGGATCCGGCCGCACGCGGTGGTCTGCATGTGCCTCTGCAAACGCAATCGTCGCCTGCCCATCTGCATTCGGCTTCAGCACGAACGTCGCCGGAACCGGCAGACGCCACGTCGCCTCCCCCTGATCGCCATGAACAAACGGAATGTTGATCATGATCGATCGCAGATGCTGCCGCATCACTTCGGGCACCGTGTACGCCACTCCAAACATCTCGGCCACACGGCATCCGGCATCCGACAGCACCGGAAATGTGAGCGAGTGCTGTTGTACCGTGAAGTCGTTTTGGCGCGGCAACTGCGGCGAGATCGCAACCAGCAGCGCGCCGCGTCCGCGCACCTTCGGGTACGCAGCCTCCCACGCTTCCAGCTCTGTTACACAGTACGGACACCAACGTCCGCGAAAGAAGTTGATGATCACCGGCCCCAGCGCAAGCAAATCCGCTGACCGTACCGGCTTGCCGGTGAGTGCATCGGGCAGTGTGAACGAGGGCGCCTGCGCACCGACAGGAAGAATGCGCGATTCAATCCCGGTCGCAAGCAGATCGTGAATCGCCTGCTCGGTAATGGCGAGCCGTTCCGGCTGCACAAGCGTGCGCGTCTGCGCGGTGATAGCGTCAAGCTGTGATTGAAGAGAATCTGCCACAGTTCAAGTTTAGGGGATGGGAAATCTTCAGCAAACCTGTGCAACATATTGTTTGCGCTTGGGACGAATCGGGTTCCGCGATGGTACGATTTCGCCGATGACCAATTCACTCGAACGGCGCACCTTCCTCTCGCTCACTGCAATGGCGGCTGCAGCCGCCGCGGTGCCGCGCGCATTCGCCAAAACCGCACAACCCGGCGCGGCCGCGGGAAATCCGCCCGTCCGCATTGGGATGTGCAGCTACACCTTCCGAAGCTTCGATCGCGCCCAGCTCATCGGATTTCTCAAACAGCTCAATATTTCCACGATCAACCTCAAGGACGTGAAGGACCATCTGCCATCGACCTCCGCCGCCGACGAGCAGAAGGCGCTCGATGACTACAAGGCCGCGGGCATCACTCCCACCGCGGTCGGCACCGTCTACTTCCCCAAGGACGAAGACGAAGACATCCGCTCGAAGTTCGAATACGCCAAGCGTGCCGGCGTGAAGGTGATTGTCGCGGGCGACCCAGCCCCGCAGGTACTTCCTCGCATCGAGCGCTTCGTCAAGGAATACGACATCGCGATTGGCGTGCACAATCACGGACCCGAAGACAAAATCTGGAAGTCACCACTCGACGTGCTCAAGGCGGTGCAGGGTATGGACGTTCGCATGGGCTGCTGCATCGATGTCGGCCATACGATGCGCGCCGGCGTTGACCCGGTTGACGCGATTCGCGCTGCAGGCCCGCGCCTGCATGACGTCCACATGAAAGATCTTGCCGAGCGCAACGTCAAGGAATCGCAGGTGGCCGTCGGCCGCGGGCTCATGCCCGTCCGCGAAATTTTCGCCGAGCTCGCAAAGATGCGTTATCCCGGCTACGTCGACCTCGAGTATGAAATTCACGGCGACGATCCGATGCCCGGCGTCACTGAGAGCATCGCGTACGAGCGCCGCGTGTTGGCAGGCATGGGGTGGAAGAGCTAGCGCAGTCGCGTGACCCGCAGCACAGCGGCGCCGCGCGGCGCGAGATGCTCCGCACGATCTTTCAAGAGACGCTCGACGCGATCGATGTCCGCAAGGTTCTGGCTCGCGCGGTAAGCTGCCGGCAAGGTGTGCTTCGCGTCACCGACCTGCGCTACCGCCTGGCGGACTTCGATCGCGTTCTTGTCATCTCTATCGGAAAGGCTGGGGTGCCATGCGCTGAGATACTGCTCGGCGCACTCGCAGGAAACGAAATTTCGGTCGAGGCGATTGTGGTTGGGCCAAACGAGATGGGCGAATTCTCTTGCCCCATTCGCCGGTGGCAGGGAAGTCATCCTTTCCCCGACGCGAGTGCACGCGAAGCGGCGCAGTACATCCTGACGGCGCTGAAGAACACCACCGCACGCGATCTGGTCCTCTTCCTGATCAGTGGCGGTGCCTCTGCAATGTTGGAGCTGCCGCTTGACGCAACTCTCACTGGCGAGGAAATCGCCGCGTTTTATCGCGCACTGGTCAACTCCGGTTTGACCATCGCCGGGATGAACACGCTTCGCAAGCATCTCTCTGCAGTCAAGGGAGGCAGGCTCGCCGAGGCCGCGGCGGACGCTACGAAGTGCACGCTGCTCATCTCCGATGTTCGCGAGGGCAGGGAAGACGTAATCGGATCGGGCCCTTCGCTGCCTGACTCATCCACCCGTGAGGACTGCTTCGAGCTCATGCGCAGGCCAGAGTTGCGGGATAAGGTGCCCGATCGCGTTCGCTCCTTCCTGGAAAGCGCGGAGCTGGCTGAGACGCCGAAGGCGGGGGCTGCGTGCTTTGCGCGCGCGGATTTCCGCGTCCTGCTCTCGACGGAAACGATGCTCCTCGCTGCTGCAAACGCGTGCCGCGGGCGCGGATTTCACGTCGTGATCAATAACATGTGCGATGACTGGGAATACCGAGCAGCCGCCAACTACCTGCTGGACCGGCTTCGCGATCTTAGCGCCGAGTACCCGCGCGTGGCTCTGATTTCAGGTGGCGAGGTGCTCGTCAGCGTCGGCGAGAATGCGGGCATCGGGGGGCGCAATCAACAGTTCGCGCTCTATTGCGCTACGAAGCTGGACACCATTCCCGCTCAAACGGCTGTGCTCAGCGCGGGTAGTGATGGGATTGATGGGAGCAGTCCCGCGGCGGGGGCTGTGGTCGACTCTCACATGATGAGTGGCGCGCAGCAGCAGATCAAGGAAGCTCTCGACCGATTCGACAGTTATCCGCTTCTCGCGCAGCTTGGCGCCACGATTGTGACCGGACCTACGGGAAACAACGTACGCGATCTGCGGATCCTGATTGCGGAGCGCTAGTGCTTTGAGGGCACAGGTGCGCGGAAGATGGGAAGAGCCTGCTTTTCGCCTTGCTTGTAGGCGATGGCAGCCTTGAAGTTTGCGGCAATCCGGTGGGATTTCGCGACGACGATCTCGGCGTGGTGGGGCTCCATTACTTCGCGCGCGGTCTCCTCGAAGAGGGCCAGCCACCGGGCAAAGTGTTGGGGGGCGAGGGATAGCTCCAGGTGCTTGGCGAGGGGGTCGCCCTTGTAGCGGCGCTCGGTGAGCAGGACGGTGCACCAGAAGTCCTTGAGCAGGCTGAGATGTGCGGGCCAGTCGTCGACGGCGGCATTGAAGATGGGACCGATTTCGGGATCGAGCTGCACCTTTGCGTAGAAGCGGTCCACTAAATTGTTGATCTCTTCGGGTGAAATGGACTGCTCATTCTGCATTTCAACTCGCTCCTTTTTTGCCTGATGAAAGGATACCGTGCGGCGATTTTTGGGATTTGGGTGGGGTACCTCCCCCCCCGTACTTTTTGCGCAAAGTCTTCAGAAAAGAGACTTTAGGTCTGGACTTTGATGTTTTGTCCGATATTCGAACCATGATGTCCTGCGGGCGCGAGGCCTGATTCCCGGTGCGGGTTTGTCAAGTCAATGGACGCCGATTGAGCCGGGATTACGGCGGGTCGTGGTCCTATAAGCAGGAGATTGAAGGTGTATTCTTAGGGCGCTCAGAGAGGATTTCATGTCCCCCGAAACAGAGCTTCCGGACGATTCACAGGCGGAGGCTGGGGCTCTGGCGGCGGCGGCGGCCCTGGAAGAGAAGGCCAGCGAGTCCGATCAGACACCTCCTGGCGAAATCGCAGAGGCGGAGCTCGGCGCGAGCTTGCCAGATCTTTCAGTTGAGTCGACCGGCCAGGCGAACCAGGCGCCCGCTTTGCCGTATCCGGTTGTGGGATTTGGGGCCTCGGCGGGAGGGCTGACCGCGTTCCGCGAGGTTCTGGAGAATCTGAACCCAGACACGGGAATGGCTTTTGTCCTGGTGACCCATATGGCTCCGGATCACAGGAGCTATCTGACGGAGATTCTTGAGAGATATACGCGGATCCCGGTGAGAGCCGTGGTGCACGGTGAGAGGCCGGAGCCGAACCATCTGTATGTAATGCAGCCGGAGCAGAGGTTACAGCTTCGAGCCGGGGCGTTTTATGTCGAGGAGCGGACCTCGGGCCGCGGCCCGCACGTCATTGACACCTTCTTCCGTTCTCTTGCGGCCGACCAGAAGAATCATGCGATCGGGGTTGTGCTTTCGGGAGCGGATTCGGACGGTGCATCCGGCCTGAAGGCGATTAAAGGAGAGGGCGGGATTGCGCTGGTACAAAGCCCGGGAAGCGCAGCGCAGCCCGGGATGCCGCGGAGCTCGATCGCGGCCGATCATGTGGACCTGGTGGTTCCACCGGCCGAGCTTGGAGTGGAACTCGGCAGGCTTGCGGCTCAGTTTTCACGCCCCGAGCTGCGGTCGCTGGAGAGTGGGGTTGTCCCACCGTCCGACGAATATTCGTTCCAGAAAATCCTGCAGTTGTTACGGAGCGTTTCGGGACTGGACTTGCGGCAGTACAAACCGGAGACGCTGCGCCGGCGGATGATCCGACGCCTGGTGCTGCTGCGCAAAGAGAGTCTGGCGGAATATTTCAGATTTCTGCAGGTTCGTCCGGATGAGCTGCGGTTGCTGCAGGAGGACCTGCTCATCAGCGTGACACGCTTTTTCCGGGACTCCGGATTCTGGGAGTCGCTGCGGCAGAATGTGTTCCCGGCACTGCTGCGGGATCGACCGGCGGACAGCCCGGTGCGCGTATGGTGCGCAGGGTGCTCGTCCGGGGAAGAGGCATATTCGCTGGCAATCACGCTGATCGAATACATGTCGTTGAACAGTCTGGACATTCCTCTCCAGATCTTCGGCACGGATGCGAGCGATCAGTCGATCGATGCCGCCAGGCTGGCTGTGTATCCGGAGACGCTGGCCGACGAGATTTCGCAGGAGCGGCTGCGGCGCTTCTTTGTGAAGGTGGAGCGCGGATACCAGGTGTCAAAACGTGTGCGCGACACGTGCATCTTCGCCAGACAGATTCTTTGCAATGACCCGCCGTTCTCGCACATCGACATTCTGAGCTGCCGGAACGTGATGATCTATTTCGACCAGGCGCTGCAGCGACAGGTCATGGTCACGTTTCACTATGCGCTGGAACCCGGCGGGTACATGCTGCTGGGCATGTCAGAGGGATTAAGAGATTACAGCGACCTCTTCAGCACGGTAGACCGGAAAAACAGGATCTACATGAAGTCCGGCGCGGCTCTGCCGCACATCGCCGATCTGCCGCGCAGCTATGCGATATCGCAGTTGCCGGGGGTGCCGCGTCCGACCGGCCTGAATCTGCAGGCGGAGAGCAACCTGTGGCCTGAGCTTGAGCTGCAGCGCGCGGCGGACCGAATTGTGCTGGCGCGCTTCGGACCGGCGGGATTGATCGTCGATGAAGAGATGAACGTGCGGCAGTCGCGCGGACATACGGCACCTTACCTGGAGCTGACGCCCGGTGGCGTGAGCTGGAACCTGCTTCGCGTGTTGAAGGACGGCGTCGCCACCGAAGCGCGAAACGCGGTTCAGCGCGCCATACGGGAGAACGTGCCGATCACAGCGACGTCAACCCTGATGGACAAAGAGAAGGGCCAGCAGACCATTCATATCGAGGTTCTGCCGATAACGAGCGCCATCGAGCGCCCGCGCTGCTTCCTGGTCCTGTTTCAGCCGGAGCAGCAGACCGATCAGGTTAAGCCGAATGAACAGGTGATTGCGTCGAACCTGACAACGGATGAAAAAGAGCGTCTGATTGCGCAGCTGCGGCAGGACCTGACCTCGACACGCTTCCACCTGCAGTCACTGGTTGAAGAGCGCGATGCGCGGAACCAGGAGCTGGTGTCTGTAAACGAGGAGATCCAATCCGCGAACGAGGAACTGCAGAGCACAAACGAGGAGCTGGAGACGACGAAGGAGGAGCTGCAGTCCGCGAATGAGGAGCTGCAGACGGTCAACGAAGAGCTACTGCAGCGGAACAATGTTCTTATGCAGACGGGGAACGATCTGACGAACCTGCTGAACAGCGTGAACATTCCGTTGCTGATGCTCACGAACGAACTTCACATTCGGCTATTTACGCCACCGATGCAGCGGCTGCTGAGCGTTCGATCCGCAGACGTAGGGCGGTCGATCAGCGAGATACGGTTCCAACTGAGCATCGACGATTTGGAGCCGATCCTGCGCGAGGTGCTGGAGACGCTGGGAACGCGCGAGCTGGAGGTGCAGGACAGGGAAGGGCGGTGGTACCTGCTGCGGGTTCGGCCGTACCGGACGGCAGAAAACAAGATCGAGGGCCTGGTCGTCGTCTTTTTGGATGTCGATCAGCTACGCAGCAGCCAACAGCATCTTCTGCAAGCTCATCACTTCACGAGCGCAGTGGTTGAAGGCGTCCCCGTGCCGATCGTCGTACTGGACGAGAACTGTGCCATCCAGACAGCAAACAACGCGTTTCGCGAGCTGTCACAGATGGACGCGAATGAGCTGGAGGGAAGATCGCTTCCGGATCTTGTGAAGCTGTTGTGGGGGATTGAGTCGATGGGCGAGCAGTTGCAAAGGCTGCTGGATGATCCAACGGCAACGCTCGAGTTTGAGCATGATTCCCAGACAGCACGAAGGAAGACCGTGGTGGTGAAGGGGCAGGTTGTACGAACAAACGGGAGGAAGGTGCTTCTGCTGGTGATGGAGGACATTACGCTGCGCCGTGAGGCGGAGCTGGAGATCTCGAAGCAGAAAGAGGCGCTGGAATACGAGATGGAAAGAGCAGCCTTTACGCTGAACCGGACAAAAGAGCAGTTACGCGGGCTGACGAGCCATTTGTTTCACGTGCAGGAAGAGGAGCGCCAGCGTGTGGCACGCGAGCTGCATGACGACGTGAGTCAACGCCTGAGTTTTCTGGACATGCTGCTGTCGGGCGTGAGCGCTTCGGTGGATTCGCCGGACTTTTCGGAGAAGCTGCAGTCGGCGAGGACGGAACTGCAAGGACTGAATACGGATGTTCGCGAACTTTCTCATCGGCTGCACCCGAAGGTGCTGAAGGACCTTGGCCTGGCGGCTGCGCTCCGCGCATTAGTGGAGGAGTTTGACCGGCGAGAGGGAATGCCCGCTACGTTTTCTTCGCGCAACATCCCGAAGAGCATGCCGGACGAGGCTTCCACGGCGATCTATCGAATTACGCAGGAGGCGCTGCGGAATGTAGCGAAGCATGCAGGCAGGACGCATGTGAAGGTGGGCCTTCAAAGCGTGGATCACAGTTTGAAGCTTACGGTAAGGGACTTCGGTGTGGGCTTCGATGCAGACGCCGCAGAAAGTCCGGATGGCCTGGGCCTGATCAGCATGCAGGAACGCGCGCGAATCGCGGGGGGATCGTTTGCTGTCGACTCCGAGCTTGGCGCAGGAACGACGATCAATGTAGTGGTTCCACTGGAATAGGCATGGTGCGCATCCTCATTGCGGACGATCACGTCCTGGTGCTGGAGGCGCTGTGCGCGATTCTGGCAAAAGAGTACGAGATTGCAGGGACGGCAAAGAACGGACGCGAGACGGTCCAGAAGGCCGTTCAGTTGAAGCCGGACATGGTGATTATGGATGTGTCGATGCCCGAGCTCAACGGGATCGAAGCCATGAGGCAGATTAAGGCCTCGGGATGTCCGGCGAAGATCATTTTTGTGACGCAGCAGTTGGAGTCGGCGTACATTCGCGCGGCATTTGACGCGGGTGCGATGGGGTACGTGGCGAAGCAGTCGGCGTCGTCAGAGCTTCTGCTGGCGGCGAGGATGGCGATTTCAGGGAGATACTATGTGACTCCGCTGGCGACGCCGAAGGCCGGCTTCGACAAGGGTGCGCGAGTGTCGCGAGTGAATCCGGCGGAGATGTTCGGTGCAGGACTGACGACGAGGCAGCGGGAGGTTCTGCAGCTGGTGGCGGAAGGGAAGACGACGAAGGAAGTGGCGCTGACGCTGAAGATCTCGCCGAAGACGGTGGAGTTTCACCGCAACGCGATTATGGATCAGCTCGGTCTGCGCACGACGGCGGAGCTGACGCGCTATGCGCTGTCACACGGGATTATCCAGTAAGGACGCGGTTATTTGAGTTGGCCGAGGAGGGTCTCGACGGCTTTCTTCAGCTGGGCGTCTTCTCCGGATTCGGTTTCGCCTAAGGGGCGGAGAACTTCGACGTCGACGGGCCGAGGGTGCATCTCCATGTCGTCGCCGTGCATGTCGCGGATGCGGTCGCCGGGGACGCGGACGCTGGAGCCGTCGATGAGGCGCTGGGCGCCGGTGAAGATGATCCAGCCGGCGGTGGGAGTTCCGACGACTTTGCCGAGTGCGAGCGCGCGGTAGCCTTCGGTGAAGTCCTCGCCGTCGGAGAGCGTGGACTCGTTGGTGACGAGCACGGTGGGAACGCCGAGCGCGCGCTGGCCGAGGGCCTGGCGGCTGGGTACGGTGGCGCCGTCGCGGGGAGTCATCAGCAGATAGTTGCGACGGGCGAAGACGTCGATGACGCGGCCGTTGACGTAGCCGCCGTTGTTGTTGCGGACGTCAATGACGACGCCCTGCTTTGTTTCGTTCTGCGCGTCGAGGTCAACGTAGAGCTGCGAGAGGTCGTGGTCACCCATGGCGGCGATGTGCACGTAGCCGAGCTTGCCGCCGGAGACGCGGTCGACGTAAGCGCGGCGGTCCTCGACCCAGGAGTTGTAGAGCAGGCCGGCCTCAACCTGCAGGGTGACGGGGCGCACGATGGCGTCGCGCTTTTTGCCGGCGGTTTCTACGCTGAGGACGACGCGCTTGTTGACCTTGTCTTCGAGCAGGGAATCGAGGTTGGTTTGTGGAGTGATGGTGGCGCCGTCTACGGCGAGCAGGCGGTCGCCCGGGTGGATGGTGCCTTCGAGCGAGGCGGGGCCGAGGGGCACGACTTCGCGGACGATGAGCTCGCCTTTGTCTTCGAAGGGCTCGCGCTCGAAGCGCAGGCCGAGTCTTCCGGTGCGCACGGCGGGCGGGGAGATTTTGTTGATGCCGGAGTGTGAGCTGTTGAGCTCGCCGATGAGGAGGTTGATGTCGCGGCGGAGCTCGGGACCGGTGTGCGCTCCGGTGATGTATGGCTCCCATTCATCGCGGAGCGCCTTCCAGTCGTGATGGTTGAAGTCGGCGCGGAAGAAGCGATGGTCGAGTGTGTTCCAGGCTTCGTCGAAGACGACCTGCTTCTGGCGGTCGAAGTCGACTTCCATCGACGCGGTCACGGTGATGGGGCGAGGAACACGCGTGTCGATGGGAATGGCGCGGACACCAGAGGGCATGTCGCTGCCGGCGTTGGCTGCGTTCGGGTTAGGGCTGGGGCCTTCGATGTAGTAGATGGTGTGCGAGTCCGGCGACCACGCGATGTTGGATTTGAAGCCGGGTGTTGAGGTGAGTTGGCGCGGGCTTGCGGGCTCGCGCGAGAGTTCATCGAGTGAGTAGGTGTAGATGTTCACCTGATCGGCGACGGTCGCGACGAAGGCCAGTGTTTTTCCATCGGGGCTGATGACCGGCGAACGGAGTTCGAGATTGAGGGGCAACAGCGTGAGGCGATTGCGAATGCCTTCGAAGACAATTCGTGTGGGCTCGATCTTCTTTGGCGGATGATGGTTGGCGTGGTCGGCGGGCCCTGTGGGTGCGGGCTTTGCGGGCGCTGTTTCAGGCGGCGTTTGTGGAGACTGATCGGGAGCCGGACGTGTGGAGGGCGTCGTCTCTGGGGGCGTCTGCGGTGCGGGTTCGGTTTCGTTGGGAATGTCGGGCGCGCCGGGGATCGACTGCTTGCGGAAGAGCTCGGTGAATTGATCTTCGCGGAATGCGGGAACATGCGGAACGAGATCGACGCGGGCGATCTGTGGAGTTTCGCTGCGCTGCGCGGTGTCGAAGAGGATGTATTTGCCGTCGGGCGACCAGGCGATGCGCGATGCGGCCTCGCCGTTTGCAAGGAAGGTCAAAGGGCGGGCGTCTGCGCCGCCCTCAGCGGGAACGGCGTAGAGATTGCTGAAGCCATCGGGGCCGGAGGGAACGTATACGACCCAGTGAGAGTCCGGTGACCATGCGATGGTGTCGTTGTCCAACTCGCCGTGGGCGAGGATGTGATCCTTCAAACCATCAACCGTGAGGACGTGCAGCTCCTTGCGATTGCGGATGAAGGCGACGCTCTTGCCATCGGGTGACCAGATGGGGCCCGCGTCGATGTCGAGGCCGTGAGTGAGGGCGTGCTCTGATTGCGTGGCGAAGTCGTACAGGTAGAGGCTGGAGCCGCCGTCGCGCTCGGAGCGGTAGACGACTTTGGTTGAATCGGGTGACCACTGCGGGTCGCTTTCCGCGGCGTCGGTGTAGGTCAGGCGCTGCGCTTCGCCGCCGGATTTTGTGCCTGTAGCAAAGACTTCGCCCTGATCGACAACGGCGAGCTTGTTGCCATCCGGCGAGATGGCGAGATCGCGCCAGTGAGTGAGGTTGGTGTGAGTGACGCCTTCACCGCTGGGCGCGCCGCGCAAAGTAATTGCGACTTCGGCTGCCTTGCCGCTGTGAGTGTCGAGCTTCCAGATGGCGAAGTGACGCTCGAAGACAATGGTCTTGCCGTCGTAAGAGATGGTGGGCCAGAGGCAGCGGCCGCTGGTGAACTGCGTGACCTGATGCTCGGCGCCGGTTGTGGCATCCGCGCTCCAGATGTTTTCGGCACCGCTCTTGTCGGACATATAGAAGACGGTTTCGCCGTCGGGCGACCACATGGGCCAGGCATGCTTGGCGTCGGCTGGGAGCAGGCGGTGATATCCGGCGTCGGTTTTGGAGGGAGCGAGGAGCGGCTTGAGCCAGAGCTCGGTCTCGTCGATGTGCGCGTGGCCGTTGCGCCACCATTGCGAGGACGAGATGCCCTTGGCGATGAGTGCGATCTCTTTGCCGTCCGGCGAAGGTGCGGATTCGAACTCGTTGAGGTAGCGCTCGCGCGAGACCTCGAGTGGTGTGCCGCCGGTCGAGCGGACGCGCAGGATGTCTCCCTGACCGGCGACGTCAGTGACGTTGGACGTGAAATAGATCCATTGGCCGTCGCGAGACCAGCCGTCGATGTTACTGGGCGAGTCGGAGAAGGTGAGGCGCTCGAGCGCACCGGATGCGAGTGTGAGGACGTAGATGTCGCCGCCGCCGGTGCGTGTGGAGATGAAGGCAAGCTTTGTGCCGTCGGGTGAGTACAGGGGGCGGGATTCGTCGGCGGGGCTGGAGATGAGCAGGCGCGCTTCGCCACCCTGCGTGGGCACGGTCCAGATGTCGCCGCCGGAGGCGAAGGCGATCTCGCGCCCGTCAGGCGAGATGGCCGGTGTCGCGAGTGAGGGTTTTGAGGACTGAGCGAAGGCGGCGGTGCAGAGGACAAAGCTCAGCAGAAGGGACAACGACGGAATCCGGACCAAGGATCACCTCGTGCAGCGGAAGGTTTGATTGATTGCGACAAGATGTTTCTATCATGCATTCAAAAGGCGATCTTCGGGACCGGCGGCCAGCGTGCCTTCTCGCGGAGGCCGGGCCAATGTGGCATAACTCAGCGCGCCGAGCAGCATGACGCCGCTGCAGAGCTCAAGCGACAGTGTGAAGGAGTGGGTGCGATCGAGGAGCCAGCCGGTAACGACCGGAGCTGCCGAGGCGAAGATGAAGCTGGCGAAGTTCATCAGCGCGCCAATGGGAGCCGTATATTTGTCGGCGCCCATGGCCTGCGCGTATCCCCAACCCGACGTGCCTGCGAAGTGCACGAAGAATAGCGCCGCGCTGATGCCGGCGATTGCGATGGGAGTGGTTTGGCTGCGGCCGACGATCAGAGTGCCGGCCGCGGAGAGCACCATCCCGACGACCAGGTTGATGCGATGTATCTTCGGCAGTGGCGCTCCGCGGCGTACGACCCAGTCGCTCATCAACCCGCTCAGCGCCATTCCCATCGCGCCGAATAAGAAGGGAATCGCTGCGAGCCAGCCGCTCTTTCCGACGCCGAGATGGCGGGCTGATTCGAGGTAGCCGGGAACCCACGCGGTGTAGAGCCAGACGGTGTAGTTGATGCCGCTCCAGCCGAGCATCATGCCCCACATTGTGCGATGGCGCAGCAGGACGCGCCATGCGCTCGGATTTTTGGGGGCGGGCGTTAGTAGGCGATGAGAAGTTAAATTCGCGCGTTCGACATACCAGGCCATCCAGGCCGCGGCTACCAGCAAACCGGCGACGCCCAACAGGCCAAACATCCAGCGCCATCCGACCCGGAGCATGATGATCGTCAGCGCCGGAGGGGCTGCGGCCATCGCTATTGTTGACGACATGTTGAGGAATGCCGTGGCTCGCGCGCGTATTTCGGCGGGGAACCATTCTCGTACTACATGCACACCGCAGGGATAGAACGGCGCCTCGCCGGCACCGAGAAGAACGCGCAACGCGAGGAACGGACCGAGTGAGCGCACGAGCCCGGTCAGCATCTGAGCGGCGGACCAGATGCCCAGCCCTGCGCCCAGTGAGCGGCGAGTGCCGAAGCGTTCGAGAATCGCTAGCAGCGGAAGTTGGGAGAAGCCGTACGCGAGCGAAAAGGCCGAGAGCAGCCAGCCCATCTGCGTTGCGCTCCAGTGCATCTCGGCGCGGACTGTGGTGTTTGCGACGCTCAGGGAGGCGCGATCGAAGAAGTTCACCGCGCCTGCCGCAAATAGCAGCATGAGCGTGACGACTTGCCGCACTCGATGCGACTGCTGCCGAGATGTCCGGGGATCGCTCAGAAGATTGTGTGAGAGACGAGGTGGCGGTGGATGCAGTCTACAGCGAAGTATGCCTCTGGACTATGCACGAGGAAAGAAGCATAATGTCGTGGCAGAAAAGGCGTTCCCTGGGAGGGCAAGCCATGGGATATGAAGTGAAACGTATCTCGACCGCTGGAATCGCCGAAGCCATCGCGAAAGCGGAACTCTATCGCTCTCTCAACGAACCTGAAGAAGCAGAATCAATCTGCCGCGATATCCTCGCCATCGAACCGCAGCATCAACTCGCATTGCGTTTGCTTGGGCTGGCGCTGACGGATCAGTTTGCCGGACTCAGCTCCGATCGCTACAACGAAACCAAAGATATTTTCCTGCATCTGAATGATCCTTACGAGCGCCTCTACTACACGGGGCTGCTGTACGAGCGGCGCGCGAAAGCGATGCTGAAGACCGGCCAGCCGCCGCGTTCTCTCCTCGCGCTTTTTGACCAGGCATTGCGGTCCTTTGCTGAGGCAGAGAAGATTCGTCCCGCGGGAAACGATGATGCCATTCTTCGCTGGAATCGCTGCGTGCGGTTGCTGCAGAGTGCGGACTATGAATGGGATGGATTAGAAGAGGAGCTTGTGACCTTTGATGGCCAGGATGCTCCGCCGAGGTAGCGCACTTAGAGAATGCGGAATAGTCGCTTGAGCGGGTCGAAGTAACGGTCCACAACGCGCTCCTTCAGCGGAATGATGGCATTCTCGGTGATTGTGATCGACTCCGGACACACCTGCCTACAGCAGGTAGTGATGTTGCAATAGCCGATGTTGTGCGCATGTCTCAAGTCGCTTACCCGGTCTTCGACGTCAAGGGGATGCATTTCAAGCGCCGCGGCATATACCAGCAGCCGCGGACCGATAAACTCATCTTCCTTGTGGTGCTCGCGCAGCACGTGGCACACGTCCTGGCAGAGGAAACACTCGATGCATTTGCGAAACTCCTGCACGCGTTCAACGTCTGCCTGTTGAATTCGCCATGTGCCATCGGGGGCGTCCGGAGGACGTGGCTTGAATTGCTTGATCGACTTCTTGGCGCGGAAGTTCCAGGAGACGTTTGTGGCCAGGTCACGTATGACAGGAAACGTATGCATCGGCTCCAGGATCACCGGCGCATTCAGGTTAATGTCGCTGAGGCGCGTCATACACATCAGTTTGGGCACGCCATTGATTTCGGCGGAACAAGAGCCGCATTTACCGGCCTTGCAGTTCCATCGCACTGCCATATCCGGTGCTTGCTGCGCCTGGATTCGGTGCACGGCGTCGAGTACGACCATACCCTCCTCGACCTGGGTGGGGTAATCCTGAAAGACGCCGCCTGCGGGATCTCCGCGCCAGATGCGAAATGTCGCTGATGTGGCCATCGGTTTCGTTTCCCCCTGCTATTTCATCTCCTCGATCACTACTTTCAATTCATCCGGCATCGCTGCGACGGCGCGCTTTTCTACGAGCATCTCGCCGTCTGCATCGCGCTTGATGACAATGTTGAACTTGCCCCAGTCGGGATCCTTTTGGGGGAAATCTTCGCGGAACTGCGCACCGCGGCTTTCCTTGCGGAGTAGTGCGGCGCGCGTAATTGCCTCCGACACAACCAGCATGTTTTCGACATCGATGGCAGTGTGCCACCCGTTGTTGTACTCGCGATTTCCGGGCACACCAATCTGTTCCGCACGCATGTGCAACTGTGCGGTCGCCGCGAGTGCTTGTTGCATTTCCTCTTCAATGCGAACAATCCCAACCAGGTTCTGCATGGTCTCCTGCAAATCGTATTGAATCTGGTATGGGTTCTCACCGGACGGACCGCGTTCAAAGAATGCCAGGGCTTTTGTTGCGACGGATTGAATCTGCGCATCGTCCACCGTCGCTTTTCCGTTTTCGCTGGCGAACGCTGCAGCGAAGCGTCCGGCTCGACGCCCGAACACGAGCAGATCAGAAAGTGAATTGCCCCCCAGACGATTTGCGCCATGTAATCCTGCGGCAGCTTCGCCTGCGGCGAAAAGTCCGGGCACAGTGGACATCTGCGTCTCGCCATCGACGCGGATGCCACCCATCATGTAATGCGTCGTGGGGCCAACCTCCATTGGCTCTTTGGTGATGTCAAGGTCGGCGAGCTGTTTGAATTGGTGGTACATGCTGGGGAGCTTGCGTTTGATATGTTCTTCTGCCTTCGGCAGCCGCTCCTTGATCCAGCTGATATCGAGGAAGACGCCGCCGTGCGGAGAACCGCGGCCCGCCTTGACTTCACGATTGATGCAACGTGCTACGTGATCTCTAGTGAGCAGTTCGGGAGGACGCCGGGCATCTTTGTCTCCTTGCGTGTACCGCCAACCTTCTTCTTCGCTGTCTGCGGTTTGCGCCTTGTAGAGATCGGGAATGTCGTCGAACATGAACCGGCGGCCTTCGCTATTGCGCAGAACACCGCCTTCGCCGCGCACACCCTCTGTAACGAGAATTCCGCGCACGCTGATAGGCCAGACCATTCCGGTCGGATGGAATTGAACGAACTCCATGTCCTGGAGTTCGGCTCCGGCGCGATAAGCGAGTGCGAGACCATCACCCGTATACTCCCAGCTGTTGCTCGTCACTTTGAACGCACGTCCGATTCCACCGGTCGCGATCACGACGGCCTTGGCCTCCCACAAGTAGAAGCGACCTTTTTCGCGATCGTATCCACAAGCTCCGGCAATTCGGCCTCCGTCGAGCAGAAGGCTGAGAACTGTGCACTCCATGTGGAATTCGATTCCTGTGTGAATCCCGTGGTCCTGGAGCGTGCGTATCATCTCCAGACCGGTGCGATCGCCGACATGGGCAAGCCTGGGATACCTGTGCCCGCCGAAGTTTCGCTGGAGAATCCTGCCGTCCGGCGTGCGATCAAAAAGCGCGCCCCATGCTTCGAGTTCGCGTACACACTCTGGCGCTTCTTTGGCGTGGAGTTCGGCCATGCGCCAGTTGTTGAGATACTGTCCGCCGCGCATCGTATCGGCGAAATGAACGCGCCAGTTATCGCGATCGTCGACGTTGGCCAGTGCTGCGGCGATGCCGCCTTCAGCCATCACCGTATGCGCCTTGCCAAGCAGGGATTTGCAGACGACCCCAACTGTTGCGCCATTGGCGCCGGCTTCAATCGCGGCGCGCAGGCCTGCTCCGCCGGCCCCGATCACTAGGACATCGTAGGAGAATCGACGGAATTCCGGCATCTAGAGAATTCTCCAATCGTGCCAGATTCCCATCGAACATAGCCGGACATAGATATCGGCGAATGCCACCCAGAGCAGGCTTGCCCATGCCCACTTCTTATGCGCGCCGTTGAGGCAGCTTACGCAATCGTAGAGCTTGTGGCGAACGGGGTGATCCGAGATGCTGTCGAATGTTCCTCCAATGAGGTGGCGGAACGCGTGGCATCCGAAGATATATCCGGCAAGAAGCACAACGTTCACTACAAGGACGAGGCTTCCAATCCCGATCCCGAATCCATCAGGAAAGAAGAACGATCGCACCGCGTCGTAGACCAGAAAGCCCCAGACAACGTAGGAGAGCCTAAGGAAGTAGCGATGATAGTTCTGCAGAATGAGCGGAAAGCTTCGTTCGCCCCAATAGCTTTTACGGGGCTCGCCCACTGCACAGGCCGGTGGATCCGCCCAGAACGACTTGTAGTACGCGCCCCTGTAGTAGTAACAGGTCACGCGGAACAGGCCGGGAATCCACAGGATGAAGAAGGCTGGAGAGAAGGGTAAGAAGCCCGGATACCAGCGTGGCTTCGGGCCAAACAAAGCAAACGGAGAAGAACCGAAGAGCTCCGGTGAATAGAAAGGCGAGATGTAGGGGCCAAAGGTGTAGTGACTATTCTGGAACGCCGCCCAGGTGGCGTAGATCACAAACGCACCGAAGCCAAGCAGTACCGCGGCTGGAGAAAGCCACCAGAAGTCGCGTCGTGACGTTTGGCCGAACTTCCCGTTTTTCCAGACAACATCCGGAGCAGACATCGTCCCCCCCAAGGCGGAGGACGTCCGAACAGCGCCCTACCCGCGGATGGCAGATGATTGTATAGCAAAACGGTTTCCTTACCGGCGCCGCTCAAAAGCCTATTCCGCTCTCGCCTCTTTGTAATTTTGCGAGCTCATCGATGGGGGCGCGTCTTCGGGCGAACTGCCCCAGTTCTCGTTCGGCTGGTCTCCCATCTGCAGCACCAAAGTGCCGCCATTCGCAATATCGGAATGACGGAACCAGGGTCGTTCGAGAGGCTGGCCATTGAGTTCAGCGGACTGAATATACTTGTTGCGTGCCGAAACGTGCGTAGCAATGATCGTGAATTCTTTGCCATTGCCTAGGCGCATCACGGCCTTATCAAAAATCGGGCTGCCGATCTCGTAGATGGGGCTGCCAGGGCATACGGGATAGAAGCCCAAGGCGCTGAGGACATACCACGAGGAAGTAGCGCCGCCGTCGTCGTCTCCTGGGATGCCCAGCGGCCCATCGCCGTACCACACGTCCATGATTTGTCTCACGCGCCGCTGCGTTTTCCACGGTTGCCCGGAGAAGTCGTAGAGGTACGCGATGTGAAAGCTTGGCTCATTGCCTTGTGCATACTGTCCAATCAAGCCCGTTGCGTCGGGAAACTGGCCCAGGAATGCGAATTTTGAGGTTCCATATTGCTCTACGAAGAGCTGGTCGAGCTTGGCGTTAAACTTGTCACGTCCGCCCATGAGATCGATTAGACCGGCCACATCGTGCTGGACGCCGAATGTGTAGAGCCATGAATTGACTTCGGTGAAGTAATCGCGGCCGCCTTGTCCGCCCCCCAGCTTGGGATCAAACGGCTCTACCCACTTCCCATCGGCACTCTTCGGAGCCATAAAGCCGATGGCGGGGTTGTAGACGTTGCGATAGTTGTGCGCAAGCTGCGTGAAATACGACGCATCCTGTACTTTGCCCAACGCTTTCGCGAGCTGCGCGAGGCACCAATCATCGTAGCTATTTTCAATCGTTACCGAGACTGCCTGCCTGCGCTCGCCAGTCACTTGAGGCACGGTCTCACTCTGACCATGCGCCAATGCCGGGAAGAAACCGCGGTCGAAGTAGACTTTGTCGAGGCTCGTTAACGTGGATCGGCTCCATGGAAGCATCGTCGCCTGTGTGGCGTTCTTGCGCATCGCCTCGTAGGCCCGTTGAACGTCGAAATCGCGATAGCCTTTCTGGTAAGCATCGAGAATGAAGCTCGCGACGTGATGCCCAATCATTACCGGCTGCTCGCCGGCCACTGAGGGAAACGAAGGCATCCATCCGCTTTGGTCATACATGCGTATGTAGGAGCGGATCATGTCTTCCTGTCGCTCGGGCTCGATTAATAGCTGCAGCGGATGGAGCGAGCGGTATGTGTCCCAAAGACCATCATCGACATAGAAGTCGTGACCCTCCGCGTTATGTACTTGGTGGTCAAAGCCGCTGAAGTACCGGCCGTCCTCGGTGATGTCCGTCATGCGGCAGAGCGAGCGATAGAGACCGGTGTAGAAGATGGTCCGCTGACGCTCGGTCCCGCCTTCGATTTGAATGCTGGAAAGAGCGGTGTTCCATGCCGCGCGTGCACTCGTCTTTACGCGGTCGAAGTCGCTGACAGGAATCTCGCGCTCAAGATTCCGGCGCGCCTGCTCGACGCTTATATACGAGAAACCAACTTTGACCTCTATCACCTCACCCGACGTAGAGGAGAAGTTCGTAACCCACCCCAGTTCATCACCAGACTGGCGCTGGCCTCGCGTCAAGACACCGCGACTCCATGTTTGCGAGGCCCCTGTCGGGCGCGAGAATTCGGCATAGAAATATTGCCGGGTTTCGCCGTTGGGCCCTGCCGTTCGGGTGATATTCCCATTGATTTGCTGGCTGCCGCTCACTGCATGATCGCCTGCGATGGCAACTTCCGCATCTTTTCCGAGACTCAGAACCAGGTGCGCATGTGGACTGGCCGGAAATGTGAATCGGTAATAGCCGGCTTCAGGAGTAACGGTAACTTCGGCCTTGATCTTCCAGGTCGTCAAATCCGCTTCGTAGTAATACGGTGTCGCAGTTTCAAAGTCATGATCGAAGTCGGAGGCGTAGGTTGCCGGCGACGTGCCGGTCTCTCCTGTCGACGCCATCAGCACCGCCGGCCCCGCGGGAAAGCCATAGATTTTGTCCGCCAGATAGCGATCAGTGATGCCAGGTGTGGTAATTGGATAAAGCCGGGCCATTCCATGCGGGTACTGCACATATGGAATCGTCGCAGTCAGCAGTTGCCCGATCCCTCCAATATTCGGAGAGACATAATCTACGGGATCTTTCCTTTGTTGGCCCGCGGCGGAACAGACCGACCCGCCCAGCAGGATTAGGCAAAGTAGACCTTTACCACTCTTAATGGTCATTTAGTTTACTGAGGACACTTTCCACTTTTACCGTGTTTTTCGCCGCGGTGTTCCGCCGCTCCGAAACTTACATTAGTCGAGTCGGTCAATCCGGGCAACGTTAGCCTGGCTTTGTTTGGAATATATAAGCAGCACCCAATCGGATCACTGGTGAGAGAGAAGATGTAGGAATAAGGGTGTGCCAATGCAATCTGCGTCTCAGCTTTCTCGCGGGGTCAGACGGTTGCCACGGGCGAGCTTGCCGACTCGTACTGCCGAGCTGGCGAGATATCTGATCGGGAAGACGGTTGTGCGCGAGGCCGAGCGAGGCAGGATCAGCGGACGAATTGTTGAGACTGAAGCTTACCCGCCGGGCGATTCGAGCGGGCGGGCTTATCGCGGACAGACGGCCAGCAATCGATCGCTCTTCCTGGGAACGGGTTTTGCTCATGTGTACTTCATCTATGGGACGTCGTACATGCTCAACGTGACGTCCGAAGAGCCGGGGGTGGGAGCGGGAGTGCTGTTGCGGGCGCTTGAGCCGTTGGAGGGAATCGAACTGATGGAACGGTTTCGCGGAACCGACAAGTTAAGGGATCTGGCGCGTGGGCCGGGACGGCTTGCGGCTGCGTTGGACGTTGGCCCAAGCCTGGATGGAGTTGACCTGTGCGCCGATGGTCCGCTCTGGCTTGGGAGCGCGATTCGGAAAGTAGCGCAGATCAACACGAGTGTGCGGATCGGCATCACGCGTGGGGTGGACCGGCCGCTGCGTTTCTTTGAGGCGGGAAGCCGGTTCGTCAGCGGCCCGGCAACGAGATAAGAGATCGCCAGGCTTGTCAGTAAGTTATATCTTGCGGATCGTGACGTAGCGGCCATCACTCCAATAGCGGCCGGTGGTCAATTGGGCGACATAGCGGGTCTTTTCGGCGTCGTCTCCTGCACAATTGATTTCGAGCCAGTAATCGACGTACTGCTCGATCTCGGGCGCGAGACCTTCCTGTCGATCGGATACCTGGCGTTGCACGGTGGCGGTTATCTGCTTCTCAGGAGCGTCGGCGAAGGTCAGGCTAATGCGGTCACCGGCGGAGAAATCTTCAGGCCCGACCCTTCCCGTGGTCCTCATAGAAAGATCTCCTTAGGTTCTGTTACGCAGATTGTATTCGCGGTTTTCCGAGGGCGTGCGGGAGACCGCTCAGAATGCCGAGGGGAGGGCTTGCGGAGCGAGGTAAAGCCGCTCCACGGGCTATTGCTTCCCGATCCGGCGAAAACTGAGGAAAGTAGGTCATGAGAGAGGAACTGTGGACAGGCTATGAGACCTTAGATCCGCCCCTGCGGAGTTGGCGTCTCGTCAGGGATTAATGGTGCTCGAGTCTGTCAGACACCTTAGAAATCCAAGAATCTGATGCGAAAGATTTGGGATTATTCATCGATGCGCCTCTACAATTCGTAACTGCGTGTAAACACAGAACCGTGAGGGATTCGAGAATGGCTGAGAAAACGATAGTAGAAAAGGCTGGTGAGGCTGTTGGCTACGGAATTGCGATGGCAGAAGATGTGGCCGGTGCGGTCAAAACGGCCGTCGGTGCAGCGGTGACCACGGTGACAGACGTTTTGAAAAAGACACCTGCGAAGAAAGCTCCCGTCAAACGGAGTACCAAGAAGGCGCCTGCAAAGAAGGCAGCCACCGCGAAGGTTGTCAAGAAAGCCGCCACGAAGACAGCGAGTAAGAAGGCAACCGCGACGAAGAAGCCTGTCAAAGCAGCCGCAGCTAAGAAGACGCCCGCCAAGAAGACGCCGGCTAAGAAAGCGGTGAAAAAGCCCGTAAAGAAGATTACGAAGAAGGCTGCCCAAAGGCGGAAATAACTGTGAGGAAATAGCCAAACGTGAAATCGGGGCAAGGGCCGCAGAGAGTTGATGCAGGTGTAAGTCAAGAAATTAACCAGTACCACTTACGGCTTAAGGGAGCCGAATTGAGCCAGCCGACGGAGCCGTTTATTCAGGCATGGGCGCTTCGTCGGTTTCAGCGCGGGGCGTCTTGAGATCGGTGCGGAATGCGGAGTTGACCTCGGAACAAGCCCTCCATCTGAGGTGGCTGTTGTCGCAATTAGCCATGGCGAAATAAACCTGAAAATCCAACACGCGATAGTATCCCGGGCAGAGCGGGATCGAATTTGCCTCTAGGCGCTCCCGATGAGTGATACTCAGCTCGCCGGATAAAGATTCACGGCACGATTTCTCGGTTGTGCTCCGCCGCCGCCGGCGGATATATTTGCGCTGTGCAAATTACACGTCCGTTCAGAAAGCCTGAGGCCCTGAAGCGTCGCCTGTTCCAGTCAGGATTGTTGCTGCTGTGTTTGTTGCTCTTGACCGACGGAGCACCGGCTCAGTCTCCCACGGTCCGCGCCATAGTCGATGTGTCCAGAACGGGGTCGACGATCTCCCCCTATCTTTACGGGATGTTTTTGGAGCATGGCGGAGAAATCGTCAACTCCGGCCTGTGGTCTGAAATGCTGGCAGACCGTAAATTCTTCTATCCGGTGCAGACCGCTGCTCCCACGCCTCCACCGGCAATGGGGAACGCGGCAGGTAACCCGCGCTTTCGAAACATACCAACACGATGGTGGTCTCCGATCGGCGCCGACGGCATGGTCATGATGGAGACCAAGAGTCCGTATACCGGCGATCACGCGCCGTTGATCAAGCTCGAGCGCAACGAGCCAAACGGCGTCCGTCAAGGCGGGATCACTGTTCGACGTGGTAAAGCGTACACCGGCCGCATCGTGCTTGCGGGCAGTGCGGGCGCGGTGGTAAAGGTCACGCTCGCCTGGGGTAAAGGCGCAGCGGATCGTCAGACCGTCACGATCCGGACGCTCAGGCCGGCCTACCGAAAGTTTCCCCTGCATTACACCGCGTCAGCCGATAACGACGACGCCACGCTTGAGATCACCGGAGTGGGCACGGGCTCCTTCCGTGTTGGTGCGGTTTCACTGATGCCCGCGGATAACATCGAGGGATTCCGTCCCGAGGTGATCGCGGCGCTGAAGCAGTTGCGGTTCGGCGTGCTGCGTTTTCCGGGCGGCAATTTTGTCTCCGCATATGAGTGGCGTAATGGTGTGGGCGACATTGACAAGCGGCCCCCGATCTTCGATCCCGTGTGGCACGCGCTTCAGCCCAACGACGTCGGAACAGACGAGTTCCTGACGCTCTGCCGTCTGCTCGGCGTCGATCCCTACATCACGGTGAACGCCGGTTTCGGCGATGCGTGGTCCGCGCGCGAATTGGTCGAATATGCGAATGGTGACGTCAGCACGCCAATGGGCAAATGGCGCGCGCAGAACGGGCATCCCGCGCGCTACCACGTGAAACTCTGGGGGATTGGCAACGAGCCCTGGGGCGACTATCAGATGGGCGCCATGGCACTTCCGCAGTTTGAGCTGAAGTACGAGATGTTCGCCAAGGAGATGAAGAAGGTCGATCCGGCGATCACGCTCATTGCGCCGGGCGCCATGCCCGACGTCATGGAAGGAGCGGACCAGTCACGGCGCATGAATGGACAGTACGTCCCGGACTACCTGTCCTCCGCGGACTGGACCGGCCAGATGATTCTCTGTTGCTTGAACGACATCGACATGATCAGCGAACACTACTACGCGTCCGGCACAATGCACACCAACATTAAGCTCGAGAAGAAGGTGCCGATTGACCCACCGCTATCGTTCATCGAGTTCCAACGAGCCGCGGCCGTCCAGGTCAGAGCCAAATACGAGCATTACGAGCAATATCTGAAGCTCATACCCGCACTCAAAGCAAAGCCTGTTCCCATCGCGATTGACGAGTGGGCATATTTTTCCGGGGACAGGAACTCCTACAAGACCGTACTTGCTTACGCATGGGCGTTCCATGAGATGTTCCGTCACTCGGACGTCTTCTCAATGGCGGCGCTGACCTTTGCGACTGCGACCATCACATCCAACCGCACGGAAGCCGTCCTCAATCCCACCGGCCTGCTCTTCAAAATGTACCGCGATCACTTCGGCCAGATCCCCGTCGAGGTGATGGGCAATTCGCCGCAGCCCAAGCCGGTGTTTCCTGCCGGCGGGGACCAGCCTGCCGTGAACCCTGGCAGCGACACGTATCCACTCGATGTCAGCGCGGCTTTGAGCGTAGATCGCCGGACACTCACTATCGCCGTCCTAAATCCTTCGAACTCCGAGCAGAGCATCGAGCTTGCGATTCACGGAGCAACGCTCGCGAGCGCCGGAAAGCTTTGGCGTATGGCTCCGGACTCCATCGATGCAACCATCAAGCTCGGAGCGAAGGCTGAGGTTCAAGTGGAAGAACAAAAGCTTGGAGCCCTGCCAGGCACCGTCACCGTTCGCCCTTTCAGTGTCAACATCTACTCCTATCCCAGTCAATAGCCCGCCGGCTGAGAAGGTGGCATGAGACTCACAAAACTTACTTCGCGGAGCAGCAACGGTAACGATCCTCGCAGGCGGCGAATCGCATTCCAGTGCGATAGCCGATCGATTCCAGAACCATGTCCTGCCATTCTTTAGCAGGAACCTTTGCTTTACGGAAGGCTGTCGATAGCCGATCAGCTGACTCAACCCATCCTGGAGAAATAAATGAGAAGCCGTTCTATGTCCCTTTTGGTTCGAGTCATCGCATGCACGGGGATTCTGTTCTTTAGCGGAATGCAGCAACGTGCAGTTGCCCAGGATTCAGCGAATCTGCCCTACATGAATCCGCAGCTTTCACCAGAGCAGCGAGCGATCGATCTGGTGGGTCGCATGACTCTTGCGGAGAAGGCATCGGAGATGCAGAACAACTCCGCTGCGGTACCGCGGCTGAAAATTCCGGCATACCAATGGTGGAGCGAAGCTCTCCACGGCGTCATCAACGACGGCGTGACGGAATATCCGGAGCCGGTCGGTCTCGCAGCCACATTTGACGTGCCGGGCATTCACACGATGGCCGCGCAGATCGGCATCGAAGGCCGCATCAAGCACGTCCAGAACCAGCGCGAAGGCCACACCGGCATCATGGGAGGTCTCGATTTCTGGTCGCCGAATCTCAACATCTTCCGCGATCCGCGCTGGGGGCGAGGGCAGGAGACTTACGGGGAAGACCCGTTTCTCACAGCCCGGATGGGCGTGGCCTACGTGACGGGCTTGCAGGGCAATGATCCCAAGTACTACCTCGCGATCGCGACTCCGAAGCACTTCGCGGTTCACAGCGGACCGGAGCCGACACGCCACTTCGCCGACGTGGACGTTAGCAAGCACGATGAGGTCGACACCTACGAGCCCGCCTTCCGCGCTGCTGTAGTTGAAGGCAAGGCAGGCTCGGTGATGTGTGCTTACAACGCGATCAACGGCCAACCGGCCTGCGCCAATCAATACCTTCTGCAAGATCAGTTGCGCGGCAAGTGGGGGTTCCAGGGATACGTCGTCTCCGACTGCGATGCCGTCAGGGACGTCGCGGCGAACCACCGCTATCGGCCAACGCAGGCGCAGGGTGCTGCCATTTCGGTCCTCCGCGGTATGGACAACGAATGCGTCACGTTCACCTCGCGCTTCGGCGAGCCTGTCGACAAGGCCTACATCGACGCCGTTCAACAGGGCTACCTCCCTGAGAGCGCTCTGGATACCGCTTTGATTCGCCTCTTCATCGCGCGCATCAAGCTAGGCATGTTCGACCCGCCGGACACCGTCCCCTACACGAAGATCGATGAAAAGGAACTCGACAGCGCTGAGCACCGCGCCCATGCTCGCAAGCTGGCCAATGAGTCGATGGTGCTGCTCAAGAACGACGGCATGCTTCCTCTCAAGCCGGAAGTCCGGCGCATCACCGTTGTCGGTCCGCTCGCCGATCAGACGCGGCCGCTCATCGGAAACTATGCTGGTCAACCTACACATATCGTGTCGATGCTGGAGGGCCTTCATGCTGAGTTTCCGAACGCCACTATCACCTTCGTTCCCGGGACGCAGTTCCTCCGCGCAGATGGAACCGCGGTCCCCGCCGCGCTCTTAACGACGCCGGACGGGAAGCCCGGCGTGAAGGCCGAGTACGTCGAAGGCCGCAGAGGGCCCGACGAGAAGAGCGAGCCCTTGCTCACCCGCACCGAAGCCAATGTGAACTTGACACAAGGCGATCTACCGAAGGAAATCGCAGGCAGAAAAACTTTCGGCGTGCAGTGGTCTGGATTCCTTACTCCGAGCGAGTCAGGTGACTTCCTGCTGGGCGTCCGCGCGCAGGGTTTTGCCAGGATTGCTGTCGATGGCAAGCAGGTAGCGATGTCATTCGGCGGTCGCGAACCTGAGCCGGTGATGGGTCGCGTGCACCTCATTAAAGGTCGCAAGGCTGCGATCGAAATCATCTACGGCACACAGAATGGAAAGGCCCACGCTGAACTCATCTGGGAGAAAGTGGACAATTCGGTCTCACCCGAAGCAATCGCGGCTGCGAAGAATGCCGATGCCGTGATCGCAGTAATGGGAATTACCAGCCAGCTTGAGGGCGAAGAGATGCCCGTGAGCGAGCCCGGATTCCTCGGCGGAGACCGCACCAGCATTGATCTGCCTCAGCCCGAGGAAGATCTCGTTGAGGCTGTCGCGGCCACAGGCAAACCGCTCGCAGTCGTGCTCATGAACGGCAGCGCACTCGCCGTCAACTGGATCAATGATCATGCCAATGCGGTGCTCGAGGCGTGGTATCCCGGCGAAGAAGGCGGCGCGGCTGTGGCCGAGACCCTGAGCGGGAAAAACAATCCCGCCGGCCGGCTGCCCGTTACCTTTTACAAGGGTGTCGACCAGCTGCCCAACTTCGAAGACTACGGAATGGCGAACCGTACCTATCGCTACTTCACAGGCAAGCCGCTCTATCCCTTCGGATACGGACTCAGTTACACGAAGTTCTCTTATAGCGATCTCAGCGTCCCCACGACGCCGGTCGCGGCGGGACAGCCCGTGGACGCCGACGTGACTGTGACCAATAGCGGCCGTCTCGCCGGCGACGAGGTTGTTCAGCTCTATCTCAAATTCCCATCGGTCAAGGGATCTCCACGGATTGCTCTCCGCGGATTCCGGCGGATTCATCTGGAGCCTGGGGCGAGCCAGAAGCTACATTTCCAACTCAACCCGCGCGACCTTGGCATGGTTACGGAAGACGGCGATCCAATTATTGCTCAGGGCGATTATTCGATCACCATCGGAGGTGGACAGCCGGATACGGGCGCGCCAATCGCGACCGGCCACTTTCACATTGATGGCCAGTACGCTTTGCCGGAATAGGCCTCGCCGATTTCACCCCATGAAAGCGCTGACCAGCGCAGCGATCTCATCGGCAGCAGTGTCCAGGGCGAAATGGCCGCCGTCGACAATGTGGACCTCGGCGTTCGGAACATCCTTGCGGTAACTTTCCGGCTCGCTCGGATCAAACGAGGTTTCGTATTTACCCCAGATCACGAGCAGCCGCGGTTGCCTTTCGCGCATCCACTGCTGCCATTTCGGATAGGAGTCAACGTTAGTTCGGTAGTCGTAGAAGAGATCGCTTTGTATCTCGGCCTGCCCGGGCCGACTCAGAAAATAAAACTCGTCGGTCCAGAGGTCGGGATCGTGGCGCTCGGAGTCGGGATCGTTTCCGACGTGTCGCGCTCGCGCGGCCTCGAGCGACAAGAGATTGGTGCGCAACGCGCTCTCGTTGGCGATGCGATCAGTCCAGAACGCCCGACGCGTTTTCCAATTTGCTCCCAGGCCTTCGTTGTGGGCGACTGCGTCCTGCACGATCAGCGCCGCGGTGCGCTCCTGGTGCTGCAGCGTCATGCGGAAGCCGACGGGGCCACCGTAATCCTGCATGTAGAGGCTATAGCGCGAAAGTCCGAGTGCCTCAGTGAAATGGTTCATGGTCTCAGCCAGATGGTCGAAGGTGTACCCGAATTTCTTCGGGTCCGGCCAATCGCTGTGTCCAAAGCCAGGATAATCAGGCGCCACCAGGTGATAGCGATCGGACAACCTTGCGAAAAGCGGCTCAAACATCCGCGACGACGATGGGAGGCCGTGCAGCAAAAGGAGCGTTTCCGCATTTTTCGGCCCAGCCTCTCGATAAAGGATCGACAGGCCGTCGACGTGTGTTGTGCGATAAAACGTGGGATTCATCGATGATTGTTTTCCCTTCATCTCCTGGGTCGCGACGGGAGAGTCGGGCGCCAGGCGCGCAATGCGAGGTCCGGCTAGAAGTGAGACTCACCACCAATCTCAGGCGGCTGCTTTTCTCTTGTTCAGTGCGGGTAGAAGAAGTTTAAGAAGCGCTTCGTCGGAGAAAGGGTTCTGGCCTGTGATCAACTCGCGATCCTGAAGGACGTAGCTCTTCCATGGAGCGAGAACACTTACATCACCGCCCGCAGTCTGCAAGGCAAAGTCCGGGTAGAAGAGAACCTTGCCACCAATCTCTAGCGGCTCCCGCTGCTGTTCTTCCGGCGTAGAAAAGATTGTCATCTTATATCCGGAATAGATCCAACCCTTAGCCTGTGCGTGCGCTCCAGCGGCATCGCCCGCACTCAGCGCGGCAATAAACTCCTTGGAATTCGGAAGAGCAGAGAGAAGTGAGATGGGGCCGTGGCAGAGGCACGCGGTCGGCTTGGATGTTTTATGAAAGTGCCTCATCACGGTGCCGGCGTCGGGATCGTCGAGAACATCGATCATCGGACCATGGCCGCCTGGGACAAAGACAGCGTCGTATTGATCCAGCCCGGATGCGATGACATCCGCGATACGGGTTGGATCTCTAAGTCCAGTCAGGCCGTCGCGAAATAGCATATAGTCCTGGAGCTTGGCCGCGTCGCCGCCGAAGAAATCGGCGACCTCTGAATGCACATCCACTTGCGGCGTGTTGCCTTTGGGGTTGGCAAAAGTGATTTCGTAGCCTTCCTTCATCAGGGCGCGAACCGGAACGGTCAGCTCGTTGAGATAGTAGCCAGCGCCTTTGTAGATCTTGCCATCTTTCAAGGGCAAGCCACGACCGCTCGAGACTAGTACCAAGACTTTTCCTGCTGGTGGCATTTTGTTCTCCTCTCGAGAAATCGAATTTGTCCCGAGATCTTAGTTTTTGTCGCTCTGCGCCGTCAGCTGTCCGTCTTTTTCGTGAGGTTTCCATGTAGGTTCGGGCATGTCATTGCCATCCTTTGAGATTGGGGCCGGCGCGGGTCGCGCGTGGGGACATCTCATGGAAATCAGGATGGGAGCCGAGTGGCGGTGGATGCAGTCTACCGCGAACTCGTCTCAGCGAGGAATTTCGCTAGTATCAGGGAATTTTGAAGAGAAATGCACCGCTTGCAGCGTCGCGCAGCCGCAAAATAACCCGAAACATCTGGGAATTTGGTGAAATGTGACTCGGCAGCATGGTTTGCTTGAGCTGGCCCACACCAGAAGCTACGCCGTCTCGCAGCGCAGCATATTAATGATCGTCGCTCCCGTGACTGTCGAAAGTAGCCTTGTTCGCCAGTCGAGCCCTCGCAAGGCCGGTTTATTTCGGAGATGCTGGGGATACTGACCATCCTCACTTGTCAGTTCTGGCCCAGAAGCGCGCCACATCGCTACATCAGTTCCTGAATGAACGATAGGGCAACATCGGAGGACACTCGCGGGTCCCGATTAATCAGAGGCCCTTGGTTCAAGATCGGCTCAGCGGTGTGCAACGGGGGAATGTCGGTGCGCTCGAAGAATTTGCCAATGGGAATTTCTTCGCCCCACAGTGTAGATTTCTCCATCGCTGCGATCCAGTCGGAGGCGTCGTAGGATGCGTCGTCCTCGAGCTTTTTCACGCGTGGACGGAACCATTGGTAGGTGTTGTCGTGGTTATAGGTGACGCAGGGACTGAAGACGTCGAGCAAGGAAAAGCCTCGATGCTGAATCCCCAGTTTTATGAGCTCGGTAAGATGCTTCTGCTCGCCACTAAAACCACGAGCGACAAAGGTACAGCCCGCAGCGAGAGCCAGGGAAATCGGGTTAATCGGGGGTTCGATGTTGCCGAAGGGCATGCTCTTGGTCTTCATGCCGAGGCGGCTGGTGGGTGAAGTCTGGCCGGTGGTTAGACCGTAAATTTGATTGTCCATGACGATGTAAAGCAGATCGACGTTGCGGCGCATGGTGTGAACGAAGTGATTGCCGCCGATGCCGAAACCATCTCCATCGCCGCCGGTGACGATCACGGTCAGCCCATGGTTGGCGAGCTTCACGCCCGTGG
The DNA here is from genome assembly GCA_035944135.1 of Acidobacteriaceae bacterium. Lineage (NCBI taxonomy): Bacteria > Pseudomonadati > Acidobacteriota > Terriglobia > Terriglobales > Acidobacteriaceae > Acidobacteriaceae bacterium. The sequence goes on from DASZBM010000002.1 coordinate 468,359, forward strand.
CCACAGCCAGAGAGCGGCCATGGAGCGTGTGCATGCCGTAGGTGTTGATGTAGCCGGGGAGGTTCGAGGAACAACCGATGCCGCTGATGGTGATGGTGTTGTGCAGAGGAATCTGCAGCTCGACCAAGGCTTTTTGAAGAGCGGCGAGGACGCCGTAATCGCCGCAGCCGGGGCACCAGTCCGGATCAGCTTTACCTTTCGTATCGGCGATCGTTAGTGTGCGGGGACTCTCTACGAGTGACGCCACGTGCTTCCTCCTCAGACCATGATTTCGTGAGTGGGAACGGAGAGGTTCGTCTTCCCACTGAGCTGTTCCTTTACGGCCTCGACGATGTGATGAGGCATAAACGGTTCTCCGTCGTATTTGCGGATGTGGCCGTCAGGCACAAAGCTGGTTTCGCTGCGCAGGTAGCGGGCAAACTGTCCGCTGTAGTTGTTCTCGACGATGATCGTGTGACGGGCGTCTTTCAGGATTTGAAGGATCGCTTCGCCGTGGAGTGGAACGAGCCAGCGGATCTGGAGTTGGTTGGCGACGATGCCTTGCTCGCTGAGAAGTTCGCAGGCTTCCTCGATCACACCCTTGGTCGAACCCCAGCCGATGAGTGTCACGTCCGCCTTCGGGAGCCCAGACAGAGTAGGCGGAGGAACGGCGGACTCGATCCCGGCCACCTTGCGCATACGCTTTTCCATCATGGCGCGTCGCTTGAGCGGGTTCGTGAATTCATCGCTGATCAAGACGCCGTCTTCCTGGTGTTCATCCGTGGCCGCCGTGTGGATATGGCCGGGCACACCGGGAATGGCGCGCGGCGAGACTCCGCTATCCGTGATCTTGTATCGCAGGTAATTGCCATGTGCGGAGGTTTCCGAGCCCGCACCGTTGCCATTGGCTGCAGTAATAAGCTCTCCCCGGTCAATGAAGGGGTAGAAATCCAGTTCTTTCGAATCGACGCTAAGCCGGCCCTCCGAGAGCAGCAGGTCGCAGAGAACGAGGCCCGGGCACTGAAAGCGATCGGCAATGTTGAAGATTTCGGGAATCAGTTTGAAGCAGTCACCAATGTCCAGCGGAGCCGCGATCACACGGGGATAATCACCAAAGGCCGCGCCGAGCATCTGCCAAAGATCGCCCTGCTCCGTTTTAGTAGGGACGCCGGTAGACGGGCCGGCTCGCTGGCAATTGATCACCACAACCGGGGTCTCCATCATGGCGGACATGCCGAGACCCTCGCTCATGAGGGCAAACCCGCCACCTGAGGTTGCGCACATGGCGCGGACCCCAGCGTGTGCGGCCCCTATCGCCATGTTGATGACGCCGATCTCATCCTCGACCTGGCGGACCATGATGCCGGCCTCGCGAGCGTGTGCAGCCATCCAATGAAGAACTCCAGTGGAAGGACTCATGGGATAAGCACAATAAAATTTAACTCCGGCTGCCGCGCCCCCCATGGCCATGGCCATATTGCCGCTCAAGATGGCATAACGATTCTCGGTTCTGGGAATCGGGTTCGGGAAAGCAGTGAAGTGCGCGGCAGCGTAATCATAGCCAGCGCGTGCCACCGCGACGTTTTCTGAAATGACAGCATCGCCCTTTTTCTTGAACTGCTCGCCGAGAACCTCTTCCAGAGAAGAGAACCCGATACCCATCATGTTGAGGCCGGCGCCGATCGCAAGTGTATTTTGCGCAACCTTGTTTCGCGTGATGTCGGCCAGCTCAGAAACTGGGAGCGGGCACATCTGTACGCCGTCTGCGGCAACGCCGGGCTTGATCGTATCGGAGTTGTAGATACAGGAAGAGCCGGCTGCAAGCAGGCCGAGATGGCGATCCATCGCGTCCTGGTTGAGAGGGATGAACAGGTCGATCCGGTCACCCATATTGGTGACTTTATCGGGACCAGTCCGAACAGTCAGAAAAGTGTGGCCACCACGAATGATGGACTGATATGCGTTGTAGGCGTTGAGATGGAGGCCGCGCCGACTGAATATCTTGGCGAAAATATCCCCGGGAGTGGCGACTCCCTGGCCGGCTGCTCCTCCGATGCCAATAGCAAAGGTCTGCTTCATCACACCTTCACTGACTATGAACCCAGCCGAAGGGGCCGGAGAACCGGCAGGCTCACGATATTAGATCCCGATAGACCAACTCTTCACACGTGAATGATCGGCTCGCTTTTTCGGGTGGCCGGAGTATACACCTAAACTTGCGGACGCTCGCCCGAGGCCGTTTTAGTGCCGCGGACGATCCTGTCAACTGCATCCGACCGCGAGCTTTACGGAAGAATCGATCTCGTTATGGAAGCAATTGACCGATGCTGTCAACTAGCATAGGCAGTATCGATATCTCCCATGAAAGGCTTGATCTGGACCAAGAAATCGCTTCCTTCAGCCGTTCGGGACGGTTCAATTAGTGGGAATGAGTGGCGGAGGGAGAGGGATTCGAACCCCCGTTGCCCGTTAGGGCAAAGCGGTTTTCAAGACCGCCTGTTTCAACCACTCACACATCCCTCCGCGGGGGTGAGTAGAGATAAGGATAGCAGGATGGCTCGGGCGCGCCAGTCGATGTCGCTACGTCCAAGTAGATAAGTCCGAGTACGCGGGATGGTGCGTCCGATTAAGGAGGTGACGCTATGCCGAGTCATTCTGTGAAGGCGCTGGTTTGCGGTGTGCTGCTGATTCCGCTGGCGTGGATCGGGATTGTTCTCGTGGGGAAGTTGCATGGCGGGGCTGCACTGGTGCCGGCGGTCGTCGTGTGGGCGTTGGTGTTGCTAGCTGATTTGTGGTTTGGCGTGGTGAGTGTGGTGCGCGCTCGACGTCACCGCATCGAGCGCACACCGGAGCCGAAGTTGGGAGGAAGGTAATTTGTGTTTCTCCCGCCGCAACGCTCGAGCGAAACCGCGCTGAACGCCGTTACTTCCATTCCCACATCTTTGAGATGGTCTGGCCGGAGGGATCTACGTCGTACTCGAAGGCTGCGCAGCTGTTGTTGAGCGCGGCGAGCTTTGTCGAGGTGGTCTGGAAAAAGAGCATGCCGCGATAACTGACGGAGCCGCCGGGTCCGAACTTTCCGACGCCGGTTCCAGTCCAGGTGACAGCTTCACCGTCATCGGTCGTGCTCATACCCTGACCATGGCCGAGGATGGAGCCGTCGGGACGAACTGTCGAGGTATAAGTTCCCATTCCAGTTGTGTTGTGGCCGAGGATTTTGCCGGAATCCTCAAAGGAGACTTCTGCGGTTGGCGGATTGACGGAGAGGACCCGGCGGACGAGTCGTTTGCCTTTGGTTTCACCTATCTGATTTCCGAGCATGGATGTTCTCTCGCTTTCAAAAGATTTGGATTGCGCAGCCCGGGGAAACCGGAATTGTAGTCCTGAAGAGGCGGGAGTGGCGTGGGAAATGATCGGAAAGGAGGGTACCCCCTCCCCCTACCTATATTGTGCAAAGTCTTCAGGGCAGGGGTGTTAGGTCTGGACTTTTTGGTGCAGGGAGGAAGTGATCGGTGACTTCAGAGGCTTGCAGGTGTTTTGGAGGGAGGGGCGTCGAGGGGGGATCTGTCAAGTTGCGGCACGACTCGTTTGGACTCAAGGGCCGAGGCAAGCCCAAGAGTCCAAACGGATCGATACGGTTGTTTAGCCGTTGCGGCGCAGACGGCGAGCGCCCGCGATGCTGAGCAGGCCGCTGCCGAGGAGAAACAGGGCAGAGGGCTCCGGGGTTGCAGAGGGGTTTGGTGAGAAGGTTGTGAGCCAGGATCCCGTAAACGAGGTAGGCGTGCTTCCATCAAAGAAAATATTGACGAAGTAAGACTGCCCGTCGGGGAGGTCAAAACCTGCGCTTTGCGCCAGGAATTCGATCGTATCCGGGCCGGTCAGGAAGGCCTCCCAGATATCGCCGCCGGTGCAGAAGGTCGTGCCGCCGGTGGTTGTGCCGGCGCAATGCGCGCCGTTTCCTGTCGTTACGGAAGCTGGATCGATCGCGCCGCCGCCTGCGAACGTGATCTCAAAGCCATAAGCCGGCGAGGACTCGCCGTAGTCTACAACGCCGCGGTCCACACCGGGGCTTCCCCAGTCGTTCAGGTAACCCGTGGAGGCTGCGCCGCCATCGCCGTTGAACACCCAGGTTTCAGACGAGCTGGCCAGTGTGCCGCTGGCCCCTGAACCTGAGAATGCGTAGTCTGCGCGTGCCGCGGCAGGAAGCATAGCCGCCACAACGCCAAGAGTGAGTGTTGCAATACCCAGTTTTTTCATAACCCTCCTAAATTCCTCCAGAGATAGTTACGTTCTACAGGCGAACAGACCTGCATTTTCTGTCGCAATGCGGAAGCAACGTTGGTGAGAAAAGGCCTCGAGTGCGCCTATGTTGGTGCATTTTCGATGCCATGAAGTGAGTGTGTAATTCGCCCAAAATCAAGGCCGTGCCAAGTTATGGGGCATCTACTGTGCACAGTTTTGCAGGGGAAGTGACCAACGATTTCCATTTGCACTCAAAAGTGCTCGCACGCGGTTACCAGAAAACCAATTGGATTGGCAGCGCCCGGCGGTCGCGAAGCGGGTTCCTGTGGAAATGCAAAGAGAAAAGCCCTCTGCTTTTTAGAGCAGAGGGCCGGGTTTGTGACTCAGGGATGATCAGAGTGAAACGGCTTTGCGGCGGCGAAATACGTAACCGGCAGCGCCGCAGAGGGTGGTGCCGAGCAGCAGGAGGCTGGAGGGCTCAGGGGTCGCAGCAGCCGCCGGCGCGTTGTAGAGTGTGCCGTTGACGTTGAAGTTGTTGATGTCGGTGGTCTGGGTGCTGCTGAAGCCGCCGTCCTCATCAACGGTGATGTAGTTGATGTCGACGGTGCCCTCCTGCGAGAGGAACTGCGCCCAGGTTTCATAGCTGGCACCGGTGCTGCCACCGCCGAAGCCATTGTTTTGAACGATGAGATCGGTGGAGTCGACGACGTTGCCGGTGGACTCCCAGGAGCCGGGAGTGGGGTCGGTCAAGGCGCCACCGCCGACGGGTGTGCCGAAATACACGTACGCCTCATTGTTGCTGTTGTCGCCGATGGAGAAGCGGGGCGCACCGTTGCCGAGGGTGCCTTGGGTCACGTCGAAATCGGCGCTGAGTGTGGTGAGGGCGGAGAGGGCGACGGCACTGTTGAACTGGACGTAAATGCCGGAGTAGTTGTTTGGGGCGTCGGCGGGGTTGGAGGTGAGCTGGTAGACAGGTGTGCCGCCGGGACCGGAGACGACGGAGGTCTCGCCATAGGTGCCGAAGCTGGTGGACTGCGCGTGGAGACAAGGGACAGCGAGGGCGAGTGGGAGAAGTGCTGCTAGGACAACTACTTTTTTCATACTGACTCCGGGACTTGAGATCGCGGCGTAAGCGCAGTTCTCGGATATTGCCCGGAGGGAAACCCTGGCCCGAACCAACTGAGAATGCGTGTGAGTCGCACGGCGATTGTTCATGTATCGCGACGCGTAAAGCAACGAATCATTGGTAACGGCGGCAAGTTACGTGCAAGAGTTTGCGGAGAGCTGTCACATAGCGGTTCCACTTCGACGAGCGGGCCGTGTCCCTCGAAGGAGCAGAGGCAGATAGCTGCTCGCCTGCGCAGAGTGGTGACGGGAGGTGGCCCCTTTTGCGCGTAGATCGCGCATTTGCTGATAAGGAGCTAATCATGAATCCGGGCGAGCCAAGAACATTCGAGCAGGGCAATGGCAACGCGGTTGTGTCAGCGGTTGAGTTATGGGCGGCTCGCGACGGTATACATCTCCGTGTCGATACCACGGATGATGGTGCGCATGCCGCCACGAACGGAGCGGGCTCGGCGAGAGACCGTCGAATTCTGTTTCGGGATCTTCGGGAGATGCTGATGGCGAACGGATGTTGGGAATCTGGAGATGAAGGCGCCGAAGCTCAAACAATCGGGAAAGACGAGGATTAGGGAGAGCGTGAGATAGCCCCTCCCCCCGTCAATATTGCGCAAAATATTGCCAGCCGTGTGCTTGGGGAACGGGTCAGGCTTCGGTGGAGGGTTCGATGACCCGGGCTGATGACGTGGATGGTGTCGACAGGCAGGTCGACGGCCTTCGAGTATTCGCGGGGTCGCTACTCTACGCTGCGGATTTGCGAGGTATGCCTCGGCGATGCGTGGTGGGTAGATTGGGTGCGTTATGAGCGCTCTGCGAGTCCTGTCCCTTTTGTTTGTTCTTACGGGAATCGGAACTGGTCTTGGATGGAGCGTTTTGGCGCAGGCGCCGGCAGGGGCGAGTCTGCGTAATGCTCCTTCTCCTGTCCAAAGTGAGCCTGATGCGCAGGGTATCTACAAGGTAGGTGGGGACGTGAAGGCACCGGTGTTGACCTTAGCGTATGCCCTTGATTTCAGCGAGGAGGAGAGGAGGAAGGAACAAGACCCTCGCTCCGGAACGATTGTGGTTGAGATGGTGGTTGATGTGAATGGTGTGCCGCAGCAGGTGCATGTCGTGCACGGGGTGGGGCTAGGGATTGACGCGGCGGCGGTGGAGGCGGTGCGGCAGTATCGCTTCAAGCCGGCGATGAAGGGTGATACGCCCGTTCCGGTTTATAAGACCGTGAGTGTTACTTTTCAGTTTTCTTGATACGTGGCTTCTTGTTGGGATGTGGCGGCTCCGTGCATGAGGCGCAGAGTGGCCCCTTATGCATGTAAATCGCGCATTTGCTGGTGAGGGCAGTTACGAAGGATGCCAACAGGAGCTAGCCATGAAACCGGACGAGCAGAAAACACTTGGGAAGAGCAATCGCGACACGTTCGTTTCAACGGTAGGGATGTGGGAGGCTCGCGACGGTATACATCTCCGCATCGACATGACAGCTACTGGTGCGCCTTCGACTGTCACAAACAGGCCGGGCTCTGTGAGAGACCATCGGATTTTGTTTTGGGATCTTCGGGAGATGCTGATGGTCAACGGATGCTGGGTGTTTGGCGCCGAAGGGGCCGGAGCTCAAGCTACCGGGAGCGCCGAGGATTAGCGGAAGCGGCACGGCGGAGAGCCGTGCCCTGGCGATGCTATTTAACGCGGTCGTAGACCAGCTTGATGTGATGCTCCTGGCCGTCTTTGGTTTTGACGATCGCGGTTTCGGTGTAGGACTTGAGGTCGTCGGCGGTGATGATGGTGCCGTCGAGGGTTGTGCCGTCGGCCTCGTCGATGTGGAAGGTGCCATCGCGCTGGATGGAGAACTTTTCACCCTTGACACCGGTGACAGGACGGAGCTTGCCGTCGTAGGCGCCGACCCATGAGCCAGTGGTGGTGCCTTTCGCGTCGGTGTTGGAGTGTCTCCAGCGGAGGTTGGTTTCGGTGTTGGCGGTGAGGCTCGTAGAACTTGCGGTGTATGGGGGCATCCCGCCGAAGTCTGAGGCCGAAGCGTTTAGCTTCCAGTGGCTGGGAGCGGGAGCGAGCGGCGGATTTTGGGCGAGCGCGGGGAGCGCGAGCGCGGAGAGGGCGAGCGCGACAGGGAGAGCCGTACGAAGTTTCATGTTTCGAAATCTCCTGAGATGGAATTTGGGGAACGCGGGAAGCGTATTCCAAAGATTCGAGAGGTGCAAAGAAAATTTGTGGCGGCGGAGAGGAAGGCAACTCAGTCGCTGCGGCTGCTGGTTTCGCGGGGTCCTTCGACTGCGTTCAGGACGGAGCAGAACGGTTTTTATGGTGCGGCGGAAGCGGCACGGCGTTAGCCGTGCCCTGAAGATGCGCGGTGTCGGTGGAGGTGGTCCGCACGTCCTCGTTTCCAACCCGCCCGCTACGCGTACGGACAGGCACCCGAGCATGTCGTTGGTTCACAGGAAGAAGGTTACGGATTGGCCACCCGCGCACCAGCCATTGGCCCAGGTAATCGTTTGCGAATTACCAATGATTGCCCGCGACGTATTCGGGGCTTACAACAATCGAGCTCTCCCGAGACATCAGAGATGACAGTCTCCCGCGATAGCCATGCGCGGCGTTTGAGAGTGCGCTCGGCCGGGACTTCGGGCCCCCAATCACGACAATTCAGAAAATGAGAGAGGTGGAACGTGAGACCGAAACACCTTGCAATGCTCGCATTTGTTACGACATTGGGGTTTTCGTCTGCTGCGATGGCGGACACATACGACTTTTCCTTCAACGGTAATGGCGTCAGCGCTTCGGGCGTGCTGACGGTTACGCCGTCCGGAACGCCGGGGGTGGATCACATCACCGGCATTAGCGGATTTTTCTCAGATACCAACGTCGGGGTTTCCGGCGGAATTACAGGGCTGTACATGCCGATATCGTATGTGAGCGACACCCTGGCTACGCCGGGCATTGCGTTTACCAGCGGCGGCTTGTCCTACGATGACACGTTTTATCCGGGAGGGAATTCTCCAGCGATCTGTTATGACCTCGTCGGCGGCGTACCTACGCTCACCTATCCGTTTTCCGGAGGTGTGTTCGACATCTTTGGCGTGGCGTTTGACGTTGCGGGAGGGTATGTCGGGGAACTCTGGAGCAACGGGGATGTAGGCGGCGGGCCGATTGTCTACGCAGCGGGACTGGCGGATGCGACGAGCCTTCTGGACGACCCGAATTCGGTGCCCGGCCCGGGCGTCCCGCCTCCGGGAAGGTTCGGCGCACTGGCTGTGAGCCCGACCCCGGAACCGAGTTCGCTGGCGTTGATGGGAACCGCGTTGCTGTCGGGCGTGGGATTGATCCGGCGGCGTCTACGGGCGTGAGTTGCGGAGGTGTGCAGGGCCGACGCTGCGGCGTCGGCTCTGTTGTTTTGAGGGGATCAGAGCATTTTTGTTCGGCTAAAGAGCGGCTCTGCGAGGGCTATGCGCCGGAGGGCTGCCAGCGCGCAGAACGCGGAGGACCGCTAGTAACGTCCAGCAGTCCAGGGGGTAGCCTCCATGGGCCGTTATCGCAAGATCGACGTTCGGATTTGGAATGATGCCAAGTTCATGGCGCTCAGTGAGCGTGCCAAATTGGTATTATCTTGTGCCTGACTCACCCCAATATGACGATGCTCGGGGCGATGCGGGCCACGATCCCCGGCCTTGCCGCCGAGTCCGAAATCGCGGCGGAACCCTTTAGCGAAGCCATTCAGGAAGTGTTGTCGCAGGGTATGGCGAGGCATGATGAAAAGGCATGCTTCATGTGGTTTCCGAACTTCCTCAAGTACAACAGACCTGAGTCCCCCAACGTGGTGAAATCGTGGCCTGAAGCGTTCGACATGCTGCCTGAATGCAACATGGACGGATGTTTCGACAAGCCGGAAGTAGTCTGCCGCTCGTCGCCGCCAGGCGCGGCGCTGGACTGCTACACCGAATCGACGCGTGATCTTCCACGGGGCGTCAGTTAGCGCATCATCGCCGAGTATCAAACCGAACTTGTTCTGAGCTGGATGAGCGCTTTGCCCTGTTCTCGCCAAGTGAGATTTAGGATCGTTGGCTACACGTAAACGGAAGCCCACTTCCAATTACCTATGCCAGGGCACGGAGCTTCTCAACGAGTGGGATCGAGTTCTTAGTCGCGGCGTATTTTCAGAGACTGCATCCTATCGGCGATCAGTCATCCTTGACGTGGTTTCTACATGATGCGTTGTGACGCTTTCGTCATTTGTTGATGTTGAGGTCCGGTAATTTGGTGCGAGGTAAACTAATCGCCAAACGAGGTTACGCATTTATCCATGGTTGTCCATCAGTCCGCGATTCACCGTGTCGCATTCTTCCTTTTTGGGATCATCTTCGCATTCGCTCTGATATTCGTTGGTGGCTATCTCTACCTGCATTATGGCCATCCTCCCGTGGCGGTTGATGACCCGGCATTTCCATACGAAGCTCAGATCGTCCACGTGCCTCTTGGCGCCCGCATTAGCCGCGAGATCAAGCAGGCGCCGTTCCCAGCCAGCGAGGATGCCTTCAAGCGTGGTGCGGAGGTTTACAAGGAAGACTGCGCTTTCTGCCACGGTGTCCCTAGCTCGGACTCCGTCTACGGCACGTCTATGTATCCGGCCGCTCCTCAACTTTGGCTCAAGCACAAGAAAGGCAATGTTGTCGGAGTTTCAGACGACGAGGTGGGCGAGACCTACTGGAAGGTGAAGAACGGAATCCGCCTCACGGGCATGCCAACGTATGACGAGTTGCTTTCTGATAGTGACATCTGGGATGTTAGCCTCCTGCTCAAAAATGCCGATCAGCAACTTCCCGCCCCAGTAATGAAAATCTTGAAGGGGCAATAGAGGCCCATTACCGAGTCATCTTGAACGGTGGTCCGTAACCGCAGACCGCCAGCTTTCGCCTTCCCGGAGCACAACGAACTGTTGATCTGGAAATTTCTCAAGTTCTGCTTTGAGGCGCTGGACTGGTGCGGCCATGCTCTCGTCGGCTAGGGCAAATGTGCCAAAGTGCATTGCAATCGCCACGGAAGCGTTCAGCGTCTGCTGAGCCTTGACCGCCTGCTCAGGGGTCATGTGAAACGACCCCATGAACCATTCCGGCTCATATGCTCCGATAGGTAGTAGAGCAACAACAAAACTCTCGAACCTCTCCGCGGCCTCCGCGAAGTGTTCTCCGAAGCCGGTGTCTCCAGCAACGTAGATATGACCTAAGGCAGTGCTGATAACCCAGCCACACCACAAAGTGCGGTTCCTGTCGAAGGGAGACCGTGAAGAGAAATGCTGTGCGGGCATGCAGTGCAGGGTGAAATTTTGGCACGGCCTCCGCTGCTGCCAATCCATTTCCTGGACATCCGTGAAGCCTGCCTTGAATAAGAGACGGCCTACTCCGAGCGGGCAGAAGACAGTTGGAGAATGGCGCGCTGCGAGTCTGCGAAGAGTAGGAATATCCAGGTGGTCGTAATGGTTGTGGCTGATCAGAATGGAATGAATTTGAGGCAGATCGTCGAAGCGTATTCCGGGATTCCGGTGACGGCGCGGCCCAAGAAACGTAACCGGACTAGCCCGTTCTGACCAGACGGGGTCAATCAGAATATTTTTGCCGGCAGTCTGAAGCAGAAATGTGGCATGGTTCACGAAAGTGACAACCACTTCCTGGCCGGACACGACAGCCAGGGGCTTCGGTCCAGGCGGCGCGTTGACGAAGCGCGGCCAGTATCCGATGCGTCGCGTCGCTAGCCACCTGAGGATCGTCGAGAGGCGCTGCTTCGGGGCATTGGGATTGAAGAATGTGCCGCGGATGCAGTGAGCCGAGTCTTTCGAGTTGATCATGTCGACGATACTGCGATTCGAAAAGATCACTTACTTAGTTGGACACCTGCCCAACGAGCGTTAGATCGATGCTGACGTCGTTGTCGGCTTTCCAGATCAAGAAGCTTGGATTCTTGAGTCCCCATTGCACATAGGGAACAACGAACTGAGCCTTTGCGGTCGCCTTTGATCCAGTCACATGGATCTGCATTGGAATCGTCAGATCATGAGGAGTACCAAGCAAAGTGAACACTCCCGTCACCTGAATATTCGAGTCCCCGGAAGGGGCGATCGTTCCGGTATAGGCCTTCGGCATAAAGGAGATATCGGTGAACTGGTCCACCTTGAGGATGTCATTCATCTTCTTATCGCGGCTGTTGTTGCCTGTCTTGCCGCTGCCTGCAGCCACAACAACGGTCCCCGACATGTGGGGATCCGTAAGGTCGAAATTGATCGAGCCGGACTTCACGTGGAACGTGCCGTTGACGATCTCGTGGGTTGTGTTAAGCCTCATCCGTACATCGCTGGGGTCGGGATTGACAGAGAACGTCTGGTGTTGGGCGACTGCAGTGGCACCGAGCAGAACCGCGAGGGCTAAGACTACGAAGGATTTCATGGCATCTCCTTTCGTCAGCTGACTCCTGAGAATGTTGCGAGGCGATCTCAACCGATCACTGCCTGCGGTACGACGGCGCTCTGCTGAGCGACTCGCGTAAGCCTGGCAGTAACGCGCATGACGCCAGGCCAGATGCGAAGGCAAAACGGTAATACAGCACGCGCCAGTGAGTTGTTCAAGCCATCGGCAGCAAACTCCGCGAGACGCATCTGTGCCAGAAGCCCGGAACGCAGCTTAGCCTGATAGATCGGTGCCGACTCTCCCGCAAGATACGCGGTGACTGCGGAACGAGCAGTATGCAGAGCGATGGAGATACCGTCACCAGTGAATGACGGGATGACAGCTGCCTGGTCGCCGATGCAGTAGAGCCCACCCTCGCTAGTGCGACGGACGTAGCCATATGGAATATGGGTGACGGCTATGGGCTTGGCGAGTAGCGGTTCCGCACCAGCAAGCCTCATGGCAAGGTGTGGACAGTCTTGCTGCATTCTCGCGAGAAAATTCTCCCAGCGATGACCCGCGCGAGCCAAGTACCGTTTTTGTACTACGCAGCAAAGGTTTGCAACACCACCCTCTACCGGCTGGATCCCACCGTATCCTCCGGGATAGAGCATCAACTCGGAAGCGCCGACTAGCTCGGCGGCCTGCTCAGGCGTCAGGCGATAGTACATCTTGAAGGCGACCCATTGTTCAGGGTCTTTGGGACGCGCGTGGCCGCGCAGATCGTGTTTACCCGTTGCGAGAAACACCGTTGGAGCTTCATAGGTGGTGCCATCGTCGAGCGTTGCTTGCCACCTGCCAGTTGTCGTGCGACTGAGTGCCTGCACACTACGCCCACGCTCAACACGAACCCCCGCTGCGATCGCCTCGGCGATGAGTGCCGTATCTAGCGTTTTGCGTGTGAGCGATGCCGCTGGGAAAGGCAGCGGAGCCTCAGCAGCGCGCCTGGCCGCAGCGAGACGAACGTAATCGATAGACACCGCGCCAAGCGAAGCTACATCGATGCCGAGTGCATGTAGGTCCTCAAGAGCCTCACCGCTCAGAAACTCTCCGCAAACCTTATCGCGCGGCGTTGGCTCGCGTTCAATGAGAGTTACACTTCGTCCCTTGCGGGCAAGGGAGATTGCGGTGGCGGCGCCGGCCACTCCACCGCCAAGGGTGAGAACTTCGTCGTGCAAATGTTGCTCCTATTCACCAAGTCCTCGATCGATTCGAAACAGGTGAGCTCATCTCTATAGTCTATAGACGTGAAGAAACAGCTTCGGACGTCAACCTGTACAAATTGTCATCTGGCGCGGCTAAAAAGCGCGTTGAATTAGGTGATCATCACATTAGAACGAGGCTGTTGATGCAACGAAGTAGTTTCCTTGTGGGTGTAATTTGGGCGACAGTTGTGTGCGTGTCAGCACCTGCAGAGCAAATTTCAGTGAGACACGTGCAAGGTCCGATGCATCGGTTTATGGTGGCGCGCTCAGAGGCTGGGAAAGTCATCGCTAATGGTGAGTTTTCGCAGGTCATGCATGGTGATGAAGTAACAATGCGCCTCACCTATCGCTTTGTAGATGGATCGATCGATGAAGAGACGACGACCTACAAACAACAGGGCACGTTCCAGTTGGTGCGCAATCATCACATTGAAAGAGGCCCGTTCTTTACGAGGCCCATCGACTTTGAGGTGGAAGCCTCCTCAGGTACAGCGATCACCCGCACGACGGACAAAAACGGCAAGGTACACGTGGAGAGCGAGCACGTGCAGCTCCCAGCCGACCTGGCCAACGGGTTCGTTGGGACATTGCTCCTGAATGTGCCAGAGAACACACCCCCGTTCCGAGTAGGGATGCTTGCGCCATTCAGCGGCGGCCGGCTGATTCGACTACTGATCTCTCCGGAGGGCGAGCAGACGTTTCATGCGGAAGGACAGACCCTCAAGGCGACGGTGTTTCGCATCCATCCGGAGTTGGGCGGCATCGTGGGGCTAATTGCACAGCTGATCGGCCTTCAGCCGAAAGATGTGATGGTCTGGATTCAGGAAACTGACGATCCTGCGGTAGTAAGGATCGTTGGACAACTGGGAGGTTACGGCCCTGTCATTAGCTCAGAGTTAGTGGGAACAAGCTTCGACAAGTAGGATTTCCGTAACACACATCTCGAGACGTACTTTGGGTGCCGGCGTTTTTTACGCCGCTCTGAAAATGAGTTGGCCTCGTGGCAGACGATCAGGCGCGGCGAGTGGTTAGCTCGCGCCAGTTGAGCCCGAGCTCAACGATGAGTAGCGAGGCGAGAGTGAAGGCAATCACGCCGACCGCAGCAAAAACATCGCCCAGATGACTCCAATAGCGTGGCCAGAGATTGAGCACGCGGCTGGATATGAAGGTAAAGGTGACGGCGTAAGAGCGGGCCATCCATTGGCGATGCGCAACGATCTGCCGATTGCGTGCAGTGATGAATGCGGCCGTGGTGCAGACCATCCAGGCGGCAGCCTGCATGGAGGTTCCGGGCAAACCTGGGCGGCCGGCTGCAAGTGCGATCCCTGTGAAAGAGCCGATAAAGACGGACGCTACGTAGAAACGACCCAGGACACGGTGAAGTTTGAGGTGTCGTTGACGAAACCGTGATGAGAACTGAAGGGGACCGACGAGAAGCGCCGTGAGGCCGGCGAGCGTATGCGGGATGAGGAGATGACGGTCTGCGATGACCTGTAGCCGGTAGGCGTGGTACATCGGATAGTCGGTGATGAGAAGCAGCTCAGAGGTAATGAAAACAAAGAGTGTCGTGAGACCGAGCGCGATCCAAAGGACCGTTTTGAATCTGGGACCGGAGAAACCGGTGGTTGACCACAGGGAGGTTGCCATTCGTCTCTAATACTTTAGACGTGACGAGACGCGCGAAGATACCATCTGTTCCCAGACTGACCTCACTTACTTTCGACGACCTACGCACAATCGTCCCGGTCGCCAATGCTCCAGAGTGACCGTCGATTGGGGGACCTCTGCCGCCGTCAGCAACCGCGCCCAATCTTCTCTCTGTAACGCCCGTCGAAATGATACCGGCCCATCGTGCCGAACAAACGGGTGCATACGCAGCACTTTTGCCAGCCACCCGAACATTCTGGAAGTTCGCTCCGACCGCTCCAGATCATTGAGAAACCAACCCACCCTGGCAGTGACCTCCATCCACCGCAGCAGCGCGACAATTTCCTCATCTTCCAGATGGTGAGTCATTAGCGAACTCACCACGACGTCGACCGGCTTCTCCGGCCGATAGGTGAGGGCATTGCAGGTCAACCACGTGATTCCGAGTTCTTTCGGCGTGCACTCGGCTGCCACACGCGTCGCGTAAGGATTCAAGTCAATTCCGGTAAGCTGCACAGCTATGTGGCGTCTGCGTGCCCAGGCACCAATCTGCCGCAGCAGATCGCCACCGCCACTGCCCACATCAAGGATGTGAATCGGTTCACGTGGAAAAGGAGATAGCAGCTGCTCCAGCCAGGACAGTGTCGACCGATAACCCAACGTCCACCGGTTGACTTGCTCCAGACTGCGCAAGCAGTCGCGAAACTCTTCATAGCCGCACTGGCCGTCCATGAGCTCCGGTAGATCGCGCGGACATGCCCGTGATCTAAAGTCGATGGGTGTTTTAGACCACATGGAATCGCATCGTCTCAGCTGTCAGCCCGGGGCCAAACGACATCGCGCACCCGCGCTGCCCCGGCTGTGTATTTTGCATCATTCGTTCCAGAACAAACATCACGGTCGCGGACGACATGTTGCCGAAGTTTGTCAGCACCTCGCGTGAGGCTTCCAGGGCGTCGGATGGCAGTTCGAGGCCCTTCTCAACCGCATCGAGGATGGATCGTCCACCCGGATGGACCGCCCACAGATCAATGCCATCGCGCTCGTCCATCAGCTCGCCTTCATGGAGCGCACGCCCTAACTGCGCGGGCACTTTGCCGGAAAGCAGCATGTCGAATCCTAAGTCACGAATATTCCATGTAATCAGCCCTCTTGTCTCAGGCACCATCACCGCTTTGAAGCTGTCCAGTGCCAGGCCCTGCTGGGAAGAGGTGATCAAGCTTGCCGCCGCGCCATCGGCGAAGACCAGGAAGGAGAGCACCTGCTCCAGGTCCTGCGTCTCCTGCAAATGCAGCGTGCACAACTCGAGATTGACCATAAGAACACCGGCTTTGGGATCCGAGCGCACTATGTGTCGCGCCAGCTTGAGCGCATTGATTGCGGCATAGCAACCCATGAACCCAACCATCGTGCGCTCGACACCCGATGAAAGCCCGAGGTGATCGACGATCTCAAAGTCCAGCCCCGGCGCATAGAGACCGGTGCAGCATGTGACCAGCACGTGCGTGATATCGGATCGTTCTTTCTCGCTGAGGGCCAGCCGATTTACGGCCTTCTTCATCAGCGCGGGTGCGCATTGTTCAAACATCTGCATGCGGCGCGCTGTGTTGGGAAAGTTGCCAGCCCGATAGAACTCATAGGCGTCAGCGGATGAGAACTGCGCGGCCCCTCTATGTGGGTCGAGGAATGAGTATCGGTGCGCAATGTCAGCGCGACTCACCATGCGCCGAAAGAGCGTGCGCAGCCGTGGGTCGGCAAGCATCTTCTCTGCGAAGATCACGAAAGCGCTGTGCACATCGTGATCCGGCACGGCAGTGGCAATTCGGTTCAAGTAAGCTGTAGTCACGCGCGATGCGCCGCGAACTTGACGATAGGAATGTTGGTCTGCACAGTGCTTCGTGCCCTCCTGTTTGATCTATGCGTCGATTACTTCGGGTTTGAGCATGCAGGCGCAAGTCAAACAGAGCATTCAGTCTCTCCTTTAGACGGCGCTATTCCCTCGTCGATAACCTTGCGGGCGGCTGTTAGAGATGAAGACTTGTTCATGCATTCAGACCGCGTTCATTTGACAGTTCCGTCATTTTCGTTGGGTAATCTGAAGGAGCCGCTTGGAAGTCTTCTATACGCATCACACGACCGATACGGTTCGATGCTGTTCAATGATCAACGGAAAATGTTCAATCAAAGCTGAGGAGAATTGCGCCGTTGCGAAACGCGACTGGCGAGTGCAATGGACTTCGCTATGCGATTCTGCTTCCCATATGCCGCCGATGCGCTGATGTCAAAGCCGCTTCTGATCCTGATTCTGATTGGCTGATATATAAGGTCGAACTGTACAGGTCTATGCATGCCCACGCACTGTACGAAGGACGTCATGTAGTCGCGGTGTTGTGTAATTGCGCCAGCCACCGCTTTTCTTCAACAGGTAAGAGCGCTCCCAACTTCAATACTGATTGAGGGGCTTGCCATGCAGGCGTCTTATGTTCTGGTCCACTCTACCTTGCGAACCTATGCTTGCCTTGCATTGGGACTTGAGGCGTTGCTCGGCTTTCACGCCGCCGGTCATGGCGCTCCTTGGAGGTCATGGAGTTGATGATTGCGTGGATGCGGGTGAACTCGGACTAGTCGACGTTGGCGGCTGCATGCCGGCGGGGCATCTTGAGGATGGATTGCCTGCTGCAGAGCTTCTTGATCTGACGTAGCCCGTCGCGGAAGTCCTCGAGGGAGAAGCCGTCGTCGGTGAGGGTTTTTTTGGCGAAGGTCTCGGACATGGAGCGGTCAAGCTTTTCTTCGGCGCGCTCGAGAGGGTGGCGGTGTTGTCCACTTCCAACCCGTCAGCATTCAGCTCAGATTTCTCCGCTAGCTCGGTGAAATGGCCGGTTTCTCCGATTTCCAGGACCGGAGAATAACAGGCTTGCCGGAGCCGACAGCGGGCAGGGGCCTTTCTCGCGGCAGAACAAAATTCTGGAAGAACTGCAAATACCCGCCAATTCTGCCTTTTTGAGTAGAACCAAGGACACCCGGTTATCTGATTGGAATGGGTGGCGGGCGTTCAGTCTTTCAAACTCTCTGGAAGAAAAGTTCTACCGAGAGTTCGAATCCCCGCATCGCATTCGAATTCTCTCCGCAGACTCGGGCCGCACCGAGAAGCCCTTGAATACGCCAAAGAGAGAACCACCGCGTCGCTAGCGGGTTTTATCCCTCTCTGAGATTCTCGACGCGGCCGCACATCAATAAAATCGCCCGCATGCGGGCGATTTTATTGACTCGTAAGTGCTTTATTTTCTATATATTAGATATTTGGCGGAGAGTGGGGGATTCGAACCCCCGATAGAACTTTTGATCCTATAACGGTTTAGCAAACCGCCGCCTTCAGCCACTCGGCCAACTCTCCGCGGGTAGATTTGATTATATCGGAGCGCCCGGCGTTCCGCTCCGTTTCACTTTCGGCGACCCTGAGATTCTTGGGGCGGCTAGGTGGCCGGCCTCGTCCGGAAGGTTCCTCGGATATCCTGCGAACCCACATCTCACGATGCGAGATGTGGGGCACCCGGCCGAACTGCGTAGACACTTTTGGGCGTTCGTGGCGGCGGAGAGGAAGGCAATTCAGTCGTTTCGTTCTTCGGACTAAACGACGGCCTTCGGCAGAGCGGAAGCGCGCAGCGCGCGTGGCTATGAGACCCGAGGCTGAAGCCTCGGAGTACCTAGAGGCGAAAGGCGTGGCGGAAGTGGCATCCCGGGGGCTGAAGCCCGGGACTAACCAAGCCGTGCCCTGATGATGCGTGTGGGGTGGAGGTGGCCCCGTTTGCGCGTAGATCGCGCATTTGCTGGTAAGGAGCTAGTCATGAAACCGGACGACCAAAGAACATTCGGGAAGGGCAATGGCGAAGCGGTAGTGTTAGCAGTAGGGTTGTGGGCCGCTCGTGACGGTATGCTTCTCCCCATTGATATGACAGGTGACAGTGCGCATACAACTGTCACGAACAGTCCGGGCTCTGCGAGAGACCATCGGATTCTGTTTCGGGATCTTCGGAGGGTGCTGATGGCCAACGGATTTTGGAAATTTGGTGATGAAGGCACCGAAGGTCAGGCAACTGGGGGCGACGAGGATTAGCGGACGTGAAGGTATGGCCCCCTCCCCCGTCAAATATTGCGCAAAATCTTGATGACATAGGACTTAGGGGTGGACCTAAATGCGCAGGCTGGCGCCTGGCGATTGGGAGGTCCCTCTTTTTAGAGGGTTCCTTTGTCAAGTTGGTCAAGGATTTTTGGGGCGTCGAGCCTCTTAGCCTAGCGAGCAGGCTTGATGGGGGATACGATGCGCGGACGGATGGGGCCCGGGTGATTATTCGCCGTATGCGGGGTCGGCGCTTTTGAGGATGCGATGAACCGGGCCGGGGGGCAGCGGGCTTTGCTTCAGGAAGTCCTGCATGGTGGTCTGGTCGGGAGCGATGTAGAAGGAGAAGACTTTGTCGGCGGTGAGAAAGCTCTCGACCCACTGGACGTTGCCGTTGGTTGATTTCACGGCCGCGCGGGATTTGTCGACGATCTCGTTGAGTTTGTCCTGCGGCCATGTGCCGACACCGGGCACGTCGCGTTCGATGATGAATTTGGGCATGCGAAACCTCTGTCGTAGAAGTGTTGCAAACGGACCCGGAATGTACTGAGGAGCGGTCGCCAATTATAGGGTCTCGGAGCGTTGCGTAGGGGAATATTTCCGGTTTCACTCGATGTGCGCTCAGGTGTGAGGCGCGCAGGCTTGCATGGGGCTTAGCGGGAGTTGGCGGCTCCCGAAGCCACCCGCCCCCCTGACGATGCGTGGCCAGAGAGGGGGATGCTAATTCCTTGTTGGGTACCGTCCCGCAAATTTTTGACTTCGCATCAGATAGACTTCGTTCGAAGGGACTAGGCACGGTTTGCCTTGATCGCGTAAATGGAATATATCCGCGTCTCTAATCTGCGTAGCTTAGCCGATACTGGGAGAATTGAACTAAAACCGCTGTCGCTTCTCGTTGGTGCTAATAGCTCTGGAAAGAGCACATTTCTCCGTATTTTCCCCCTGTTGAAGCAGAGCCACGAAATCCGGAGCCTCGGCGGCCTCGTTTTGAATGAAGGGGACGTTAATTTCGGCTTCTTCAACGAGGCTCTCCGAAAGGGTGCCGAACCGCCGGAGTTAAAGTTTGAGTTTGGATTTGCGCTGGAGAAAGGCTTGTACCAAGGCGCTTCATGGAATGCCTACTTTCTCGGAACGACAGATGTCGTCTGTGAGCTGGTTTATGTGGCTCGTGAACATGACAGCCGTTACGCCCGCCTGCGTAGATTGTCCCTCACACTCAAAATGGGCGACGCAACCGATAGCGTGATTATTGAGGCAGACGAAGATGGGCTTATCTCCGAGTTCAGAGTGAATGATTTAATCGCCACGGATGAAGAGAAGGGCGCATTGAAGCTGTTGATCCGCCGTGGTTTGGTTCCGGAGTTAATCTTTGCTGCTCAGGATGATGATCTAGTAGACAGAGGTTCCAACCCATTTGATCGGCGCCTTTTGTCTGAGACGGCTAGTTCATTTCATGGCAGAACGCTCACGGAAACGAGACTTGCCACTTTTCAGGATATCCGCGTCGGCTCGCCTCAGGAAATGCTAGACATCATGCGGTCTACAGGAGCTTTTTCTTGGCGTGACCGTGCGAAGAGTTGGAATGTCTCCTCGTCGCTCTTCCAGAAAGTCCGCAATCTGATTCTGGCGAGGCGAATGAATCAGATTCTCGATTCTGTCAACGTCTACGTTGCTCAGCTCGCAAACTCGGTTTATTACTTCCAACCTGTTCGCGCTACCGCACAACGTGATTACCTGAGCCGTGATGTTTCCGTTGCGGCTGTTGACGCGAGCGGCAGTAACGTCGCAATGGTTCTTCAGGGAATGGCTCCGAATGACCAGTTCAACTTCAGGAAATGGATGCGACAGCACCTTGGGTTTGAGGTCTTTCCGCAGATTGTCGGAGATGGCGCCCGCGTAGCGCTGCGGATGAAAGATGAGAAAACCGGAACTGAATTTAATTTAGCTGATACCGGGTTCGGTTTTTCACAGATGCTGCCATTTCTTGTGCAGCTTTGGACGCTTATTGAAGAACAACCGGGATTCAAAGCAAGGTGGATGTATCCTCCCCCTCGTCGCCGCCTCATGAGCATTCCGAGCAGCTTCATAGTTGCAATTGAGCAGCCCGAATTGCATCTTCATCCTGCTCTCCAGGCTAGTTTGGCAGATTTGATCGTGGCGGTTGTCGCGTTAGGCAGGCAGCGCGGTTTGCCAATTCGTTTCGTTTTAGAAACGCATAGTCCAACAATTGTCGAGAGGATAGGTCAGGCAATTGAGGCAAAGCTGCTCGATCCGTCCGATGCGCAAGTAATCCTCTTTGAGATGGACCGTGACCAGCCGACAAAGAACATTTCGAAAGTCTGTACAACAGCCTTCGATTCGAGCGGTGTTCTGGTCGATTGGCCGTTCGGCTTTTTTTCGGCACCATTGTTGCTGCCTCCACAGGGAGGTTCGGGAGCCGAATAGATGCTGTTTGAAATCGACGATTCTATTAGTCAGCTAATCGCGTCCGACGGGTTCTCTTCGCAAGATGAGCAATCGCTACATAACCTACTTCAATCGGTCGCGGAAGGGTCACATAGGATAACCGGTTCGCGTTCAGTTTTGCAGGCGATCGCTGGACTGGACACGTTGCGTCCACGGGAGCGGGCGGCAGCGACGCGCGCCTTGGGTAGGGTCGCCGAGGAGCGTTCTCTGGTCCGGAAACTAACTGTAAGAGGACGCGTTGTTTCTGGCGCGAGCGTATTGCCCGTTAGCTACATTGAGCACGGTAAGAGGGTCATCCAGTTTTCACACAGATGGTTCGACGGCATGTCGAGGATGCAGCCAACGACGGTCTTAGGCGAAAACCTCGACGATGTTAAGGTGCTGGAACTGATGTCGCGGGCTGCCATCCATATGGTAAACATCAGTTTTATGCCCTTAGCACACTTGGCTGCGCATGGCGGAGGAAGCACTATTGGTCAGGTCCTCTCGGATCTTGCGAATCAGCAGAGGATTTGCGTCTGCGTTGTGGATAGCGACAAGGCCTCGCCGGCTAGTGAACTAGGTGACACTGCTTCGACTGTGTCTAATTTCAAAGACAATGTTAGATACCCAACCATCGAAGTGATGGAAACGATCGGGAGGGACTTAGAAAACGCATTACCTGATTCTTTCTACGACGCCCAATATTCGTCTCACTCATCTTACGCTGGTATGTCGGCGCTACTAGCTAGTCTTAGTACTCTCGGTGAGCATGAGTTGAGGTTCCACGTCGACGTCAAGAGAGGGTTGAAGTACTGGGACTTTTTGCCGCAGAGCGGTGTTGTCGAGCACTCTTACTGGAGCGCGAAGCAAGCAACCCTCGGCGCCATTGTGAATGTTTCAGGGTCTGCGTCTTTGTGCGTTCAACAGCAGTCGTGCCCCGAAACTTCAAAAAGACACTGTGACTGCGCAATTGTTCGCGGAATATCAGCCAATGTTCTCGAAGCTTTCATCCATGCCTCTGAGTGGAAAGATGGAAGAGTGCTCGCACGCGAATTGGACGATTCGGTTCGAGGTGAATGGTTGCGCTTGGGTATGGCCGTTGCGAGTTGGTGCTGTGCGGATCAGAAAACACGTATCTGAGGTGATTATCGTCCGAATCTTTGTTTGCCTTGCATTTGGGATAGGAGGCGTTGCTGGGCTTTTGCGCCGCCGGCCAGGCCGCTGCCCATGCCTTTGAAGAGTTTGGACATTTGGGTGTGCTGGCGGAGGAGGTTGTTGACCTCCTGGACGGTGGTTCCGGAGCCGGCGGCGATGCGCTTGCGGCGGCTGCCGTTGATGATGGCGGAGTTGTGGCGCTCCTTGGCGGTCATGGAGTTGATGATGGCCTCGATGCGGGTGAACTGGGACTCGTCGACGTTGGCGGCGGCCTGCTGCATGCCGGCGAAGGGGCCGACGGAGGGCAGCATCTTGAGGATGGATTGCATGCTGCCGAGCTTCTTGACCTGACGGAGCTGGTCGCGGAAGTCTTCGAGGGAGAAGCCGTCGCCGGTGAGGGCCTTTTTGGCGAAGGCCTCGGCCTTGGAGCGGTCGAGTTTTTCTTCGGCGCGCTCGAGGAGGGTGGCGATGTCGCCCATGCCGAGGATGCGGCCGACGATGCGGTCGGGGTGGAAGGCTTCGAAGGCGTCGGGCTTTTCACCGGTGCCGAGGAACTTGATGGGGGCGCCGGTGATCTGGCGGATGGAGAGGGCGGCGCCGCCGCGGGAGTCGCCGTCCATTTTAGTGAGGATGGCGCCGGTGATCTGGAGGCGGTCGTTGAAGGCCTTGGCGGAGTTGACGGCGTCCTGGCCGGTCATGGCGTCGGCGACAAAGAGGATCTCGGAGGGGTTGAGGAGCTTTTTGAGCTCGGACATTTCGTCCATGAGCTGCTCGTCGATGCCGAGGCGGCCGGCGGTGTCGACGATGAGGATGTCGCAGGCGTAGTTGCGGGCTTCGCGGAGGGCTTCTTTGGCGAGGCGGAGGACTTCGGTTGTCTGGTTCTGGCGATCAGCTGCGAGCTCCGAGCTGCCAGCTTCGAGTTTGCCTTCGTAGATTTGTGCGTTGATGGATTGCGCGACGACTTTGAGCTGCTCGCGGGCGGCGGGGCGGTAGACGTCGACGGAGACGAGCAGGGGGCGGTGGCCGCCCTTTTTGAGCCACTGGGCGAGCTTGCCGGCGGTGGTGGTTTTGCCGGAGCCCTGGAGGCCGGCCATGAGGATGACGCTGGGGGGCTGGGGCGCGAATTTGAAGCGCGCGGTGTCGTGGCCGAGGACGTCCATGAGCTCGTCGCGGACGATTTTGACGATCTGCTCGGAGGGGTTGAGGGCGGTGGCGACGCCGGTGCCGAGGGCTTTGGCGCGGATGTCCTCGATGATTTTGCGGGTGACGTCGAGGTTGACGTCGGATTCGAGGAGGGCGACGCGGATGGAGCGGAGGGCGTCGTTGATGTTCTCGTCGGTGAGTGTGCCCTGGCCGCGCAGGTCTTTGAAGCTGCGCTGGAGTTTTTCGGAGAGGTTCTCAAACATGGCTACTTTGAGTTTATCGGATTAGGCGTGCTGGGGTCGGTTCGTGCCGAGGGAGGTACGGGGGGCTGGCGGTGAGGGGTGGTTCGGGGAAGAATCGGGAGTATGCCTTCTGCGAGTTTGGGTGCTTCAACCGGGTTGGGAGATGTGGGGTTGTTGCGGGAGTACGCGACGCATCTGCGGGTGGAAAAGGGCCTGCGGCCGCTGAGTGTGGAAGCGTATCAGAGGGACCTGGAGAGCTTTGCGGAGTTTGTGGAGGGCGGGGACAGGACGCTGATGTCGGCGAGGCAGGAGGATGTCAGCGGATTTATGCGGCATCTGCGCGAGCACGCGATTGAGAGCCGGAGTGTGGCGAGGAAGCTGAGCTGTCTGCGGGGGTTCTACAGGTGGATGCTGAAGGACAAGCGGATTGCGCATGATCCGACGGTGAATATTGAGTCGCCGAGTAGCTGGAAGGTGCTGCCAAAGAGTTTGGCCGAGAGTGATGTGCGCGAGATGCTGGAGCGTACGGGCGCGGCGGCGCGGAGCGATGCGGCGGATGGGGTTTCGTTGAGGGATCACGCGATCATGGAGCTGCTGTATGCGGGCGGTCTGCGTGTGGGCGAGATTGTGGGGCTGCACGTGGAGGATTTGCGGCTGGAGTCCGCGAGTGTGCAGGTGCGGGGCAAGGGAGATAAGGAGCGGATCGTGCCGCTGCATGCGAAGGCGGTCGAGGCGCTGGAGCAGTATGTGAAGCGCGGAAGGCCGGAGCTGCTGCGGGGTGTGCATGGTGTGCAGCGGGCGCTGTTTGTTTCGGTGAGAGGCAAGGCGTTGACGGCGCAGAGTGTGTGGCGGCTGGTGAAGGGGTTGAACTCGCAGGCGAGCCCGCACAAGCTGAGGCATAGTTGCGCGACGCATATGGTGGAGCATGGTGCGGATTTGCGCACGGTTCAGACGCTGCTGGGGCATGCGGATATCGCGACGACGCAGGTGTATACGCATCTGGCGATTGATCGGCTGAAGACGGTGCACAGGATGCATCATCCGCGCGCGAAGATGCGTGAACCCACTCATCGCGATGAGGCCGCGATGAATGGGGCACCCGGAGTTGTGGCACGATGAGCGGAAAGAAGTCGACTGGATTTGTCGAACTCGCGGGGAAGTTTCTTGCGATGCTGCGCGAGGAGCGGGGGGCGAGTGAGCACACGCTGCGGGCGTATGGGCGGGAGGTGCGCGGGTTCGCGGAGTATCTAGGCGAGACGCTGGGTGAGGATGGCGATGTGCGGAAGGTGGAGCACACGCATATTCGGGCGTACCTGGCGGTGCTGTTCGATCGTGGGTTGACAAAGGCGAGTGTGGCGCGGGCGCTGGCGGCGGTGAGGAGCTGGTTCAAGTGGCTGGCGCGGAGTGGGTATGTGGAGTCGAATCCGGCGTCGCTGGTGAGCACGCCGAAGCTGCCGAAGCATCTGCCGAGGGTTCCGGGGATTGAGGAGTTGAACCGGGTGTTGAATTCCTTAGAGCGAGGCAGCGGGTCAGCGAGTCAGCAAGTCAGTGGGAAGGACGAAGAGCAAGAGGCGGCAGCGTGGCCGGCGCGGGATCGGGTGATCTTTGAGTTGTTGTATGGGTCGGGGATTCGAAACTCGGAGCTGTGTGGGTTGGATTTGAGCAGCATCCTGTGGGGCGATGATGCGATTCGAGTGTTCGGTAAGGGCAGGAAAGAGAGATTGGTGCCGCTGGGAGATGAGGCGGCCGCGGCGATCAGGGCGTATCTGCCGGAGCGTCGCGAGAGGTTAGAGGCGGCGGGCAAGGGAAAGCTGGTGCATGATGGGCCGCTGCTGATGAATTTGCGGGCGCGCGGGAGCTGCAGACTTACGACGCGCAGCGTCGGGCGGATAGTCAAGCAGATTGCGCTGAGCCGCGGGCTGGCGGCGGATGTGCATCCGCATACGCTGCGGCATGCGTTCGGAACGCACATGCTGGAGGAGGGGGCTGATCTGCGGGCGATCCAGGAGATGCTGGGGCATGAGCGTCTTTCTACGACGCAGCGATACACGCAGTTGACGGTGGGGCAGGTGCAGCGCGTGTATGAGGAGACGCATCCGCGGGCGAGGTGAGCGGATGTTTCGCGTGGCCTTGCGATCTAACCGAGGCGCAGGATGAAGATCGCGAGTGCGATGCCACTAAGGGCGAGGATGCTTGCAAAGGTAACGCCGAGATACGAAGGTCTGCCGGGCTGCCACGTGCCCTGGGCAAGGCGGCGTATGACAGCGAGGTGCTGCAGCAGAGCCGCTACGAGGACAACTACGCCGAGCACAACGAGCAGAACGCCGGTGGCCACAGAGTGCATGGTGGAGTGCTGTGGAGTGTTACTGAGCTCACGCAGGAAGAGGCCGAATCGGCTGACGGCGAAGCCGACACCCATCAGGCCTAGGCCGGTGCGAATCCAGGCAAGAAAGGTGCGTTCGGCCGCGAAATAGATGCGCGGGTCCTGCTCGGGACTTTGTTCCATGGGACATGGGATGCGACATTCGGATGTCCCGACGGCCGGAGAACAAGGTGGTGTGACCATTGGATAGGTTGGGAAGCCTGTCACGCATCCGTGAGCTGGCTGGGCGGCTACATGCATACTGCGTACTGCGGGCGGTCCAGGAGATGCTGGGGCGTGAGCGGTTGTCGACGACGCAGCGGTAATACGCAATTGACGGTGGGTCAGGTGCAGCGCGTGTATGAGGAGACTCATCCGCGGGCGCGGTGAGTGCGGAGCTTCTTCTGTGAAATAAAGACTCGACCTCACGGGATGCGTGAGGTCGAGGGAAGAAACGCGCTTAAAAGTCCGAGGCGATTAGCAGCTCAACTTCGGGCGCATCTTGCGACGGAGTGCGCCGGCCGCGCCGAGAAGGCTGGAGCCGACGAGGAGCAGTGAGGCGGGCTCAGGCGTCGCGGCCGGCGGAGTGCCGGGTGTAACCGTGACATCTTCTTTGGAGCCGCTGGTTCCGTAGATAACTGAGACATCAGTGGAAACCACCGTTGAATCCGCGTTGAGGCCGGGGATCTTAATGATGAACGTGCCGGTGCCGAGGATCGACGGATCGTGGTTGAGCACGGATGGATTGACGTAGTAGTTGGTTTCGTCCGTAAGGATCAGATCATCAGGCTGGGAGCCGACGGCACAACTGCCTGCGGCCTCGAGGCAGATCTGACCGGTAGTGGTGTTATTCGAAACGCCCCAGTGGTCGATCGTGTCGGTTGTGTCCGGATCCGCGATCGCGGAATGGCTTTTGCTTGCGGAGATGTTGACCAAAGTGCCCGATGTTCCGGTCAATGTGACGGCCGACGTCGGTTTATTGTTCAGGTTGAAAAGGAGACCGGCGATCAGGTTGTCGTCGCTGCTCTGGCTGGATCCGTTGAGGTTAGTGTTATTCGTTAGCGTGATCGTGATTGTTCCGGCGGTGGGATTCAGATCCATGGTTCCCGTGCCAGCGACAGAACCGGTGAAGCTGAGGTTGTAATACGTATCCGCATGCATTGCAGAAGCCGACAAGAACAAAAGAGCGCAAACCAATGCTGCCAACGTAACCCCAAGGCGGGGTCTACCCAAAAACTTCATAAGAAAAGGCCTTCCTTGAATAAGTGATGTCTGTCGTATGTAGAAGCACGCCGAGTGCCACTTATTGTCGCGACGAGATTCGCGTTATGAAGGCAAATTCTGGGATATCGGAGAAGAGGAGTAGTCCATGTGCAAAGTTCTGCATGCACTCAGTGCGATGCATTTGCCTAGGAGCGTAAGTGCGTTGGCGGCGTGGGTTCCTGCGGCAGAGATTCGGGAACTCATGCAGGTAAAAGGGCAGGGTTGGCGGTAACGAAACAGCAGTACGTTGCCTTCACGCGTCAGTAGCGGGGGATGGAGGGGTCGATGGCGCAGGACCAGAGGTCGATGCCGCCGGCGACGGATTGGGCTTTTGCGAAGCCTTGCTGACGAAGCCAGTTGGCGACAGAGAGGGAACGTGCGCCGTGATGACAGAGGACGGCGATGGGTTGATCTTCGTCGAGCTCGTTGAAGGCACGCGCGGGGATCTCGTTCATCGGAATGAGCGTGCTATTGGGTATGTGCGCGGTGGCGTACTCCCAGGGCTCGCGGACATCGAGGAGAAGCGGCGGGTGAGTGGAGGCGAGTTGTTGTTTGAGCTGGTCGACGGTGATCTCGAGGTCCATGTTTAAGACAGTAGAGGGTGGACCGTAGACAGTAAAGTTGATGCGTCGTGATTCGATAGCGAAGTCAATTTGAATGGTGTCAGACATTTGCGAAACGCCGTTTCGGCTCGGTTGACGCGAGCCACGGAGCAGCGGAGAATTGCGGGCCTAGGCGCCTCGACAATTTGAACGATTAGCTTCCGCAGAGACTCTGAACCCGGCCCCATCCGAGGCGCAACAAATTTTTCAAGTCGAGGAGGAGTTATGAGCACACAGGCTCCGATGAAAGAGACCCCTGCGCTGGATATGGACAAGCTGAACGCGTTTGTGGGTCAGTTTGTGAACGATCTTGGCGCGGCGGTGCACAGCGGGATGGTGGTGATCGGCGAAAAGCTGGGGCTCTATAAGGCGCTGGCGGAGATGCCGATGACGTCGACGGAACTGGCGGCGAAGACGAAGACGGACGAACGGTATGTGCGCGAGTGGCTGGCGTCGCAAGCTGCGGGCGGATATGTAACGTTCGAGGAGAAGACGGGCAAGTTCAGCTTGTCGCCGGAGCAGGCGTTTACGCTGGCGGCGGAAGACAGTCCGGCGTATCTGCCGGGAGCGTTTGAGCTGGCGCTGGCTTCGCTGGCTGCAGTGCCGAGGATCGCGGCGTCGTTCAAGACTGGCGAGGGGATGGGATGGGGCGAGCATGTAGAGGGCGTGTTTCACGGCTGCGAGAAGTTCTTCCGGCCAGGGTATGCGGCGAATTTGATGAGCTCGTGGATTCCGTCGCTGGAGGGTGTGCAGGAAAAGCTGGAGAAGGGCGCGATGGTGGCCGACGTGGGATGCGGCAAGGGTGCGTCGACGCTATTGATGGCGGAGGCGTTTCCGAAATCGACGTTCTTCGGATTTGATTATCACGACAAGTCGATTGAGGGAGCGCGACAGGCGGCAGCGAACAAGGGGATGAGCGACCGCGTGACGTTCGGGATTGCGACGGCGAAGGGCTTTCCGGGGAAGTATGACCTGGTGACAGTCTTCGATTGCCTGCACGATATGGGCGATCCTGTGGGCGCAGCGAAGCACGTGCGCGAGGCACTGACGCCGGATGGAACGTGGATGATCGTGGAGCCGTTCGCGAACGACGCGTTGAAGGACAATATGAATCCGGTGGGGCGAGTTTATTACTCATTCTCGACGCTGCTATGCACGCCGTGCTCGCGATCGCAGGAGGTTGGAATGTGCTTGGGTGCGCAGGCGGGAGAGGCGCGGATTCGCGATGTGGTGACGCAGGCGGGGTTCACGCGCTTCCGCAGAGCGACGCAGACGCCATTCAACATTGTGTATGAGGCGAGGCCGTAGTGCGGAGTGGTCAGTGGTTCGTCGTTAGTGAAGGCAAACTACCGGACGACGGCGTTGAACGGAAGGAAGAGAGTGAAGACGGTGCCGCGGTGCGCGGGTGACTGGCTGCTGCGCACGTCGAGCGTGCCGCGGTGACGATCGACGATCTCTTTGGTGACCCAGAGGCCCAGGCCTGTGCCGGTGAGGCCTTTGGTCGTGAAGAAGGGATTGAACAGGCGCGCTCGAGTTTCGGGTGACATGCCCATGCCGGTATCGGCGATGGTCACCGCGATGCCGGGCTCTCCGTTGCGCCAGTTACGAGATTCACGGTCGCGAAGGAAGAGCGTGCCGCCGGCGGGCATGGCATCGAGCGCGTTGCTGATGATGTTGGCAAGTACCTGGCGGATTTCGCCTTCAAAGCAGTGGACGCGGCGCTTGGCACTGGAGTGGCGATCGATCTGGACGTTCGCGTTGGCGATGCGGCCCTGATAGACCGACAGGACGCTACCGACGAGGTCGGTGAGATTGATCTCCTGCGGGTTGCTGGACTGCTTGTGAAAACGGAGGGTCTGCGAGGTGATGGCGGAGACTCGGCGTAGCTCAACTTCGGCAGTCCGGACGTAATGGCGTGCCTGATCGAGGGTTTCGCTGTGCTCGGCGAGGTATAGGAGGTTTGTGACGGACTCGAGCGGATTGTTGATCTCGTGCGCGATGGAACTGGCGAGGCGACCGACGATGGCGAGCTTTTCGGATTGCTGGAGAGCGAGCTCGGCCTTCTTCTGCTGAGTGATCTCAAGTGAGGCAGCGGTGATGGCCTGGATGTTGCCGTCGGCGCCGTAGACGGGGAAGTAGCTGACGGTCCAGTAACGGTGCTCGTCCGCAGGGTCGTTGAAGAGCTTGCCTTCGAGCGGATAGTTGATGACGGGCTCGCCTCGCGCTACCTGATCGAAGAGCTCCTTGAGGCCTTCGATCGGAGCCATCTCGGTGAGCGTGCGGCCGACGATTTGTTCAGGCTTCAGCCCGAAGAAGGCAGCCTGACGGTCGTTGAGGCGGAGGTAATGGTAGTCGTCCAGATCAAAGAGCGCGAGTCCGATGGGGGCGGTGCTGTAGATGGTTTCGATTTCAGCGCGCTGGCGTTCGGCCTCTTGGGTCTTGCGCTGCAGGGTCTCGCGATCGAGCTTTTCCTGGGTGAAGTCGCGAAAGAAGATGACGATGCCGTCTTCGGTGGGAAAGCTCTGGACGCGCAGCCACTGGTTGAGGGGCTCCGGATAGAAGGCTTCGAACTCGCCGCGGAGGCCTTCTTCCATGGAGCGGCGGTAATTTTCAATGTAGGGCGAATTCTTGTAAACGGTACCGGGGAAGGCTTCAAAGAGGTTCTGGCCGACGAGGTTGCGGCCAAAGGAGATGATCTCGTTGGCGCGGCGGTTGAGGAATGTGAAGCGGTAGTCCCGGTCGAGGAAGACCATGGCGTCCGTCGTGGCGTCGAAGAACTGCTCCATCTGGCGCCGAAGTGATTCGGTTTGCAGGTCGGAGCGGCTGGCGAGGTCTGGCACAGAAGTGTCCTTGAGGCGATGAAAGGCGGAGGGTTGCCGACGTCGCGGGAAGAATCTGGCGTGATTCTAAACGTTGAGGAACGACTGCAAAAGAGTGGCAGTTTTGCGTCGCAAGACAATTTCATCCTGAATTTCGAGATTACTTATAGACGATGGAATAGGTAAGGCTAAGCGTTCCGCTCTTGTACGTATGATGCTGCCGGAGAATGAGCTGGAGGCGTTGCGACGGAGGGGGAAGCAAGGGTATGCCACCGCCGAGAAGGATTGGGATGACGATAAGTTCGATTTCGTCGACGAGATTAGCCGCGAGGAGGGTGCGGAAGAGCTCGCCGCCGCCGAAGAGCCAGATGTCTTTGCCATTGTCGGGTTGGTTGCGGAGTTCGGCGACGGTTTGCTCGGGTGTGGTGGAGAGGATGGAGGATTTGGGGATATCGGCGCGCGTGAGCGTACGGGAGAAGATGTAGTTCTTCTTGCCGGGGAAGGTGGGTTGCCCGTGCGCGCGCATGACATCAAAGGTGCGACGGCCGATGAGCAGAGTGTCGTAGCGGGAGAAGTCCTGGGCGTAGTCCACCTCGGGATCGGAGGGGATCCAGTCGAACTCGCCTTTGGGGCCGGCGATGAAGCCGTCGAGGCTAGAGGCTACGGCATAGCGGACGCGGCGCATGCGAAAGTTTATCGCCAACGATGGAACCCCACCCATGACGACGATAAAGCTGTCGTGATGAATGGGGCACCGAAAGAGTCGTACTGAGGAGCGCTACGCGTTGGCGCCGTGGCACTTCTTGTATTTCTTGCCGGAGCCGCAGTAGCACGGATCGTTGCGGCCGATGTTGGCGCCGGCGCGCTTGGGGGCAGAGCCGTTGCCGTTCGAGGTTGAGCCGCCGGCCTGGCGGGCGATCTCGAGTTCGCGCTCTTTCTTGCGGGCGAACTCGCGCTCGAGTGCGTCGATGGTGGTCTGCGGAGCGCGCGTGGGAACGACGGGCGGCGCGGACTGTTGCGCTGGCTGCTGGTTTGGCTGCCAGTGAGTGGGCGCGGCAGAGGGCATTTGAGCTGGCGGCGGCATCTGCGGCGGGGTGGCGAAGTGCCGCGCCTGCAGGGCGGCGAGTTGCTCAGGTGTTTCGATGGGCGTGCCGTCCGGAGCGAGGATCTGCATGCGGAACAGGTGCCGGCAGGTGTCCTCTTGGAAGCGCGTCATCATTGCCTCGAACATGATGAAGGACTCTTTCTTGTACTCGACGAGTGGATCGACCTGGGCGTAGCCGCGCAGGCCGATGCCCTCCTTGAGGTGATCCATGTTGAGGAGGTGATCCTTCCAGAGGCCGTCGAGCACGGACAGCATGACGACGCGCTCGTGGTAGCGCATGTTGGGTGCGCCGAGGATCTGCTCCTTGACGTTGTAGCGCTCGCGGAGCTTTTCAAACATGGCGTCGCCGAGGTCGTGACGCGAGAGCTCTTCGGCGTTGATCTGGTCCTGAAGCTTTGCGCCGAAGAGATCGAAGGTCGCGGCGAAGAGACCTTCGAGGTTCCATTGCTCGACATGCGCCTTCTCTGGGATGTACTCGTCGAGAAGGTTGGAGAGGATCGTCGAGACGTAGTCGTCGGTGATGAGCTCTTTCTGCTCGACGCCTTCCATGAGCTGGCGGCGGAGCCCGTAGACGGCTTCGCGCTGCTTGTTCATGACGTCGTCGTACTCGAGGACGTGTTTGCGGGACTCGAAGTTCTGAGCTTCGACAGCCTTCTGCGCGCCTTCGATGCGCTTGGAGATCATGCGCGATTCGATGGGCACGCCCTCTTCCATGCCGAGACGCTGCAGCAGCGTGCCGACCCACTCGCGCGCGAAGATGCGCATGAGGTCGTCTTCAAGCGAGAGGAAGAAGCGCGAGGCGCCGGGATCGCCCTGACGGCCGGCGCGGCCGCGGAGCTGGTTGTCGACGCGACGCGACTCATGGCGTTCGGTGCCGAGGATGAAGAGACCGCCGGTTTCGATGACTTTCTCGTGCTCGATCTTTGTGGCGGATTCATGGGCGGCGATGATCTCATCCCACTGCTCCTGCGTGGTCTCGAACTCCTGGCCCTGGTAGTAAAAGCGGGTGAAGCCGGCGGCGGCGTTGGGATGGATGGCGCCTTCGGCAGGCGAGACTGCGCGCGCGAGGTTCCGCTTGACGAGGTCCTGGCGCGCGATGAACTCGGAGTTGCCACCAAGAAGGATGTCCGTTCCGCGGCCAGCCATGTTGGTGGCGATGGTGACCATGCCGAGGCGACCGGCCTGCGCGACGATTTCGGCTTCTTTCTCGTGGAACTTCGCGTTGAGGACGACGTGGCGTACACCCTTGCGCTTGAGGATGTCAGAGAGGAGCTCGGATTTCTCGATCGACGTAGTGCCGACGAGGACCGGCTGCTTCGAGGCGTGCAGACGCTCGATCTCGTCGGCGACGGCGAAGTATTTTTCTTTCGCGGTGCGGTAGACGACATCGGGGTTTTCGATGCGCTGCATCGTGCGATTGGTAGGGATGACGACGATGTCGAGCTTGTAGATGGATTGGAACTCGGCGGCCTCGGTCTCAGCGGTACCAGTCATGCCGGCGAGCTTCTTGTAGAGACGGAAGTAGTTCTGGAAGGTGATGGTGGCAAGCGTCTGATCTTCCTTGCGGATATCGACGCCTTCCTTGGCCTCGATGGCCTGGTGGAGGCCATCAGACCAGCGGCGGCCGGGCATGAGGCGGCCGGTGAATTCGTCGACGATGATGATCTCGCCGTCCTTCACCACGTACTCGACGTCGCGCTTGTACAGGGCGTGGGCCTTGGTGGCCACCTCGATGTGGTGCTTCATGTCCCAGTTTTCGGGGTCGGCAATGTTGCCGATGCCGAGAAGCTTTTCGACCTTCTCGAAGCCTTCGTCGGTGATGGTGATGGCGCGCGCTTTTTCGTCAACGACGTAGTCGCCGGTCCAGGTCTTGGACTGCGACTCGAAGTTCTCGATCATCTCGCCTTCTACGAGTTGCGGGATGATGGTGTTGGCGATGGCGTACTTGTCGGTGGTTTTGTCAGTGGGGCCGGAGATGATGAGCGGCGTGCGGGCTTCGTCGATGAGGATGGAGTCGACTTCGTCCACGATGCAGTAGAAGTGGCCGCGCTGCACGGTGTCCTTGAGGTCGAACTTCATATTGTCCCGCAGGTAGTCGAAGCCGAACTCGTTGTTGGTGCCGTAGGTGATGTCAGAGCCATAGGCTTCGCGACGCTGCTCGTCGGAGAGGTCGTGCACGATGACGCCGACGGAGAGGCCGAGGAAGCCATAGACCTTGCCCATCCACTCGGCGTCGCGCTTGGCGAGGTAGTCGTTGACGGTGACGACGTGGACGCCGCGGCCGGCGAGCGCGTTGAGATAGCAGGGAAGCGTAGCGACGAGCGTCTTGCCTTCGCCGGTTTTCATTTCGGCGATCTTGCCCTGGTGCAGGACCATGCCGCCGATCATTTGCACGTCATAGTGACGCATGCCGATCACACGGATTGCTGCTTCGCGGACGACGGCGAAAGCCTCGGGCAGGAGCTCATCGAGCACGCGCTTTTCGGCGTCAGCGATGTCTTCGGGCTCGGTCAGGCCTTCGATGGCGGAAGCGACGCGGGCCTTGAATTCGGCGGTTTTGGCGGCGAGCTGCTCGTCGGTGAGCTGCTTGAGGGCGGGCTCGTGGTCGTTGATTTGCGCAAGCGTGGGGAGCATGCGCTTGACGGCGCGGTCATTGGCGGTGCCGAAGACTTTGGCGAAGGTTTTTTCGAGCAGCACGGGAGTTGTCCTTTTGGCGCGGCGCCGGATGGAGCTATCGACGCGAGTAATCAGAATTTCGAGCGGAGTGGAACAGGCCAGACTGGCCCGCAGAAATGGCGCTTAGAGAGCGGCGTTGCGGGCGAAGCTGGTGGCCGCGAAGATGGCGGCGGAGTGTGCGGCGGGCGGGCGCATCGTCCACGTGGAATGGAAGACGGCGGCTAACGCGGGCGCTGGTGTGAGAAGAGTTTCCGGATCGACGGCGCTATCTGCGGTGTTCTGCGCGAAGTGCTCGTTGTGCGCGTCTACCGCATGGCGGTACAGCAGCGCGGTGATGCGGTCGCCGTGAAAGCCGCGCGGCGAAGAAGACGCGTTCGCCTGTGCCGCTCCGAGCGTGGAGAGCAGCAGAAAGAGGCAGGCGAGATGGCGAGTGCGCAGAGACACGGGTGTCTATAGTTTAGATGATTGCGCGGCCGAATTGTTGCTGTTCTGCAGCGAGGGTTTGAGGTAGTGGGACAGCGGGTCGCCGGTAGAGCGAATCGCTGTTGCGACGCATTGTGCCACCAAATCAGCGCCTTCGGGGCTGGTGTGGGTGTGGTCCTTGGGGAAGAGCGGCGCGGTCTTTTCGGGGCCGAGGGCTTCGAGGCGGTCGGCTTCGACGTTGCCGAGCTCGAGGACGGGAATTTTCTCCTGCGCGGCGACCTGGCGGACCCAGTCGTTGTAGCCCATGTCGCGCTCGATGTGGGCGCCAGTGGGACAGGCGGGTTGAGCCGCGGCACCGCAGGATGAACCGTCCGGAGCCTTCCAGATGTTGCGGACGGTTGGCGTGAGAAGGATGGGGTGGACGCCTTTCGCTTTGGCGTCGTCGATCATCTTGCGCAGATACCAGCCGAAGGTGTGGATGGTCTCGATCTTGCCGGCGTAGGGGCCGGTGGTCTGCGCGACGTCCTGGGTGTCGTCGCCGATGCCCTTGAGGTCGCCCCGGGGCTTGGCGCCGCCGAGATCGCCGCCGTCGTTGTGACCCATCTGCAGGAGGAGGAAGTCGCCGGACTTCATCTCGGCGAGCGTGGCGGCCCAGTGGCCTTCGTCGATGTAGGAGCGGGCGGAGCGGCCGGCGATGGCGCGGTTCGCGACGTTGATGCGCGAGGTATCGAAGAAGTGCGCGAAGTGGTCGCCCCAGCCGAGGTCGGCGCTATTGCGTGCAGTGGAGTCTCCGACGATGAAGACGGTGGGAAGCGCTGGGTTGAGCGGAGCGTTGTGCGGGAGGTTTGTCTGTGGAGGTGTGGGCGGAGGGGCTTCCTGCGCGATGGCGGGAGCGCTGAATGCGAGGCCGAGGATGACAACGGGACCGAGTGCGAGGGAGACGAGCCGCAGCATAGAGCTAACGGTAGCATCCGCGCAGTGCGGCCGTGATGAACAAAGGTGTGGTGGAAGTCTGACTTGCGGCGTAAGCTACGCGCACACAGAAGAGCAGGCTTTCGGGGAAGGCGGATGGCGATGGGCGCTGGTGCGGGTCGGACGCCGTTGGAGAGCGCTTTGCGCAAAGCGCGGTGGCGAATTCTGCCGCTGCTGTCGATCGGCTATCTGCTTGCCTTCATGGACCGCGCGAACATCAGCTTCGCGGCGGAGCCGATGAACCGCGACCTGCACTTTACGCCGTACGTGTATGGGCTGGGCGCGGGCCTGTTTTTTGTGAGCTACGCGCTGTGCGAGGTGCCGTCCAACCTGCTGCTGCTGAGGTTCGGGGCGCGACGCTGGCTGGCGCGGATCATGTTTACGTGGGGCCTGCTGGCGATGGCCATGCTCTTTGTGCGCGGGCATGCAAGCTTCTATGGCATGAGGCTGCTGCTGGGTGTCGCCGAGGCCGGGTATTTTCCCGGCGCAGTGTACTTTATGTCACTGTGGTTTCCGGCGAAGGAGCGGGCGCGCGCGATCAGCTTCTTCTATGTCTCGCTGCCGCTCGCGAGCGTCGTAATGGGAAGCGCTGCGGGAACTCTGCTGCGGCTCGATGGACGTTATGGCCTGCACGGCTGGCAGTGGCTTTTTCTGCTGGAGGGTATTCCCGCCGTGCTGCTGAGTGTGGCGATCTGGTTCAGCCTGTCAGAGAGACCCAGAGCTGCGACGTGGCTGCGCGAGGACGAACGAGAGGCGCTTGAGTCCGAGATAGCAGACGCTTATCCGCCGGCGCATTCTCAAAGGCGGAGCGCTTTGGTTGCTGTGCTGCGCGACGTTCGCGTGTGGCTTCTCGGACTTTGTGGGTTCTGTCTGCTGGGAGCGAACTATGCTGAAAACTTTTTTCTGCCTGAGATTCTTCGCAAGCTGACGGGAGCGTCGACGGGCACTGTCGGCTATATGATCGCGCTGGCGGCCGGTGCAGGAGCGGTAGCCATGATCGTGAACGGGATGCATTCGGACCGGGCGCGCGAGCGTCGCTGGCATGTACTTGTTCCCGTGCTTCTGATGGCTGCGCTGATGTTAATTGCCGGGATTCATCTGCAGGGTTGGATCGCTGCGGTGGTTCTTCTGCTGGCGCTGCCGGTGTTCTTTTCGATGCAGGCTCCGTGGGTTGCCGTCTTCGTAGAGTTGTTCCGGGGCGAGCAGGCAGCGCTGGCGATCGCTACCGTCAATATGCTCTCCATCGTTGGCGGGTTTGCGGGCCCGTATTGGATGGGGTGGATGCGTGAATTCACCGGCGGGTATGCGGTGGGAATTGGGTCGCTCTGCGTCGTGTGGCTGGTGATGGGGGGTTCGCTGGCGCTGGCAACGCGGAGCAGGTCGGACGCCAGGATGGAATCCGTTGGAGATCTGATCGTTGCGAGTGAGAAAAGCTTGTAAAGATGCGGACGAGGTTGCGATCGGCGGACTAAGATAAGCCGGATTCCCAGCGACAAAGGAGAAAACTATGGCAAACCCATTTGTTCATCTGGAGCTGAATACGACTGATTTGAAGAAGGCGCAGACGTTCTACGGCGAGATGTTCGGGTGGCAGTTTCAGGACAACGATATGGGGCAGTTTGGGATCTATTCGACGTTCAAGCCCGAGAAGGATCCTGGCGGCGGAATGTACGCCGCTCCGAACATGCCGCAGGGATGGCTTGCCTACGTTGGCGTCGATGACATCAAGGCCGCGACTGCGAAGGCGAAATCGCTGGGTGCGCAGATATTCATCGACTCGCACGAGATTCCGAACGTCGGTTGGATGTCCGTGATGAATGATCCGACGGGATCGCGCATCGCGCTGTTCCAGCCGAAGTAAATAGAGAATACAGAATTGAGCGGCTGTCTATTCTGCCGCCGGAACCGGACGCGCGCGGATTAGCTGCCGTAGCCGCGGTGTTTCATGGCGGCGAGCTCTTCGGCGTTCGGCCACGAAATGGTGAGCAGGAAGGCGGAGTCTTCGAGCGCTTCGACATCGTGGCGGATGGATGCGCCGAGCGTGAAGAGATTGCCGGTCGAGAGCTCGTGCGGTTTGCCGCCGACGTTCAAGCGGAGCTTGCCTTTGAGGACCTGGACGGAGATGGTGCCGTCGGCGTGGTGCTCCTTCATGTGCGCGCCGCTTTCCATGGAGATGAGCACGACGCGTAAGTCGTGTTTCTTGAAGAGCGTTTTTGCATATTGGCCGGACTGCCAGGGCTTCTTGCTCGCCGCGTCGGCGATCTCCTGGTTGAGATCGAATTGCGCCATCCGGTCGACCATGGTGCCATCGTCGAGGGAGGTGGTGGATGTGGTCATAGTTCGCGGTCCTCCGTGAGCGTCGAGTCTACGCCTTGTGATGCGGGCCGAGCCATCGCGGTGTCCTGCGAGTAAACTCGTCGAAGGCTGCAGGATCGCGGTTGCGCAGGTGCGGCTCTTCGAGCAGCACGACAACAAGGTGGAAGCAGATGAAGACGAAGACGGCGTACTGGAGGATGGCTCTCGAGTCGAAGATGCAGGCCTGGCCGAGGATCACCAGGAGGACGCCGACGTACATTGGATTGCGCGAGTAGCGGTAGAGACCGGTGAGAACGAGACTGGACGGCTCTTCCCCAACCACAGCGCGCAGGGGTCGGATGAAGAAGATAGCCGGCGTGCCGTGTGCGGCAAAGAATCGCGTGGCGCAGAGGAGGTAGACGAGCGTGCCCGCAACGATGAGCAGCCAGCCAAGCTGCCATGCGCCGTGCGCGAGATGGCGCGGGCCGAAGCTCCACGGCAGGTAGCCGGCGACAACGCCCGGCACCAGAACGGTGAACAGGGCAAGCCGCAAGAGAAGCACGGCGGCAGTTTACATGCAAAGCTGGTCGCCGGGATGCGATACTGCGGGGCAGCCAAGGAGTGACTGAACGGATGAGTGAAGCGGCGATTGCCTATGCGCAGAACAATGGAGAGCGGTTTGTCGAAGAGTTGAAGGAGCTGTTGCGGATTCCGTCGGTTTCGACGGCGCCCGAGCATGCGGGCGATGTGCGCAGGGCGGCGGAGTTCGCCGCGGAAAAGCTGCGCGCGGCCGGCATGGAGAATGTCCGGTTGATCGAGACGACAAGCGAGAAGCATAAGAATGGGCACCCGCTGGTGTATGCGGATTGGCTGCTTGCAGGCTCAGAGAAGCCGACCGTCCTTTGCTATGCGCATTACGATGTGCAACCGCCCGATCCGCTGGATGAGTGGAAGTCGCCGCCGTTTGAGCCGGCGGAGCGCAACGGCAACATCTACGCGCGTGGTGCGGTTGATGACAAAGGCCAGTTGATGATTCATCTGAAGGCGATCGAGTCGCTGATGAAGACGGATGGCAAGCTGCCGGTAAATGTGCGCGTCATCCTCGAGGGCGAGGAGGAGGTTGGCGGGGAGGGAATTGCGACCTATGTGCGCGAGCACGGCGACACTCTGAAGGCTGATGCCGCGCTGGTGAGCGACTCGGAGATGTTTGCGCCGGAGCTGCCGACGCTGTGTGTGGGGTTGCGCGGGATGATCTACACGGAGATTGAGGCGCGTGGGGCGGCGCAGGATTTGCACTCCGGCATGTATGGCGGGGCGGCGCCGAATCCGTTTGTGGCGCTGGCACAGATCATCGCGCGGATGAAACGCGAGGATGGGCATATTGCCATTCCGGGTTTTTACGACGGTATCGAGGAGCCGACGAAAGACGAGCTGGAATCATGGCGTGCGCTGCCGTTTGATGAGGACGAATACCTGAAGCATGAGGTGGGGTCTACCGAGCTGACAGGCGAAGAGATGTTCTCGGTGCTGGAGCGCACGTGGTCGCGGCCGACGATGGATGTGCACGGGATGCCGGGTGGGTTTACCGGCGCGGGAGCCAAGACGGTCATCCCCGCCAAGGCGGTGGCGAAGGTAAGTTTTCGGCTGGTGCCCGGAATGAAGCCGATGGACATCTTCGAGAAGTACAAGGCCTTCGTGCAGGAGATCTGCCCGAATGGCATCACGGTTGATGTGCGGATGATCCACTTCGGCGATCCGATTGTGATGAGCTCCGACAATCCGTACATCCGCGCGGCGAAGCAGGCGATGGCGGAGGTCTTCCATAAGGACACGGTGTTTATTCGCAGCGGCGGGTCGATTCCGATCGTCGGCGACTTTGTGCGCGAGTTGGGGATTCCGACCGTGTTGATGGGCTTCGGGCTGCCGGACGACAATCTGCACGCGCCGAACGAGAAGTTCAATCTCTCGAACTTCCACCGCGGAATCGAATCCGTGATCCGCTTCTTCGACATTGTGGGCGAGCAAGGCCGGTGAGCGACGCAAAACTGCCGGTGCACGGCTTCGTACTCGCGGGCGGGAAGAGCACGCGCATGGGTCGCGATAAGGCTCTGCTCGAGATCGGCGAGCGGCCAATGGCTGAGATCGCCATTCGGAAGCTGGAGAGCTTCTGTGCGGAGGTGTC
The DNA here is from genome assembly GCA_035944135.1 of Acidobacteriaceae bacterium. NCBI lineage: Bacteria > Pseudomonadati > Acidobacteriota > Terriglobia > Terriglobales > Acidobacteriaceae > Acidobacteriaceae bacterium. The sequence goes on from DASZBM010000002.1 coordinate 508,798, forward strand.
GATTGCCGGGAATCGCGACGACCTTGGTGCGTTTGGAGCGATCGTGCCGGAAGAGCGGGTAGGTGCGGGGCCGGCAGCGGGGATTGAGGCTGGGCTCCGTGCAGCGCGACAGCCCTGGGCGTTATTTGTACCCGTGGACGTGCCGCTGGTTCCAGCGGATTTGCTGCGCATGTGGGCGGCGCAGGTGCTTCGCGAGCCGCGGGTGGTGGTCGGTCACCTGTACGTCTTTGGGGATCAGCCGGCATTTTGCATGATTCGGAGCGGATGCGGGCAGGCGTTCACGGCCGCGCTGGAAACCGGCGAACGCAAGCTGGCGAGGCTGTTTGATCGCCTGGTTCAGAGCGGCGGGGTTCACCGCGTCTACAGCGTGCGTGAGCTTTATGGCGCCGGCTATCCGGGCGATGAGGTTCTGCGCAGGATGTTCATGAATGTGAATACGCCGGAAGAGCTTGCAATCGCGCAGCATTGCACAGTCGAGTCATAGCGACTCCAGATACCGTTCGCGAGGGCTCGGAATGAAATACTGGCACAGGAGAGCTGCCAACTATGGCGCACGTACCCGATCCCGGCAAATCAAAACTCGATCTTGAGCCTGGGGAGTCGCTGACCGCTGACGTTTCGCCGGAAGCCGCGCCGGTTGTCGAGGAGTTCATGGCCGGGGCCGCGGAGGCCAACGCGGAGGAGGTCGCTTCCGCCGAGCAGGACATGGCTTTCAGCGCCACGGCGGGGTTGCCGGCAGCAGAGTTCGCGGGCACTGTCACCGGGCCATACATAGCATTTGAGGGCGTCTGTAAGTCGTTTGGCGAGTTTGTTGTACTGAAGGACGTCAGCTTCTATGTAAATCCTGGGGAGACGCTGTGCATTCTCGGTAGAAGCGGTGTGGGGAAGTCGGTCTCATTGCAGATTCTGATGGGATTTCTGAAGGCCGACCGAGGCACGGTGCTGGTTGCCGGTCAGGACATCAGCGGATTCACCGAGCGGCAGATGCAGGAGGTGCGCCGGAAGGTCACGATGGTCTTTCAGAGCGGGGCGCTGTTTGACTCGATCACGGTGGGCGAGAACGTGGCTTTTCCTTTGCGCGAGCGCGAGCACATGGAGGAGGACCAGATCCAGAAGCTCGTAACCGGTCTGCTGGATATGGTGGGAGTGACCGGGATGGAGAACCTTCTGCCCAGTGACTTATCCACCGGAATGAAGCGCTCGGTGGCGATTGCGCGGGCGTTGGCAGCCCAGCCCTCGGCGATTCTTTACGACGAGCCGACCACGATGGTCGACCCCCTGATGGCGCACCTGCTCGGCGAACTCATCCAACTGCTCAAAACGCAGTTGCATCTCACAAGCATTGTCGTAACTCATGACACGCGGTTCGCCGAAAAACTAGCGGATCGGGTTGTCTTTCTCCACGAGGGCAGGGCACGCTTTTTCGGAACGATGGAACAGATGAAAAACAGCGATGACCCCGTCCTTCAGGAGTTCCTTTCCCTGGATGAATTGGTGCTGCCGGGAGGTGGTCGTGGAGGTAACTCTCCAGACCGGTGAGAACTGTCCTTATGCCCCTGAAGGGTAACTGTAAAAACACCAATTGTTGCAAAACTTTACGGTATGGATCGTGTTAGCGTGAAAGTAACGTATCAGTTCGAAACTTGCTAAAGCGATATGGACCCGCGGGGGTCTGCGGCTCTTGATGAGAAGGCATTAACGGATCGCTGAGAAGGTTTTTGGTTCCGATGGCAACACCGGATTACATAGAACAAGTCGTTATCTCGCGGCGCTCTCAACGGCGATCCAGACCCATTGCCCGTGAGGGAACTTCCAGCGTCTCGAGGCCATCAGTCGTCAGCCTGGTGTGGGTGGTGCTGGATTGCCTCAGCGTGCTGATTGCCGGACTGATCGCGTTTCGCATCCGGTTACCTCAAGCTACCACAGCAGAAGGGTCGTTGATTCAGCACATAGCCGGCCCTGCGCCTCAGGTGCTGTTCCTTTATCTGCTGCTGTTCTGTTTCTACATTGTAGTTTTCGCGCGGATCTACGGCCTCTACCGCTCGACAGATTCGCGCAGCGGCATGCACGAACAGCGGATGACGGTCCAGGCGACTCTGACCGCCGGCCTGCTGCTGTGCGGGACGCTTTATCTGCTTCGCGCCTACGCGGTCTCCCGGATCGTCATGATCGTCACGGTGCTGCTGACGATGCTGATGCTGATGGTGCGCCGCGCCCTTTGGCGCAGGTTGCGCCAGAAGCGGTTTATCGAGGGCCTCGAGGTTCGCAATGTGCTGATTGTCGGGGATGGCCGCGTTGGGCATGCGCTGCGCAATCATCTTGAGTCTCTGCCGCACATGGGTTTCCGCTTCAAGGGCTTCATCACCATGGACGGCCGTAGTGAAGGAGTCACCGGGTCACAGGTAGTCGGAAATATCCGCAACTGCGTGGCGCTTGCGCGGTCACTCTTTGTCGATGAGATTTACTTCTCCACTCCGGCCGACAAGCATACGGTGATCTCCGTGGTGGAGGACGCGCGCGCGCTGGGCATCGAGGTGCGTGTTGTGCCGGACCTCTACGACGGCCTGGCGTGGAACGCGCCGGTGGAGTACATCGGCCAGTTTCCGACAATTCCGCTCCATCGCCAGGACTTTCCACGCGATGCCTTCTTGCTGAAGCGCGTGATCGATATATTGCTGGCCTCCGCCGCGTTGGTAATCGCGGCGCCATTTATGGTGGTCATCGCGTTGCTCATCCGCTCGGACTCACCAGGACCTGTGCTGTACACGGCTGATCGGCTGGGCCGCAAAGGCCGCGTGTTCAAGTGCTATAAATTCCGCACTATGGTGAAAGACGCAGACCAGCGACGCGAGGATTTGCAGCACATGAATGAGCGCGATGGAGTGCTGTTCAAGATCAAGGAAGACCCACGCCTGACGCACGTTGGCCGCTGGCTCCGTAAGTACTCGCTGGATGAATTGCCGCAGTTCTGGAATGTGCTCAAGGGTGAAATGAGCATGGTTGGTCCTCGGCCACCGCTCGCCGCCGAGGTGGAGAAGTACGATCTCGCCCATCTCCGCCGCCTCGACGTGCTGCCCGGTATCACCGGGCTTTGGCAGGTCGAAGCGCGGCAGGATCCATCGTTCGACAGCTACATCTCGCTGGATACGGCGTATGTAGAGAACTGGAGCCTGATGCTCGACATGCGCATCCTCGCGCGCACGATCGGAGTTGTCTTCGCTGGGACTGGCGCCTAGGCGCACACCGGCCGACTTCGGGCTCAGCGCGATAAACTGGATGCGTGCGAATAGCTCTGGCTCAGATCAACCCAACTGTGGGTGATTTTTCAGGAAATCTTCAGATCATCTCCAGGTTCTACGAACAGGCAGCTCGCGACGGCGCCGAGCTGGTCATCTTCCCGGAACTCGCAACGGCTGGATACCCGCCGGCCGACCTGCTGGAAAAAGAGACGTTCGTCTGCAGCGCGGAGGAATCGCTGCACAAGCTGGCGCAATTGACGAGCGGAGAGAACCGGCCCGCGATCCTGGTGGGCTCGCCGATGCGGTGTCAGCAGGAGGGTGGGAAGCACGTTCGCAACGTGGCCGCGGTCCTGGAGTTTGGCGAGATTCGCTTTACGCAGACCAAGCGGCTGCTTCCGTTCTATGACGTCTTCGACGAGCAACGGTATTTCGAGCCGGCGACACGCCAGGGACTGACGAAGATCAAGGGCCACGCCGTCGCGATCACGGTTTGCGAGGACGCCTGGAACGACAAGATGTTCTGGCCGCAACGCTTCTATCCCAACGACCCGGTGGAAGAGTTGATGAAGCAGTGGGCGGTGCTTCCGCAGCCGCTCAGCGGTCACCGGTTGATTCTGAACATTTCCGCTTCTCCGTATTGGCACGGCAAGCCGGCTGTGCGGCGCCGCATGATCCGCGCGCTCGCCGAGCGGCATGGAGCGACGGTCGTAATGGTCAATCAAGTCGGCGCGAATGACAGCCTTATCTTCGACGGCGATTCGTTTGCAATGAACCCGCGCGGCGAGGTGATCGCTCAGTGCAAAGAGTTCGAGGAAGACCTGGTCATCGTCGACACGCAGAATGCGCAGCCGGTGACGGTCTCGCACAGAAATGAAGCTATCGCCGAAAACGCAAAGATGCCGGGCGGCGAAGCTGAGTGCGAGCGCACCTGGAAGGCGCTGGTACTGGGCACGCGCGACTATCTGCGCAAGTGCGGCTTCCGGCAGGCGCTGCTCGGCTTGAGCGGAGGCATTGACTCGGCGCTGGTTGCGGCAATCGCAGTGGAAGCGATAGGCGCAGAGAACATTCGCGGGATCGGCATGCCGAGCGAGTTCTCTTCGGAGGGCTCGGTGACAGACGCCGAGCGGCTCGCGAAGAACCTCGGGATTCGATTTGATGTCGTTCCGGTGCGCGCAATCTACGAGCAGTTCTCGCGCGCCCTGGAGCCATTCTTCAAGGGGACGCCGTTCGGACTCGCAGAGGAGAATCTGCAGCCGAGAATTCGTGGCAGCCTCCTCATGGCGATTTCAAATAAGCAGGGCGGCCTGGTGCTGACGACGGGCAACAAGAGCGAGATGGCAACCGGCTACTGCACGCTCTATGGTGATATGGTCGGCGCATTGGCGGTGATTGGCGACCTTTATAAGACCGAGGTTTACGCTCTCAGCCGCTATGCGAACCGCGAACGTGAGATCATCCCGCAGGAGACCATCGACAAGGAGCCTTCGGCGGAGTTGCGGCCCGGACAGAAGGACACGGACTCGTTGCCACCCTACGAGATCCTTGACCCCATTCTGCGCGCGTATGTGGAGGACTACCGTTCGGCCGACGAGATTGCAAAGATGCGGAACGTCTCACCGGATTTGGTACGCCGCATTATCCGGCTCGTAGAACTTGCAGAGTACAAGCGGCAACAAGCCGCCCCGGTGCTGAAGGTTTCCAAGAAGGCATTCGGCATGGGCAGGCGCTTTCCCATCGCGGCGAGGCGTGACGTTTAACCAGGCAGCGCCACGCGTTGCAGCATCATGAAGGAGATTCTCTTTTGGCATACGTGAAACAAGTAATCATCGGGATGGCGTGCGCTCTGGCAATGAGCGGCGCCACAATGCTTGCACAGAACGTCCCGGCTTCGAACACGCCGGTTGCAGCTCCGGCCACACCCGCGCCGCAGGCGTCCGCAGAGGCCCCGAATCCGTTCCCTCCAGCGAACCCAAAGAACTTCAGTGCGGATTCGCCCAGCCTGGACGAGGTGAACGGCTTTTTGAAGGCGCTATGGGGCTATGACACAAACAGGATCTGGCAGGTGGAAGGCATCGTGAAGACGACCGCGCCGGGTGTGGCCAAGGTCGTTGTTCTCGTGGGCGACAAGCGCGCCCCCGGGAAGACATCGCCTCTCATCTTTTTCACAACTCCCGATGGCAAACACGCGATCGCCGAAAACGTCATGGACTTCGGCATTAAACCCTTTGCTGCGGCTCGCAAGACCCTGCAGGAGCGCGCCGACGGGGCCGCCAGGGGCGCCAAGAGCAACGAGTTGCTGTTTGTAGAGTTCGCCGATCTGCAGTGCGATCGCTGCAAAGACGCGCAGGATAAGATGGACAGCCTCCAGCAGGACTTTCCGCAAGCGCGCATCGTCTTCGAAGATGCTCCCGCAATGAATCATCCGTACGCGGAACGCGCCGCGCTGGATGGAGTTTGCGTCCGCAAGGCCAAGGGGGACGCCGCATTCTTCAGTTTCGCCCAGGCGGTTTACTCGAAACAGGCCGGCCTGACACCCGCGAGTGCTGACGCGACCCTGAAGACTGCAATCTCTGCGGCCGGCGCGGACCCGGCCGCCGTCACAGCGTGCGCTGCGCTGCCTGAAACGAAAGCGACCGTGGATGCGACGGTCAAACTGGCGCAGGACCTCGGTGCAACACAGCTTCCGGTGATCGCCGTGAACGGCCACTTCATCTCGCTCGACTCAGTTCCGTACGAGACGCTCAAAGAGATGATCGCCTTCCAGGCAGGTCAGGATGGAATCACCGTGCATCTGCAGCCCACGCTGTCGACGCTCAAGTAATCTCCGGAGCAAAGAGAAGCGAGGAGGCCATTCTGCCTCCTCGCTCTACTTTCAGGCCTGCAAGTTAGGGCTCTTACTGCTGCGGTGGTCCGGTCGGGCCGCTGCCGGTGCCAGTGCCGGTACCGGTTCCAGTGCCCGTCCCGGTGCCGGTTCCTGTTCCTGTTCCAGTCCCGGTCCCAGTTCCCGTACCAGTGCCAGTTCCAGTTCCGGTTCCTGTTCCAGTCCCAGTGCCTGTTCCAGTACCAGTCCCAGTGCCTGTTCCAGTACCAGTGCCGGTGCCAGTGCCGTTTCCATCGCCTCCGCCGCAGATGAATCCACCAGGCAGGAAGCCGACGGTTGTCAGATCGAAGTAGGCGCCGTCAGGGATGCCTTTCTTGTTGTCCGCGGTGAAGGTGAACTGCGCCGTGACCCAGCCGAACAGATTGTTCGTCAGCCCCGAGGAAGTTTCCGCGATGGCGCAGTTCTTGAGATTGCTCCGCAGCGTGGGGTCGATGTTGCACTCCATGCCGAAAGCGAAGAGCTGAATGGTGGAATACGTGAACTGCAGGTTCGTGACCGTCTGTCCTGTGTCGTTGACGATTACGACCTCGCTGGGCAGAATCGGGAACACCGGAATCTGAATCGTGCCGTTTTCAATTTCCGTCAAGCTATACGCTTGGGTTCCATTGCAAAAGACAAACCCACGGCCGCATTCGTTGTTCTTGTCCTGCGAGATCGTGAGAATGGCGGCGTGCGATGGTACGGAACTCAGAAGCGCGGCAGAGCCAACGATCGCGAGCGACAACTTACCAATGAAATGCATCCGAAAAACCTCCTCATTGCCCAGGGGGGGTGGCAATGACCAAATGCTAACGGGTGTCGCTGTGGGACAGGCATCACGCGAGTAACGGGTGATTCAGTACACAAGGATGTCTACTTCTGCGACACAGCGCACATTTTTGCAACCTAGGTGTCACTTATAAAAACAGTGGGTTGCAGGCACCCTCGTCCATGGGTTGCAGACACGCTCAGCTAACAGTTGCAGTGAGGCTCGGCAAGGGCGCCAACCGAACTCGGAGGTAGTGCGATGGCTTGTAACAAGCATCAGCGCAAACAGGGATGTTTCCCATATCCGAAGGCTTGTGCGCCGATGCACAATGTTCGAGCTAGCTTCACTCATGCGGCCTCTGCCCCAAGAACGGGTATCGCCGCGGATGTTTTAGTCAGCTGCGAAACAGAATCGCGATCAGAAGGGATGTAACGTGAAGAAGGAATTGGAGGCGCGGGTCGGGATCGAACCGACGCATAAAGGTTTTGCAGACCTCTCCCTTACCGCTTGGGTACCGCGCCTCATTGCCCCACACACGCTCAGCCTCGCGATGCAGGACACACAGATTGACTTGTGGAGTGTATCGCAGAGGAAGGTGTTTTTGGAGCGGGAGACCGGGGTCGAACCGGCGACATCTTCCTTGGCAAGGAAGCACTCTACCACTGAGCTACTCCCGCCCTGCCAGTACCAAGTATAGCCAGAATACGAACCGCTTGCAACGCACTTTGCGCTACTGCGGTGGTGGCGTTGTAGTGCCGGGTGGCGGCAGGTTGCGCGGCGGAATCGCGTTGGGTGTTTGCGGCTGTGTCTGCTGCGGAGCGGGCGGAGGCGGTGGAGGCGCCTGTTCTTCGAAGAAGCTTTGCGTGCTGGGATTCGGGTTGTAGGGCATCAGCAGCGGCCGACTCGAAATCTGCAGCCCGGTCTGCCGCACCACATGCGGCGTGATCGTGATGAGCAACTCGCCGGTGTCGACCTCTTTGTTTTCATTGGTTGTGCCTTGGAAACCCGGCAGCTCGCTCAGCCCGGGAAGACCCTGCACCGCTTTCGTCTCGGACCTCGAAATCTCGCTCACGAGCAGCGCCGTCTGGCCTGCGGGAATCGTCGTAATCGACGTCAATTGACGGCTGTTCAGTACTGGAATGCCCTCGTTGGATCCCGCACCGAGCGATTCGATCTTCATGTCCAGCTTCAACTGCACAGAACCCGCGCGAAGGACGACCGGTGTCGCCTTGAGTGTCAGCCCAAGGTCCTCGAACTGAACCTGCGGGACCGTGACCGATGACGTGCCGAGATACTGCTGCAACAGCGAGCTCACACTTGTGCCGTTGATGTTCAGTCCCGACACAGCGGACGCAGTCGAGCTGCTGACGCCGGTCGTATACGTCGAGGTGATGATCGGATATCTCTCGCCGGCGCGAAAGATCGCGTCCTGGTTCGTGCCGGAGCGAAGCTGCACCGCATCCAGGATGCGAACGTCGCTCGAATTCAGCAACAGATTCAACGTCGCCCCTGATCCGAGGTATACCCCTGAAAGCGTCAGGCCCTTGCCAAAAAGTCCCAGGACATTGCTGAACTGCGTCGAGCTCGCCACGCCGCTTTCAATAAGAAATGCAGCCTCGGTGATCAGATCAGTGACCGAATTGCCCGTGAGCTTGATGACTCCACTGGCGATTGCCGTGTTGATGGCTGACTGATTGGCGGTTACAAGCTGCTGAGCTTCCTGCGCGACCGAGAACGCGCCGATGGAGGATGGAAGCTGAAGACCTAGATTGCGCGTGTGCGTGCGATCGATCTCATACAGTTTCACGTCGAGCATCACATCGGAACCGCCATTGAGCAGCCCATCGTAGGTCGCGTTCAGCACCTTCAGGTTGTCCGGATCTCCGTGCAGAACGATCGTGTCGGTTGAGGGGCTCGCTGTTACCAGCGGGAGATCGAAGACCGCGCGTGCCAGGTTGGCCATCTCCTGCATCTGGTTTTCCTGCAGTCCCGGCATGTAGAGCGTCTCTTCCACCACTGGCTTCAGGCGTCTGCGATTTTCTTCCGTGTCCTCAGCAATCAGGGCGGTATGTGGTTGCAGAGCAATGGCGAACGTATGCGTCATCTCGCTTGCGATTCGCGCCGCTTCCTCAAAGGTCACATTTTCCAGTTCGAGCTTCGCAGGCAAGACGCTCCTCACCGAGGGGTCAAACGAAGCCGCAATGCCGAACTGCGTGTAGAGCGACCGCAGGATTTCGGTCGCACCCCCGCGAAGATGCACATCCTGCTTGCCGGGCTTCGGCGCAAGCTCGATTGGGCCGCCGAGCGAACCTGCGACGGAATTGGCTGCCGCTAGCTCAGACACCGCTGAGAGGGCAGGGGACTCGAAGTGCTGGGCCACGATCGCGTTATTCGGGTCAATCTTGCGCGCTTCGGCAAGCAACTGCTCCGCATGCTGGTCATTGCCAAGCAGCCGTTGCTTCGCCGCCATCTGAACCAGTTCGCTCAGCCGGTGCTCGCGCGTGACGATCAGCGCCAGTGTGTAGTCACGGTTCTTCGGGTTGAGCTGGACTGCCCGGGAAAAGCTCTTCTCCGCGGCTTCAAGGTCCTTGCGGTCGACCGCCTTCGCACCCTGCAGGTAAGCATCATCCGCCTCGCGAGCGCGCTTCGCTGGAACATCTGGAGTGATCGCGACGCTGGGTTGCGGCTTGGCCGCCACCGCGCCCTCGGCTCCTGCCGGCACACTCGCCGGCGTGTCCGCGGCCGATTGCCCCTGCGCCGTAACGCTCGCCAGCGCCAGCACAAGCGCGCCGCACAGAGGCAGCAAAGCAGGGCCGTGGCGGAGGCTTCGGCGCGAACGGTGGAGACGCATGATCCTCTTGTTTAGACGAACGAAACAGCGCGCGGGCGTTATCGGCCGCCTACAACCTGCAGGCCAGGCCGCGCCACCGGCCGCACCGAGCGCGGCGGACGGCGAATCCCTCGGCGAATCTGCGCCGAATCCAGATCCAGCTCAGCCAGCGTGCGGCTGAGCGTGTTCCGGTGCATGCCGAGCTCCTCGGCCGCCTTGCATTGATTGCCGCGATGACGAACCAGCACTTCGAGCAGGAACCGCTTCTTGAACTCACGAACCGCATCGGCATAGCTGATGCCCGCGGCGTGCATCTGGAGGACGAGATTGTCGAGTTCGCGCTTCACTCGCGGTTTCCTTTTTCTTTTGACTTAACTGCCAGTGTGCGACGAAGTGCCGTAGTTGATCCAGTCGGGCGTTGTGTGCTTTAGCCGGTCCAGACCCTCCACCAATTGGCGCTTCAGTTGTCGCGGCATGACGAAGGATACAGCATGCGAGGCGCGAAGCAAATAGGGAGAAAATTTCGAGCCCTGCACCCAGGGTGCGGTGGGCAGAAACGCCGTGACCGCCAGCAGCAGCGCCATCGCCAGCACAAGCCCACGCGCCGCGCCAAACGCTGCTCCGCCAAGGCGATCCAACGGGCTAAGCCCAACTACGCTCGCCGCTCGCCGGACCAAAGTACCCGCGAGCGTCGACGCGATCATTACTAAGGACACAATCAAAAGGAACGCGCAGAAGTCCGCCAGCGGTTCCGAGTTCACCAGCCCACGCAAAAATTGCGCGACTTCGCGGTAGTACCAGCACGCCAGCACAAACCCCACCAGCAGCCCGCCCAGCGCGAACATCTCGCGCACTAGCCCGCGCATCGCCGCGCGGATCGTCGAATACACGAGCAGCACCGCGAGCATCCAGTCCAGCGGATTCATCGGCCAGCCTCAAGCGTTGTTTCGGATGCGCTGCGCAAAAAGACTTCGCAGTTGCTCTTGCTGCTCGGAAGAGAATGGGCGTTTCGGCACGGTGATAAACATTACACCGCGACCAAGCACAAATATGCGGGGCGTCTCACGCCATCCGGAAAACCCGTCCCAGTTGATCCATCCACCGCATTTGTTTGCTTTGTGGTCGCGATAGCCCTCGTCGTCGAAGCGCACGGAAGTCTCTTCCAACGATTCATTCTTAAACTTGTATTGGTACTTACGTGCCGCCTTCTTCCGCCATTGGCCTACGACCAGGACCGAGCAGAAGGAAAGAATTGAGGCCACGATCAGCGGAAAAGGCTGATATCGCAAGCTCCAGCCGAAGCACGCTCCGAATATCCCGGCTGTAATTTGCATCAGCCAATAACCTGGGACCCTACGCGCGACCTGCGGACACCACAGCCGCTGCGCTTCCATGAATTCTGCCTCGCTGAGGGTATAGGCCGCTTCGATCATGTCTACGCCGCTTGTGCCTTACGCGACTCCTTGCCCTGCGAGCGTCCGCCCAACGACACCGACACAATCTTCGACACGCCCGGCTCCTGCATCGTGACGCCATACATCACGTCCGCCTGCTCCATCGTGCGCTTCGAGTGTGTGATCACCACGAACTGCGTATTCTCCGCCATATCCGCAATCAACCGCGCGAAGCGTCCGACGTTCGTCTCATCCAGCGGAGCATCCACCTCGTCCAGCACGCAGAAGGGCGCCGGCTGGAACTGGAAGATGCCGACCAGCAGAGACAGCGCTGTCAGAGCCTTCTCACCGCCCGAGAGCAGCAGCACATTCTGCAGCTTCTTGCCCGGCGGCGACGCAATGATGTCGATGCCACTCTGGTCGCTCTTCTCCGCCTCGGGATCCGTCAGCCGCATGAACGCCTGCCCGCCGCCGAACAGCTTCGTGAACGTTGCAGAGAAGTTGTCGTTGATCACCTTGAACGCCTCATCGAACTTCACGCGCGAAACCTCGTCGATCTCCTTGATCGACGCCTGCGTGTTCTCGATCGACTCGACCAGGTCCTTGCGCTGCGACTCCAGGAATCCGTGCCGCTCGGCCGTTTCCGTGTACTCTTCGAGCGCCATCATGTTGACCGGGCCGATCGCCTCGAGCCTCTGCTTCAACCCGCGCGCCGCCTCGTCTTCCGCACTCAACGCCTCGCCCTCAAGATGCGCAATCGTCTGATCCTCGCGCAGTGTCGCCGCCTCGACCGACAGGTCCGCAATGCACGTCCCCTCAAGATGCTCGATGTCCGAGCTCAGCTTTGCCGCCCGCGCTGACAGCGTCGCGCGCTGCTCGCGCAACGCCTCCGTCTCGTGCCGCAGCGTGCGCAGCTTCGCGTCGAGCTCGGCGATCGAAGCCCGCAACGCCGTTGCCTCAGCCGAAAGCGTCTCTCCCTCGGCAATCGCTTGCGCGCGCATCTCCGCAAGCTCGGTCTGCTGCTGCGCGAGCATCCCGTTCTCCTCTTCGCGGCGCAACTTCTCCGCCGCTGCCGTCGCCAGTTGCTGCTCGAGCTGCGCGATGCGTTGCGATTGCGACTCGTAGAGCCGGTTCGTCTGCTCGAAGTTGGCGTTCGCATTGCGCCGCCGCTCTTCGAGCCCCGCCAGTGCCGCATTCGCCGCCGAAGCCTCCGCCTGCAGCTCCTCGCGACTCGCACGCATGCTGGCGATGCGCTCGGTCAGCTCGCTCACCTGGCGCTCGATGTTGGCGCGCTCAGCCTCAAACCGCTCGGCTTCCTCTCGCTTGCGGCCAATGAGGTCCTGCTTCACCTGGCGCTGATCGCCATTGCGGCCCATCGCAAGCTGCCACTCTTGCAGCCTACGCTCGATGCGCGCAACTTCGGATTCCATCTGGCGCAGCGCCGCGCCGGAGTTCGCACTCTCGCGCTCGGCATCGCGCCGCTCATTGTTCTTCGCATCCAGCGTCGCCGTCAGCTCCGTAATCTCACGGCTGAGAGAAGCACTCGCCAGTTCACTCTGCGAAAGCTCTGCCTCCACTGCTGACAGCTTCGTCTGCACCTCGGCAAGATCGCGCTTCAGCGCCAACGGGCCCTGTTCGCGCGGACGTCCGCCGGTCACCGTGACGTTGTGGAAGGTCTCACCTGAAGGCGAAAGGAAGAACGACTGCGGATTCGAGAGCGCGAGGGAGCGCGCGGTTTCTGCATCTGGCGCGACAAAGCCCTCGCGCAGCTTGGGCAGGATCACCTCTAGCGACTTGCCAAAGCCGTCAAGCACGCGGATGCAGTCCTTAAGCGGAACGATGCCGCGGGTTGTGTGTGTGGCGCTCTCCATGCCGTCGACGAAGGGGAAGGCAGCCTGCGCATCGTTCGGGTGCACCAGGAAGGTCGCGCGCCCGGCCACATCAGAGTGCAACATGCGCATGCCCTCGTCTGCCGCGTCCCAGCTCTTCACCACGATGTAATTCAGCTCATCGCGCAGGAACTCGTCGACAACGCTCTCGTACTGTCCCTCGACTTCAAGGAAGTCCGCCAGCGTTCCCACCGGCGCAATGCCGCCCGCCTGCTGCCGCTGCGCGTTTGCGCGGAAGAGATTCCGAACCGTGTCCGTCGAGTAGCTGTGCTCGCGGATGAGCGACTCAAGTGAACTGCGCCGTCCCATCAGCGTGGCCATTTCGGCGCGCAGTTCATCGCCGCGCCGCCGCGACTGCGTCTCCGCCTCGCGCTTCTGCTGCAATGATTGCCGAACCTCAATGATCTCGGCCTCGAGCCGCTTCAAGCGCTCCGTTACGCTCTCGAAGTTCATCGCGACCTGTCCGCGCTGCGCGCCCAGTGCTTCCAATTCACCACGCGCGGTCTCGGACTCCGCTGCCAACCGCTCGTTCTCCCGCTCCAGCCCTTGCAGCGCCGCCTCAGCCTGCGCAATCTCGTTGTTTGCCTGCGCTGCCCGTTGCATCGACTGCATCGCCGCGCGCCGCTGGTTTTCGGCAGTGGCTTCGGCGGCGAGCACGTTGCGCGTGGATTCATGGGCCTGCGCCTGCTTGGCCTGTGCTGCCTCGCGCGACCCATTCGATTCCGCCGTCGCGTTCTCCAGGAAGCTGCGGTGCTGCTCACGTTCAAACGCCAGCGTCTCCAACTGTCCGCGCGCATTCGCGAGATCATCGTTTGCGGTCGTCATTCGCTGTTCGAGATCGGCAATGCGATCGGTGTTCGAAGCCTGCCGCGCCGTGATGCGCTCCAACTCCACCGCACTCGAGTTCGCACGCGAGCCCGCCTCGCGAATCTGTCCGTCGAGCTCATACCCGCGCGCCACACCCGAAGAGTGTTCCGCGTCCATCGTCTCTAGCTCTGCAGCCTGCGAATCAATCAAACCTGCGAGCCTGCTGATTTCTGTTGCAGTGGCAGTCTGCTCCGCATCCATCTGGGTCAGGCGGCTCGCAATCACTACGCGCAGCTTCCCGCGTAGTTCATCGCGCAGGGCGCCGTAGCGCTCGGCCTTGGCGGCCTGCCGCTTCAGCGAACCCATCTGCCGCGTGACCTCTTCAAAGATGTCGTTTACGCGCGCGAGGTTCTGCTTTGCAGACTCCAGCCGCAGCTCCGCCAGCCGCTTTTTCGTCTTGAAGCGCGTGATCCCCGCGGCCTCTTCGATGATGGAGCGGCGATCGAGCGGCTTCGAGCTCAGCAACTGGCCGATGCGCTCCTGTCCGATGATCGCGTAGGTCTCCCCGCCGAGACCGGTGCCCATGAAGATGTCCTGGATATCGCGCAGGCGGCAGATCTTTCCATTCAGCAGGTACTCGCTCTCACCGGAGCGGAACAGGCGGCGCGTAATCGTGAGTTCGCCTGCACGCACCGGCGTGCGGCCGAACCTGCGCCGCCGCACCTTCAGCACAACGTTGCTGCCCGCTTCTATTTGCGCAGAAGCATCGGTTTTCTTCGCCTTGACCTCGGTTTCGTAGGTCTGGCCGGGCTGTGCGTCGATCACAGCCTCTTCGGTCTCTTCAGCAGCCTGGGCACGCAGCGCAGTCTCGTCCCAATCGCCGTCCGCGCGCACCAGCGTGGTGGCAGTAGCCTCGCCGTCGATCACGACGTCGGGCTCGCCATCCGCGAGCGTCTGGCCGTCGTACACCTCGGGGTCAACGAGGGTAAGCGACACCTCAGCCATTCCCGTCGGCTTGCGGTCGCGCGTGCCCGCGAAGATTACGTCTTCCATCTTGATGCCGCGCAGGCTCTTGGCGGATTGCTCGCCGAGCACCCACGTGATGGCGTCCGAAATATTCGACTTTCCGCAGCCGTTCGGCCCGACAATGGCCGCAATGCCTTCACCGGCGAGCTGCACTTCGGTGCGGTCGCAAAACGACTTGAAGCCGAGGATCTGTACTTTTTTGAGCTTGAGCAAGGGACGGTACCTCTTACAGTTTAAGGGGACGCCTGTGCGGCCGCGACTGCTAGCTGAATCGTATGGGGAGGAATCTGCTGAAGCAACAGTACCGGCGCGACATCTTGTGGATAAGGCGTCCCAATGTCTAGATGTTGCGATTTCCACATCCTCCGTGTGCTGGGTCGTCAAATTCGCTAATCTTCGCTCACCCATGACAAACATCGCTCTAAGAGCGTCCAAGCAAGGGTGACGGCACGTATCGGACTCTCCATTCTTATGCCAACTGAAGGAAATACGAACCTTGGTTGCGCATCGAGCAACACGGTTCATATAATCCGCATCATCGAGCGTAGGTCGCGAGAGCTGAAGCGCGATGGAAGCGTCAGGCTGGCGGTGCGCTATCCCAGGCAGAAACTATTGATTTTTCGAGGAGCTCTCTTTATGAAGAAGGTCGTACTGGCTTCGCTGCTCTCAGCGGCCGCTCTGATTCCTTTTGCAATCCAGCCCGCGTTTGGACAGGCCGCTCCGGGTGGTAGTGGCGTTCAGATGTCGCAGGAGGAGTACGCCAAGTACAACGCCGCGGTTACCGCGACGACGCCTCAGGCCAAAGCGCAGGCGTTTGAGGACTACCTCAAGGCGTATCCGAACTCAGCGGTCAAGTCGGATGTGATGAACCAGCTGATCTACCTCTATTCGAGCCAGAATGACGAGGCGAAGACGCTTGATGCTGCAGACCGTCTGCTGGCGATTGACCCCAACAATATTCGCGCACTGACGCTCGAGGTCTACTACCGTCGAGCGGACGCCGATAAGCTGACGGATGCCACGGCGAAGGAGGCTGCGCTCGATAAGGTCGCCACCTACGCAAACACCGGTCTGAATGCCACCAAGCCGAAGGACATGTCCGATGCGGACTTCAATGCGATGAAGACCGCTGCGGCACCGACCTTCGAGTCTGCCATCGCCGACGATGACATCGCCAAGAAGGACAACGCTGACGCCATCAAGGAGCTGAAGACCGAGATCGACGCCAATGAGCCGCTGACGGAGAAGCCGAGCCCGGTGCTGCAGGACGTTTACATCCTGGCGCAGGCGTATTACACCTCCACGCCGCCGGATTACCTGAACTGCGCCTGGTACGCGACGCGTGCGGCCAACTTCGCTCCCGAGCCGTACAAGACGCAGATCGGCCAGCTCGCGACGTACTGCTACACGAAGTACCACGGATCGAAGGACGGCTATCCGGCGATGCAGACGGCGGTTCAGACGAACGTCGATCCGCCGGCTGGATTCACGGTCACACCGGCTCCGAAGCCTGAGGACATCGTCTCGAACCTAATCTCCACGACGCCTGATCTCGCAACGCTGGCGCTAAGCGATAAGGAGTTCGTGCTGACCTACGGCCAGCCCGCCGATGCCGACAAGGTGTTCGACACGGTCAAGGGCAAGTCGGTGGAGATTCCGGGTGCGGTTGTAGTGGCTGCGACGCCGGACCAGTTGCAGGTTGCCGTGTCGGATGATGCGAAGCAGGCGCAGCCGAAGCCGATTGCGGACTTCACCTTTAACATGAAGGAGCCGTTGAAGACGCTGCCGAATGTTGGCGATACGGTCACGCTGGACGGAACGTATGCGAGCTACACTCAGAAGCCGCTGATGCTCACGATGAGCGATGCCTCAGTGGTGACCCCGAAGAAGACTCCGGCGAAGGCTCCTGTGCACCACACGACCACTCATCACACGACGCACTAAACCGCAATTCAATCGAAACAACGGCCTCCTTTTCGGAGGCCATTGTTTTTTGCTGTTGGGGTACCCGCTCCCCCCTGTTTTTGTGCAAAGTATTCAGAACATTAGAGTTAGGCTTGGACTTTTTTGCAAAGTCTTGAGAATAAAGGGGTAAGCTGCTCAGGGGGTGCTGGCGTGGATTGTAAGTGCTATGGATTCAGGAGGTTGACAAAGAGGCGGAAGGCGCCGGGGACGGCCTCGGGGAGTTGGCGGTAGAGGGCGAAGGCGCAGTAGGTCCAGCGGCCTTTGCCGAGGGGCGTGGTGATGAGGCCGCCGCGCTGGGGGGATTGCGGGAGGATGTGCTCGGCGGGGGCGCCCGGGTCGTGGGTTTCGGTGAGGGCGGTGTAG
The DNA here is from genome assembly GCA_035944135.1 of Acidobacteriaceae bacterium. Classification (NCBI taxonomy): domain Bacteria; kingdom Pseudomonadati; phylum Acidobacteriota; class Terriglobia; order Terriglobales; family Acidobacteriaceae; species Acidobacteriaceae bacterium. The sequence continues at coordinate 525,940 of DASZBM010000002.1, forward strand.
TGGGGGTCCCAGGTGTCGAGGAATCCGTGGCCGCGCTCTTCGATCCAGTTGTTGAAGTCGGCGGGGGTTATCTTGTTGGGGGTGGTGAGGAGGGACTCGGCGGATTCGGTTTGCGGATCAGTTTTCAGTTTGGAGTTTTCAGTTGTCAGTAAGACGACCGGTGCGGTTTCGTCGATAACGCGCTCGTTGTGGTCTACCAAGGGATAGGGGGCGTCGGCGGCGGTGAACTCGGGGGTCTGGTACTGGACGACGACGTTTCCGCCGCTGCGGGCGAAGTCGAGGAGGGCGTGGGTGGGCGCGCCGTGAAGGTCGGGGTGGGCGTTGTAGGTGCGGACGCCGAGGACGACGGTGTCGAAGGCTTTGAGTTTTTCGGGCGTGAGGTCGGAGACCTTGAGGATGGTGGGGTTGAGGCCGATGGAGGCGAGGGCTGCGGGGACGTCGTCACCGGTGCCGGGGAGGTAGGCGATGCGGCGCTTGTTCTCGGTTGGGAGTTTGAGGTCGACGGGGACGACGCGGAGCGTTGCGGGTGTGTAGAAGTTGGTCCGCGGGAGGTTGCCGTAGCCGACGGCGCGGAAGCCTTCGGTGTAGGTGGTGTTGGAGATCGTGGCTTCGGCTCTGAGGGTTGATGTATTTAGAGGCGCCGGGAGCGATGTGGAGAAGGATTCAGTTCCTGCGCGCAAGGGGCGCTGGGGTGAGCGGATGGTCCAGTCGGTTGGGGCCTGGAGGCGGAGGTCGCCTTGCGGGTGGTCTTCGGTTTCCGTGTGGACGTCGAGGTTGAGGGAGTGTGTGCCGTCGGGGATGACCTGCGCGTTGCGATCGAGGGTGAGGCTGACGGGCGGGATGATCTGGACGGGTTGCGGGCCGGAGTGAACGACGCGAAGAATATGAATGTATTGGCCCTGGTAGATAACTGTGGCAGAGGCGACGAAGGAAGATGGTGTGGACGGTGCGTTGCGAAGCGAGGGATTCACCAGGTCGTAGTATGGCTGCTCCTCATTCGGCCGAGTGAAGTATGGCCGTGAGATATGCGCAGGGTGCGACGAGATGGTGATGGAAAAATCTTTGTCAAGCGTGACGACTGCGGGCGGAATCGTTCCCAAACGCACAATGTCATGCCATGGATCGAAGGGGGTCTTGATCTCTTCATTGAAAAAACTGACTGGGACGGAAGAAGATTCGGCCAGATGAGTATGAAAGCTGACGTTCTCACCTGCGACGAGATTGCTCGTCTGCGATGTGGCATCCAGTGAGAGACCAAGCGCCATTGAGAGAGCCTCGTTCAACTGGGCGCGCTTGACGTCGAGTTCAAAGATGATTTGTGCCTTATTTACATCGTTGATCTTGCTGCTATGAACTGCACTCAGAATGGAGTCTGTTTGTGCGAGAGCCTTTGCGAGAGCGGGAGCACTCCGATCTGGATGGGCGAGGTCGTAGGAGTCACTCAACCGTTGCAGTGTGTGGTCGAGCTTATCGAGATTCAGACGGATTTCAACCGACAGCTTGTTGAGCATGCCGCCGATTCCGCCGATGGAGGTGTCGATGCCGTCGAAGAAGGATGGTTGGTGGGTGAGCGCGGGGTTGTAGGGCGCGCCTTCAGCGCTTGGTTCTCCTCTATCCGCCTTACCCAGGGCGTTGCCCTGGGCTGGTATAGAGCGCGCCGTTGGCGCTTTTGCCTTGGCCGCTGAAAAATGCGGCGTGCACAATCCGGGCGTGGGATTGGGGAGTCCGGGTCCACAAACGAACGAGCCGTAGAGATGATAGCCGACGTCGACGCGACCGGCGCGTGAGATGCGGTCGCCGCCGCCGATCTGGGAACGCTGCAGGCCGAGGCCGATGCGGGCGAATTGGACGTAGGACAGCGGCTCGCAGCCTCGTGTTGCGCTGGATGTGGGGCGCAGTGACGCAGGAAGATCGGCGGGGTTGGCGGAGCAGGTGCTGAGGAGTGGATCGGTGTCGCCCTCGTTGATGGTGACGTCTGGCGTGGGCTCGGTGGTGAAGGTCTGGCCGGTGACGTAGTTGGTGAATTCGGCGGGGACGGTTTGGCCGGTGGCGTAGTCGTAAAGGCCCTTGTCAGTGACGCGGGAGAACGGCACACGGGCGTAGACCTTGAGTGGCTGCCAGGGGAGGATGCCTTCGCGGGTGAGTTCGGGGAAGACGTTGGGGTCGCCGGCGGCTTTGAAGACCTCCTGGGCGATCTGGCCGGAGACCTGGTGCTGGCCGTGGCCGTCGGTGACGGCGCCGGAAAAGACGGAGGCGATGACGAGTGGGCGGTAGATGCGGACGGCGCGGACGGCGTCGTAGAGGACGCGCTGATGGTTCCACTTCTGGAAGGCTTCGGCTTTGGTTTTGGTGAAGCCGAAGTCGACCTCCGTGCCGAACATCTGATCGACGCCCATGTAGCGGTCGGCGGAGAGGAGTTCCTGTGTGCGGAGGAGGCCGAGCGCGTCGTCGAAATCGCCGGTCATCTCGTTCTGGCCGCCTTCGCCGCGATTGAGGGTGAGGATGGCGACGCGCGCGCCGAGGCCGCGGGAGTAGTAGGTGAGCATGCCGCCATCTTCGTCGTCAGGGTGGGCGACGATGAGCATGAGCGAGGCGCGGGTGTTAAGGCGGCGAAGCATTTGCGCGAGGCCGAGTGCGTTGTCGGGCTGCCCATTGGCTCCGAGGCCTCCGTTGATGGGGAGCTCGCGGCCATCGCGCGGGCGGACGCGCTCCCCGGCGAGGTTGGCGGGGTCAGTGAAGCGGCCGGTGGGCTGTGGGACGGTGAAGGGAGTGGGGGCCTGCGCGCGGGGCTGGATTCCGTTTTGCGCCTGGGCGCGGGCCGGGGCGGTTGCGGCGAGGATGGTCGCAAGGGCGACGGGCGCGAATCGGTGCATGAGGTTTAGATTCGCACAGAGTTGGGGGGATGCGGCATCGTGCTAGCCCACTCATGCGCGATGAGACGCGCATGAATGGGGCACCCGGCATCCGGCGTCGCGAAGATGGGGCACCCGGATTTGTTGTGCACGGAAGGCTCAGGCGCGGCGGTGGGTAAGTTCGCGGCGGTTGAAGGCGAGGTCGCAGCCGACGAGCATGAGGATGCAGACGTAGGCGTCCCACCAGGCGAAGTGGGGTCCTGGCATGTTCTCGAAGCGGGGCCAGAGGTTGAGCAGGCGGTTGACGATGAAGGTGAAGGTGAGGGCGTAGGAGCGGATCATCCACTGGCGATGGACGGCGATCTGGCGGTTGCGCGCGGTGATGAAGGCGGCGAGGGTGCAGAGGATCCAGAGAGAGATCTGGACGATGACGCCGGCGAAGTCGTCGCGGCCGAGCTCGATGAAGAAGGCGAATGTGGCGGCGGCGAGGACGGAAAACACATAGACGCGGCCGAGGATGCGGTGGAGTTGAAGGTGGCGGGCGCGGAGGCGCGAGGAGAACTGGATGGGGCCGGCGATGAAGGCGGCGGAGGCGAAGAGGGCGTGCGGGATGAGGAGGGCGCGGTCGTGGATGATGACGAGGCGGTAGGCGTGGTAGAGCGGGTAGTCGAAGGCGATGAAGAGGTCAGTGGTGATGAAGACGAAGAGCGACGCGATGGCCATGAAGAGCCAGAGGGTGTGCTTGGTCGAGAGACGGCGCGAGGGTGTGGACCGCGCAGGCGGAAGCGTGCTGCTGGGTGCAGCCATTGGTCGGCGACTCCAGGATGAGGTTGTGGCCCGGTGAAGGAAGCGTATGCGAGTGAGTGTGATTTGTCGATGAGAATGTGTTGTGGGTCATAGACTTGCTGGAATGAATGGTGGGGAACAGAGGCTGGAGCGGACGCTGACGCTGCGGGGAGCGGTGACGCTGAACCTGTTGGACATGATCGGCGTGGGGCCGTTTATTACGCTGCCTCTGCTGATTGGGGCGATGGGCGGGCCGCAGGCGATGGTGGGATGGGTGCTGGGTGCGCTGCTCGCCGCGTGCGATGGGATGGTGTGGGCGGAGCTGGGTGCGGCGATGCCCGAGGCGGGTGGGACGTATGCGTATCTGCACGAGATGTATCCGGGGCGCGTGGGCAGGTGGTTGAGTTTTCTGTTTGCGTTTCAGTTGTTGTTGTCGGCGCCGCTGAGTGTGGCGAGTGGGTGCATTGGCGTGGCGATGTATGCAGGCGCGGTGGTGCCGGGGCTTGCCGGGCATGCGGTGTGGGTTGCGGTGGCCAGTGTGGTGGTCGCTGTGGCGTTGCAGTATCGGCGGCTGAGTGGCGTGAAGCGCGTGGCGCAGGGGCTGCTGGTGGTGGTGCTGGCGACGATCGCGTGGACGGTGGTGACGGGCGTGTGGCGTGGCGAGTGGGCTCGGGTGGTGGCGGTGCCGAGTGGCGCGTTTCATCTGGATGCGGGATTTTTTGCGGGGCTGGCGAGCGCGATGCTGTGGGCGACGTATGACTACTGGGGTTATTACAACGTGACGTTTCTTGGTGGCGAGGCGAAGGATCCGGGGAGGGTGATTCCGCGGGCGGTGTTGTGGTCGATTGCGATTGTGGCGGTGCTGTATCTGGCGCTGAATGCGAGTGTGCTGAGTGTGATGGGCGCGCCGGGGTTGATGAAGGCGCAGCGGCCGGAGATTCGGCAGGCGATGCTGTCGGAGTTCATGCGGATGGCGTATGCGCCCATGGTTGGTGTGGGCGCGGCGGCGGTGTTGGGGAGGATTGCCGCGGTGCTGGTGATGGTGACGGCGTTCGGGAGTGTGTTCTCGCTGCTACTGGGGTACTCGCGCATACCGTATGCGGCGGCGAGGGATGGGAACTTTCCGGCGGTGTTTGGGAGGCTGCATGCGAAGGGGCGGTTTCCGTATGTGTCGCTGTTGACGCTGGCGGGCGTGGCGGCGGTGTGCTGCTTTTTCTCGCTGGCGCATGTGATTGCGGCGCTGGTAGTGGTGCGGATTGTGATGCAGTTTTCGCTGCAGCATGTGGGCGTGATGTTGTTGAGGAAGAGAAGGCCTGAGATGAAGCGGCCGTTTCGGATGTGGATGTATCCGGTGCCGCCGATTGTGGCGCTGGTGGGGTTTGCGTACATCGTGTTTGTGCGGAGGGGGTCTGGGACGGACTTGATGATTGCGGGTGCGGTGGTGGTAACGGGGACGGTGGTGTTTTTTGTGAGGTCCTAGATGCAATCCGAGCGGCGTGGTCAGAGCGTATCGTTATAGGGAAGGCGCGAGGAAGGCTGCGTATGTTGATCAGGACGAAGAAGGAGATTGCGTCGTCGGAGATTACTCCGAAGGAGACGTACAGGGCGTTTCAGATGAGCCGGCGAAGGCTGCTGACGGGAATGGGCGCGGTGGGAGCGGCGGCCGTGCTTCCGGACGCGGCGTGGGGACTGGACAAGCTGAAGACGGTGCCGTCGAACTATAACGTGACGGACCGGGATGTAACGCCGGAGGCGAAGGCGCAGAGCTACAACAATTTTTATGAGTTCGGAACGGATAAGAGCGATCCGTCGCACAATGCGGGGAAGATGAAGATCCGGCCGTGGACGGTGAAGATCGAAGGGCTGGTGAACAAGCCGCAGACGGTGAACATCGACGACATCATCAACTACAGGCCGATTGAGAACCGCGTGTACAGGTTTAGATGCGTTGAGGCGTGGTCGATGGTGATTCCGTGGGATGGGTATCCGCTGAGCGAGTTCATCAAGTTTGCGGACCCGCTGCCGAGCGCGAAGTATGTGCAGTTCATTACGACGGACAAAGGGCGGGGAATGAGTCTTCCGGGCGGATTTGATTGGCCGTACTCGGAGGGGCTGCGGATGGATGAGGCGATGCATCCGCTGACGCTGCTGACGTTCGGGAGTTATGGCGAGGTGCTGTCGAACCAGCAGGGCGCGCCGATTCGGGTGATTGTCCCGTGGAAGTATGGGTTCAAGTCGGCGAAGTCGATTGTGAAGATACGGTTTGTGGACAAGCAGCCGCACACTTTGTGGAATGATTCGGCGCCGGATGAGTATGGGTTTTATTCGAATGTGAATCCGCACGTGGACCATCCGCGGTGGTCGCAGGCGCATGAACGGTTTCTTGGTCCTGGATTCCTGCCGAAGAATATTCCGACGCAGATGTTCAACGGGTACGACGAGGTTGCGTCGTTATATGCAGGGATGGATTTGAAGAAGAATTATTGAGGCGCGAGTGGTTAGTGGTCAGTGGTTAGTCGTTAGTAGCTCAGCTCCAGAGTGGCTGTGAAGCTGAATTTTTGATTCCTGGGTTGTGATCTCTTCTTACGAATGCCAAGTAAAGCGATTCCATATTTGAAGGTGGTGGTGCACATTTTGTGCCTGCTGCCGTTTGCGTACCTGCTGCATCTGTATCGCGATGGGCAGTTGGCGACGTTTGCCGATCCGGTGAATTACATTACGCATTTCACCGGCGACTGGGCGCTGTGGCTGCTGCTGGTGACGCTCGCGGTGACGCCGGTTCGGCGGCTGCATCGGTCGCTCGGCTGGCTGATTCGGTTTCGCAGGATGCTGGGGCTGTATTGCTTTTTCTATGCGTGCCTCCACCTGGCGACGTATGTGTTTCTGTTCTCCGGGTACGACACGGCAGCGGCGATTGCGGGATTGCGTGCCGGACATCTCGTTGAGCCGTGGCGTCAGCTTGTGCTCATTTGGCCGAGCATGCTGGACGATGCGGAGAAGCGGCGGTTCATCCAGGTGGGCCTGGCGGCGTGGATCATTCTGCTGGCGCTGGCGGTGACGAGTCCGCAGCGCGTGCTGCGCGCGATGGGCGGTCCCGCGTGGAATAAGCTGCACCGGCTTATTTATGTCGCCGGAGTTCTTGCGGTGATTCATTACTGGTGGCTGGTGAAGAGCGGAGTGCGGACGCCGTGGAAGGTGACGGCGGTTCTGGCTGTGCTGCTGCTGTGGAGAGTCGGGCTGGCAGTGGCGAAGAGAATGCCGCGGCCCGTGGTAGCGAAGGCGCCTGAAGGTATGCGCGAAAGTTCGTAGGGGTCAGATCTTCCGAGGCGATTTTGCCGATTCTGCCGGGAGGGTGCGACCATTTCGAGTTGTAGAGTCGTGACCTTCAACTTTGGAGTTTCGCCATGCGGACATCGATTCAGAAGTTCCTTGTCGTGTATTCGGCTGTTGTGAGTACGGTGTTGCTCGGTGTCGTTCTGATGGGCGCGAAGAAGGGCATCCAGGAGTTCGACGAGCTGCGCGTGCATCGGATCGATGTTGTGGAACCCGACGGCACGCTGCGCATGGTGATCTCGAATAAGAACAGGCTGCCGCCGGTGATCATCAAGGGGAAAGAGCAACCCGAGAATGGGGAGCGGAGACCCCAGGCCGGGATGATCTTTTACAACGACGAAGGGACGGAGGACGGCGGACTGATCTTCGGCGGAAAGAAGAACGAGAAGGGCGAGGTGGTGGACTCCGGCGGCAGTTTGTCGTTCGACAAGTATGGCGCGGGCCAGAACATTGAGCTTGCAGGTGTGGACGATAAGGACAACCAGTTTGCCGGTCTGGCTGTGAGCCAGGGCGGTCAAAGGATATGGATCGGCCATGCAACCCCCGGGGTTGCCAGCGTTTCGCTTACGGATGCCAATGGGAAGAACCGGATTGTGATGCAGGTGGGACCGGACGGAACGCCGAGTCTCGGCTTCTTCGACGCTCAGGGACATTTAGTGCAGGAGCTGGCGCCGAGGCGATAGTTGAGTCGCCCTCCCAAAGTGTGGCGGCGCGCACGAGCTGCGAGAGACTCCTAGTGGTTGTTTTCGGGCGAGGGGTTGGCGGCTGGTGCGGTGTTCGAGGACTGATTGGGTGTGGGCTGCGCGATCTGCAGTTGAACGGTGAGATCGGTGATGTCGGTGTCTTTGACGAGGACGGTTGTGGTTTTGTCCGCGAATATGTGGGAGTTCTGAAGAGCGGCGGCATCGATCGGAGCGTTCTCAGGGTACTGAGAGGGAAGAGTTCCGTTCATCGCTCCGGTGACGGACAGGTTGTAGGTTCCTGAAGGTACCTCGGGAAAGGCGAAGGTTCCATCGCGGCCCGGCGCGGAGTGGAGGACGAACGAGTCATCGGAGGTATCGGTGAGCGTGAGAGCGCCGGCAAAGATAGGAGTGCCGTCCAGTGTTGTGAGCTGACCCTGGACGCGGTGAAAGGCGAAGACAGGGATGGTGATCTCAACTCCGGTGACGTCATCTCCCGCACGGAGCTCGTAGGTCTTCGCATTGTTTTTGTGGAGCGTGTCGCCGCTGTAGATACGAATAGACCGCGGGTTACCAACCATACCGAAGATCATGCCGAAGCCGTCTCCGTCGCCATCGGAGAGATTCCCAGCGGGTTCGATGGCTGCTATGCGATATGTTCCTGACTTGATGCCGGAGATGCGGAAGTTGCCCTGGTCGTCGGTGCCCTGGCTCTGGTGGAGAAAGAAGCCGCGAACGAGAGCGCCGGCGTTGATGTCGGGTGTGTTGGGATCGGGCTTTTTTGTCGGGGACTTCGCGTGGATGTCTTCGACGTTGAGCAGGATCTGCGTTGCGGGCGAGCCGTCGGAATAGAGGACACGTCCGCTGATGCTGGCGCCACGCTCGAGCGAGACATCCATGTGCGCGGTCTCGTTGTCGCGCACGGAGACGACGCCGTTCTGGACGAGGCGCTGGCGCATCTCGTCTTCGTTGGGGCCGCTCGCCTGGTCGATCTGGAGGTCATCGAAGGGCGAGAGGTAGCCGGGCAGGAGAGCGATGACGGTGTAGTCGCCGGGACGAAGATGCGGGAGTGTATAGGTGCCGTCGAGGCCGACGCGAGACATCGAGGTGCTGAGATTTACGTCGGGGCGGCCCTTCTTCGGGATGCCCTGGGCCATGACCATGGCGCCGCGCGCGGGACGATGGGTGTCGTTGCAGTAGACGGTTCCGGTGATGGCGGCAGTGGCGGGCGGCTGCACGGGAGGCTTGATTTGCGAAGGTTGAGTTGCAGGCGCGTCGTTCGTGGGTTCGTCCGGCGTTTGGGCGAGTAGAGGAGTGGAGAGGCAGACCAGAAGGAGAGCCAGAACGAGCCGCGGTCGCATGGTGCGGACAAGTGTACGCGCAGGGTGTTGAAGGGTGGTGACGCGCTGAGCTGGTTTTGGCTTTTGGATTCTTGCGCTGCGATTCGCGGTTTCAGTGTTCGGCGACGTCGCCGCGCAGGGCAGACCACAGTGTCTGAATGCTGGAGAGCGCAACTGCGGCGAGGACAATGCCAGTAAGGACGAAGGGCGGACGCTGATCGCGTGGCAGTACGTTGGCATGGTTGAGCGCGACTGCACCTGCGACGAACAGCGGGAGGGCAAGCCATGCCACAGTATTTCGAACACGTGGCGAGATGGAACTGATTTTTGCGGACAGAACGCCGGCGAGGGAGAGAAAAACGGCGAAGAGCGGAAAGCGCAGCAGAGCCTCTGACGCGGACTGCAGAATGTTCTGGACGAGGAAGGCGTGTGCATCGTGCATGCCGCTGGCGGCGAAGGGCTGCTGCAGTGGCAGCTCCGCACGAGCGGCAAAGACAAGATGCAGGCAGACAGCGGAACAAAGGAAGAGCGGCATGGCGACGACGACGCAACAAACGCCGGCGAAGATCGCGTGCGGAGTTGAATGTGTGTCAGCCCACGTGGCGGAGCCGGTGGCTGCGAGGATGGCGATGGCGAGGAAGACGGGAGCGATGATCAGCGCGAAGGGGCGGACCGGGATGAAGAGCTCGACGACGTCATTGGCGACCAGAACAGCGGCGAGCAGGAGGCCCAGCTTCGCGCCGACATGGAAGACGCGGTTCCAAGCTGCGCTGCGTTGAGTCGAAGCCCAGAGCACGGCCGCAGCGTAGATGGTGATGAGTACGAGGTTGAGCCAAAGCAGGCGGGTGCCGGGACCGTGCAGGCTTGCAGCATCGTCGACCGCGGCGCCGACGAGCATAGCCGTGAGCAGCAGCAAGCACGGGAACACGACCTGAGCGAAGGAGCGGCCCGGGGCCACTGTTCGTGCATTGGATCGTGCAGGCACGCAGCGATTGTAGACCTGCGATCTAAGGCTGATCGGCGACGCCTTCGAAGAGGTCGGTGCTCTGGCGCGTGGGTTGTGGCGTGACCGCGGCGGCGAGGGTGTAGCGCTCCTCAGGGCCGTGCTTTTCAAACAGCGGATATGCGAGGGCCATCAGCGGCGCCTGGGACTTGTGCTGCTCGAAGGCTTCCTTCTTTTTGTCGAAGACGGAGCTGATGTCGAGCGTGTGGGTCCAGGGCGCGAGGAGCGGAGGCTGCCGGTCAGGAAGCATGAAGTTGCTGGTGAGGTAGTAGAGGCGCTGCGGCTGCCAGAGATCGCCGACGGTGATGTAGCGCTTGTGCGAGCCGGACCAGTGGAAGGCGGCGGTGGTGGCGGCCGAGATGGTGGTGTGGTCGGGATGGGTGTTGAGCGCGCCTTCGCCGCCGAAGGTGATGATGACGTGCGGGCGGAGGCGGCGGATATGCGCGACGAGCGCGCCGGCGAGCTTGGAAAAGACTTCGTGCTCGAGCTGAGCGTCGTGGTAGTCGAGGATTTCGTAGTGGTGGACGCCGAGGACCTTGCAGGAGGCTTCAAACTCGGCGCGGCGGGTTTGGCCGAGCTCTTTGTTCGAGGAGGCGTCGCCGCGATTGGTAGCGGCCTGGCCGTCGGTGAGGCAGAGGACGGAGACTTCGACTCCGCGTGAGGCGTAGAGCGCGAGCGCGCCGCCGAAGCCGAAGCATTCGTCGTCGGGGTGCGCGCAGATGCAGAGGAGGCGAAGGGGCATGAAGCGATTGTGCCTGATTTGGCTGGCGAGGTGGTTAGAGGGTCCGTGGCAGAAAGGGCCGGACGGTCGTGCTGACTCGAATGGTCTCGGGGTCCTTCGACTTCGCAACTCACTTTCGTGAGTTGCTTCGCTCAGGATGACAGAGCAGTGGAGTCGGTAGTGACTGCTGGTTCCGGGATTGCGAGTTCGTCGGCGGCGAGTTCTTCGGGTGGGAGTTCATCGAACATTTCGTCGAGATCGAGCTGGGCGTCGAGGGCGGCTTCGGGATCGGCGGCGAGGACGGGAGCGAAGCTGCGGCGGTGCAGCGGGCAGGGGCCGTGCTCCTTGAGGGCTGCGCGGTGCTCGGGTGTGGCGTAGCCCTTGTGGCTGGCGAGGCCGTACTGCGGGAACTGCGCGTCGAGCTCGCGGCAGAGCGCGTCGCGGTAGACCTTGGCGACGACGGAGGCGGCCGCGATGGAGAGGCAGAGCGCGTCGCCGTAGTAGAGCTTGGTTTGCGGGCAGGGGTAGTCGATGCGGAGGGCGTCGATGATGAGGTGGTCGGGTGTGACGGGGAGTTGCTCGACGGCGAGGCGCATGGCGAGGCGCGAGGCCTGGTAGATGTTGATGCGGTCGATGGTCTCGGCGTCGATGGCGACGATGCCGATGGCGAGGGCCATCTTGCGGATCTTTCGGTCGAGTTTTTCGCGGGCGGCGCGGTCGAGCTGCTTGGAATCTTTGAGGCCCATGCGGGCGAGGATGCCGACCTTCTCGGGGAGGATGACGGCGGCGGCGACGACGGGACCGAAGAGTGCGCCGCGGCCGACCTCGTCGACGCCGGCGATGGTGCGGAAGCCGTGGTAGCGGAGGGCCTGCTCGGGCGCATTGGTGCAGACGAGCTGCTTGAGCATCTGCTGCTTGGCGGTGGCTTTGGTGACGCCTTGGACTTCGGGAATGCGGAAGAGCGTCGACATGGGGCGTGCCGGCTTCAAGTTTAGCGGATGCGGCGCGGGCGGCGTGTATCCGCGGCGGCGATTGGGGACGAGGTTTCCACAGGGCATTCCACCAGTGGGTCACGTGACCTCCCCTAAATGCGCCAAATCGGACGCCATCGGGGTGCCGTAGGCTGGCTTCGGCGAGCTTTATGTGACGAAAGCTCAGGATTTTTGGAGGGCAGGCGATGCGGAAACTCCTTATATTAGCGGGCGCGATCGTGTTGGTGGGATGGCAGGCGAACGCACAGACGCAGACTGTCTCGGGGCCAGCGGCGGAGCAGCAGCAGTTGGCGGCGAACACCTCGGCTGCATCGGCGCCGGCGCCGGCCGCTGAAGCTGCACCGGCGGCAAGTGCCGCGGCGGATGTTCCGCCGTTAAAGGTGCGCGATGTGCCGGAGGCGAAGTCCAAGAAGAGCAAGAAGGACACCTATACGGGGCCGAACACGATTGTGGAACTGCCGCCTACGCCGATGCTGGACGAGCAGGGAATGCAGCGGCTGGACCCGGACGGCAAGCCGATGTGGAACGCGCCGGTGAAGCAGCAGCGCGATAAGAAAGGCCACCCGTTGTTCGACGAGAACGGCAAGCCCGTCTTCCAGACGAAGAACGACCTGGGCTACGACGAACACGGCAAGAAGATCAAGGTACAGAAGGAAAAAGAGCCGAAGAAGGTTCCGGTGTCGGTGGCGCGCGGCACGCTGACGGTGGACGGCATGACCGGCAAGGCAGCGCTGAATTATGAAATCTCCGACCTGAAGTACATCTACCTTTACGCGCCGGGGATCGGGGTGGCGGTGATCTCGAATGAGCCGTTTCCGGGAGCTGTGGAGCAGAAGAATGCGTTCACGAACAACACGCTGACGGTGACGATCGGCGAGCACACGCTGCAGTTGGCGTCCGACAAGAATCTGCTGGGGAAGAAGCCTGAGTCGGCGTACGTGATGATGGACCGTCAGTTCACGCTGCCATCGCGCTTCCCGGTGATGGGATATGGGACGGTGCGAAAGGCGCCGTATCAGTGGCCGGGAGCGAGGGCGAACACCAAGCTGGCGGACGATGACGCTCCGCCGCCGCCGGCGGACCTGCTGCCGACCCAGCTTCTGAGCCCGTGCCCGGCTGGGCAGATGCGCAAGCCCGCGCCGCCGGTTCTGCCGGGGCAGACGGCTCCGGCGCAGCCTTGTGTGCCGATCAAGGCCGCAACGCAGACGGCTTCGAGTGCGAACCCGATTGCGAAGGATGCCGCCACGGCGGGAGACGCGGCGAAGAACTGACAACCAGATCCGTCCAAGGAAAATGAAAAGCCCTTCCAGCAAAGTGGAAGGGCTTTTCATGGTCACGTTACGCCTGTAAGGCACTCCGGTGATGGATAAGACCGGAGCTATGGCACGCGTTCTGTGACAGCAAGTGGCGTGAGGTGTGCTACTTGGCCGAAGGCTTCCAAATCGCGCGCTTGAAATATGGCGTCTGGTGAGTCTCTTGCTTTGACATCAGCAGGGAGCACACCTTTATGAAGCTGCTGATGACAGTTCGTCACGCCAAGGACGGTTTGCCTAAGGTCTCGGGTAGGACCCTGAGCAGCTTCGCGCACCAGGGCAGGGTCCGCTGCCTCATAGTGCAAACGAAAGGAGCCGCCATTCGCTGGCGGCTCTTTGTGTTTGCAATTGTGTACAGGATGACGTCTTAGGCAGTCCGTTCAACCTCGCGGAGACGGGCAGCCTTGCCACGCAGACCGCGGAGGTAGAAGAGCTTGGAGCGGCGCACCTGGTAGGAGCGGATCTTCTCGACCTTGTCGACGACTTTGGAGTTGTAGGGGAAGATGCGCTCGACGCCCTGGCCGAAGCTCATCTTGCGAACGGTGAAGCTCCCCTGGGGACCCTTGCGGCAGGCGATGACCATGCCTTCGAACGCCTGAAGACGCTCTTTTTCGCCTTCCTTGATGCGTACCTGGACGCGAACCTGGTCGCCGGGGCCGAAGTCAGGGAGATCTGTGCGCTGGAGCTTGTCGGCCAGCTTCTGCATAATCGGATGGATTGCCATTGATGCTTTCCTTGCTTGAAGTCGCAGGATTCAGTGTACCACGGTTTTGTCAGGGTTTAGGGCAGGACGTGCACAGGATACGGTGCAGCGGGGATGCTACCGGACGGCGGCGGGAAGCTCGAAGTCCACGCCGGTTTCGCGGTTCGCCTTGATGGTTGCGGGAATATCGAGATCACTGAGCGCGACCTCGCGGCGGCGATTGTTGTCTAGAATCGTCAGCGTGGAGCGAGTGGCCAGATAGTTCTGGATCTGCTCGGGTGGGCGGCCGTCCTTGAAGACGAGCGTAACGGTGTCCGATGAGCCCGGAACGTACTGCATCTGCGGCGCGGGAGCAGGCTGCGGTGCGTAGCCAGGCGCGTAGGGATAGATGTAAGGGCTCACTGGCCCTGGCTGGGGATAGGCGTAGCTGGAATCGGGCTCGGGAGCAGGCTGCGGATAAGTGTAATCGGGCTGAGCTTGGTAGCTGTAGTCCGGTTGCGAGTAGGCGTAGCTGTAATCGGGCTCAAGCGGCTGCGGGTTATTGAAGTAGCTGTCGTCCCAGTCGTCGTACAAGCCGCCGTAGGAAAGATAGATCACACCGGGATAGAGGGCGCCGTAGTAGGGATGCGGATATCCGCGGAAGGTGAAGTTGCGCCCCGCCGTGAGGTTGCCGTGGTGGTAAAACGTCGGACGGACGGCGGGGGCAGCGACGGGATAACGAACGCCTGGTGTCGCGACGCGTGGTGCATAAACCCGTGGAGCATAAGCCATGGGCGGGCGTGTCATTGGACCGCTGGAATAACCAAATGACGGGCGCGGAGCAAAACTGCTGTGAAAGGCCGGTGCGGATCGGGCGGCCGGGGCGCTGCGGCCGGAGAAGCTGGCGTGTCCGCCGCCGCGTTGCGCAGCAACTGGGAGCGCGACTGCAAATGCAAGCGCTGCTGCTGCCAGGCCCCTCATGCGAGGAATTGTACTCCTGAAATAACGGAAGTGATGAGTTCGCGGGAAGCAGCTGCGATGAACAGAACACGGCGCCAGCGGCGGAATGTGGCCGCCGCCGGCGCGATCTGGAGTGGGATTAGCGGGGTCGACCGCCGCCCTGGTGACCGCCACCTCCACCGGGAGCTCCACGGCCGGAGAAGCCCGGCTGGCGTTCGTTGGTGGGGGCATGATTTGCGTTGCCGACGTTGCCGCGGCCATCGCGAGCTTCATTGGGCTGGAAGTGGTTGAACGGCTCTGCTCCGCGGGACGGCATGGGGCCGTGGTATCCGTGACGAGGATCGTAGCGGTTATCCACGTGACCGTAGAAGCCGTGCGGGCCATGGAACCATGGTCCGGCGCCGATGAAAACGCCACCGAGAAACCAGTCCGGGCCGTAGTAGCCGTAAGGCGCGCAGTCGTAGGGTGGGTAATCGAAATAGCCATAAGGGCAGATGGGTGGAGCGCCAATGCCGACGACAACCTGCGCAGTGGACGGGCGAGCACAGAGAAGCAGTGCTGCCGCCACAACTGAGAAGGCCAAACTTTTCCAGTGAGACATGGATCCTCCTTTGTAGTTCGCAAAGAGCATATAGGAGAGACGAGTTTAACTTCAGGGGAGCTTCACATCGAGGCTGGCCAGATATTCGCGATCGTCGTCGGAGAGGTTTGCGTCGGCGAGTAGATCGGGCCGGTTCGCGAAGGTCTTGGCGAGTGCGGCCTGGCGGCGCCAGCGGCGGATGGCGGAGTGGTCACCGCTGGAGAGGATTTCGGGAACGGCGACGCCGCGGAAGTCGGCCGGCCGCGTGTAGTGCGGATAGTCGAGCAGCCCCCCGGCGCCGTGGGTGGAGCGGGGAACGCCGTCGGGTGTTTTGTTTTCGGCGGGGGAATCGTCGCCGAGACCGAAGCTTTCGTAGACGGTGGAGTCTTCGTGACCGAGGACGCCAGGGAGCAGCCGGACGGTGGCGTCGATGATGACTGCCGCGCCAAGCTCGCCGCCGGAGAGGACGAAGTCTCCGATGGATAGCTCTTCGTCGCAGAGCAGCTCGGAGACGCGCTCGTCGACGCCTTCATAGCGGCCGCAAATCAGGACGATGCGCTCGAGCGTGGCGAGGCGGCGAGCGGTGGTTTGGGTGAAGCGTTTGCCCTGCGCCGAGAGCAGGATCACGGACTCGCGGGCGGTGTCGCGTGCGGGTTTCGGCGTAACGGCAAGGGATTCGGCGCATTCGAAGATGGGCTGGGGCTTGAGGACCATGCCCTCACCGCCGCCGAAGGGGCGGTCGTCCACGGTGCGATGGCGGTCGTGGGTCCAGTTGCGGAGGTCGTGGGTGTGGACCGAAGCGAGGCCGGAGCGGAGCGCGCGCTCGAGGATGCCGTAGCGGAGTGTGCTTTCGAAGAAGCCGGGGAAGAGCGTGATCAGGTCGAAGCGCATGCGTGCGTAGCTTCGAGTCTAGACGCAGGGGCGGTCGCCGGAGTGTTCAGTCGCCGGAGTCAACCAGACCCGGTGGGAGGTGCATGACCACGCGCCTCTGCTCCAGGTCGACGGAATCGAGCCAAGCCTTGATGAATGGAATCAGTGCAGGTTCCGCGTGACCGAGGGTATCGGAAGACGACTCTGTGGAATTACCTCGGGCATCCTCAGCCCCCGTTACTTCAAGGAGCGGGGCGGCGTCCGAAAGCCGTGTCCGGCCGTCCGGGGCCATGGGGTATTCGACGCCGGTGATCTCGCCTATAAGCGTGCTGCCGTCGAAGAGCTGGCAGCCGAGAAGGTCGCGAACGAACCACGTATCTGGATCGAGCGGAGGGAGGTCGGCGGAGGGCACGAGAAGCTCGCGGCCGGCCAGGAGCTCAGCGGCGGAGATGCTGTCAATGCCGGCCAGTTTGAGCACGATGCGGCCGGCGTTTCGCCCGGTCGGCGACCACTGCGATTCGATGGTGGTGTCGATCGCAGGAGCCGGGCCGGCAGCAGCGATAGAGACGGAGCGGCCGGGCTCGAACAGTCCGGGCAGGTCGCTGAGCGGTTCGGCGAGCAGCTCTCCGCGACGCCCCTGCGGGCGAAGCAAGCGCGCGGCCGGAGTCCAGCTGGCAGCGCTGGCCTGCGATGCAGGCGAGGGCACGTTCTCTGTCAAAGGGGAACCTTCGCTGGGTGTGCTGTGGTTGCGCCGAGCTACTCGTTCTCGTCGTTGTCGGCAGGACGGTCGTCGGCTTCGACGATGTCCAGCGCAAAGCGCCTTCTGTGCTTCATGCTGGCGGCGCCGAGGATGGTCCTGAGAGAGCGGGCGGTTCGGCCCTGCTTTCCGATGACCTTGCCCACATCAGCGGGCGCAACCTCAAGCCGGAGCACAGCTGTGTCCTGTTCGACGATCGCTTCAACCTTAACGGCTGCGGGGTCATCGACCAGGGCCTGGGCGATCTCAGTAACGAGAGTGCGTATCTCGGAAACCGGATCTGAAGATTCAAAATTGTCTGTCACCACTCCACCTCAAAGCTCGCACAGGTGTCCTCATCGCCAGAGCCTTCTTCTTTCCGTGGAAGAGGTCCCGGAGGGGAATGCGACTACGACGAAATGCGACCAGGCAGCAAGAAATTCTATTTAGACTAAGGGCCCGGATGAGCCAGAATCCGATACTCCATAGACGAGCGGCTTCAGAGGAAGTCTACGATATGCCAAAGGGGACCAACCGAAGTCTTTGGGTTGTACTTCGGTAATATAACCGATTACAACCGGATTCCCGATGTGGATTACTTAGGCGGCTGTCGTCTCAGCGGCCGGCTGATGCTTTGCCAGCAGCTTGCCAACGGTCTCGGACAGTTGCGCTCCCTTGGCGGTCCAATACTCGATGCGATCGCGCTTCAGGTTTACGCTCGCCGGATTCGTGCGCGGATTGTAGGTGCCCACCACCTCGATGGAACGGCCGTTGCGGGCGCGGTCCTTCTCGATAACAACGACGCGGTAGTGCGGCTGCTTGCGGGCGCCAACGCGCGCCAGACGAATCATCAACACTGGAAAGGTCCTCTCAAAAAAAACTCTCAAGAAAATGGTTCAGGAGCCGCGCTGCTGGCCGTGGAGATAGGTCGACACGGTGTACGGGCGCAAAGAGTCCGAACACCTAAGTATCGCGAATTTTTGAAGATTGCGCAAATCGCTTCAGTCGCGCCGCGCCGGGAAAAGGAACTGCAGCACGCGATCGAATCGCCGGGCCCAGGCGTCCTCATTGTGAATGCCGTTCGGTACGTGCTCGTAGTGGAGGTCCGGGTCGTGGGCGCCGGGCCTGTCTCGCCAGCCGCGGTCGAGCAGGCGCCGGTAGAGAAGATCGGTATCGCGGACGTGGCGAGGGCCTTCGGCGGTACCCATATCCAGCCAGATGCGCAGGTCAGGACGGACACGGCCCGTGGAGACCGTTCGCAGGATCGCGCGATTGTCCCACCAGATGCTGGGCGAGATGACGGCCAGTTTGGAGAAGACCTCGGGGTAGGTGAAGCCGAGATAGAGGGAGATGAGGCCGCCGAGCGAAGATCCGCCGAGCCCGGTATGCGCTGCGTCGGGCAGCGTGCGAAAGGCGGTGTCGATGCAGGGCTTCAGTTCTTCGACGATCAGCCGGCCGTAGCGATCACCGTCGCCTCCGCGATGCTGGATGTCCGGAGTGGGTGTGTATTCCGCCATGCGGCGAATGCCGGTGTTATTGATGCCGACGAGGATCAGCGGCTCGATGAGGCCTTCGCGGGTGAGGCGGTCAGCCGTGGTGTGGGCCTTCCATGTGCAGTCGGCGAGGTAGGATGTGCGGCCATCAAAAAGATTTTGGCCGTCGTGAAGATAAAACACGGGAAATCTGCGTGTGGGGTCGTTCGTGTAGGCTTCCGGCAGGTAGACTTCGATGTCGCGGTCGTCCGGCAGGAAGCGCGAGTGAAACTGCTTGAGAACGAGGTAACGCGGATTGTTATCGAGCTCGTGTGAGGGACTGAGGGCGTTGTCGGCGCGAGGAGCGGGTTTGAGGGGCGCGAAGCCTGCAGAGGCTGCCCGCGATTCCGCATCAGATGGGAAGAGGTTGCGCGAGGCTGAAGGAGATTCAAGGGTCAAATCGATGCGGCGGTCCTTCTCCGAAAGTGCGATCAGGGATGGGGTCGTAAATGCGTCCTCAGGGTATCAAAATCGGAGCCAGTTCTCGGAGTTAATGCCCGCACGATGAGGCGCGATTATCACAAGTGGTACTCCTCGGATCTTGAACGCGACATGGAGATGCTGGTCTTCGGCCACGACGGCCTGCCGGCGATCGTGTATCCGACCTCGCAGGGACGCTTCTACGAGTTTGAAGATCGCGGCATGGTGGCGGCGGTCGCGGGCCAGCTTGAGCGCGGCGAGCTGCAGCTGTTCTGCGTGGATTCGCTTGACGCCGAGAGCTGGTACAACCGCAACGTTGGGCCTCGATGGCGCATTGCGCGACAGGTCCAGTACGACAAGTACATCGTCCAGGAGGTGGTGCCGTTTGTGCGCAGCCAGAACCGGCAGCCGCACCTGGTCGGCGTGGGATGCAGCTTCGGCGGATTTCATGCGGTGAACACAGCGTTGCGGCATCCGGATGTGTTTACGGGCTGTCTGTCGATGAGCGGCGCGTTCGACCTGAAGAGCCTGGGGTTTCTGGGCAGCTATTACGACGACGATGTGTACTTCAATCTGCCGCTGGACTATCTGCCGAATCTGAACGACCCCGCGTATCTGGACCAGATGCGCCGACACACGTATGTGCTGGCGACAGGAGTGCACGATCAGTGCTGGAATGACAATGAGAGGCTGGCGGCGGCGATGCGCGCAAAGGGCATTCCGGTGCGGCTGGATGTGTGGGGCGATAACGCGCGGCATGATTGGCCATGGTGGCAGAGGATGGTTCAGGTGTATCTGTGAAGAACAGAGGGCAGGCAGTAGAGGGTAGAGAGTAGAGGAGGACGGGAACGGTGAAGAAGATTGGCGTGCTGTTTGGGATGGAGAATACGTTTCCGGGAGCGCTGGTGGAGCGCATCAACTCGATGGAGCTTGACGACATCCGCGCGGAGTTCGTGCAGGTGGGTGGTGTGAAGGAAGCCGACCCGAGCGGGTATGCGGTGATCGTCGACCGCATCTCGCACGATATGCCGTTCTATCGCGCGTACCTGAAGAACGCGGCGTTGACCGGAACGCAGATCATCAACAATCCGTTCTGGTGGTCGGCGGACGATAAGTTTTTTAACTACTCGCTGGCGAAGATGCTCGGAGTGGCCGTGCCGAGGACAGTGCTGCTGCCGCACAAGCTGTTTCCGCCGGAGATCAATGTGCAGTCGGTGCGCAATCTTGAGTTTCCGCTCAACTGGGAGGCGATCTTCGACTACGTAAAGTTTCCCGCGTTCCTGAAGCCGCATGACGGTGGCGGATGGCGCGATGTGCACCACGTGCACAATCCGGATGAGTTCTTCCGCGCGTATGACTCGACGCGCGACCTCTGCATGACGCTGCAGGCCGCGGTGAACTTCAACGAGTACTTCCGCTGTTATGTGGTGGGGCAGAAAGACGTGCACATCATGCCCTACGATCCGCGCCGTCCGCACCATGAGCGTTACGTGCTCGACCCGCCGGAGTATCCGAAGGAGTTGCTGGCGCGTGTGGAGAAGGATGCGCGAACGCTGTGCCAGGCGCTGGGGTATGACCTGAACACGGTCGAGTTTGCGGTTGAGGATGGCGTGCCGTACGCCATCGATTTCATGAATCCTGCACCGGACGCCGATGTGCACTCGGTCGGCCAGAAGAACTTTGACTGGATCGTGGACAAGGTCGCGAACCTCGCGGTCGAGAAGGCGAAGCTTGCCGGTGCGCCACCGAAGGAGTTGAAGTGGTCGAGCTTTTTGGGCGGATGGGAGACGGGCGGAAAGAAAGCCGCCGCGAAGAAAACGCCGGGATCGACGACGCGGGCCGCGATTGCAAAGAACGCAAGTGAAAAGCGTGAGGTGAAGACAATGGCAAAAAAGGTGAAGGGTGCAGAGGCGAAGAGCCAGGAGCGGGATGAGCCGGATATGGTGAAGGCGCATGCCGAAAATCTGAAGGCGGCCAATGTGAAGGGCGCACAGATCGAGACGAGGCGGGCCCAGCTGCCGCCCAACAAGCGGTAAGAGATGCGACTGCATGTGGCAAGTTGAAGGGTCGAGGAGACAGGATGCGGCCAACGTTTTCGCTGGGAATTGAGGAGGAGTACCAGACAATCGATCCGGAGACACGCGATCTGCGGTCGCACATCAAGACCGAGATGCTGTCGAAGGGGAAGCTGCGTCTTGAGGAGCGCGTCAAGGCCGAGATGCATCAGTCGGTCATTGAGGTCGGCACGCGAGTTTGCCGGAACATCGAAGAGGCGCGCGAGGACCTGTACGACCTGCGGCGCAACATGATTCACCTTGCCGAAGAGAACGGCCTCATGCTCGTCGCCGGTGCGACTCATCCGTTCGCCGACTGGCGCGCGCAGGAGATCTATCCGGACCCGCGGTATGACAAGGTCGTCGAAGATCTGCAGCTTGTCGCGCGCGCGAACCTCATCTTCGGCCTGCACGTGCATGTCGGGATCGAGGACCGCGAGGCGGCAATACGAATCATGAATTCGCTGCGGTATTTTTTGCCGCATATTTTGGCGCTGAGCACGAATTCGCCGTTCTGGCTGGGAATGGAGACCGGCTACAAGAGCTATCGGGCGAAGGTCTTCGAGAACTTCCCGCGCACGAATCTTCCCGACAGCTTCGGCAGCTACTCTGAGTTTGAGAACTATGTAAACCTGCTGATCAAAACCAACTGCATCGACAACGCGAAGAAGATCTGGTGGGATGTGCGCCCGCATCCGTTCTTCAACACCGTGGAGGTTCGCGTCTGCGATATTCCGATGCGCGCCGAGGAGACGGTCGCGATTGCCGCGCTCATCCAGGCGACGGCGGCAAAGCTCTGCCGGCTCCACGAGCGTAATCAGGACTACAGGCAGTACTCACGCGCGCTACTGATGGAGAACAAGTTTCGCGCGGTGCGGTACGGGCTGGAGGGCAAGCTGATTGACTTCGGAAAAGAGGAAGAGGTTCCGGAGTGCGACCTGATATTGGAGTATCTGGAGTTTATCGATGATGTTGTGGATGAGCTGGAATCCAGGCCGGCGATCGAGCATATTCGCGAGATGATTCGCGATGGATCCGGCGCGGACCGGCAGTTGCGCGTCTATAGAGAGACGGGCGATTTGAAGAAGGTCGTTGATTACATGGCGGAAGAGACCCGAGCGGGACTTTAAGGCAAGTGGTTAGTCGTTAGTAAAAACGTTCAGGAGCGAATGGAATTTGGAAATTGTGAAGACAACTGCCACGGATTTGCGGACCGTGACTTTTCCCGAGGAGTTTCGCGCGGGTGCGCGCAACGCAGCGACAACGTGTCTCAGGATTCAACCGAGCGAGAAGGTCACGCTCATCACCGATGAGGCCACGCGCGAGATTGCGGCGTCGATTGCCGTTGAGCTGGATGCGATCGGCTGCCGGTGGAACGCGTTCGTGCTGGAGGAGCTCGCCGAACGGCCGCTGAAGGAGATGCCGAAGGCGGTGCTCGACGACATGGAGAGCTCTGCGGTGTCGATCTTCGCCGTGCTGGTGCAGCCGAACGAACTGCGCAGCCGAATGCAGATGACGGACGTGGTGAACCGCCGCAGGATGCGGCACGCGCACATGGTGAACATCACGCCGGAGGTGATGGTGCAGGGCATGCGCGCGGACTTCAACGCGGTCGATCGGCTCAGCCAGAAGGTGCTTGAGAAGGTGAGGGCAGCGAAGTACGTGCGGGCTACAAGTGGCGCCGGGACGAACATCTTTGCTGAATTAGAGCCGAACTACAAGTGGTTCAAGACGTCCGGAATCATCAGCCCCGAGAAGTGGGGCAATCTGCCCGGCGGCGAGTGCTTCACAGCGCCCGGCGAGGTGAACGGCGTGTTTGTCGTCGATGGTGTGGTCGGTGATTTTCTGTGCGCGCGTTTCGGCATCCTGCGCAAAACACCGCTGACGATTCACGTGGGCCACAACCGCATCACGAGCGTGGAATGCACGAACAAGGAGCTCGAGCAGGCGTTCTGGGAGTACACGCACACCGACGAGAACTCGGACCGTGTGGGAGAGTTTGCGATCGGCACGAACATTGGCGTCTCGCGCGTGATTGGGAACATCCTGCAGGATGAAAAATTCCCAGGCATTCACATCGCGTTCGGCGATCCGTATGGAGCGCACACCGGCGCGCCGTGGAAATCGACGACTCACATCGATGTTGTGGGACTCGAGTTCAATATCTGGCTGGGCGATGGGACGAATGAAGAGCAGATTATGAGCGCGGGAAAGTTTCTCCTAGAGGCCTAGGGAAGCGAGTCAGCGGGTCAGCGAGTCAGCAAGTCAGGGAAAGTAGATGCTCGAGCCGTATCGCACTGCATTCAATGAGCAGTTCACGTTGGGCAAGTATGCGCAACTGCTGCGGCTGCTCAATGAGCGCACGCGCACCGAGGTGGACTTTCGCGTCGCCGAAACGCCGTGCTTCTTTGCGCCGGAGTTGATGGAGAAGCTGGTGCGCACCGGCGAGGAGCTGACTGCCGAACTGCTCGGCGACGAACAGTACATGCGCGATTCGGATCGAGCGATTCCAGCGGAGTATCGCGTTCCCGGCGAGAACGCGCACCCGCACTTCATGACCGTCGACTTCGGCCTGGCGCGGAGTGCGGCCGGAGAGCTCGAACCAAAGCTCGTCGAGATGCAGGCGTTTCCGTCGGTCTTCGGATACCAGGCCGTGCTCTCGCGGGCCTACAAGGAGGTGTACGAACTCGATGAAGGGCTGCACTATCTGCTTGGCGGAATGGACGAAGCGGCGTACTGGTCGGTGCTGCGCGAGGTGATCGTCGGCCAGCGCGACCCGGAGAATGTGGTTCTGCTGGAGATTGAGCCGGAGAGGCAGAAGACGCTGCCGGACTTTCGCGTGCATGAGGAGCGGCTCGGCATTCGCACCGTCGATATCGCGACGGTAGTGAAGGAGGGGAAGCGGCTGTTCTACAAACCGGATGGCGAGCGCCGCGCGAATCGGGCGCTGGTGCCGATTGAGCGGATTTATAACCGCGCGATCGTGGACGAACTGGTCAGGAAGGGAATCAAGCTGCCGTTCGACTACCGCGAGGAGTTGGACGTCGAATGGGCGGGCCACCCGAACTGGTACTTCCGGATTAGCAAGTTCTCGATTCCATATCTGAAGCACCCGGCTGTTCCGGCGGCGGTGTTCCTGGACGACTGGTTTGCCGGGAAGGGCCGCGAGCGGCTGCCCCGCGACCGCAGCCAATGGATTTTGAAGCCGCTTTATTCATTTGCGGGCAAGGGGATACAGTTCGCACCCAGCGACGACGATCTGGCCGCCATTCCTGACGGAGAACGACATAATTATCTGCTTCAGGAGCGGGTGCAGTTTGAGCCGGTAATCTGCACCCCGGAGGGGATGACACAGGCGGAGATCCGGATCCTGTATGCATGGCCGGACGGGGGTAAGATGACGCCGCTGATCAGCCTGGTACGCATGGGGCGCGGGCTGATGATGGGGGTCGACCATAACCGGGACCGGACATGGGTCGGGGGTTCCGCGGGCCTGATCCCAAAAACAGCACCTTAGTAATGGTTCTACCGGGGTACAGCCGGGGTACAATCGTGCCACAATCGGTGCTGCCAAAAGACTGACCCGTAAGAGGAACTTATATGACGCTGAGTACCCCCGCGAGTGATCCGGTTCGTGCAGCGGTGCGTTTTCCGCTGCGGCTCGATCTGACGCTCACGTCAGAGGACCGCGAGTATCATGCCGTGACGGAGGACGTCTCTTCGGCGGGGCTGCTTTTTGTCAGTGACGAGGTACCTCCATTGGACAGCACGGTGCGTTTTCAGATAAAAATGCCGGCTGCCATTATGGGCGGGACAGAGGATGTTTTGCTGGACTGTGTTGGACGAATCGTTCGACATGACTTTTCCGCGGGCCGCAGCCGCGCCGCGGCTGTAATTGATAAGTACTCCCTAAGGGCTGAACGCCATGACCACTGATGGACCTAAAAACACAGTAACCAAAGCTCCTGAGAATGGAGCCGCGAATCCAGGGCCGGGAATCCGGGTAATCCTGGCGGACTCCCAGGCGATTTACCGCGTCGGAATGCGCAAGGTGTTTGCGCTGGAGGACGACATACGTGTCGTCGCGCAGGCGGAGACGCTGGAGAATCTGTACGCAGCGCTGCAGCGCTTCCCGACCGATGTTGTGTTGCTCGAAGGGCAGCTCATCGCGGGCACCGTCGACGCGATTCCGCAGTTTGTGCGCCGCGCGCCAAACGCGAAGCTGATCGTGCAGGTATCTGAAAGCGACGAGAGCAACACCGTCGAACTGTATCGCCGCGGTGTGCGCGGCGTTGTTCCGCGGTCGATCTCGCCGGACCTTCTGGTGAAGTGTGTGCGCAAGATCGCCGCAGGCGAGACCTGGATCGATAATCAGTCGATCTCGTGGGTCATCGATGCGTACCGCGCGCAGGCAGCGTCGCTGACCAATCCGCGGACACAGCCAAGGCTCTCTGACAAGGAACTCGCAATCATTGCCTGCATTACACGTGGCATGAGGAACAAGGAGATCGCGTACCAGATTGGGACGACCGAGCAGGTGGTGAAGAACTATCTGCGCAAGGTCTACGACAAGCTGGGCGTGAGTGATCGCCTGGAACTGGCGCTCTACTGCCTACACCACCAGATCCTGAAACAGGAGACGGCGGCGGCGGAGATGGCGTACGTGGATCCCGGCGTTCCACTGCGTGCGAAGCTCTAGACTGTTTGTCTGAACTTCAGTCTGAGGGCTGCGCGCCAGGATGTTTCTGAAGCCGTTTCGATCCCTGAATCCCGCGCAGTGGCGAACCTTTTCGGCTTGCTTTCTCGGCTGGTCGCTGGATGCGTTCGATTTCTTCCTGCTGACATTCTGCCTCGATTCAATCGCAGCCACGTTTCACATCAGCCTCGCGACGGCGGCAGACAGCATCACGTGGACGCTGTGCATGCGGCCGGTGGGTGCGCTGCTGTTCGGTCTGCTGGCGGAGAAGATTGGCCGGCGTCCTACGCTGATACTGAACGTGCTGACCTTCTCGATCTTTGGGGTAGGTTCAGCCTTTGCGCCGACCTTTACGGGCTTCCTGGTGATGCGCGCGTTGTTTGGCGTGGCGATGGGCGGGGAGTGGGGCGTGGGTGCGGCGCTGGCACTGGAGTCGATTCCGGCAGATGTGCGAGGGTTCTTCTCCGGGCTGCTGCAGGAAGGCTACATGGCAGGAAATCTGCTCGCCGCCGCGGCTTATGGCTCGATCTACCCGCACCTGCATGCGCATGGCTTCATGACGAAGTGGCGGATGTTGTTTCTGCTGGGCGGAATTCCCGCGGCGCTTGCCGCGTTCATCTCAGTCGGAGTGGAGGAATCGCCGGCGTGGAAGCGGGGGCGGACAAGGAACCAGGGCGAGAGCTATCGTGCGCTGTGGAAGTCGCTGCCAATGTTCTGTTTTCTGGCGTTCCTCATGTTTGGATTCAACTCGTTCAGTCACGGGACGCAGGACCTGTACCCCACGTTTCTGAAGCACGACAAAGGGCTGAGCGTACAGATGACTTCGCTCGTGTCGATGCTTGGGACCGTGGGGGCCTTCGTCGGCGGGATTTGTGCCGGGACGCTTTCGGAGAGATTCGGACGGCGGCGGATGATCGTTCTCGCGGTATTGCTGGCTGTGCCCGTGATCCCGCTATGGATCTGGAGCCACACGGCGGCCATGCTGGCGCTCGGCGGGTTTCTGATGCAATTGATGGTGCAGGGGGCGTGGGGGGTGATTCCGGTGCACCTGAACGAGCTGTCGCCGGGGGCGGTAAGGGCGGTGCTTCCGGGATTGGCTTATCAGTTGGGGAATCTGGGGTCCTCCAGGAACGGGCACTTTCAGGCGGAGGTGGCGCAACGGGTGTTCGGAGGACGACTTGCGCCTGTATTGGGCTGGACGGTAGTGTTCTGTGCGGTGTTCATCGCCGTGGTGACCTCGCTTGGGCGAGAGGCGCGCGGAGCGGATTTATCAGGCGGCGAGACAGCAGGCGTCTAAGGAGATAAGAGGTAGTGATGGAAATGGGGACCACAACAGCGCCGGAGCTCACGCAGGCCAAACCGTATTTGATCGAGCAGGATTGGGCAGCGTATACGCCGGAGCAGCACGCGATCTGGTCGGAGCTGGTGGGGCGGAGGATGCCGCAGCTGGAGAAACATGCGTGCGCGGAATATCTGGACGGGTTTGGCCGGATTGGATTGCAGCAGGACCAACTGCCGAATCTGACGGAGGTGACGAAGAGACTGCGGCCACGGACGGGATGGAGCTCGACGCCGGTGAGCGGTTTTCTGCCGGCGGGTGCGTTCTTCGAGATGCTGGCGGCGCGGATGTTTCCGACGACGACGTGGATTCGCAGCCGGGAGTCACTGGAGTACACGCCGGAGCCGGACATCTTCCACGACGTGTTTGGGCACGTGCCGATGCATGCGCATCCGGTGTTTGCGGACTTTCTGCAGCACTACGGGAAGCTGTGCGCTGGATTGACGAAGAAGGATGACCTGGAGCGGCTGGGCCGGCTGTTCTGGTTCACAGTGGAGTTCGGGGTTATTCGGCAGGAAGGGGAGATCAAGGTGTACGGGAGTGGGTTGATCTCATCGCATGGGGAGTGCACGCACGTAATCAACGGCGGGCCGGAGATTCGGGAGTTTGACCTGGCGAAGGTGCTGGACACGGTGGTGGATGTGGCGAAGATGCAGCCGGTGCTGTACGCGATTGAGAGCTTCGATCAGATTTACGAGGCGACCAAGGAGGCGGAGTCGCGGCTGGGATGAGGGTACCCCCTCCCCCCGTACTTTTTCGCGCAAAATCTTCAAAACAGAAGACTTGAGGGTGGACCTAGATGCGCGGAACAATGAAAGGCGTGCAAAGTCTTCAAAACAAAGGGGTAGAGTTCACAGGTGTCTGCGGTCGGAATGGATAGAGGAGCGCGGATGTTGCTGAAGATGTTGGGGTTGTTAGTGGTTGCAGCCGTCGGGTTGCCGGTGTTTGGGCAGGCGGCCCCTCCGGCGACTTCATATGTTCGGCCGACGCCGCCGACGCGCGACCCGCACACGCCTGGGTTCGTGAAGGCGACGGAGTTGCCAGACGGGGAGGTCCCGCCGCCGGATAAGGATGGGAACTTCATCATCGGGCCGACGCATGCGCCGGCCCCCGGAATGCAGGTTTCGGACCCGAGGGGCGAGCTGCGGGGGCAGGTGATCGAGTTCACGATGAGCTCGGCGGAGAGCAAGTTCTATCCGGGAATTGCGCGGGATAAAGGGACCTTTGGCACGCCAGACCCGAACGATCCGGCGAAGCTGGTGGTGACGACGAGCCACCCGGCACCGTGGACGCGCAAGGTGACGGTGTATGTGCCGAAGGAGTATGCGGCGGGGACGGTGGCGCCGTTCATTGTGGGAGCGGATGGGCCGGACTGGATGCTGTTTACGGCGATCGATGCGCTGCTGGCGGAGAGGAAGCTGCCGGTGATGATTGCGGTGTCGATCCAGAACGGTGGAGGGGATGCGCAGGGGAGTGAGCGGGGGCTCGAGTACGACACGATGTCCGGCAAGTATGCGGAGTGGGTGGAGAACGAGGTGCTGCCGCGCGTGGAGCGGGAGGCGCATGTGCGGCTGACGAAGGACCCGGATGGAAGGGCGACGATGGGCGGGAGCTCGGGTGGGTCGTGCGCGCTGGAGATGGCGTGGTATCACCCGGAGTGGTATCACCGGGTGCTGACGTACTCGGGGACGTTTGTGAATCAGCAGTGGCCGCCGAATGCGGAGACTCCAGGAGGGGCGTGGGGGTTTCATGAGCGGCTGATTCCCGAGTCGGCGAAGACGCCGATTCGGATTTGGATGGAGGTTGGGGATAGGGATTTGCTGAACCCGAACGCGATGCGCGATGGCATGCATGACTGGGTGGTGGCGAATGAAGACATGGCGAAGGTGCTGGCGGCGAAGGGATATCACTATCAGTTTGTGTTTGCCGAGAATGCAGGGCACGTCGATCGCGCGGTGAAGGCGCAGACGCTGCCGGAGGCGCTAGAGTATGTGTGGCGGGGGTATCGGAAGTAGGTGAGATTGGACGAAACGAATGGACGTTGAATCGCTTGCAACTGCGGAACAGATGGACGATTGTCGGCTTCTTAGCTTGTCTTCCTTAGAAAAGGTGCCGTTTTGGGGACTACGAATTGTCGTTGACGAGATGATGCCGGCGGCAGGGCCTGAAAATCCTGAGAGAGACTTCACGCCAGAATTGGCGGCGCGGATTCGAGCAGAGATGGCGATGAGGCCTCAGCGTGAATCACGCCGATTTGAAATTGCGTGGCGCGAGTGCGTCAGTTATCTGGTGCAGAACGAATGCTACGGACGTTATCCGGAAGCGCCAGAGATGTTCAGCGGCAAGTTCTTCCGTCGATTCTCGTGGTCGCATCTGCTAGAGCTCACGCGCAAGACGAGCTATGTCTCGGACGATCACCCCGGCTCCGGGCCGTTCCAGCATGTCTCTGTTGTTTGTTCCGATGATGTCGTAGACGTGATCGCGTGTGTCGAGCCAGTGGTGCGACGGTTGGATCGGGATTGAGTAGCGATAGGTGGTTCGTCGGGTCGAAGAGAAGCGGTCGTTTGCTACCGCAAACGATACCCCACCTTTTCACGATGAAACTGTGAAAGGATGGGCCACCCGGGTCCCCGAGGTGCGAGACCCACGCTTTCATGATGAGACCTTGAAAGGATGGGCCACCCGGGTTGGTGGACTGCTATTGAAGGTGGATATGGAGTCAGAGTGAAGTTACTGAGACCGGACCCGGCTCGCTGAGGAAGTGGGCGCGGTAACTACTCCATTGCCAGTCGGCGGGTGCCCTGACAAGGCCCGCTGTCACCGGATTCATGTGAATGTAGTCAAGCTTCTCTGCCAGCTTGTGTGAAGAGAACACGTTGAAGTCGTAATAGCGCTGCTCCCAAACATCTTTTTCGAGCACACGAGTTCGTGAGAAGCGCTGTTTGAGCACCTGCATAGCGAGCGAGAGCAGAGCGTTTTGTGGTTCGGAAACCAGGATATGGACGTGTGTGGGCATCACCACGTAGCCGATCACGTGGAATTGGTACTTGCGCCTCGTTTCTTCGAGAATGCGAAGGAAGGTGTCACGCGGCTCTGGGGTACCAAAGATCGGGCGTTTCCTGAAGCAGTTCACATTGATGGCGTGGAGGTCTCCGGTGTCGTGATAACGGCGGAGGCCCGTGGGCATGGCGTCAGTATATTTCGTTGTTAGTTAGTGTGATCGTCGTGAAAGAGATGGACGCCGATCGAAGAGAAAAACGGTCGTTTGCTGCCGCAAACGATACCCCACCCTTTCACGATGAGACTGTGAAAGGATGGGCCACACAGCCTTAAGCCCGTCGAGACGAAGTCGAATCGAGGGCACCGGAGGTGAGGCGCTAATGGGCGATTAGGAGATGTTATCGGCGTGAGGTTGATTTTGCGGGGGTGTCGACGTATGCTTGGAATTGTGCAAATGATGTGCATGTGCGCGTGTTGTCTTAGCCTCAGGGCTGAAGCGACGGCGTGCGTGTCGGAAGCATAAGCGCAAACCCATAAGCTTCAACCCCTGAGGTCCCACGACAAAGTTCGTGGGCTTTCGTTTTAACCGGGAGATTTTACGTGAGCGATACGAGTGTTTTGGAGCCTGCGGCCGGAGCAGCGCCAGTGAAAGAGGCTGCACCAGTGAAGGAAACAAAGGCCCAGAAGGCCGAGCGGCTGAAGCGCGAGAAAAATCCGTGGGATGCGTGGGATGAGGTGCGGGAGTTTGCGCGGCTCGGGCACAGCAGTATCCCGGCCGATTGGGCGATGTACTTCCGGTGGTGGGGGATTTATTCGCAGGGCGATGGCCTGGGCGTGACTGGCGGAACGGGCGGCGAGGGCAAGGCGACGGAGTTCTTCATGCAGCGGATTGGGCTGCCGAATGGATTGCTGACGTCGCGGCAACTGCGCGGGATTGCGGATATTACGGCGAAGTATGCGCGGGGGATCGGCGATGTGACGACGCGGCAGAATATTCAGCTGCATTGGCTGACGATTCAGTCGCTGCCGGTGGTGGCGGAGGAGCTGGAGAAGATTGGGCTGTCGTCGAAGGGCGCTTGCGGCGATGTGGTGAGGAATGTCACGGGGTGCCCGCTGGCGGGGCTGGATGGGCATGAGCTGATTGATTCGTCGCCGCTGGCGGTGGAGATTGCGCAGAAGCTGACGGGGAACTCGGAGTTTTATAACCTGCCGAGGAAGTTCAAGATTTCGGTGAGCGGATGCCCGGTGTGGTGCTCGTTCCCGGAGATTAATGATGTGTCGCTGACGGCGCTGAAGCGTGTGAAGGATGGCCGCGAGGAGATTGGCTATAGCTTGCGCGTGGGTGGCGGCTTGTCGAACCAACCGCATCTCGCGGTGCGGTTGCCGGCGTTCATTCCGCAGGATAAGGCGTTCGATGCGGTGAAGGCGGTGCTGGAGGTGTTTCGCGACTCGGATGTGCTGCGCGAGAGCAGAACAGCAGCGCGGATCAAGTATCTGTTCATGAAGAACGGGTGGACTGCAGAGCAGATGCTGGAGGCGGTCGAGGCGCGGCTGGGGTACAAGTTCGACTATGCGGAAGAGGGGCCGGTTGCGGAGGATATCTATCGCGATCATGTGGGCGTGCATCGGCAGAAGCAGGATGGGCTGAGCTATGTGGGCGCGACGATTCTGAATGGGCGGCTGACCGCTGACCAGATGTTTGCGCTGGCGGAGTTGAGCGAGCGGTTTGGCGATGGGCATCTGCGCACGACGATTGGGCAGAACATTTTGATTGTGAATGTGCCGAACGCGAAGACGCAGGAGCTGGTGAAGGAGATCACGGGGTTGGGGCTGGAGGTTCAGCCGACGGTGTTCTTCCGTGGCGCGGTGGCGTGCACAGGAACGGAGTTTTGCAAGCTGGCGATTGCGGAGACGAAGGGCTTCAACAAGTGGCTGGTGAGCGAGCTGGAAGAGCGGGTGCCGGAGTTCGATCAGCAGATCAGACTGCATGTGACGGGATGCACGAACTCGTGCGGGCAGTCGTGGATTGCGGACATTGGGCTTGAGGGCAAGAAGATCAAGAAGGATGGGAAGATGGTCGACGCGTTTTACGTCTGCGTCGGCGGAGCGGTGGGTGAGTATGCCGGAATTGCGCGGCAGATTGGGTATCGCGCGGCGGCGGAGGACTGCCCGGAGGCGATTGAGCGGCTGCTGAGGGGATACCTGGCGAAGCGGAAGCAGGGTGAGAGTTTGCGTGGGTACTTCCGCCGGTCGACGGATGCGGAGCTGAGGGAGGATCTGGCGGGCGGGGAGTTTCCGCCGGTGCAGAGAGATCCTGCTCCTGGGCGAGTGCCGGCGAATGTTGGATGACGTCATGTGGGCTGAGGTGGCGCGATGAGTTTGTTTCCGATGTTCCTGAAGCTGACGGGCCGGCCCTGTGTGGTGGTCGGGGCGGGCGCGATTGCGGAAGGGAAGATTGGGGCGCTGCTGGACGCTGAGGCGAAGGTGACGGTGATTGCGCCGGAGGCTCTGCCGCGGGTGCGCGAGTGGACTGAGGGTGGCGACATCGCGTGGGTTCAGCGTGAGTATCGCGAGGGTGATCTGGCGGGGGCGTTTCTTGCGGTTGCGGCAACGGCGACCTCGGAGGTGAACCGCGCGGTGTTTGCCGAGGCGACGAAGCGCGGCGTGCTGGTGAATGCGGTGGACGATCCGCCGTTCTGCGATTTCTATTTTCCGTCGATTGTGAAGCGCGGCGAGCTGCAGATTGCGATTTCGACGGCAGGAGAGAGCCCGGCACTCGCGCAGCGGCTGCGCAAGGAGATTAATGCGGCGCTGCCGCTGGACACGGGCGAGTGGTTGATGGAGCTGGGAAGGCTGCGGCGCGAGGTGACGGCGGTGGAACCGATCGGCGAGCCGCGGAAGCAGTTGCTGCATGAGCTGGCGCAGCGTGAGGTGTGCGGGTTTGCGGAATGTCCGGCAAGGGCGACGGCGAGGCAGCATGCAAGGGAGCATGGATACGCGGTAATCCAGCCCATTCATGACGACGATGAGACTGTCGTCATGAATGGGGCACCCAAAGGTGAGGTGATCCGATGACGCGAGCGGAAGCGGGGAAGGTTTATCTCGTGGGTGCGGGGCCGGGGGATCCGGAACTGCTGACGGTGCGCGCGGTGCGGCTGCTGGAGTCGGCGGATGTGGTGTTTCATGATGACCTGGTTCCGGATGAGGTGTTGGCGCTTGCGCACAGGCACGCGCTGATTACGAGTGTGGGCAAGCGTTGCGGACGGCCGCGGATTACACAGCAGGGAATTCATTCGCTGATGATCGAAGCGGCACGCGCGGGGCAAAGCGTGGTGCGGCTGAAGTCGGGCGACCCCCTGGTATTTGGGCGTGCGGGCGAGGAGATTGCGGCGCTGCGCGCGGCGGGTGTGGGGTTCGAGGTGGTGCCGGGAGTGACGGCGGCGTTTGCTGCGGGGGCATCGCTGGCGCTGCCTCTGACGGACAGGAAGTATGCGTCGAAACTGATTTTCTGCACGGGGCATCATGCGACGGGGAAGGATCCTGCGCCGATTTGGTCAGGTCCGCTGCCGGAGGATGCGACGCTGGTGATCTACATGCCGGGGCGCGATACGGCTCGGCTGGCGCGGGAGTTGGCGGAGGCGGGTGTGTCGGCGGATGTGCCGTGCGCGGCGGTGTCGCAGGCGGCGACTGCGCGGCAGACGCATGCGGTGTCGCGGCTGGAGGGGCTTGCGGAGATGGAGTGTGGGCCGGCTCCGCTGCTGGTGCTGGTGGGCAGCGCGATGGAGCCGTTGTTGGATCAGCCGGAGAAGCTGGTGCAGGTTTTCGAAGCGGCAAGAGCAGCCGCGTCCGACATCGCGTAAAAAGCAGATCCCCTTCGGGGATGACAAACAAGAAAAGCAAAAGCAAAAGCAAAAGCACAGAAAGGTCCGTCGAGTTGGTTAGCGGCGGGTGTAGATGTCGATGTTCGCGGTGGGGTCGTCGGCGAGATCGGCGTAGTGCGGCGAGGGTGGGTGTGGGAGTTGGCGGTATTCGCGGCTCATACGATCGAGCAGTGCGGTGGGCATGTGCGAGCGGTCGTCGTGGAGAAAGATGAGGAGCTGGGGGCGGTCGGCTTCGAAGGCGGCGAGGATTGCGGGTTCGGCAGGGAGTGGGTAGGCGCTGCCGGGGTGCCACCAGAGGGGGAGGCCGCGTGGTGAGGCTAGGCGATAGCGTGCGTAGAGGAACTCCATGCGTGGGCCGAAGAAAACGGAGCGCGGTGTGAGTGTGTGGATCGCGGAGTCGGTCTCTTCGAGGATTGAGGCGAGATTGCGGCAGGTGGTGAACGAGCCGAAGAAGGGATCGTGGATGTGGGCTTCGGTGGGGCAGGTTTCGGCTTCGGCCCAGACGCCGATCTCCTGCATGCGGGCGCGCGAGATGCCGTAGAAGCCCGCGATGGCGAAGAGGATGTAGGTTGCGGCGCTGATGGCGGAGCGAGCGAAGATGTTTGCGCGCGTGGTTGCGATGAGAGCGGCACCGAGGAGGAGAACGGGCGCGTCGACGAGGGCGAACTCGACGTTAGTGCCGATACCGAGCCAGGCGGCGATGACGCCGGTGAGTGCGACAGCGCGGAGCCAGATGGGTGTGGGTGTGCGGCGAAGCGCCTGGAGGATGATCCAGAGTGTGCCGGGCAGGAGGATGGCGTAGATGGTCCAGCGCTGGAAGCCGACGGAGAGGTCCTTGTTATAGAGAATGCCGTCGAGAAAGTGACCGGGCTGGAAGCGCGATGTGAGTTGCGCGTAGAGCCTGTACGTGGACACGAGTGACGTGTGGGCGAAGGCGAGAAGCAGCGAGGAGAGTAATGCCGCGCCGGCGAGTGTGAGGATCGCGGCGCGTGCGCGGCGAGCGAGGAGGAGTGTGATCGTGCAGCCGAGGAGAATGGGGAGTGCGATGTTGGGTTTGGCGAGCAGGAGCAGGGTTTCGGCGAGTGTGAGGTGAGTGAGGAGTTCGGTGCGCGGAGTGTTCGAGATTGCGAGCGCGAAGGTGGCGAGGAGCGCGTAGAGCGAGGCGGTTTCGGTCCAGGAGGAGTGCCAGGGGAAGCCGATGGCGAGGAGCGGCGTCATCTGCAGAGCGCAGTAGATGAGGGCGAGCCAGCGCAGGCGGGTTTCAGAAATGTGGGTTCGGAGCAGATGGATAATGCGGAGGCCGACGATGGTGAGTACGAGTGGGAAGATGGTTCCGGCAAGTGTGATGGCGAGCCAGCGGGCGCCGAGGATTCTGAAGGCGAGTGCGATGGCGAGATAGAGGATCGGTGGGAACGTGCAGATGAAGTCGCGGTTGGGGACCTGGCCGAGGTAGACGCGCCAGCCAGAGTCGATGAGCGGGCTTAGGTCGTAGCCGCCGAAGCGGTACTGCAGGAGTTTCAGGCTGAACCCCGCGATGCAGAGGCAGGCGAGTGCGCACAGCGCGAGGAAGCGGGGGAGGGCGATCCTCTGCATAGAGATGGAAGAATACGCGGAGAGCGTGCGGGGTTGTGTTTGCGTCGGGATTTGGGCGGAGAGCTTTGAGGCCGGACTCGTAGTTCAGTTCGCGGTGGGCATTTCGACGTGATCGATGACGAGGGTTTGGACGGGGCCTTTGGAGGACTCGAGCTTGAGGCCGAGCTGTTCCTGGAGGGCGGTGAAGAGGTCGGGGAACTGAGTGTGCGAGCCGTCGTCGGTGAGATCGTTGCTGGAGTGCCATTTCAGCGAAACGTCATAGATGCCGGTGAGGCCCGTCTTGTCGATGACCGTGCGTTCGACCTGGTAGGCGAGGTTTGCCGCGAGCATCGATACAGGCATGGCGACCGCCGTCATACCGGAATTGTTGCCCGCAAGATTGTTGACCGTAATGCTGCCGCGCTTCCGGTTGGAGGGCGTTTCGTCCGCGTTCTGCGGCGTTGCGGGAGCGCTCTGTTTCAGCTTCGGGCCGTTTTTGGCGACGATCAGATCGTAGACGGGAAGCGTTTTGGTTTGGATGTGCGTTCTGATATGGAAGCGATCCACCAATACCGCTTGCAACATGGCGCGCCGCTGGTCGCCGGTAAGGTCTTTCATCACGTTGATGTTCGGATCCGTCACTTTGGCGTTCACATCGAACCGGGCCGAGTCCGCCCAACTGGGAAGGCCGGAGATGAGGTCGGATCGGATATCGAAGGCGTTTGCTACCAAGGTGCTCAGCGTGGTGTTGGTCGCGGAGAAGCCCGTGTCGGTTGGTCGAACCATCATGATGCCGGATCCGGATTTGTTTTCCCGGATTGAGACGACGTCGAAGATCGGCAGCGGCGCGGCGGCTGTGGTTTGCGACGGTTGCTGTGCCGGGAGATGCGGAGCGATAAGTACTGCTCCGAAAATGAGAGGCAAGATGCGGTTGAACGGACGCAGGGTGCTCATCGGTCCGGAGTTCCTTCCTCGGCAGGTGTTTGGTGCGGTGGCAGGCTGATGGTAATGGTTGGACGAGCGAAGGCGCTTATGGTTTGGGCGCCGACTCGGCGAGGAGTTTGATGAGGTGGTCCTTCCAGATGGCGGCGGCGGTGTGGGTGCCGTGGCCGTGAGTCTGGTCGGAGATGGGGATGAGGACGAACTGCGCGTGCGGCATGCGTTTGGTGAGTTGCTCCGCGATGCCGAGCTCGGGTGGGTTGATGAAGTCGTCGGCGGAGTTGATGTACATGACGGGGACGGTGATGCGGTCGAGGTGGGGCTCGGGGTTGTAGTTGCGCGAGGCGTCGACGTAGTAGATGAAGTTGTTAGCGTCGGTGTGGGCGTCGACGCGGTCGAGGTAGTTGTCGATGTACTTCTCGGCGGCGGCGCGAGTGGGTGCGGCCCTCTGGAGGACGAGCGGAGCGGAGCCCATGACGAAGAGCATCTCGTTAGCGGTGCGGATGCCTTCGGCGGGTTCGGTGGTGTAGTTGCCGTTGTTCCAGGCGGGGTCGCGCTTGATGTTTTCGATGGCGAGATAGCGCATGATGCGGTTGCGGCCGGCGATTTCGGTGGGAAGGCAAGCTAGCGGCATGAGGGCGTCGGAGAAGCCGGGGTAGGTTTCGCCCCAGACGAACGATTGCATGCAGGCCATGGAGGTGCCGAGGATGAGGCGGAGGTGGTCGACGTGCAGGCCTTCGAGGAGCATCTGGTGCTGCGAGCGGACCATGTCGTCGTAGTCGTAGTGCGGGAATTTCATGCGCAAGCCGTCGGAGGGCTTGGAGGAGTCACCGTGGCCGATGTCGTCGGGGAGGATGAGGAAGTATTTGGTGATGTCGAGTGGCTGGCCGGGGCCGAAGAGGACGTTGGAGAAGATGGGATTGAGGAGCGTGTGGCGCTCGCCGCCTGTGCCGTGGAGGAGAAGGACAGCGTTGTCGACGTGGCCGGCAGCGTTGCGGTGCGGAGTGCCGAGGGTGAGGTAGCGGAGCTTAAGCTCGGGGAGAGATTCGCCAGTGCCGAATTTGAAGTCGTGCGCGACGTAGAGCTCGTCTTTGACGGGCCACTGCGATTGCGGGCGCGGTTGGGCGGGCGTTGTGGACATCGTCTGTGCTTTCGCCGTGAAGGGGGCGATGGTGGCGAGGGCGTTTGCGGCGAGGATGAGGATGGTTCGCATGCGGGGACTCCTGATGGGTGCGCAATCAGTTTCGAGATGCGAGTTTCGAGATGCGAGTAAAAGCAAAAACCTTGACGCGAAGAACGCAAACAAGAAGCGAAGGGCGCCACGGCGGTGTGTGATCGCCGGAGCGCCCTCAGTGTAGTACGGGACTATTCTGTTGCGGCGTGGGTGTGAGTGGGGGCCTGTTCGCGGGCTTTCTTCGCTTCGTCGGTGAGTGGGGTGGTGATCTCGTCGAGGAAGTCTTTCTTGCTGTCGTCGCGAACGAGAACGGGATAGCGCTGGCCGTCGTGGTAGTCGATGTTGACGGGAACGATGTAGTCCTCGGTCTGCATGAGGAGGTGGATGGGTTCTTTGCTCGATTTGGCGTCGTCGATGGCGTCGCGCAGGCGATCGGCGGAGAAGGTGCGGCCGTTGATCGCGATGAGCTTCTGCCCGGGCGCGAGCTTGGCCTGATCGGCGGGGCCGCCCCAGCGGACGTCGGAGATGCTGCCGTCGTTGCCGACGCGGAGACCGATGGAATACCAGACGTTCGGGCCCATGCCGCCGCGGCGCGAAGCGCCGGCCATCAGCTTTTCAGAGTCGTTCGGATGATCCTGGTAGGTGAGCTTGTAGCCGCCACGCTCGATGCCATCGAGATCAGCGCGTGGGTTGATGAGATCGACGCGGTCGTGGAGGAACTTTGCCCAGTCGTACTTAACCACTTGATTCAGGTCGTCGATGAGTTCCTGGCGGTTGTAGGTGACGATGAGCGGGCCGGTATTGCCACCCTTGGCGAGGAAGATGTGCAGGAAGTCAGTAAGCGATTTCTGATCGTTGGTGAGCTGACGGATCAGGGTGTCGGCGTCGAGCCAGAGGAGCTCGCCTTCCTGGTAGTAGTCCTGGCCGCGCTTCCAGTTGGCCCAGGCGGGGTTGCCGCCGCGGAGGATGCTGGCGGCGATGGCGGTGTCGTCGGTTGAGCGCCAATCGCGGCCGGGCTTGTTGTCGAGGTTGGCGGCGGACATCGCGAGCAGATCGCGGTATTGCGCGGCGGTCTTGAGGCCGGAGCGCGCGGCGAGCACGTTGCCGAGGTGCTGGGTCATGCCCTCGTAGACCCAGAGGAGCTCGCCTTGCTGCATCTGGTGGAAGTCGGGCTGGTAGAGGTTGTAGGGGCGGCGGTATTTGCCGTTCCAGGAGTGTGTGAACTCGTGCGACAGCAGGTCGGCGTTGCCGAGGCGCATGCCGGGGTTGATGAAGCCCTTTTCCTCGACGCCGTTGTCGGAGGATTGACCGTGCTCGAGGCCCTCGCCGCCGGCGACGTCAGAGAGCGTGAGGAGGAAGTGGTAGACGTTGTAATGATGCGAGGCGTAGGCGACGCTGGCTTCGCGAACAAGGTTGGAGACCTCGGCGAGGACGTCGGGCTTGAGGTCCGAGTCTTTTGGTTCGTCGGAGACGACGTCGATGAAGTGCTTCGGTGAAATTTCCGGGGCGAGCGCGAACTCGTGGAAGTATTCGCCGGCGATGACTGGGGAGTCTTCGAGCTGCTCGACGGTGGTGGGCTGGAACTGCGTGGTGCCGCCGACTCTTGCGTTGGGATCGTATGCGCCGACGGGCTGCAGGGCGGTGCCGATGCCCCAGCCTTTCGGGACGGTCACGCTGGGCTGGATGGGGATATTGCGGACGGGCGTGTTCGCCGGGTAGAGCATGAGCTTTTCCCACTCGAGCACGGCGAGCTTGTCTGAGGCGCGGGCGAGGACGATGCAGTCGAGATGCGCGTGAAGCGTGCTGACGCCGGGTGGGACGTCGACGTGGAACTGGTAGAGGTCCGCTTCGTCACGGCGCCAGGGGATGGTTTTGCCGTTCGCGGTGAAGACGACGCCTGTGATCTGGTCGACGGGACCGGTGGGGCGATGATTGCCGGGGATCCACTGGGGTGTGGTGAACGCAGCTGGTCCGGGCTTCACGGGAAGGTCGATCTCGGCGTGGTAGAGCTTGCGCGGGGCGTCGGTGAGATCGGCGGTGATGCGAATCGGCGCCTGGCTAAAGGAGGGAAGTGCGAGCAAAGACGCGGCGGCGAGGAGCACAGAGGTGCGGAGCATCTGGGAAAAGGTCCTCTCGTGAGAACAGATGGAGTGGTGATGATGAGGATGACGAGAGAGGGCCCGCCGAAGACGCGGCGAGCCCGGGTTTACGAGTTGCCGAGCGCTTGCTCGATGGCACCTGTGAGGCGCGTGTCGTCCGGTGTGATGTCGGACGCGAAACGGCCGATTACGTTGCCGCTGCGGTCGATCAGAAATTTCTCGAAGTTCCAAAGCAGTTCGGGCGGATTGTTGGGCGCGGGGAGGCCCTGAGATTTGAGATAGCCGGTAAGGTTTTCGCGCAGAGCATTACCGTTTTCGGTGCGGTCGGGATGCTGCGCGATCAGCTCTCGATAGAGCGGGTGTTTGTTAGCGCCGGTGACAACGGACTTGCTGAAGAGCGGGAAGGTGACGGGGTAGTCGATCGAACAGAAGTTTGCGATGTCCTGCTCTGTTCCGGGTTCCTGTCCGGCGAAGTCATTGGCGGGAAAGCCGAGGACGACCAGGCCGCGATCCTTGTAGCGCTGATAGAGAGACTCGAGGCCTGTGTACTGCGGAGTGAAACCGCATTTGGAGGCGACGTTGACGATGAGCAGGACCTTGCCACGGAAGGCGTCGAGCGATGTGGAGTTACCGGAGAGGGTAGTGAGTGGAATCTCGGAAATCTGAGGCATAGGCAATTATCGCAAGGTGCGGGTTGCGACATGCGGACGGGCTGGTCTGTTGTGAAGAAACGATCTAGCGGGATGGATTGACAGAGTAAGGTAGGATATTTATCGGTGCGCCTGCGGGCGGCCGAGGATTTTGCCCAAGCATGAGCTTCTTTGATCTGCTGTTTGGTAAACCGCTGGCTACCAGTGCCGAGAAGGACGAGCACATTGGTGTAGCGGCCGGCGTTCCGATCTTCGGACTCGATGGACTAACGAGCGCGGCGTACGGCCCGGAAGCGGCGATGGTGTTGCTGATTCCGCTGGGTATGGCCGGAGTGCAGCAGCATCTGCTGCCGATCTTTGTTCTAATCCTCAGCCTGCTGGTCATCCTGTATTTCAGTTACCGGCAGACCATTGATGCGTATCCGACGGGCGGCGGTTCGTTCACGGTGGCGAGCGAGAATCTCGGCAATGGAGCCGGGCTGCTGGCAGCCGCTGCGCTAATGATCGACTACATTCTGACGGCGGCGGTGGGCGTTTCCGCCGGTGTCACAGCGCTGGTGAGTGCGATTCCGGCGCTCCATCCGCATCAGCTGGCGCTGTGTTTGTTCGTGCTCGCCATCATCGTGATTGTGAACCTGCGTGGTGTGAAAGAGACGGGCCTTATCTTCATGATGCCGACGTTCCTTTTCGTCGGCACGTTGCTGGCAACTATTGCTGTGGGCGTGTTCCGGTCGATGGCAGCCGGTGGGCATCCGGTTCCAGTTCTGGCACCTCCGCCGCCCGCTCCAGTGTTCGGAACGTTCACGAAGTTTGCGCTGGTGTGGCTGCTGCTGAAGGCGTTCTCGAACGGCTGCGCGGCGATGACCGGCGTCGAGGCGGTATCGAATGGTGTGACAGCGTTTAAGGAGCCACGATCGAAGAGAGCGAACCAGACGCTGACAGTAATCATCTTCATGCTGATCATCCTGCTGTTCGGGCTGGCTTATGTGGCGCGCGCGTACGGGGTTACGGCGATGGATCCGGACGCTTCGAACTATCAGAGTGTGCTGTCGCTGGAGGTGGCCGCAGTCTTTGGACGCAGCTGGTTTTACTTCATCACGATGGGTAGCGTGCTCGCCGCGCTCTCATTCAGCGCGAATACGGCATTTGCTGATTTTCCACGCATGGCGCGCGCGATCGCGCAGAAGGACTATCTGCCGCATGTATTTCTGCTGCGCGGACGAAGGCTTCTGTTTTCGCACGGCATCTACGCGTTGACGGGGTTTACCGCGCTGATCCTGATTCTCTTCGACGGCGTGACGGACAGACTGATACCTCTGTATGCGATCGGCGCGTTTCTGGCGTTTACGCTGAGCCAGGCCGGCATGGTTCGGCACTGGATGAAGGAGAAGGACGCCAGGCACCGACGGGTGAAGATGTTCCTGAACGGGCTGGGCGCGACAGCTACGGGTATCACGCTGCTGGTTCTGTTGGTGACGAAGTTCATGTACGGCGCGTGGATTGTTGTGATCCTTGTTCCGTTGATCATTGCGCTGATGGCCGGGGTAAAGCGGCACTACAAGCGCGTAAAGGTGGAAACGGCGGATCCAACACCGCTGCGGCTGAGCGGGCTTGAGCCGCCCATCGTCGTGATTCCAATGGCGCGGTGGGACAAGATCGGCGAAAAGGCAATGCGTTTCGGGATGCTGATGAGCCCGGTGGTCAAGGTGGTGCATGTGGCTTCGAGCGAGGAATTTGATCCCGTGGAGAACGCGTGGGAGGAGCTTGTGCTCAAGCCCATTCGCGAGCATGGATGCGCCGAGCCGGAGCTTGTGACGGTTCAGAGCACGTACCGAACGATTCTGTCGCCACTGATGGATTACATCCTGGAGCTGGAGGATGAGAATCCGGGACGCAAGATTGCTGTGCTGCTGCCGGAACTTGTGGTGCGCCACTGGTGGGAGAACCTGCTGCACAATCAGCGCGTGCAACTGCTGAAGCTGCTGCTTCTGCTGAAGGGCAATCAGCGGATCGTGGTCGTGAATATTCCGTGGTATCTGTAACAGAGCGCGTCAGCTAGTTAGCGAGTCAGTGGAGAGAGCGCAGACGGCCGACTGCGGCGGGGATGATTTCGAGGGCGCGGTCGAGCTCTTCGTCGGTGGTGAGGCGGGAGAGTGAGAGCCTCAGGCTGGAGCTGGCTTGCTCGGGTGTGAGACCCATGGCGATCAGAACGTGCGAGGGCTCGGTGGCTCCGGACATGCATGCGGCGCCGAAGCTGGTCGATACTCCCTGAAGGTCGAGGGCGATAAGGAGCGCTTCGGCGTCGATGCCGTCGATGCGCAGGTTGATGGTGTTGGAT
The DNA here is from genome assembly GCA_035944135.1 of Acidobacteriaceae bacterium. Taxonomy (NCBI): domain Bacteria; kingdom Pseudomonadati; phylum Acidobacteriota; class Terriglobia; order Terriglobales; family Acidobacteriaceae; species Acidobacteriaceae bacterium. The sequence goes on from DASZBM010000002.1 coordinate 568,482, forward strand.
ATGCGTGGAGCGCCGCCGGAGTTGATGGTTGCGCCGGGAATGAGCGCGAGCAGACGGCGCTCAAAATGGCTGCGGCGAGCGATGAGCTCGGCGGGCGACTGAGAGCCTGGGAGCTGCACGGTGGTTGGGTTCGTGGGCGCGAGGAGCTGGTGGTGCTGTCCTTCGAGCCATGCGAGCGCGAGCTCTGCGGCGCGGCCGAGGCCGACGATGCCCGGGACGTTCTCGGTGCCGGCGCGGCGCTGGCGCTCGTGCGGGCCGCCGAGGAAGAGTGGAGCGAGTTGAATTCCAGTGCGCACGAAGAGCGCGCCAGTGCCTTGTGGAGCGTACATCTTGTGACCGGAGATGGAGAGCAGGTCGACGTTCTTGAACTCGCCGGAGAGATCAAGGGGGAGCTTGGCGGCGGCCTGCACGGCGTCGGTGTGGACGATCGCGCCGTGTGCCTTGGCGATGCGGGCGATTTTGCCGACGGATTGTATTGCGCCGGTCTCGTTGTTGGCGAGCATGACGCTGACGAGCTTTGTGTGCGGGCGCAGCGCGGCTTCGACGTCCGCGGAGTTGATGACGCCGTTGCTGTCGGGGGCGACGTAGGTGACCTGGACTCCCCGGCGCTCGAGAGATTCGGCGGCGAACAAGACAGCGTGGTGTTCGATTCTTGTGGTGATGAGGTGGGCGGGAGTTTTTTTGTCGAGGAACGGCTGCAGTACGCCGGAGAGTGCGAGATTGTTGCTCTCGGTTCCGCCGGAGGTGAAGACGATCTCTTTCGGCGCACAGTGGAGCAAAGAAGCGACCGCAGTGCGCGCGTGTTCGACGGCTGCGCGGGATCGTTGGCCGGACTGATGGGCGGAGCTGGGATTGCCGTAGCGCTCGAGCCAGAAGGGCTGCATCGCCTCCAGGACTTGTGGGAGAACGGGCGTGGTCGCGTTGGCGTCCAGGTCGATGCGCATCTGTGACGAGAGTACCGGTTTGGATGACAAGTTGCGATGCCGGCTCTGCTAGGCTGTTGGCGGCACAAAACTTACATCGTGAGGTGATCTATGCGTCTTGGGTATTGTTGCGCGGTTCTGGTTCTGGCTGGGTCGACGCTGGCGGGTTCTGCGCAGATGAGTTCGGCGAGTGCGAAGGTGACGCCTGGCGCGCAGATGTCGCCCGTGCAGGCAGAGGATGAACTGCTGAACCTGTTTGAGCAGGAGTTTATGGGTGTAGCGAAGGCGATGCCCGCGGACAAGTACGGCTTCGCGCCGGCTTCAACAAATGGCGCCAAGTACGACGGTGTACGGACGTTCGCGCAGGAGATTTCGCATGTCACGATGGCGAACTATTTCTTCGCGTCGAAGATTCTTGGAGAAAAGTTCCCTGGTGACCCGAAGACCATCCAGGGTCTGACGTCGAAGGACGAGCTGCTGAAGGCCGCGGCGGACTCGTTCACCTACGCGCATAAGGCAATCGCGTCGATTACTCCGGAGAATGCGTTCGTGTCGATTGAAGGAGTGGATGGTCTGCACACGCGGGCAGTGATAGCGTCCTTTATTGCGGCGCACGGTTACGACCATTACGGACAGATGGTTGAGTACCTGCGCATGAATGGGATTGTTCCGCCGGGATCGAAGTAAGAGATTACGAGTGGTTAGTCGTTAGTCGTTAGTGAGAAGCTGGCGCCGGGTCATCTTCACTAACGGCTAACGGCTAACCACTCTTAGCTGCGCTTCTCGATGGGCGTGTAGGGCGCCGGGTAGGCGGGGCCGGTGTACTCGGCGCGCGGACGGATGAGCCGGTTGTCGTCGTGCTGCTCCATGACGTGGGCACACCAGCCGGCGATGCGGCTGATCGCGAAGATCGGCGTGAAGAGATCGATGTCGATGCCCAGCGTCGTGTAGGTGGATGCGGAGTAGAAGTCGACGTTCGCGTTGAGCTTCTTCTGGTCTTTTACGAAGAGCTCGATCTTGCGTGACATCTCATACCACTTGGGGTTTGCGTCGCGTCCCAGCTCCTCGGACATGCGGCGAAGGTGCGTGGCGCGCGGGTCTTCGGTGGTGTAGACGCGATGGCCGAAGCCTGAGATTTTTTCCTTGCGCTCGAGCATGCCGCGGACGTATTCGACCGGATCCTGGCCGTTCTTGTCGACGGCATAGAGGATGCGCATCACGGCTTCGTTGGCGCCGCCATGCAGAGGGCCTTTGAGGGCGCCGATCGCGCCGGTGATGGCCGAGTGCATGTCGGAGAGCGTCGCGGCGATGACGCGCGCGGCAAAGGTGCTGGCGTTCAGCTCATGGTCGGCGTGGAGGATCAGGGCGACATCGAGCGCGCGGGTGGCGGTCTGCGAGGGCTTCTCGCCGTTCAACAAGTAGAGGAAGTTCGCCGCGTGGGAGAGCGACGGGTCAGGCTCAACGATGTTCTTGCCTTTGCGAATGCGGTCGAAATTCGCGACGATCATCGCAATCTGCGCGGTCAGATTGAAGCTCTTGCGCAGGTTCGCCTCATGGGTCGTGGAGTTCGCGTCGGTGTCGTAGGTGGAGAGCAGAGAGACCGTTGTGCGCAGGACCTCCATGGGCGAGGCTGTCTTGGGAAGTGTGCGGAGGAAGTCGACGGCCTGAGAAGGCAAGGTGCGCGCTGCGGCGAGTTCCTGCGTGAACTGCTTGAGCTCGGTGGCGGTCGGCAGTTTGCCTTTCCATAGCAGGTAGGTGGTCTCTTCGAAGTTGGAACGCTCGGCGAGCTCGTGGATGTCGATGCCGCGATAGGAGAGGATGCCGCGCGCGCCGTCGATGAAGCAGATGGAGGATTCGTTGGCGACGACGTCCTGCAGGCCTTTGGGTGCAGTCTTGGACATTTGGAGCAGCTCCGAGCTGGAAATAGCAAACAGCGTTACTGATTATCGGAGAGCGGCAAAACGATTGTCACGATGGGACGGCCGAATATCGGTTCGGACGGGCGAAATCATTGCATCGGGCGCGCGGGGTCGAACGGTCGCAGGTCGATGGCGGCGGGCTTGTTTTCGAGCAGGTCGGCGAGTGCGTGAGCGGTAGCGGGCGCGAGCAGAATGCCATTGCGGTAGTGCCCGCCGGCGATCCATTGCCGTGTGTGCCCGGGCAGTTTCCCGATCAAGGGAAGACCGTCGGCAGCCGCTGGACGGAGTCCGGCCCAGGCCTCGACCTGCGGAGCGGCGGTTGAGTCCGCAAGTGCCGGGAGCAGCGAGGAGGCGCGAAGGCGGAGCGCATCGAGGTCCGCCGTGCAGGTCCGGAGATCGAAGCCGGCGTCTTCTTCGGTGGCGCCGATCAGTGCCGTGCCGGCCTGGGGGCCGTGAGTGCGGGGAACGACGTAAATCGAGGGGCTGCGATGGACCTGGTCCAAACGAAGATTGGACGGCAGCCGCACGCGGAGCATCTGGCCTTTTCGCGGGGTGATCGCAGGCTGTCCTGTGAACCACGCGCCTGAGGCGTGGATAAGGCGATCTGCGGCCAGGGCAGGCCCGTGATTCGGGGTAAGGGTTATGCCGTCGGGAGCTTCGGTGATTTCGAGGCGTACGCAGTTTTCGAGCAGAGGGATGCCCGAACGGCGGACGGCTTGCAGGGCTGCAGCGCTGAGTTGGCGAGGATCGACGGACCTTTCCTGCAGTTCGACGGGGCCTCCGTCGTCGAGGTACTGGATTGTCGTCGTCGTCTGGTAGTGGACGTCCAGCCCTGAAAGTGCCGAGAGGCGATCGAGGAAAAGGTCATAGAGCGAGATGCTGAATGCGCAGAGCTCGCGCAGTTCGGCGGGATTGTGCGGATCTTCGGCGGCCAGCATGCCTGCGGCAGCACTGGACGCTCCGCCGAGGGCAGCGGCGGTGTCCAAAACCGCGACGGAGGCGCCGCGCGACTGGAGTTCAAGGGCGAGGGTGAGGCCGATGATTCCTGCGCCTGCTATTGCGAAATCGGGAGTAAGGACGGGGGGCATGTTCCTCGTATAGTGTAGAGGCGAAAGGCTCACCGCCCTTTGGGTTGGGGCCGGGGTCCAGGGAAGAAGTTTTCGTTAGATGCGCACCCTTTTGCGGTCGGGTGCGTCCAACAGCAAAGCTAAGTTGCGCCAGTTGATAAGGTTTGAGCGGAAAAAGGCGCATTGGCGTTAAGGAGGAGCAGCGCATGAGCGATCTGGAGCGCGAGTACGTAGTCCAATCGAAGGCCCCAGGGTGGCTGATCGGGATCTCCGTCGTGAGTTTGTTGCTGGCGCTGGGTGCGCTCGGCTGGAGTCTCGGTTTGCAGAACCATCTGACGGCAGCGGAGAGCCAACTCACCGCGGCGACACAGCAGAACACTCAACTGAGCGAGAAGCTCGAAGACACGAATGAGCGGATGCGTGCTCAGGGTGAGGCTCTGGGCCAGAGTGTGGGGCTGACGCAGAAGCAGTTAGAAGACAAGTCCAATCAGCTGGTGGCCGCGCAGAAGCAGGCCGTAGCTGCGACGGCTCGTCTGCGCAAGGAAGAAGTTGAGACGCAGCAGCAGGTTGGCGCCGTGAAACAGGATGTGTCGGCGGTGAAGACTGATGTTGCGACCACGAAGACCGATCTGTCGAATACGCAGAATGATCTGGCGCAGACCAAGGGCCAGCTGACCCGCGTGGTCGGCGACCAGGGCGTGATGAGTGGACTGATCGCGACCAACCACGATGAACTGATGGAGCTGAAACGTCGTGGCGAGCGAAACTACTACGAGTTCACGCTGCAGAAGGGTGGACCGGCTCAGAACGTTGGGACCGTGAAGCTGCAGCTGAAGAAGGTCAACGAGAAGCACTCGAAGTACACCATCAACGTCGACGCGGACGACAAGGTCATCGAGAAGAAGGACAAGAACCTCGACGAGCCTGTGCAGTTCTACTCGGGCAAGACACCGGCGCTGTTTGAAGTGGTCGTGAACAACATCAGCAAGAACTCGGTTACGGGCTATCTGAGCACGCCAAAGAATGCACCGGCACCGATTTCGGTTCCGTAAGCTTCAAATTCTGCAAGCCAAGAACAAGGGCTGCGTCCACTCGGATGCAGCCCTTTTCTTGTTTGTGATGGATCGCGATTGCTAGGGCAGTTTGACAGTTTGCGCCACGTGCTCGTGCAGGTCGATGGTCAGCACCGCGGACCCCTTCGTATTCCACTTGTCCTGCGTGGTGTTGGGGAACAGCAGAACAACGGATCCGGTTTTGGTGACACCGGGATCGAGTTCGTCGCCGTCACCGATCGGATCGGTGGCGAGGCTCGCGATCTGCGGAAAGATTGTTTCCAGGCGCGGGAGTTCCGACCTGGCAACCAGAGTGGAGTCCTCCGTGGTGCCGTCGCGGAACATGACGGTCGCGGACCAGCCGCTGATGAAGACGCGGTCATGAAGCTTGTTGGTCATGTTGATGTGCGCGACGACGTAGAGATCATCTTCGGATTGACCCGGCTCGCCGACTACCTGGCCGGAGGTCCCCTGGGAGGCCTTGAACTCGGTGTGAGGAGCGAAAATATCGACCTTGGAAACCGACAGCGCGGTGATCTTGTGCGGGATAACGAGATAGACCGTTACGGCGACCACCACCATGATGATGAAGGCAAGGACGACTGCGAGTAAGGGACGATCAGTCATGCTCGAAAGGATAACGCTATTCAGGGTTTACGTTGTATTGCCGCGAGAAAATCATCGACCGGCAGCGTGTTCAGTACGTCAGCAGGAGTAAGCCAGGCGCGGCGCAGCTGAACGATGCCGAAGTCGATCTGATCAAGCTCGTCAGTGGAGTGCGCGTCGGTATTGACGACAATCTTGCAGCCGAGTTCTTTCGCGCGACGAAGGTTCAGGTCGGAGAGATCCGAGCGAGCGGGGGAGGCGTTATGCTCCACGGCAACTCCCAGGCGGGCCGCGGCTGTAAGGAGCTGCTCCACGTCAATCTTGTAGGGTTCGCGTTTGAGGACTTTGCGGCCGGTGGGGTGGCCGAGGATGTGAACGCGCGGATTCTTCGCTGCGCGAAGGACGCGGGCTGTCACCTCATCCGGCGTCTGGTTGAAGCCGGAGTGAACGCTGGCGACAACAACATCGAGCTGCGCGAGCGTGTCGTCTTCGAGATCGAGTGCGCCGTCCAGCAGGATGTCCACCTCAACGCCGGAAAGGATGCGGAAGGGAACCGTGGGCTTGCGGGCAAGGGACTCGTCCTCGCGGAGCTGAGCCTCATAGCGCTGCCACTGCGGGCCGCTGCCGGCGTCGAACTCCTCCGCCAGCTGCTGCGAAGCTTCGCGGACTCGCTTGGCATGGGCGAGTGCACGCGCATCATCCATGCCGTTGGTCATCGCGAGATTCTTGGAGTGATCTGTAATGGCGATGTATTCAAGCCCGCGTGCGATGGCGGCTTCGGCCATTTCGCGGATCGAGTTTGCGCCGTCGGATTCGAAGGTGTGCATGTGCACATCACCGCGGATGTCGCCGCGCGTTATGAGTTGCGGCAACGTATGCTTCGCGGCGGCGTCGATCTCTCCACAGTTTTCGCGAAGCTCCGGCGGGATGTAATCCAGTTCCAGTGCGTTGTAGATCTCCTGCTCAGTAGCGGCGGCGACGATGGTGTTGTCTTCGAGTCGAAGCAGGGCGTACTCGGAGAGCGTGAGGCCGCGCTTGATGGCCCTCTGACGCAGCGAGACATTGTGGTGCTTGGAGCCGGTGAAGTACTGCAGGGCGGCGCCGTAACTGGCTCGCGGAAGCAGGCGCACATCGACCTGCAGATTGTTCCGCAGCGTGAAGCTGACCTTGTTCTGGCCCTTGGCCAGGAGCTTGTCGATGAGTGGAAGCGCAGCGACGTACTCAACCGCTGCAGCGACGACTTCAGGTTCGCAGGCGGGACCGGTGACGAGCAGGTCAAGGTCGCCAACCGATTCGCGGCCCCGGCGGAGACTGCCAGCAGGTGTGATGGTCTCGATGCCCGGGAATTCGCGTATGAGCGCGCTGATGCGTTCCGCATGTTCGTGGGCGACATCGATGCGGAATCGCGAAGAGTTTTTGCGATGGTCCTCGATGCCTTTGATCAGCTTGTCGGTGAAGCGCTGTCCCATGCGGGGCAGGGTCAGCAGGTCGCCGCGCTTGGCCGCTTCTTCAAGCGCATCGATGTCGGCGATGCCCAGGGCGGAGTAGACCATCGCAACGGTCTTGGGGCCCATGCCGGGCAGGCGGAGGAGCTCCAGCATGGTTGGCTTATAGCGCGTCAGTAGCTGCTCGCGAAGGGGAGTCGTGCCCGTGGAGACCAGGTCGCAGATGTTTGCTGCCATGGTTTTGCCGATGCCGGGAATGGCAAGCAGAGCCTTCGGGTCAGACTCGGCCATGGCGGCCAGGTTGGCGGTCTGCTGTTCGACTGCCTCGGCCGCACGCCGGTAAGAGCGCACGCGAAACGGGTCCGCCGCGTCTATCTCGAGTAACGCGGCGGTCTCATCCAGCAGGCGAGCGAGCGTGATGTTATCCATGTGTGGGCGGACGTCCGCCCTCGATTGTATCGGGAGGACCGCTCAGGCCTGCTTCACGACGACGACCTGGTCGGCCTGCGGTCCCTTCGCGCCCTGCACCACGTCGAACTCGATCTGATCGCCCTCTCGCAGGCTCTTGTAGCCTTCCTGCTGGAGCGAGCTGTAGTGAACGAACAGATCCGGAGCGTCCTCACGCCCGACAAAACCATAGCCTTTTGCATTGTTGAACCACTTGATAGTGCCTTTGTACTGACCCATGAATCTGCCACCTCTGCCTGAAAAATGATCCGTGATTCCTAGAAACCAAAGATTCTCAAGAGGGTTGCGTTCTCGTATGTCCGGCAACGTACAAAAAGCGAAGTCGTGTTTATTTATCGGAAAAATTTTTGGCTAAATCGAAATCAAGCGCTTTGTGGCAAAGAAGAGTATTCCGATCAGCGATTTACCGTCGTGCAGTTTGCCGGTGAGGGCGAGCCTGACAGCTTCCGAGAGCGGGGTGGGGTGCAGTTCGATATGCTCATCCTCGTCGGGCGTACCCTCGCCGGGCGCGTGGATGAGGTCTTCGGCGAGCAGAATGTCCATGGACTCGGCGACGAAGCCCGGGCTTGCGTAGTACTGAACGAGCCGTGACCACTTCCGGGCGCGGTAGCCGGTCTCTTCCAGCAGCTCGCGTTTGGCGGCAGGCATGAGTTTCTCGCCGGGTTCGATGCGGCCGGCGGGCAGCTCCAGGAGGAACTGGCCTGCGGCGTGCCGATATTGGCGGATGAGCATCACGTCGGGGTCGTTTGGGTTCTTGCGATCGTCGATGGCGAGGATGACGACCGAGCCGTTGTGGCGTACAACGTCGCGGCGTGCGCGAATGCCGCCGGGCTCCAGAACCTCATCGGCGGTGACCCAGAAGACCTTGCCCTGATAGACGGTTTTCGACGAGAGCGTACGCGCACGGCCAGTGATTTTCTTGTTCGCGGGCGAGTTTTTTGGCGCCGTGGCCGTGGCTTTTGATGACTTCTTTGTTGATGAAATGCTCTTCTTCTTTGCGGCAGGCGTTTTCCGGGTTGGCATGAGGGTACAGTACACGATGAGGGAGTGAATTCTGCATCGGGCAGCAGGGCGGCGCATCCAACAAGCTCAAGGCTCGGCAGGCGGAGACGAGGCGAATGGAAGTTCAGTGTCATCCCATATCGACCGCACCGGGAACGACTGCGCTCTTGCGCGCGTTTCTGGAACCGGCCGTTGCTGATACTGCATCGCTGCGCCGCTGGTATCCCTCCGAGCCATTCGGGATCGGCTGGGCCAGGAGTGCGCCTGAACTCGATGCCGACCACGGCGATCGACTCGCGGGATTGCTACTCGATCAAGCGGAGCGGTTTGGAGCAGGGAATTTAGCCCGGGAGAACATCGAGCATCTGCGCAACGGCGCTGCTGCGGTTGTCACAGGACAACAGGTGGCTCTGTTCGGTGGGCCGCTGCTGACGATCCTGAAGGCGGCTACTGCAATAAGGAAGGCGCAGGACGCGAGCGCGGTCAGTGGACGCAAGCATGTTCCGGTTTTCTGGCTGGCGAGCGAAGACCACGATCTGGCCGAGGTCGACCAGATCAGCCTGCCAACGAAAACAGAACTCGAGACGCTGAAGCTCGGGTTGGATCCCGTGCGCCCGGTGCCCGTTGGCAGCCTGCGCGTGGATGGAGACACGGAAGCCGGCCGGGCGAAGCTCGATGCAGCTATCGAACGCGCGAGTGAGTTGATTGGATGGGGACCGGTGGGCGATCTTCTGCGCGAGTGTTACGCCGCGCAGCCTGGAACTACTCTGGCTCAGGCGTTCGGCAAACTCCTCACCGCCGTTTTTGCAGAGTTCGGCCTTGTCGTGATGGATGCTTCATCGCGCGGCTTTCATGAGCTTGGAGCGCGGGTGCTCGGAGCTGCCATCGAGCACGCCGAATCGCTGGAGACGGCACTGCTTCGGCGCTCGGAAGAGCTGACGGCGCGCGGGTATCACGCGCAGGTTCTCGTCTCGCCGGGACACTCACTGCTGTTCCTGCTGGATGCCGAAACAGGGGCTCGCCAGCCTCTTCGCCGGATTGAGAACGGCGCGTGGAAGGCCGGCGGGCAGACGTACTCGACGGCAGAGCTGTTCGCAATTCTCGAGTCCGCGCCGGAGCGCCTGAGCCCTAACGCGCTTCTGCGGCCTGTATTTCAGGACGCGATTCTTCCGACCGCAGCCTACATTGGCGGACCGGCGGAGATCGCCTACTTCGCGCAGTCGGCTGTGGCGTACGAGCAGATTCTTGGCCGCGTCACGGCGATTCTGCCGCGACTGTCCGCCACACTTGTTGAACCCGCGCTTGCGAAGGTAATGGAGTCTCATGAACTGCAGTTACCGCAGCTCTGGGAGGCAAAGACGGCCGATGCATTGGCGCAGCGCCTCGGCGCACGAGCGATGCCGATTGAGCTGAAGCGCAAGCTTGCTGCGGCGGGCAATGCGCTGGATGCGGAGCTCGGCGGATTGACTGAGTACATGGCGGCCATGAGTTCGGAACTCGGCCGCGCTGCAGGTGTCTCCGCAAACAAGATGCGTTACCAGATGAACCGGCTGCGCAGAATGGCTGCCGCCTTCGAGGTACAGCGGGAGGCGTCGCTGCGCAAGCACGCGAACGCACTCATGCTGAACCTGTTTCCGGATGGGTATCTGCAGGAGCGGGTCATTGGCGGGATCTGGTTCCTGGCGCGCTATGGCGAGGGGCTGCCGAAGCTGCTGGTGGAGAATGCAGCGCAGGAGTGCCCGGGGCATCGGATAATCTTCCTCTAGGAACCATCGGGCCGCGTACTGCGTACACCTTCCTGGAGGTTCTCTGTGCACTTCCTGTTTCTGCCTTTCGTCCTTCCAGCGCTGGCGCTCCATTTCCTTCCGGCGATCATCGCGGGCGTGCGTCACGCACGGAACTTTGGATGGATTCTCGTCATAAACCTTCTGTTGAGCTGGACCGTCATCGGCTGGATTGTTGCGCTGATCTGGTCGATCTGTGACACGCCGCGCTATTACTATGTGCCCTATGTTCCTCCGCCCGGACCGCCATACAATGTGAGGTGAGGCAGGTGCGGAATGGGAATGAGTGATCAGCCGTTTGAGGTAATGTGTCCGGACTGCGGGGCGATGTTGAAGATCGATCCGGTGACCCGGCAGATCATCGCGCACACCTCTGCGCCGAGAAAGAAAACCTTCGAGGATCTGGGGGCCGCAGCTCGTGCGCTGAAGGACGCTGACGCCCGCCGCGAAAGCATCTTCGCGCAGTCGGTCGAGGCGCAGAAGAATAAGGATGATGTGCTGGCCAAGAAGTTCGCGGAGGCCGTGAAGAAGGCGAAAGAATCGCCCGCCACGGAGAAGCCGCTGCGCGAGTTCGATTTGGATTAGCTGCGAATTGACGCGCCCGGCTGCAGCGGCGCTGTGCTAAGCTCCAGCGCTGCCCAGATTGCAAATGCGGTGGACCACTCGATCCACGCTCTGCTCTCGACCCAGTTTGCAAAGTAAAAGGTGCCAAGAATCATCAGGCATGTGGCGTAGAGCCCGCGCCGATGCATTGCCGGAAGGTACCTCCGGCCCAGCAGAACGGGAATGGGCAGGAAGGCGAGCACGCTGAAAAGCTGAGGCAGATGCCACGGCAGCAGATAGCGGAGCTGTTCCAATCGCGGCATCCCTACATAACCGTTGGCACGGTAGATGTAGCGTGTCGCGCCCATGACGACGGCCCAACCGATCGCGGCGATCACAAGCACGATCTTCCACGTCCGCTGAGACCAGCGCATTGCGAACGCGAGCACGATCGCAAAGATGGCTGTCTCCCGCACAAAGCTGTCGAGCAGGATCGCGCCGAGGAAGGCGATGGGCGCATCGATGAACAGGAAGATCGTCGCCAGCCCGAAGATTGCGAGGTGCGGAATGTCGTATGGGTACCACAGCGGCTGCTCGTACCGTGCTGCGTAGCTGGAATACAGGATAACGAGAAGCAGCGACCAGGGAAGCCACCAGCGACGCAGGCCCAGCCGCCGTGACGCCAGCGCCAGCGCGGCGCCAATGCCGATCGCCGAAATAAGCGCCACGATCAGGCTGGTCAATTTGTAAACCGTGAATGTCTCGAGCGCTGGCACGTGCTCCGTAAAGCGTGGAACCAGTTTCAGGAGAGTCTGTAAGTGCTGGGTTGCGCGAAGCACCAGCGACATCAGAAGTCGGCCCTGGAACGGCATGCGTTCGTGACCATTCGCGTACGCGGCCAGGTCGATAAAGGAATAGTTCGTGTAGAAGATGCTGAGGACGCAATGGGCAGTCGCAAGCACCAGAAGGCTTGCGATGACGGCCGTGCGAATCGCTGAGCGCCTGTGCTCCGATTTGAGAGCAGGCCGTTCAACCGTCTCGCTGTCGAGACTCTGTCTGCTGCTGATCATTCTTCACTTTAGTGTTCCACAATCGGGGTCAATGAGCTTGCCCGATATCGATCGATTCTTATGGCGTCCACGTATTGGACGGACGATACAATCACACGAATGAGCGGATCAAAGGGGCACGCTGAATCCTCTATAACCGGGCTCAACCGCAGGGATTTCATCAAAGGATCGGCCGTAGCCGCCGCATTTCCCGCGACCGCGGCTGAAGCGGCGACACTCGGTAGCGATGCGCAGGAGAATGCGGCAGGGCGGCGGAAGCCAAACATCGTCCTTTATATCTCCGATCAGTTTCGCTGGGACATGGTTTCCGCTTATGGACTCAACCCCATGCAACTAACGCCGAACCTCGACGCGATAGCGCGCCGCGGTACGCTGTTGCGGTCGCACATCACCAACCAGCCCGTGTGTGCTCCATCGCGCGCAGGACTCTTCACCGGCCAATACCAGAACAAGCATGGCGTTTGGCGCAACGGGTTTGGTCTCGCTGAAGATGCGGTGACGCTTGCTACTGAACTGCGCAAAGCCGGGTACAGCGCGAACTACATCGGCAAGTGGCATCTTGCTGCGCGCGAGCCTGGGAAGGAAGCGAACACTGACCGCGGCAGAGTCGCGCCGAATGAGCGCGGAGGCTTTCTGGACTTCTGGGAGGGTTCCAACGAACTCGAATGGACGTCGCACCCCTATGAAGGCGAGATCTATGACGGCGCAGGGAAGGCCATACCGTTTTCCGGCGTCTACCGGGCAGACTTCATCACGCAGCGCGCAAAGCAATTCCTCAGCTCAGTGCATGGGCCGTTCCTTCTCGTGATCTCACAGCTTGAAGTTCATCAGCAGAACGACTGCAACTGCTTCGTGGCCCCGAAGGAATACGCCGGCAAATACACGAATCCGTTTGTGCCGGGCGATCTCAAGGCGCTGCCCGGCGATTGGCAGAAGCAGCTTCCCGACTATTGCGGTGCGGTGAAGAGCATCGACGACTCAGTAGGCGAAATTCGCAAGACGCTGGCTGACCGCGGTTTGGAAGACGACACGATCTTTCTCTTCCTCAGCGATCACGGCTGTCACTTCAGAACTCGAAATGGCGAGTACAAACGCAGTCCGCACGAGAGCTCTATCCACGTTCCGCTGGTCATTCAAGGTCCGGGCTTCGACCGGTCTCTTGAAATTCCGGAGCTCACATGCCAGATCGACGTAACGCCCACACTGCTGTCGGCGGTCGGGCTTCCAGTGCCTGCGTCGATGCAGGGCCGAAGCTTCATGCCGCTCCTCGACCGCAAGACGAAGGACTGGCCGAACGAGGTTTACGTTCAGATTTCCGAAGTGGGAACGGGACGTGCTCTGCGCACACCGGACTGGACCTATGCCGTGATGGCGCCGGGTTCAGGCCGTGCTTCGGCAGCCGCCAGCGATCATTACCAGGAAGAGTACCTGTACAACTTGCGCTCCGATCCTCACCAACTCATGAATCTTGCTGGCCGGCGCGACAATCCGGAACTCGTCCACGGATTCAGTGTGCCTCCGCAGCAGGCTGCAACCGAGCTGCGCGAGCGTCTGCTGGCGAGAATGGTGGAAGCAGGCGAACCGAAGGCAGAGATTGTGGAGCGAGAATTCTATCCGTGATTCAAGAATAAAGAGATGGTGGACGCGGAAGGAATCGAACCTTCAACCTGTCGATTAAGAGTCGAATGCTCTGCCAATTGAGCTACGCGTCCAGACCTGAATCCGCCCTGGGTGAGCGGAGCGAACCACATTGAAGTTCGCAAGGGAAGTGCGCGGGAAATGCTTGCGCACAGAGAGAAGTATACCACGATGCGAACCGTCGCTTGCGGTCGACTGCGGAGCTCCTAACCGACGAAGTCGACGTGAGCCTTATACGGAATGATTCCGCGGTCGTAACCCATGTCGAGCAGCTTGCGAATTGCCTCACGCCCGTCATCGCCGTAGTTGATCGTCCGCTCATTTACATACATCCCGACGAAGCGGTTAGCGAGCGATGGGTCGAGGTCGCGCGCGAACTGCATCGCGTATTCGAGCGCAGCCTCGCGATGTTCGAGCGCGTGCTGGATGCTCTGCCGCAGTGCGTTCGTCGTGATGATTTGCACATCGCCGCCTAGCGAGCGCCGGATCGCATTGCCACCGAGCGGCAGCGGAAGCCCGGTCTGTTCGAACCACCACACGCCGAGGTCGAGAATCTTCATCAGGCCCTGGCGACTGTAGGTCAACTGGCCCTCGTGGATGATCAGCCCTGCATCGAACTCACCCGCAATGACGGCGGGAATGATCTTGTCGAAGGGAACAACGGCCGTCTCGATCTCAGGAGCGAAGAGCTTCAAGGTCAGATAGGCGGTGGTCAGCGTGCCCGGCACGGCGATGCGAACCTTTTTGATCTCGTCCAGTGTGTGCGGCCGCGGCGCCACAATCATCGGCCCATATTTCTCGCCCACAGATCCGCCGCAGGCCATGAGCGTGTAGTGCTCCTGGAGGTATGGGTACGCATGAAAACTGATCGCGGTCACATCGTAGAACTGCTCGTTCATCGCCTTGCGGTTCAGCGTTTCGATGTCGGTCAGCGTGTGGACGAAGCGGTACCCGGGCACCCGAACCTTGTTCGTGGCGAGGCCATAAAACATGAATGCGTCGTCAGAATCAGGGCTATGGGCGATGGAGATTTCACGGACGGCAGATGCAGCGGGGGTCATCAGTTCCTTCAGATGCTTTTAAGCAGAGCGCTGGTTACGGGGATGGCGCCGGAGCGTGCTGTAAATGCCGGCGGCGGCAAGAACTTTTATGGCTTCGCCCGGCAGGAATGGGGCGACAGTTTCGATCCAGACGGCGTGGACCGGCACCTGCGTGAACACCATGAACCATGCCGCACCCGCCACGAAGAGAAGAACGGTCGCGGTGGCGCAGCCGGTGACAGCTGACGCGAAGAACGGCAGCCGGCGCTCGAGCACGCGCGTCAGGCCGCCCGCGATTGCCGCGACCAGCGGATACGCGAGCAGGTAACCACTCGTAGGCCCGAAGAAGAGCTGGGCCAGGCCGCCGACACCCGCAGGGCTGAAGACCGGCAGACCGCATGCACCCTCGGCGAGGTACGCGAGCAGCGTCAGGAATCCGCCGACGGGGCCAAATGCCAGGCCGACAGCAAGGACGGCGAGCGGCTGCAGGGTGAAGGGAACCGGCGTAAACGGCAGCGGGAAGGCGACGTGTGCCGCAAGCGCGATAACCACGGTCGCCGCGAGGCCAAGCGTCAGCTTGCCCGGAATGGTCGATCCGAATGTGCGGGCATGGGATAGCCCAAGGCGGTTTGTCAGAGCAGTCTGCATAAGTCTCGGTCGTCTGATTCTACGATGCTTTGCGTTGCCGGCTTGTTTCTTTCGCAGCCGGCTTTATTGGCGTTGCCTCAACCGTTGTTCCTGGACGCCTGTTCTTCTCCCGCTGTCTGCGACGGGCGCGATAAATGTGTTGCGCGATCGAGACCGATGCCCAAAGCAAAGCAGCGAGCGCGATTAACGAAATGGCGAACAGAATGCGCATCGGTCGCAGCTCAGAATACCAAACTCGTGCCAACGGCAACGCCGCTTGCGCGATCGATAACGAATGTGGTTCAGCCCTGTTGCATCGCGTGCAATTTCCTCCGTGCAGTGCGCGATACTTAGGGCGAGTCCACCTGCCAGGCTGGGGCGTTTGCGTAAACGACAAAAAAATCCGGGAAAGCTTGGAGCGATTGCAGTCATCTCTGCGATGCGCTCGCGGCTGTACGAATCCCGGCGAAAGCTGGCCACCCTTGGCGCTGGCGTCCTCGCCGTCCTGATGGGCTATGGCGTCGTCTTCGGACACAACGGAGTGACGGCGTTCCTCTTCAAACGCCAGGAAGCTCGCGAGCTGCAGGTCCAGATGCAGCAGCTCCAGACGGAGAATGGCCGCCTCCAGGATCACGTCGATCAGCTTCAGAACGACCCTGCCGCCATCGAGCATCAGGCCCGCGAGGAGCTCCACTACACGCGTGCCGGCGAAGTGATCTACACGCTTCCTGCATCGCCGCAAGACACAGCGCAGACGCCCGCCTCGCACTAACGCCTGCTACGAGCGACTCTCCAATCCCGCTATACTGCCCATTCCGGCACGTTCTCCTCGCATGCTCGGATAAGCGTCCACAACGGAGGCCAGATGCGGATCGGGGTCGATCTCGGCGGCACGAAGACAGAGGCGCTCGCGCTTGACGGCAACGGCCGCGAGCTTCGTCGCGTTCGTGTCCCGACGCCACAGCAGGACTATGCCGCCACCGTCGCGACCATAGCCACGCTCGTCCGCGACTTGGAGCGTGACACCGGCGCGCAGGGCACCGTCGGCGTTGGCATTCCCGGAACCATCGTCGCTGCCACCGGCCTGGTGAAGAATGCGAACTCGACGTGGCTCAATGGCCAGCCTCTCCAGCGCGATCTGAGCGCTGCTCTCGACCGCGAGGTTCGCTGCGCAAACGATGCAAACTGCTTTGCGATCAGTGAAGCGACGGACGGCGCTGCCGTTGGTGCTGAGGTGGTCTTTGGAGTCATTCTCGGCACGGGTTGCGGCGGCGGCGTGGTCGTTCGCGGCGCGCTGCTCACCGGTCCGAATGGCCTCGCCGGCGAGTGGGGACATACGCCGCTGCCGTGGATGTCGGCAGACGAATACCCCGGCCCACAATGCTACTGCGGGCGCCGCGGCTGTCTCGAGACGTGGATTTCCGGCACTGGCTTCGAACGCGATTTCGAACGAGTCACGGGGCGGTCGCTTCGCGGCACGGAAATCGTCTCCCAGGCCACAGCCGGCGACCGCGAAGCTGCGGCTGCACTGGAGCGCCTCGAAGACCGCATCGCCCGCGGCCTCTCCACGATTGTGAACATCGTCGATCCAGACGTCGTCGTTCTTGGTGGCGGCGTCTCGCGGATCGATCATCTGTACCGCGGCGGCATCTCCAACCGCCTACGCGACTACGGCTTCGGTGGCGGCGTGGAGACTTCGATTCGCCGCAACGTTCACGGCGACTCCAGCGGTGTGCGCGGAGCCGCGTGGCTGTGGCCGGCAACCGGGCACTCGCATCCAACCCAGACAGAAACGCTCTAACAAGGAGCAGGTCGATGGAAAGCACGAAGAAGAATGCGGCGCGGCCAGAAGGTCGCAGTCTCGGTGGCGAGCTGCGCAAGCAACTAAAGCTTCTCCTTGATGGCGGGCAAGCGCACGCCACCTTCGACCAGGCCGTGAACGACATGCCTGCAAACCTCCAGGGCACCGTGCCCGAGGGCTTGCCCTACTCAGCCTGGCAGTTGCTAGAGCATCTTCGCATCGCGCAGCGCGACATCCTCGACTTCAGCCGCAACCATGACGGCAGCTATCGCGAGCGCAAGTGGCCGGATGATTACTGGCCAAAGCAGCCTGCTCCGCCGAGTGCCGACGCATGGCAGAAAAGCGTCGCTCAGATTCGCGCCGACCGCCAGAGCTTCGAGCATCTTCTCGACTCCACCGACGACGAATATCTCGTCACTCCGTTTGAGTGGGGCAAGGGGCAGAACCTGCTTCGAGAAGCCTTCCTGATCGCTGATCACGAGGCATACCACGTCGGCGAGCTCGTGCTTGTTCGGCGTCTGCTCGGTGCCTGGAAAAAATAGCGAGAGCTAAAGCCCCAGCGCCTCCGGCCACTCCGACGCATGCTCCACTACACGGTCCGGTTGCACTGCATGAAGAGAGTGCGGCGCCAGCCCGAACAGGCAGCCCACTGCGCGGGCTCCCACGCGCCGCGCCGTCAGCACGTCCACATCCGAGTCTCCAACCATCACAACATCTTCGGCCGCAAGCGACGCTGTGCTATTGTCTCGTCGCTTCAGTAACTCCTCAGCCTCGCGGATCAGCGTCAGCATCCCCTCGGGATCAGGCTTCTTCGTCGTGAACGAATTTCCGCCGTAGTTCTGGAAGAAGAACGGCGACAATCCAAGCGCGTCACATATCAGCCGCGATGGTTTTACTGGCTTGTTCGTCAGCACAGCCATTGGAAGCTCTGGATTCCGTTCGCGAATCGCGCTCAGGGAATCGAGCACACCTTCATAACAACGCGTGTTGTCCAGCTTGTGCTCGCGATAGTGCTCGAGAAACAATTCGAACGCGCGATGAAACAGCGCATCGCCGGCAGCCGCATTTCCCGCATCCAAATCGCCCGGATCGCCCAGGGCGCGCCTCACCAGCATCGCGGCGCCGTCGCCGATGTATGTTGCGATCACCGCGTTTGGTAGCGTGCTCTTGCCCACACCCTGCATCGCCGCATTCACTGAGTTGCACAGATCCAGCGAAGAGTTGATAAGCGTTCCATCCAGATCGAAGACCACAAACCGGGGCCGTTTCATCCAGACAGTCTAGCCGCAGAGGTCCTCTCTGCGGCTAGGTTATGCAAAATGCGATTCGATGCGGCTAACGTTGTGCGATCTGGACATCACCCGATCCGGTGCGAATCTCAAGCGCCGGGCCGCCGCCGTTGACGGAGATTGTCAGATGGTGACGTGAACTCTCCGAGTTTGTCGCGACCACGCCCGGCATTTGCACGCGAATGTCGCCCGATCCCGTCGCCCCTTCCAGCGTGAATTGTGAATCCGAAGCAAGGTGCAACTTCACATCGCCTGAGCCGGTCATGATGCTGCCGCCACCCTGGAGGTGCCCGGTGGCCTCGATCGTGCCGGATCCACTGCGTGCAGTCAGGCCGCCATTGAAGTCACGAATCTGAATGTTGCCCGATCCCGTCTTCGCTTTCACGTCACCGGCGCCCGTGTCTTCAAGCTCCAGTTCGCCGGACCCGGATTCCAGGTTCGCAGGCCCATGAACGCCGTGCGCGCGTACGTTTCCAGACCCGCTGCCGGCTGAGAGAAAACGGCCTACATTATTCACCTCGACATCGCCCGATCCGCTGTGCAGATTCAGCGCTACATCCGCAGGCACATTGATGTCGTAATCAATCGAAATATTGTTGAACAGGCTGTGGTCCGTGACCTCGCCCACGCGTACCGTGTTGCCGTTCTGCACTATCGGCGGGTTGTCGACGATGCGCTGCACGCGCGCGTTCACGTCGCCAAAGGAGCTCCATCCGGCGTGAACATGTCCGACGATATGAATCTGGCTGCCGCTGCCCGGCACGATGTGGATGCTGCCCGATCCGGTCGAGACATAAAGATCCGGTTGTGCCGACACATTAAGCGTCCGGTCAAAGGTGCTGTCGGCCAGCGCCGCCGTAGTGACGCTGAGTAATGCCGTGAGAAGTAACGGTCGAAGATTCATTGAGTACTCCATCGCGCTGAGCTCATGATCTCGCGCCTTGTATTGGCCCTGCGCTGATCGCGCGTGGCGTGTTGCGTAAAATCCTACGACGTCTGTTGCAGGACGACGGTGTCACCGGCCTTGAGGCCCGAGGTAATCTCCACCCGGCTGCCATTCGACAGACCGGTCTTCACGTTCACGATGCGGTGTCCATCCTTGCCATGCGGATCCGGCACCCACACGCTGGCATTCCGGTCCTTGTCGTAGATAACGGCCTGTTCCGGCACCGTGAGCACATGCTTGTGCTCCTCGAGCACGACCTCTGCGTTCGCGGTCATGTTCGCCTTCAACTCGCCGCCCGGATTATCGATCGAGATCTGCACCTCAAACGTCGTGACGTTGTCCTTCTCAACGCCGAGCGGCGCGATCTTTGTCACCTTGCCGTAGAACGTGCGGTCTGGGAAGCTCTGCACCTTGATCCGCGCGGCCTGGCCAAGATACACCTTCCCGATATCCGACTCATCGACCTTGCCCTTCACATAAACCTCATGCGTATCGCCGAGCGTCATTACGAGTGTTGCGGTCGATCCCAGCACCAGGATCGAGCTCACGGCGTCGCCCACCTGCACATCACGCGAGAGCACCACGCCATCAATCGGCGAAGTAATCGTTGTGTACGAGAGCTGCTCCTCAAGCTGCTTCAGCGACGCCTCGTTTTGCGCGACCTGCGACTGCGCCTGACGCTGCTTCGCTGTGTCCACCGTAATCTGCGCCAACGCACGGTCCCGTGCATTCGCGGCCGAGAGGTACTGCTGCTGCGCCTGGTCGGCGTTCTGCTTCGATAGCACGCCGGACTTCTCCATCTCCGCCGCGCGGTGCCAGTTCCGCTCCCAGTCCGGCAGGTCCGGCGCCTCGGCCGCGACGCGGTCGTACGTCACAGCCGCCTCGGCCGACTTCAGATTCGAGATTGCGGCATCAAGCTGCGCCTTCTGCGCGGCCACTTCGTCCAGAATCTCCTGCTGGTCGAGCTGCGCCAGCACCTCGCCGACGTGGACCCTGTGGTTGATATCCGTGTCCAGCTTGGTCACAATTCCGCTGGCCTTCGACTTCACCTCAACCTGGGTGATCGGCCAGACCTTTCCGGTCGCCACCACCGACCGCGCAATGTCGCCGACCTCGGCTTTGCCGAGCTGCGATGGATCCAGCTTGTCAGGGGTCGAGAGCGCTCGGGCAACGAAGATGACGCTTGCGATCAGCACGGCGGCCACCGTACCAAGAATGATCCAAAGCCGCTTCCGGGACTTACGGGACGAGTTCAACGCGGGCCTCCAGCTTCGCAAGTCATTGTCGAAGCTGGATACGCAGTCAGACAGCCGTTGGTTCCCGCAGCCTCAGGAGTACTTCCGGAGAACTCCCAACACCTTGCCCTGGATGGCCACATTCGAGGCCGGCGCATAGATCGGCGCCATTTCGGTGTTCGAGGGCTGCAGCCGGATCAGGCTGCCTTCGCGATAAAACCGCTTCAGGGTCGCGTCCGTGCCATCCACGAGCGCCACCACAATCTCGCCCTCCCGCGCGGTCCGCGTCCGCTCCACCAGAACAAAGTCGCCCGAGACGATATGCTCATCGCGCATCGAATCCCCGCGCACCTCAAGGGCAAAAACCTCGCGGCCGCCGATGATGTCACCCAGTGAGATTGACTCGGCGTTTTCAATCGCTTCAACAGGTTGGCCCGCGGCGATCCTGCCCAGCAACGGCAGCCGGTCGAAGTTCTTCTTCTGCGCCCGCTGCGGTAGAACGTCGATCGACCGGCTGCGGTTATGTGCCCGCTGCAGCAGTCCCTTGTTCTGTAGGTTGGTCACATGCTTGTGGACCGTCGCGAGCGAACTCAGTCCCAATCCCGACGCCATCTCCTCGTACGAGGGCGAATAGCCGTGACGTGCCGTGAAGCTGGAAAGGAAATCGAGAACCTCTTTTTGCCGACGCGTGATCGCCATGCGGACATTCTAGCGAATAAAAGGCGAACTGCAACAGGAACCTGCATCGGAACCAGAAAAGTTATGCCGCGGCCAAAAAACCGCATCCCGGCCCATTCCCGAAATGGAATCGAGCTATTGATTCCAGAGAACTTTTTCATTGTGTAATGTCGCGACACACGTCATCTTGAACTCAAGCAAGTCAGCGAAACTTGCACGAAGAAAAATAGAACAATCGGCTAAAGGTTTCTCTGTCCCAGCCGATGAGATCGCGCTCCCAGGTTCTGTACCACCCTCCCAAGCGGAGGGAGAGGAGCAAGCGATGCGGGTTTTAGTAGTTGAGGATGATCGGTCCCTGGGGATGTTTCTCCAGAAGGGTCTTTCGCTTGAAGGTCATGAAGTGGAATGGGTTGGTGACGGCGACGCTGCCGTGGAGCGCACCCGCTCCTGGGGACCCGATCTAGTGGTGCTCGATCTCGGGCTGCCGCAGCGCGACGGCCGCGAGGTTCTCGAGTTCCTCTCCCGCGAATCCTCGCAGTCCTCCGTGGTTGTCCTCACCGGGCGCGGCGAGCTCGAAGAGCGCGTCCGCTGCCTGAACCTCGGCGCTGACGACTTCCTCCCCAAGCCCTTCAGCTTTCAGGAGCTCACCGCACGTTGCCGCGCCATCCTTCGCCGCCGTGAGCGCCACACCGACTCCGTCCTCCGCTGGGACGACATCGAGCTCGACCGCCTGCGCCGCACCGTCGAGCGCGCCGGCGTCTCCATCGAGCTCACCGGCAAAGAGTTCGCCCTGCTCGAATCCCTCATGCTGCGCCGCGGCCAGATCTGCACCCGCGCCGAGCTCCTCGAGCAGGTCTGGCAGATGCCGCCCGAAACCCCCACCAACGTCCTCGACGTCTACGTGAACTACGTGCGCCGCAAGCTGGCGGCTGCCACCGAGATCCAACCGGGTGGCGCCCTCATCGAGACCGTCCGCGGCATCGGCTATCGCATGGGCGCACCTCGCAGCCTCGCCGCGCTGCCGGGCGTCAGCACACATCCTCTGCCAACGGCGGTGAACGCATGACCGCTACTCACCAGCACGACCTCAGGACCACGCTCCGCCAGGAGCTCCACGACCTCAGCCAGCCTCTCACGCGTCTGCAGTGGCGGCTCGAGCTCGGCCGCGGCAGCAGGGAAGCCGAGCTGCGCGACACCATCGAAGGCGCGCTCGCCGATACACGCGAACTCATGGAATGGGTGCGCCGCATACGATCCGCGATTGAACACCAGGAGGCCACAGCATGATCGCCACCGCCCGCAACCCCGAGAGAGACGTCGTCCTTGCCAGCGCCGACCCGGCGCTCCGACAGCGCCTCCGTGAAAGCCTCGCCGGCCTGCGCTGGCGCGTGCACGAAGCTGCGGGCGGCGCCGAAGCCCTCACGTTGCTCGAGCGCCAGCCCTCCGACGCCCTGCTCATGGACGGTTGGCTCCCTGACCTCGAGGCCTCCGAGCTCGCCGGCCACATCGCCATGATGTACCCGGCGGTCGACGTCCTCAGCGTCGACGGTGGCGCGCTCACCAGCACCCGCAGCATCCATCGCCACGAGCTCCTCCACGCTCTCCGCGAGGCCCAGCAGACCTCCGCCCCCCATCAGCCTTCAGCGCCCAGGACCGACACCGCCGCCTGGAACGCCGCACCGGCCGCCGTCCCGTCCACCGGAGCAGGGAAATGGGCGTCCTTTCCGCTGCCGCTCCCGGCGGATGTGCTGATCGATCCCCCCGTGCAGCGGGCGCCCGCACCCTCACCCGCCCCAGCCTCTGCTCCTCGCACTCTCCCCATCCCCGGCCTCATTGGCGACAGCGCCCGGATGCGCGAGCTCGCCCATCTCATCCGCCTCGTCGCTCCGCGCAACGCGGCTGTCCTCATTGA
The DNA here is from genome assembly GCA_035944135.1 of Acidobacteriaceae bacterium. Classification (NCBI taxonomy): domain Bacteria; kingdom Pseudomonadati; phylum Acidobacteriota; class Terriglobia; order Terriglobales; family Acidobacteriaceae; species Acidobacteriaceae bacterium. The sequence continues at coordinate 591,527 of DASZBM010000002.1, forward strand.
AGGCGAGACCGGCACGGGCAAGGAGGTCGTCGCCTCCGCCATTCACCGGCTCAGCAGCCGCGCCGCAAAGCCCCTCACCGTGCTCAACTGCGCCGCCATCCCCGAGGCGCTTCTCGAGGCCGAGCTCTTCGGCCACACCCGCGGCGCGTTCACCGGCGCCGTCCAGTCCCGCACCGGCCGCATCGAAGCCGCGCACGGCGGCACGCTCTTCCTCGACGAAATCGGCGAGCTTCCCCTTCCGCTCCAGGCCAAGCTCCTCCGTTTTCTCGAGTGTGGCGAAATCCAGCGCGTCGGCGACAACGAGGTCACCCGCGTCGACGTCCGCATCCTCGCCGCCACTCACCGGGACCTCGAACAGCAGGTCGTCGACGGCGCCTTCCGGCTCGATCTCTACCATCGCCTTGCTGTCTTCCCGATCGAGGTCCCCGCACTTCGCGACCGCCTCGAAGACCTTCCCGTGCTCAGCGAGCATCTCCTGGCCGGGCTCGGCGCCGACGCTCCGCGCAAAACCCTCTCCGCGGACGCGCTCCACGCGCTTCAACAGCACAACTGGCCCGGCAACGTTCGCGAGCTCGCCCATGTCCTCGAGCGCGCTGTCATCCTCGCCGGAGACTCGCCCGAAATCACCGCCGAACACATCCGCTGCCGCAGACGCGCGCGGTCCTAAAAATGTCGCCTCGCGAGACGAAAAAAGTTAGAGTTAGAGGCAACGAATTTTTGCCGTCCTGGCATCCATCTACCAACGACGAAGAAACCGACTTCAACGCAGCCCCTGGAAACAGGGGCTTTCTTTTTGCTCTGCATAATCCTTCGTCCCTAGAACCCTGCTAAATCCTATGTTTTCTCTCACCTTCTGCTTGGAAACTGCTTAGGAAACTCGCTCGACTTCGGCAGCCATTTTGCTCCTTCTGTCCAGTGTTGACGCATAGAGAATGCGCCAGCCCAAACGATCGAAGGAGCCTTACCCATGCCTGCCCTCCATCCATCCCTGCTCAGCCTGCACGCAGCCGCCCCCGAACTCGAACCTGCCGTCACCTTTGCTGTCTCGCAGGCCGGCTCCGCCGCTAGCGAGCAGCTCGTAATGGAGCATCTCGCTTCGGTTCGTTTTATCGCACGCAAGCTGCACCGCACGCTGCCGCGCCACGTCGAGCTCGACGACCTCATCTCTGCCGGCACGATCGGGCTGATGGAGGCGTTGAAGCGCTTTGACGCCTGCCGCGACGTACAGTTCAAGAGCTACGCGCAGTTTCGCATTCGCGGCGCCATTCTGGACTGGCTCCGCACGCTCGACTGGAGCCCGCGCGAGCTGCGCCGCAAAGCTCGCGCAATTGCCGAAACGGCTCGCGTCCTCACCCTGAAGCTGGGCCGAACGCCCGCTGAGAACGAGATCGCGGACGCCATGGGCATTCAGCTCGATGAGCTCCAGCAGTTTCTCGGTGAGCTGCGCAGCGCGGACCTCGGCAGCCTCAACGCCGAACACAGCAAGGACGAGGAGGACGAAGAGCTCGACTATGTTCCCGCAGCCGCCGAAGAAGATCCGCTCTTCCGCTGCCTCGCCGCCGAGTCACGCCAGCACCTCATCGACGCCATCGAAGAGCTGCCCGAAAAGGAGCGCCTGGTCCTCACGCTCTACTACTACGAGGAGCTCACGATGCGCGAGATCGGCATGACCCTCGGCGTCGTCGAGTCTCGCGTCTCGCAGATCCACTCCGGCGCGGTCCGCCGTCTGCGCTCCGTTCTCTGAGCCTCGGCTGCTCAGCGCGCAATGCCTGCGCGTCGACCTCGCACCCGCCACAACGCCGCAGCCTGATCTCAAAAAAAATTTAAGAACGCACTAAAGTCGTTGGTGACGCCGCCGATATCTTCCGTGAGGAGATTCTTATGGTGGATGTTACGACTTTGGAAGCAATCGCAGCCCAACTGCCCGCAAACGATACAGCGCCTGAGCCGCTGAACCCGGAGTTATGGAAAGAAGCCCCGCGCCGCGAGCGCATCCTGCTCCTGCGCGAAGTGATCGAACGCGGCGACTACCGCATCTCCGCTTCTCAACTCGCCGACGCCATCCTGCGCACGATCCGCCGCGCTAACTGATCTGCGCTCCGCCATCGCATCGTCGCGCATTTCTTTTCTTTCTGTCATTCCCGAAGGGAACCTGCGTTTCGTTGTTGCAGCCGTTTCACCCTCTCTCGACTACCGAGAGGCCGGTGTGCCCGGTCAAAACGCATATTCGCCAAACGCGTCGCCTCTTTTGAGATTTAGGTTAGGCACGGGATTTCGGGCAACGGGCAACCGTCGCGCTTGCAGGTCCGCTTCAGAGTCGACAGGACCGTGTCGAGTCTCTGAGCGCATGGCGGTGGCGGATGGTGGGCATCTGCACCGGAGTCAGTGTGGTGAAGCCTGTCCTGGGCTGGCTGCTGAAGCCTTAGCGCTCAGCAGGCTGACGACGGTAGCAGGAGAATGTGACGAAGGGATCGTGCCCGTCCGCGTAGCGCCGTTCCAGCCCAACCGTGGTTCGCTTAGCCTGGCATCCTGCAAACCCACATCTCGATACCCAAGGTGTGGGCACCCGCTCAAATTTCTCAACTAGTCAGATAGGGCGTAAGGTGATTGATCCGTACAGAGTCGACTGTCGCAGTCAGGTTTAGCCCGGTTCCGGTCAGTCTTATGGTGATTGATCCCGATTCGATGCGCTCGAAGGCACAGCAAACGGTTCCGAAAGGCGGCGTTCCCGTGATTTCAAGGCTCAGCAGATTCCAGGCCTGAAATTCCATGTTTATTGCGTTATATCGCGAATTTCGGCTCCAGCGTTGGGGCGGGTTCGTGGGGATGTCCTTTAAAGAAAGACTGAATTTCAGCGTCGTACCTTCATCGAGCAGCTTAAGGCTTAGCAGCCTTGTTTGGTCGAGTACTGGATCAAGGCTGCCATAGACGTGTTGCACCAATTCAGGATTTAGAGTTACGGTACGCCAGTTAATCATTCACCACCTGTTTCGCTTATGGTTGATATGGATAGTGGGGCTTAGTTCCCTCAACTTGCCCGTGAGCAGTATCTCCTGCGGGTCTAACGTTGATGTGCGGTCCGACTGAGCCTCCGTCGGGGAATGTATGTCCCTGACCATGATCCTGTATAACGACTTGTTTTCCATCACCCGTTGTGTGCGTGTACTCCCGTGTGGTTTGCGGCTTCCCGTTGACTACCACCTGTTTGCCGCTCTGATCTTTAAGCGGAACCGTTTCTTGTTTACTGGGCTGCTGCGAAGTAGGTACGCCTGCATCTCTCTTCGCGTCGTTCATCGCGCCATGCCGTGTGTTCGTTTCCTCCTCAGTTGCGGCAGCGCCACTGTTCTTCGTAAACGTTACGATCGGCAGGCCGGGTATGAGCTGATTACCTGGTTGCCAGTGAATACTGATCGGAATCGATTTTATGGCGTCCAGAATGTCGTACTTTGTTGCTTCGAGGTTCGGGAACTGCTGGCAGGTACATTGCTCTGCTTGATGTCCGTCAGCGTCCGCCTTACTTAGCGGATTGTTGCCGACATACTCATACAGATTGAGGCTCTGGGGATCATCCAGCTTGGAGTAGGGCACAGCCTCGGGCTTCTGCGCCCAGTCTGCGCTGATCCACCTGCCGACATTGCTGGCGTAGTATCTCGCGCCGAAGTAATCCAGCCCTGACTCGGAATCCCTCTCCTTGCCGGTGAACTTGTAGTGCATGGTGGTGCCGTCACCGGGTTGCTGATTGCCAAGGGACGCGCTGAGCACCTGGCAAGCCACGTCAAGCCGAGGTGGTCGCGCATTCATCGAACAACTCTTCCCGCCGCGTACAATCTTCTCGTCGCGCCGACATCTAAGCGCACAGAGGAGATGTTTCATGAGTGAGTGGGTGAAGGTCACGGCGTCGGACGGGTTCGAACTCTCGGCGTACCTCGCGCGTCCGCAGGGCGAGCCGATCGGCGCGCTCGTTGTTATTCAGGAGATCTTCGGAGTTAACAAGTCCATTCAGGCCGTCGCCGACTCTTACGCGAAGGACGGCTTCCTCACCATTGCGCCCGCCATCATGGACCGCCTCGAGCCCAACCTCAATCTCGGCTATGGCGAGGCCGACCTGAAGAAGGCCTTCGCGCTCTACCCGAAGCTCAACCCCGACGACTCGCTCAAGGACATCGCCGCCGCCTTCAAGTACGCGGCCGGCATCGTCGACTCCGTCGGCGTCCTCGGCTTCTGCTACGGCGGCCTCATGAGCTGGCTCTCCGCCGTGCGCGGCAACAGGGAAGCCTTCGAGCCCGCCTGCACCGTCTGCTACTACCCCGGCGGCATCGGCAAGTATGCCACCGAGGAACCCGCCTGCCCGGTGCTCATCCACTTCGGCGGTGCCGACAGCCACATCGGCAAGGACCAGGTCGACGCTGTTCGCAAGGCGCACGGTAAGCACGAAGGCGAAGTTGAGATCTTCGTCTACGACGGCGCTGAACACGCCTTCGCCAATCCCGACCGTCCCTCGTACAAAGCCGATGCCGAGAAACTTGCTCGCGAACGCTCGCTCAAGTTCCTCAAAACCCACATTGCCTAGCGTTTGAAGGCTGCTGAATAACCCCGCAAAGAAGCCGCCCGGGCGCCGAAAATCGCTCTTCGGCGTGCTATCTTTAACGGAGACACTGAGAGAAGTGGACTGACGCTAGAAAGACGAGAGAGGTAACAACCAGCCGTGTTGGCCCCCGCACAGAAAACCGAAATCATTACCAAATTCCGCACTCATGACACCGACACCGGGAGTCCTGAAGTGCAGATTGCCATCCTCAGCGAGCGCATTGGCGAGCTGACCGAGCACTTCAAGACTCATAAGAAGGATCATGGCTCCCGCCGTGGCCTCCTCATGCTGGTTTCCAAGCGCCGCCGCCTTCTGGATTACCTGAAGAAGACGGACTCGGACCGCTATCGCGAAGTGATCGGCAAGCTGGGCATCCGCAAGTAACTCACCCATCGCTCCGGCTCGCGCGGCGAGCCGACGGAGAGCGAAGACGACAGCGAAGACGACATTGACCGCTTCAAGCGCCATCGATCGCGCAGGTTCTCCCGCAGGAGATGCTCGCGCCTTTCTGCGCCCGTGCGGTTACGCCTCTCGCCGTCCCGGCATCTCGCCCAATTCATTCCATGCCCCGTCCGAGACTCCTCTGGCGGGGCTTTCGCTTTAGGCGCAAGTCGCCTCCGGCGCCCCAAGATTTTATCGACGAAGAGAGAAAAAGAGGAACCCTCATGAAGCAGGACATCACTATCGAGCTTGCAGGTGGCAAGCACATCAAATTTGAGACAGGCAGGCTCGCCAAGCAGGCCTCAGGCGCCGCCTTCACAACCAGCGGCGACAACGCCGTGCTCGCAACCGCAGTCGCCTCGCCGGAGCCAAAGGAAGGCATTGACTTCTTCCCGCTCACGGTTGAATACAGAGAGTTTACGTATGCCGGCGGCCGCATCCCAGGCGGCTTCATCAAGCGCGAAGGCCGCCCCTCCGAGAAGGAGATCCTGACCTCCCGCCAGATCGACCGGCCCATCCGCCCGCTCTTTCCCGAGGCCTTCCGCAACGAGACGCAGGTCGTTGCGTTCGTCTACTCGGCGGACAAGGAAAACGACCCTGACGTTCTCGGCATCAACGGTGCCTCCTGCGCCCTCGCGCTGTCGGACATCCCGTTCCACGGCCCCGTCGGCGCCGTCCGCATCGGCATCGTGAATGACGAGTTCATCGTCAACCCGACCTACTCCGAGCGCCTCGAGTCCACCCTCAACATCATGGTCGTCGGCACCAAAGAAGGTATCACCATGATCGAATCCGGTGCCCGCGAGATCACGGAAGACCGCGTGGTCGACGCCATCGAGTTCGCCCACGGCGAGATCAAGAAGATCGTCGCCGGCATTGAGGACCTCGTTGCCCGCGCCGGCAAGCCCAAGCGCCAGGTCACCACGCCCGAAATCGACGAAGCCTATTCGAAGGAGCTCGAGTCGAAGATCGGCGATCGCCTCCGCGATGCGCTCGACACCAAGAAGTATCCGAAGTTCGAGAGCTACGCGAAGGTCAAGGAGATCAAGGACGAGTTGAAGAAGCAGCTCCCCGAGGGCGACGCCGACGCCGGCAAGAAGCTCAGCAAGTACTACGAGCTGCTCCGCGAAAAGATCTTCCGCGATCAGGTCCTCAACGACCGCATCCGCCCCGACCACCGCGCCTTCGACGAGATTCGCAAGGTGACGATCGAGACCGGCGTCCTGCCGCGCGTGCACGGCTCGGCGCTGTTCACCCGTGGCGAAACCCAGGCGCTCGTATCTGCCACGCTCGGCACCACCGACGACGCGCAGCGCATGGAAAGCTATGAAGGCGAGCAGAAGCGTCGCTTCATGCTGCACTATAACTTCCCGCCGTTCTCCGTTGGTGAAGTTGGACGTATGACCGGCGTCGGCCGCCGCGAGATCGGCCATGGTGCTCTCGCCTGGCGCGCCATCGAGGCCGTCCTCCCCGGCGAGGAGGAGTCGCCCTACACCCTCCGCGTCGTCTCCGACATCCTGGAGTCCAACGGCTCCAGCTCGATGGCCACCGTATGCGGCGCCTCGCTCGCGCTGATGCAGGCGGGCATCGAGCTCAAGGGCTCCGTGGCCGGGGTCGCCATGGGTCTCGTCAAGGAAGGCGACAATTACGCCATCCTCACCGATATCGCGGGCGCCGAGGACCACTACGGCGACATGGACTTCAAGGTCGCTGGCACGCGCAACGGCATCACCGCGCTCCAGATGGACATCAAGATCATGGGCATCACCGCGCAGATCATGCGTGAAGCTCTTGCCCAGGCCAAGCAGGGCCGCCTGTTCCTGCTGGACACCATGGACGCTGTCATCGCGGCGCCCAGCCAGGAGAAGTCCAAGTACGCTCCACGCATCCACACAATTCAGATCCCGACCGACAAGATTCGCGATCTCATCGGTCCGGGCGGCAAGGTCATCCGCGGCATCATCGATGCCACGGGCGTCAAGATCGACGTCGACGACACCGGCCGCGTGAACGTCGCCTCATCGGACGCCGAGGGACTCGCCAAGGCCATTCAGATGATCAGCGATCTGACTGCTGTGCCCGAGGTCGGCAAGACCTACCTCGGCAAGGTCGTCCGCCTCGCCGAGTTCGGCGCTTTCGTCGAGATCTTCCCCGGCACCGACGGTCTCCTGCACGTCTCCGAGATTGCCGAGCACCGCGTCAAGGACGTCAAGGACGAGCTCCGCGAGGGCGATCAGGTCCTCGTGAAGGTTCTCGCCATCGAAGGCAACCGCATCAAGCTCTCCCGCAAGGCCGTCCTGCGAGAGCAGCGCGCCAAGCTCGGCCTGCCCGAGGTCCCGGAAGCTGCCGGCGGCGGACGAGAGGGCCGCGGCGATCGTGAAGGCCGTGGTGATCGTGAGGGCCGGGGCGATCGTGACCGTGGCGAACGCCCGGAACGCGCACCGCGTCCCGAGCGCAGCGAGCGTCCGGAGCGTCCCACTCCCGAGACCACAATCACTCTTGAGGGCGGCGCCGACTTCGACGAGGATGACGAAGACCTCGAGATCGACGACGAGCTGGATACCGACGAGACGGACGAGACCGAAGGCGAAGCCGTTCCCGCAGTCGCAGGCCAGGGAGCACCGCAGGGTGGCAACCGTCCGGCCGGCGGTCAGGGACAGCGTCGTCGTCGCCGTCGCGGCGGACGCCGCAGCGGTCCCGGCGGTGGCGCACCGCAGGGCGGCGGAAACCGCTAAGTCCTGCTTCAAGCAGAACCACACACGGGCCGCGCGAAAGCGCGGCCTCTGTCGTCTCTGCACATCCCACTCTCGTCCAACCGAACAGAGAAGATGAATGTGCCTTCACATCGACGCTCACCCTGGCGGCTCTGGTGGCCATTCGCTCTCCTGTGCCTCGTGCGCGGCAGCCGCTGGATCTCCTCTGAATCGCTGCCCGGTTCGGCCACAACGCTGGGGTCCGCCGCCGTCGGCTGCAGCTCCGCAGCCGCGCTTTATTTCCTCATCCTGCGACCCCCATCTCGAGAGCAAGCCGGCCAGCTCACACGTTCCGCTCTCGGCGGCGGGCTCTTGATTGCGGGCCCGCTCATCGCTCTGCTGTACCCACACTCCATCTCTGCCGCTAGCGTCACCATGGCACTCGCGCTTACACCCGTCGTCATCGCTGTTGCAGAGGGCGCTGCACGCCATACCAGTACACTCGCGGGCCGCCTCTGGCCAGGGCTTGCAGCCATCGCCGGTTTGCTTCTTCTGCTCGCGCAGCCCTCACTGGCCAATCCTGGCGAAGACCTTGTACTCGCCCTTACGCCCGTGCTGACCGGCTGCGGCGCCGTTCTCTTTTGTTCCGCGCGCCCCAGCCCCTGGCGCGTTCCCGCGGCGCTGCTCGGCGCCTCGACCGCGCTCGGCATCGGTGCCGGCATCAATGTCGTGATGCAGAGCGGCACCTGGCC